>JBQTIQ010000036.1:0-11046 GCA_052387955.1 Acidimicrobiia bacterium | reverse complement strand
GCGCCACGGACGCGGGCAACAGCGCGCGGCCCCCCCCCCCCCCCGTCCCGGCGGCCGGGGCCCGGCCGCCGCCCGCCGCCAGCCGGCGGGCCCGCCGGCGGGCGTCGACCCGTTGGTGGCTGGTGTTCCGGGGAGTGGGTTCGGGCAACGGGTACGGCGACGAGATCGACGACGACCGGGCCGAGCGGCTGGCTCAAGCGTTCTCGGCACCGCTGAGTTACGACAAGGTCCACCGCGCCGGCTTCTACGACGATGCCGGCTACTGCGGGCACTGCGACGCGGCGTACTGCTACGACCATTGGAACGCTTGGCCGACCGAGTACGGCCACTGCCCCCGAGGCCACGGCAAGTCGCTCGACCCCCACTGGCACCCCTCCGACGAATAGCGGGAGGGGAGTAGGCCCCACGGGCGCCCCTGGATGCGCCAGTCCGCCAGACATCCACCGCCCGGCGGCGCCTACTTGGGGCGGCGTTCGAGCCCCAGCTGACGGCGCCAGGCCGTGATCGTCCAGCGGCTCACGCCCCATCGGCGGGCCAGCTCGGTCGCCGGCGTGCTCCGTTCGACGGCGAGGCTGGCCAGCTGTCGGTCGGTGAGGCGCCATGTGGTCGGTACCAGGCGAAGATGGCAGGCGAGCGCGGCTGCGGCTCGCACGTTGCCCCCGGCCACTTCGGCGAACACGTCGAACCCGTCGTCCCAGGCGGCTATCAGCATGCGCAACGGGGTGCCGGCCGGCACCGCTGGCACCCGTCGGAGCTGCGCCTGCCTGGCCCGGTTCGTGCACGGCGAGCACACGCGGGCGTCGGCATGATCGAACGCCAGGTGGCACCCGCACCGATCGCACCGCGGCGTCGGGCGCAGCCGGCCTCCAGCCCGGGACCGTGAAGAAATCGGCGGAAGTGGGGGATCGACGGCCGGGCCCGCTGGCTGCTGGACGACCGTACTGGGGTGAGGAAGGTGGTGGTCGTCGGTGTTCTCGGGCCAACGTGCCTCCTCGTCGACGGGCGCGACCCCGTCGAGGTAGAACGAGGCCGGCTGTTGGCGTGGATAGCGCTTCACGGCGGGCACGGTGCGGATCTCCTGGGCACCGCGAGCTTCTTCGGCTACGACGAGCTGTCGGCGCTCGACGACGAGCTCATCGGCGGCCGGCTCCCGCTTCGAGTCGAGCTCGTCGCGGGCCGAGCTCGGCTCCGGGGTACCGGCATCGGGTGGACGACCGATTCCGACGAGCTCTGCCGTGACACGGCTGCTGCCCTCGCTCTGTTGGCCCGGGAGGCCTGGGCGCCGGCTCTCCGGCGCTGCGGCCGAGCGCTGAGCTGGTGGCGGGGTGTGCCGTACCAGGACCTGTCCGATGTCGTCTCGGCTCAGGCGGAATCGTCCCGCCTGAGCGAAGTCCTCCTCGGTGTCGACGAGGCCACCGCCGCAGCCCAGCTCGGGCTGGGCCATTCGGACGGGGCCACGGCCCGGTTGACGACCATCGTCGACCATGCGGCCTGGCGCCAACGGGCGTGGCGCCTGCTGGTCCTCGCCCACCTCAGCGAGGGCAGGTACGGCCGCGCCCTGGCTGTCTACGAACGCTGTCGCGACGCGCTCGTCGCCGATGGCCAGCGCCTGGACCTGGCGACGGCCGCGTTCGGCGAAGCCCTGCACCGCGGCGGGTCGAAGATCGATGTGGGTTCCGAGATCCGCAGGGAGTTCCGGCGTGCGCATGGCGATCAGCTCGCGGTCTCGACGAGCGCGGCGAGACGGAAGGCATAGGCCTGGGCCCGTCGTTCGAGGCCCACGGGCAGCTCGCCGTGGCCGCCGGTGCGCTGCCACCAGGCGTGGACGTCCTTGGCCACGTCCTCGGGCAGATCGTCGCGCAGCCAGCGTTGGAGCTCGTCGGACATAGCGCCGTCCATTGCCGCCCGCTCGGGGTCCCAGCGGTCGTCGACGTGTTGCTCCAGCGCATCGACCGGTTGCGGGTAGCGGCCGATCTCCGCCAGCAACCGCCGGTCCAGCGCCGCCCCCGGCTCGGATGCCGTCCGAGGAACCGGCCCACCCGTCGAATCACTGGCGTTGCAGCCTTCTTCGCCGAGCACCGGTGCCGCCGGATCGGTCCCCACCCGACGGCGGTCGGTGCGGGAGAGGCGGTCGTCGCTTCGGGCGGCATCGGCCCGAGCCCCGCGCCAGCGGATGCGCAAGAGGGCGGCCCAGGTTTCGCTGTTCGACGGGTCGAGGCCCTGGCAGGTGCGCCACACCGCGTGGAGAAGGCGGCTCCGGAGCTCGTCAACATCGGCATGGGGGGGCAGCAGGCGGGTTTCGCGGTCGGCGGATCTGGTGGCCCAGGGCCACAGGCGCTCGAAGAACTCGGCCCGTAGGGCGTCAACCGATTCGCCGGCCTGAGCCCGACCCCTGAGCTCTCGTAGGACCTTGTCGAGCTGGTCAGGGTCGAAGGGGTTCAGCCGCTCCGATCGCCACGACGATGTTCGGCCATTCCTGGACATCGTGAGCCTCCTGGTTCAGGCGCCGTCCCGATCGGCGCTACCAGGAGGATCTGTCGGTGTCGGTGCCCATACCAGCGCGATGCGCCCAACTCGGTGCCAACTCTGACCGCCCCGACGACGCCCGATATCCCAACGCCGGCCCAACGCCGGCCCAACGCCGGGCGCCTCAAGCCCCTCGCCGATGGACGGCACAGCTGGCGCGGGCCGTGACCTAGCAGACCACCGCCGTCCAGTCAGGTCGGCGTCGCGACCGCCAGGGAGCAACCGGCCCGCGAGCGGAGGGCCCCCAGCCCGGAGCGAGCCGTTTCACAGCGCGAGCCGGGCTTCGAGCGCCTCGCGGGCCTCGGCGAAGGCCTGTTCGGCGCCGGTGACGAGCGGGTCGGCGGCCGCGGTCGTGCCCGAATTGGCGAGCGTCTCGAGGTCCCGGCACTGGGCCGACAACGCCAGCGCGCCGAGGCTGGCGCTGCTCGATTTCAGCGAGTGGGCCGCCCGGCGCAGGGCATGGGCGTCTCCGGAAGCCTCCGCGGTGCGGATCGACCCGAGCAACGCCGGCGCCTCGCCCAAGAAGGTGGCGATGAGCTGGCCGACGAGTTCTCCGCCCTGCTCACCCATGGCCTCGGCCAACTCGTCGAGGGGGGACGGGTCGAATGCCGGCGCCGCCGGTCCGGTTCCCGTCACGGGCGGCCCCGCGGTCTCGGCGTCGGTGCCGACGAGGGCCCGGATCAAGCCATCGAGCTGGAGCGGCTTGGTCACGAAGTCGTCCATGCCAGCTTCGAGGCACTCCTCCCGGGCCCCGGTGAGGGCGTTGGCGGTCATGGCCACGATGCGGGGGCCGCCTGGTGGCGGCCACGCCCGCCGGATCCGGCGGGTGGCCTCCAGGCCGTCCATCTCCGGCATCTGCATGTCCATGAGGACGAGGTCGTAGTGTTGACGGCGTAGGGCCTCGATGGCTTCGATCCCGTTGGCGGCGGTGTCGGCCCGGTACCCGAGCCGCTCGAGCAGCAACAACGCCAGCTCTTGGTTCACCACCACGTCCTCGGCCAGCAGGATCCTCAACGGATGGTCCCGGCCCATGGTGGGGTCGAAGGTGGGCGCCGGCGCCGACGTGGCCGCCGCTACCCGTACCGGCTGCTCGGCCAGGACCTCCATCAGGGTGTCGTGCAGCTGTGAGGGGCGGATCGGCTTCGTCAGGTAGGCGGCGTAGAGGTCAGCGACTTCGGGGCCCAGGGCCCGCCCGAGCGAGCTCAGGATCACGATCGGCATCGACGCGCTCGGAGCACGGTCGCGTATGGCCCGGGCCAACGTGGCGCCGTCCATCTCCGGCATCATCATGTCGAGCAGGGCGATGTCGAAGCGTCCGCCGCCGTCGATCGCGCCCAAGGCGTCGACGGGCTCGGCGAAGGCCTCCGACGACATCCCCCACTCCGACGTCTGGCGGACCAGGATCTCGCGGTTGGTGGCGTTGTCGTCCACGACCAACGCTCGTTTCCCGGCGAGATGGGGTTGGCGCCCGGGCGCTCGGGCCCGCACCTGGTCGGGCGCCCGTTGGGCGACGATGGAGAAATGGAAGGTCGACCCCTTCCCCACCTTGCTCTCGGCTCGGATCTCTCCGCCCATCAGCTGGGTCAGGCGCTTGGCGATGGTGAGCCCGAGGCCGGTACCGCCGAAGCGGCGGGTGGTGGACGAGTCGACCTGGGTGAACGATTCGAAGAGGCTGCCGAGGCGCTCCCGGGGGATCCCGATACCGGTATCCGACACCGCGAAACGCAGCCGGTAGGTTTGGCCGTCGCCGTCGCCGTCGGTCAGGGGTTCGGCGCTGACCCGGACGACGACCTCTCCTCGCTCGGTGAATTTCACCGCGTTGTTCAAGAGGTTGAGGAGAACTTGCCGCAGGCGGGTGACGTCGCCCACCACCCACGGCGGCACAGTGTTGGCACACAGGTAGGCGAGGTCGACCTCCTCGTCCTTCTCCGCTGCCCTGGCGGCAACGAGCTCGAGGGCAGACTCGACACAGTCGACCAGATCGAAAGGCGCCTGTTCGAGCTCCATCCGCCCGGCTTCGATCTTGGAGAAGTCCAAGATGTCGTTGATGAGAGTGAGCAGGGATTCGCCGCTGGTGCGGATGATGGAGGCGAACCGTTGTTGGTCGGGGTCCAGTTCGGTCTCGATGAGCAGGCTCGACATCCCGATGACCGCGTTCATCGGGGTACGGATCTCGTGGCTCATGGTGGCCAGGAAGGCGCTCTTGGCCCGGTCGGCGGCCTCGGCTTCCTCCTTGGCCCTTTCCAGCTCCTGGGTCCGCCGCCGTACCGTCGCGGCCTCGTCGCGCAGCGCCGCGGTCATGGCGTTGAACCGGCCTGCGAGGCTGTCGATCTCGCGCACCCCGCCCCCGGGGGCGACGGCGTCGAGGTCGCCGGCGGCGATGCGGGCGGTGGCGTCGTCCAACGCCTGCACCGGTGCCAGCACCGAGCGGCGGGAGACGGTCGCCACCACCGCCATGCCCGCCAACAAGGATGCAGCCACCCCCATCGAGAGGACCGAGAGGAGCTGCGCCCGATCGGCCGCGGCGTCGGCCTCGTCGCCGGTCCGGGCATCCACCAGGTCGAAGACCCGCCCGATCGGCTCCATGATCCGCGCCTTGGCCCGGTGGTACCCGGACCCGTTGAGCAGGGCGGCGGCCTCGTCGCGGGCGGCGGCCTCGGCCGGTGTGCCCAGCGCGGCGTCGAGCACGGCAAAGGCCTCGACCTCGAAGACGGCCAGCTCGTCGGAGCGGTCGCGGGCTTCGGTGAGCAGAGCCAGCTCCTCGGTGGTGAAGCCCTCCCGGGCGGCCCGATCGTCAAAGGCGATCGGTGGGCCGCTCCCGGTGGGCCGGTCGCCGGTGGCGGTGACGACGTCCCAATAGATCCCGTCGTAGTTCTCCGGTAGCGGAGCATCGCCGTCGCGGATGGCGAGGATCTCCTCGAAGTACCGACGAAAGTCGGGGTCACCGGTATCGGCGTAGCTCCGGGCCATGCGGGTGAGGTCGTCCGACGTCTGTCGCAGCTGGTCGGCCAGACGCAGCGACCGGAAGCGCCGGGCCTCGGTATCGGCGGCGTCGTGAAGGCTGGCGACGGTCAGGATCGTGAGGGCCACCAGGCTGGCGAGGAGGGCGGCACCGAAGGCGACATAGACCCGCACCCCAGCCCGCAGCGTCATGTCCGATCCCCTCGGCGACTGCAGTCCAACGGCGATGCCGTCTTGCCCCGGTCACGTCGATGTGGCATTGGCGTTACGCTACGCGTCCGTTATGCCCGAAACGTGGGAGTGGGGGCCCGAAGGTCGGTATGTCCTGCTCGTCGACGACGACCCGGTGCTGCGGAGCCTGGCGCGCGGCCTCCTGGAGCGGGAAGGCCATACCGTCGAAGAGGCCACCTCCGGCGAGGCCGGCTTGGCCGCCATCGCCGAGCGTGCGCCCGACCTGTTGATCCTCGACATCGAGCTGCCCGAGATGAGCGGGCTCGAGGTGTTGGTGAGGCTGCGGGGCAGACTTGATTTCCCGGTGATCATGATGACCGGCCAGAGCGCGGAGACCGATCGGGTGCTCGGGCTCGACCTCGGCGCCGACGACTACATCGTGAAACCGTTCCTGCCCCGGGAGTTCGCGGCCCGGGTCCGAGCCGTGCTCCGCCGTCGCCATGACTTCGCCGCGCCGGCCCCGGCGCGGCCCCTGGTCCCATCGCCGCCGTCGTCGCCCGGCATCGAGATCCGCCATCGGGAACGGGAGGCCATCGTCAACGGGGCCCCGGTGGACCTCACCGCCCGGGAGTTCGACGTGCTCGCTTACCTGGCGGCGCGACCTCGGGAGGTCGTCCCCCGGGCCGAGCTGCTGGAATCGGTGTGGGGGTCGTCGGAGGACTGGCAGGACCCGGCGACCGTCACCGAGCACATCAGGCGCCTGCGGCGCAAGATCGAGCACGATCCCGACGAGCCTCGGTTCCTGCGCACGGTGCGTGGGGTCGGCTACCGCTTCGAGCCCTGAGACCCCGGGGGCTGCGCTCCCGCTCGCTGCGCTCGTGCCCCATCGCGGCCCGGCTCGCTGCCGCTGGCGCGCTCGGCCAGCCCATTCGGCTTGTTCGGCCGCCAGTTCTGAGGTCCCGGCCACGGCCGGCTCCTTTCCGAAGGTCGAGGGTTCGCTGATCGACGAAGGGGGGAACGGCCGATGCCCTCCCACCCGCCAGCCCGCTGTGGGCGCCGGGCTACGTCCCGACAGCAGGTCTGGCGTGGTGGATTGGGTTGTCATCACTGCACTGCGGCGGCTCGGCCCACCGGAGGCGGCCGGGCACGCTCCAGGAGCGAGCGGGGGCAGCCGCCGGCGTCGCCGGGTCGGCGCACGGGCGAGGCCGCCGTCATCGCTGGCCGCTGCCGCCGGCATCCTGAGCGCGGCATCGGTAGCCGCTCGGTCGGCCGAGGGGCGACGACGCAGCGGCGCGGCCGGGGGGTGACGACCGCGGGCAGGGCCAACCGGGGCTCGACGGGCGTGGGCGGCGCCGGGCGCTCGACCGTCGGCTCGGCGGCGCGCGGGTCGAACTCGGCGTTGCGACGGGTCTTGGACCAGGAACGCTGGCCTCGCACGATGCGCACGAACGCCCGCCACGACGTCACGTAGAACCCGTACACGTAGAGCAGGTAGGCGAAGCCCCAGCCCAGCGCGGCCCACCTGGTGGCCTGGGGCTCACAGCGGCGTCGGTACAGCGGGCCCCACATGATGAACGGCGCCGTACCCAGGACCAGGTACATTGCGATCAAGGCCCAGCCGCCCGAGGCCAGGAACTCGCCCAAGCCGACGCCGGCGCGGGCGTTCCCCGCCGCCAGCGCGATCAGCGGGAGGGGGAAGACGATCGTGCCCAGCAGGGTCAGCCAGGGCTGCAGGAGGTAGTAGCTGACCTCGAGGGCACCGAGGGCGGTCAGCTTGGGGCTGTTCCAGGCATCGGGCAGGTAGCGCCCGCACTGCATGACGCCCTGTCCCCACCGGGTGCGCTGGGTCAGGTAGCGGTCGAAGCTGGGAAGTCCCTCCTGGTCGACCCAGGCGTCGGCCGAGAAGGCGTTGTCGTAACCCGCCAGTAGCAGGTGGAGCCCGAGCTCGAAGTCCTCGAGCAGCGAGCCTCGCCAGGCCCGCCCGTCGCCGTCGTCGAGCGCGGCGAGGGCCGACAGGCGGGTGAACTGGCCGTTGCCGCCCATACCGACGGTGTGGGTCCGCCGCCTCGACGTCTGGATGGCGCCGATCACGGTGCGGAACTCGACGTCCTGCATCCGCACCAGCGTGCGGCCGAAGAAGTTGGCCGCCCGGCCCCGGCCGGGCAGCGGCCGGTGGTCGGCCCGGTTCATGATCCGGACCTCGACTTGGACCCCGCCCACCTTCTCGTCGCCGAAGTAGCGAGGCCCGGCGCAGGCGGCGAGGCAGTTGGCGCTGGGGCGGCCGTCGCCGTCGACGACCCCCACGATGACCCGGCTCAGGTCGGCCTGTCCGCCCAGGCGGGCTCGCAGGGCGCGGTAGGCGTCGTTGAGGGCGTCGCCCTTCCCGGTGCGGGCCTCGGGCCGGCGACGCCGGACCAGATGGACCGCGTCGTCGCGGTTGACGAAGGACTGGGCGATCGAGGCGGTGGCGTCGTCGCTGTCGTCGTCGATGACCCACACGTCGGCCTCGGGGAAGGTCGTCCGGAGGTAGGTGAGCGTGGCCCCGATCACCGCGGCCTCGTCCCGGCAGGGCACGAACAGGTGCCAGGTGAAGGCCTCGGCGGTGCCGGGCTCGTCGGGCCGGCGGCGGAGATAGGCGGCCAGGATGCAGCACCAGTAGGCCAGGAACGCGGCGCTGAAGGCAAGGCTCAGCGCCTGCGCGGCGGCGACGATCTGGTTGCTGGGCCCGGCCATGGTCTTGCTCTAGGCCTGGGTGCGGGCGGCGGCACCGATGCCGCCCCGGTGGGAGAGCCGGGTAGCCGTGATCAGGAAGAGGACCAACGCCAGCCCGACACCGAGGACGCCGACGAGGGAGCCGTACACGTCGTGCGACCACCGGTAGCCCGTCCCCATGCCCCAGCGGTGGGTCGCCAGCACGATGATCAGCAGCCGCAGCAAGTTGACGGCGACGAGCGCGGCGGCGGCGACCGCGGCGGCGATGGCCACCGCCCCCACGGTGAGCCTCCGGCCCCGGGCCATGACCGCCGACAGCAGCAGCAAGGGCGCCAGCAGCCAGGCGACGGTGCACTCGCGGGTCACCATGAGGCCTACCCACACGTCGCCCCAGGACGGGGCCGGGTCGGTCGCGGTGGTGACGTAGAGCACCGGTTGGAGGGAGCTGGTGAACGTGTCGAGGCCGAACACGGTGCCGGCCAGGAAGGCGGTGGCGGCGGTCTCGGCCTGGCGCACGGTCGCTTCGAGGACGAGCACCAGGGCCGCGGCGGCGAGGAGCCCGGCGCTGAGGATGCGCCGGCTCACCGTACGGCCGCCCGGCGCACCGACGCCGCCCGCACCAACACGAGCCCGGCGACGATCAGCACGACCGCGACCGCGGCCCACAGGAGCGAGTTGACGCCGGTTCGGGCCAGCATCGCCCCGCCGACAAGGGCGCCGCCGGTGGTGCGGGGAGTTCCGTAGTTCATCGATGTCCTCCAACGACGTGAGGCGGATCGGTCGGCGGGACCACCGAGCCCGCGGCGGTCCCACCACCGAGTTGCATCAGACCGGCGCGGCGTCCGTGGCGCGACGGCGGCGGGACCGCAGGGCCAGACCAGCGCCGGCGAGAGCGACGCTGCCCCCAATGAGGCCGGCCGACTCGAGGATCGGCACTGCCGGCTGGTTGCTGACGGTCGAGACGAACGTGTCGTTGGCCGGGTTGTTGCCGGTCTCGACCGTGTCGTTCCAGGTGTAGGTGACGACCGTGGTCACGGCCGGCGTCACCGCCGGGATGCTGAGGTTGTAGGCGCTGGTCGCGAAGAGGACCGTTCCGGTGGGGACCGTGCCCGTCGCGGTGAAGTCGCACACCCACGATGTCGCCGACACGACGGTGCAGGTGCCGGCGGTCGCCCCGCCAGGCTGGCTGACGAGCGGCACGACGTCGCCGATGTTGAAGAACTGCGCCCCGTTCTGAGCGACCGCCGTGAAGCTCATTGAGGGGGTGTACTCGCATGGGCCGGCGATGCAGATCAGTCCCGGGGTGAGGTCGAGAAAGCTGCCCGGCGGGAACGCGTTGCCGCTGCTGAACCCCCAGTCGCCGGTGCTGGCACCAGCGGGGGTCGCGAAGCTGAGGGACGTGGCGATGGCGGCAACGACGATCGCTGCTCTCGCGCCCGTCCTGAACGGTTGTCTCATGTCCAACCTCCTGAGGTGGTCGTCAGAGCCGAAGCGGCTCCGATGCCCTCAGGCGGCCGGCCGGCGGGCGATCCCGTGGCGCATGCCCCATCTCGACCGATTGCGGTCGAACCTCGACCGATGATCACGAGGGTGGGGCATCGGCGCGGTGCCGGCACGATGCTCGGTCGACAGGACATGCGTGTGGACCGGCCGGCGACTCCCGTGGCTGTGGTTGGGAGTCGCGCTGGTCAGCATCCTGTTGGTCGCGCTGGCCCGCCCGGTGATGGCAGACACCGACGCCCGACTCCGGATCGAGGCGGTCCGAGACCGTCGCGTTGCCCTCGGCGCCGAGATCGCCGCTATCGAGGCGACCGCCGCCGACGTGGCGGCCAACCTCACCGCGGTCGAGGCCGAGGTGGCCCGGGCCGGCACCGAGCTGGCCGCGGCCCAAGAATCGTCGGCGGCCGCGAAGCTGGCGCTCGGCGCCGCCCAGGGCCGGGTCGAGGAGGCCGCGGCGGCAGCTGCGGTCGCCACCGCCCGGCTGGGGGCCATCGACACGGCCGCAGGGCCAACGATCGGCGACCAGGTGTCGGCCGCGCTCCAAGCCCACTCCACCGCCATGGTCACCGACTACCGGTTGATCGCCGCGGCCGCGGCCGACGCCGACCTCGAGGTGGCCACCGCCGCCGACTTGTTCGAGGAGGCCCGCGCCTCCCGAGACGCCTTAGCCGCCGTCTCCGTCGACCTGGCCGGCCGGCTCGAGGGCCTGCGGGCGGAGATCATCATGCTCGACACGCCGGGATCGCGGGCCGACGACGCTGCCCTCGGGCCGGTTGGTGTCGGGTCGGTCGACCTCGAAGCGGTCGGGTGCGCCGGTGGTGGCTCGATCACCGTCGCCGCCACCATCGCCGCCGCGGTCGGCGACCTGTTGGCCGCGGCCGAGGCCGACGGGTTCGAGCTCTGTGGCGGCGGCTATCGCTCGGCGGATTCTCAGATCGCGCTGCGCCGGGCCCACTGCGGTCCCTCCGGGGAGGCGATCTTCGAGCTCTCGCCGTCGCGGTGCTCGCCGCCCACGGCCCGGCCCGGCACGTCGATGCACGAGCGGGGCCTGGCCATCGACGTCACCTGCTCGGGGCAGACGCTCCGGAGCCGCTCGAGCGCCTGCTTCCAGTGGCTGGCCGCCAACGCGGCTCGGTATGGCCTCCGCAATTTGCCCTCGGAGCCCTGGCATTGGTC
>JBQTIQ010000035.1:0-64637 GCA_052387955.1 Acidimicrobiia bacterium | reverse complement strand
GGCGCCGTAGCGGCCGCCAGGCCGCCGGCGACAGTCTGCGGAGGCAGGAGCGAAGCGACGCCCGCAGCAGACCAACACGCACGCCGTAGCGGCCGCCAGGCCGCCGGCGACAGTCTGCGGAGGCAGGAGCGAAGCGACGCCCGCAGCAGACCAGCCGGCAACGTCATACCTGGCAGTTGGGGCAGTGGAAGGTCGAACGTCCGCCGGCCTTGGAGCGCACGATCGCGGTACGGCACCGGGGGCAGGGCTGGCCCTGACGGTCATAGACCTGGTGGAGGGCCTGGAACTCGCCCGGCCGTCCGTAGAGGTCGACGTACTGCTGGTCGCTCAGGGTCGAGCCGCGGTGCTTGATCGCCTCGTGAAGCACCTCGACGAGAGCGCGGTACAGGCGGCGCATCTCCATCGTCGACAACGAGCGGGGCGTACGGTCGTGGCGAAGCCCAGCCTCGAAGAGGATCTCGTCGCTGTAGATGTTGCCCAGGCCGGCCACGAAGGACTGGTCGAGCAGCAGAGGCTTGAGCTTGGTGGTACGCGTCACCAGACGCTCGCCGAAGCGGACCCACGACACCGGCGCGTCGACCGGGTCCATCCCCAGCTCGCCCAGCTCGGGGATCGCAGAGCTCAGGGCGTCCCGCGTCGTCACGAACATCTCCCCGAAGGTCCGGGGGTCGACGAAGCGCAACTGGCCACCCTGGGTGAACGAGATCACCACGTGGGTGTGCTTGGCCAGAGGGTCCTTGGGCTGGGCCTTGAGGAGCTGACCGCTCATGCGCAGGTGCACGACCAGCACGTGGCCGTTGTCGAGATCGAGGGTCAGGTACTTGCCGACCCGACGGGCGGTCCGGACCTTGGCGCCCTGGAGACCGGCAACGAACTCCTCGACCGGCTGGCGGCGCACCGAACGAAGGCCGTGGACCTCGACGGCCTTGACCCGCTTGCCGACCACCTCGCGTTCGAGGCCGCGCCGGATCGTCTCGACCTCAGGAAGCTCCGGCACCTCAGGCCAGCTCGTCCCCGGTAGAAGCCGGCGCCGGCGGGGCTACGGGAGCGCCCCCGCCGCCGGCCTGCACCAGGTCGAGCGCCCGCATGTCTTCCCAGGCGGCACGGGCCGCCGCCGCCTCGGCCTGCTTCTTGGACCGCCCCTCGCCCTGGCCCCGTACCACGCCGCCGACCCGCACCTCGGCGTAGAACCGCTTGGCGTGGTCGGGGCCTTCGTCGGTGACGGCATAGCGGGGCAGCTGGGTGAAATGGCGGGCCACCAGCTCCTGCAGCCGGGTCTTGTAGTCCTGGCCTCCAGGACCTTCGCTGGCGAGCAGGATGCGGTCGCCGAGAAGGCCCATGACCACGCGCCGGGCAGCCTCCCAACCGCCTTCGAGGTACACCGCACCGAGCACCGCCTCGAGGGCGTCGGCCAGGATCGACGGCTTCTCGCGCCCGCCCGAGCTGGCCTCGCCCTTGCCCAGGAGCAGGGCGTCGCCGAGGCCGAGCTCGGCCGCCACCTCCGAGAGGGCGGCGGCGCTGACGACCGAGGCGCGCACCTTGGCCAGCTCGCCCTCGGGGAGTTCGGGGAACGAGCGGTAGATGTAGTCGGTGACGACCAGGCCGAGGACGGCGTCACCCAGGAACTCGAGGCGCTCGTTGGAGAGGTTCCCGGGGTGCTCGGCGCACCAGGAGCGGTGTGCGAGCGCGGGAGCGAGGCTCGATTCCTCCTTGAAGGGAGAACCGAGCCGCTGGTCGAGCGCCGCCAGCCCGTCGACCGGGAGCAGGTGGGCCCCGCCCTATCCCAGCCGGGCGACGACGTAGTCCACGGCGTCGCGGACGGTCTTCAGGTCGGCCAGGTCCTCGTCGTCGATGTGGAACCCGACGGTGCGTTCACCGAGTTCTTCCTCCAACGCCTCGACCAGTTCGATGAGGGCGAGGGAATCGGCCTCCAGGTCATCGACGAACGAGTCGCCCTCCTTGATGGAGGCGGGCTCGATCTCCAGGATGTCGGCGAGGCGATCACGGATCAACTCGAACACGCCATCACGGTCGAGCGGCCCGTTTTCCACATGGGTCTCGGCAGGCACGGCCGGGACACTAGCCAGTCGGGGAATTAGTGCGCTTGTGATCTGATCTGCTTGGTCCTGAGAATGCTTGACGTTGTGACAAGTTCCGGGACCGAGCAGATGCCGACCGAGCGACCGCCAGGGAGCCGGGCGGCGACGGGGGCCGGGGGGCGCAGCTCCCCAGCTAGCCGTGTTCTCACCCAGTTCATGGCACGGCCGGGCGGACGGACGTCCTGTAGGTCCCGAGCGCCCTCGACGAGGGCCGATGCGGCGTACGGGCTACGCCACCGCGGCCCGCAGCTTGGCCACGACCCCATGGTCGACCATGTCCGCCGCCACCCTGCAGGCGTTGAAGATGGCGCCTGCGTTCGAGGACCCATGGCTGATGATGCACACCCCGTCGACGCCGAGCAGCATCGCCCCCCCGTACGTGTTGGGGTCGAGCTGGCCCCACAGCCGGGGGACGAGCTGGTCGCCGAGCTCCTCGCCCGACGCGGGATCGAGCGCCTCGGTCAGCACGTCGAAAACCGCCTTCATGCCCCCTTCGAGCGTCTTGAGCACGATGTTGCCGGTGAACCCGTCGGCGACGACGACGTCGACGTCATGGGTCATGACATCGCGGCCTTCGACGTTGCCGATGAACTCGGCGTCGCGTAGGTGGCGCTGGCGCAGGAGGCCGTGCGCCGCCTTGGTGAGGGCGTTGCCCTTGGTGTCCTCCTCGCCGATCGACAAGAGGCCGACCCGGGGACGTTCGATGCCGTAGCGCTCCCGCACCAGCACCGAGCCCATCTGGGCGAACTGGACGAGCCATTCCGGTTGGCAGTCCGCGTTGGCACCGCAGTCGAGCAGCAGGGTGAAGCTGTCGCTGCCGGGGACCGGGATCGGCGTGGCGATGGCGGGCCGGGCCACGCCCTTGACCCGTCCCATGCGCAACAGCGCGGCAGCCATGGCTGCCCCGGTGTTGCCGGCCGACACCATGGCCGCGGCCTTGCCGTCTCGCACCGCCTCGGCTGCCCGGACCAGCGACGAGTCCTTCATCGAGCGGACGCTGCGTCCGGGATCGGCGTCCATGGCGATCACCTCGGACGCCGGTATCACCGGCAGGCCGCCGGCACCCCCGGCGGCGTCGATCTCGTCGGGACGGCCGACGAGGACCACGGGCACGCCGATCTCGGCCGCTGCCCGCTTGGCCCCCTCGATGATGGCTTCCGGTGCCCAGTCACCACCCATGGCGTCAACGGCGAGAGGCAGGACACCGATGGGTGGGGTGCCCCTTTCGGGACCGTCTCTCGGCTGCCTGGACCCCTCGGCGTCAGCGGGGACCGGGCGCCTTCTCGTCACTCGACGTCGATGGCCTGGCGGCCGTGGTACCAGCCGCAGTTGGCGCACACGACGTGGGGGGTCTTCGCCGCACTGCAGCGGGGGCAGACGCTACGGGCCGGTGGCCGCAGCTCCCACGCGCTGGCCCGACGGCTGCGGCTCTTCGCCTTGGATGTCTTCTTCTTCGGGACGGCCATGGCGCGGAGGCTCCTGTGGGGGGCGCGAGCAAGCCGACCCAGGCCTACCCGCTCGTAGGCGGGCGACGGGCCGGAGCCGGGGACGAACGACGATAGCCACGCCCCGCCGGTCAGTCGAACTCGACGTCGCCCAGGGCGGCCCACCGGGGATCGGCATCCGGGACCGCACCCCCGGCCCCGGTCAGGGGATGGCCCTCGGGGTCGGGGCCAGGGCATGTCTCGGCGCACAAGGGCGCCAGGGGCAGGGCGAGTAGCACCGCGTCGCGCACCATCGGCTCGAGGTCGGCCTCGTCCCCGTCGAGGGGATAGATCTCCTCGTCGACGGGGTCACGGTCGTAGACCTCCCGCACGTCGGTCTCCACCGTCCCCGACACGGGCCCGAGGCACCGGCGGCACTGGCCCCGGAAGGGCGCGACCACGGTGCCCGTGGCCGTGAGGGACCCGTCGGTGGTCGCCTCGAGCACGAGGTCGACGATCACCTCGGCGTCGTCGGGCACCGCCGCGGCACTGATTTCGAGCCCGGGGAGGGCGGCGGCGACGCGCAGTGGACGCTGGGTGCCCCGGTGGTGGCGCAGGTCGGCGACCGGTACGCGCAGCACCGTCATCTACGGAGACGCCCGTAGGTGCGAGCGCCGGATCGCACCCCGCAGGCGCGCTCCAGCACGGCTCGCGGGGCCGGCGGACGCAGGCGACACGGCTACTTGTCCTGGTCGAAGAAGGGATGGTCGGGGTCCTCGTCCTCGGGCGCAGCGGCCGGCGCCTCGACGAGGTTACCGCCCTGGAGCTTCGAGCGCCCGGCTGACACAGTCTTCATCGTGCGCTCGAGGACGATCTCGAAGCTGGCCAACTTCTGGTCGCAGTAGTCCTCACACTCGAGGCGCAGCCGGCGAGCCTCTTCCTCGGCGGCGTCGACGGTCTGACGGGCACGGGCCTCGGCCGCCTTGGCCACCTCGGTGCGCTGAACCATGCGCTCGGCCCGGGCGCGGGCGGCGTCGAGGATGTCCTCGGCGTCGCGGCGGGTCTTGGCCAGGAACTCCTCCCGTTCCTTGAGGAGCCACCGGGCGGCCCGGAGCTCGTCGGGGAGCCGCTCGATCGCCTCCTGGAGGAGCTCGAGCACCTCGTCGCGGTTGATCATCACCGACGCCGAGATCGGCACCTGGCGGGCGTTGGCGATCAGGTCCGCACACCGGCGCAACAGCGCTTCGCTCTCGGGGTGGCGGTAGCCCGAGCCCGACGCCGCGCCCGAGCTGCCTCCGCCCGCCGGCGTCTCGTCGAACGTGGCGCCCTCGTCTTCACGGTCGTTCATGGCGTTCCCTACTGCCTGGTCGACAACCGGCATCGCCGCCGGCGGGGCGACGCCGTTGCCAGCATCACACGCTCGCGCCGGCCCGATGATCCGCTCATCGGGTCGTCCCGTACTTGGCGTCGAGGCGCTTGACGACCGGCGCCGGCACCATCGAGGACACGTCGCCCCCGTAGCGGGCGATGTCACGGATGTACTTCGAGGCCAAGAACGAGTTCGCCGTCGCCGTCGGCAGGAACACGGTGTGCACCCCCGACACGTTCAGGTTGATCTGGGCCTGGATCATCTCGTGCTCGAAGTCCGACGGCGCCCGCAGGCCCTTGATGATGAAGTCGGCGCCCACGTCCTTGGCCACATCGACGACGAGTTTGGCGAACTGGATCACCCTGACGTTGTCGAGATGGGCAAGGGCCTCGATGACGATCGCCTTGCGCTCCTCGAGGTCGAACAGCGGTTCGCCCTTCTGGGGGTTGCGCATGGCCGCCACCACCACTTCGTCGAAGAGGAAACAGGCCGTCTCGACGAGCTCGAGGTGGCCGTTGTGGAACGGGTCGAACGAGCCGGGGTACAGCACTCGGGTCACGAGATCGGCTCCTGCTGGCGACGGGCGATGGCGACAACGGTACTGCCGTAGCGACGGGATCTGATTACCAGCCAGCCCGCTCCCGGATCGACCTCCCGGTCGCTCTCGAGCACCGCCGTCGGCGCCGGCACCGCGGCCAGCAACACCGGCCAGAGGTCGAAGGCGTAGGGCGGGTCGAGCAACGCCAGGTCGAACCGCGGCGCACGCTCGGCGGCGGCCCAGGCCATGGCGTCGGCCCGGACCACGTCGGCCCGTCCGCCGAGGCCGGTCGTGGCCAGGTTGGCCCGCACCGCGGCGAGCGCGGCGGGACGCACGTCGACGAACGTCGCCCGGGCCGCGCCCCGGGAAAGGGCCTCGATCCCCAGTGCCCCGCTCCCGGCGAACAGGTCGAGCACCGCGGCGCCGTCCACCAGGCCCAGAGACCCGAGGGCGTTGAAGGTCGCCTCCCGCACCCGGTCCCCGGTCGGCCGGGTGCCGCGTCCGGAGGGCGTGACGAGCCGCAGCCCCCCCGCTTCCCCAGCCACCACACGCACTATTTCGGCGTTCCCCGGCCACGCAGGCCGCGCTCGACCGCGCCTGCGCTGGCGCTCCGGCGCTCGCATCGGCGGGCACCGGGCGGACCAGCTGGCGTTCCCCGGCCACGCAGGCCGCGCTCGACCGCGCCTGCGCTCCGGCGCTTGCGTCGGCCAACAGGTGGACGACCGAGCGCCGTAATGTCCCACCGATGGCGCCGGCGGAGACGATCGTCTGCGTCGATTGCGGGGGGACGTGCCACCGGCTCGGATATGCACCCGAGCTGGGGTGGCAGGAGGGCGACGTCGTCGTCTATCGCTGCGTGGACTGCCTCGACGCGTGGTACCTCGAGATCAGCGAGGCCGATCTCGGCCAGTAGACCGGAGCGCCGCACGACCCTCGTTACCCGTTGGCCACCCGGGCCGAGCGCGGCTCGATGACGAGGATGGCTCGCTCCGAGGCCACCTCGTTGGCGTAGTCGCCGCCGGTGTACTTCCGGGCGAGATGGTCGATGTGGTCACGAGCCTCCGTGCCGCGGATGACTTCGACGACATCGCCCCTGACTTCGCCGTAGTGGTAGGGGTTCTCGGCGTCCCACACGGTGACGGCCACCCGGGAGTCCCGCGACACGTTCTTGAACTTCTGGCGGTGGACCTCGGTGTTCATCAGGACCCGGTCGCCGTCGGTATCGACCCACATGACGTGGGTGGACGGGTAACCGTCGGGACCGATGGTGGTGACAGTGGCGAAGTTCTTGCCCTGGAGCAGGGCTTGGAGGGAGGGATCAAGAGCCATGGCCGGGTGTCTACCCGACGGCCCCATGTGCGTTCCATCGCTGCCGGGGCCGAAGACCGGGGTCTACCGGCCGCATCAGCCCTTGAGGAGGAAGTCGCGTTCCTCCTCGCCCAGGAGGAGCTCGACCTCGCCTCGGAGCAAGGGGTGCCGGGCCAGGTCGGCGTCGCCGTCGACGAGCTCGACCGCCACCTCGCGGGCCTTGAGCACCCATTCGAGGTCGCGGCGCAACGAGGCCAGCTTCAGGTCGTTGCGACCCTTCTGGCGCTCGCCCATGATCGTTCCCTCCCCCCGTAGGCCGAGGTCGACCTCGGCCAGTTCGAAGCCGTCCTGGGTACGCACCATCGCCTCGAGCCGGGCCTGGGACTCGGGCGTGGTGACGGCGGCGACGAGCACGCAGTGGGAGCTGAGGCCGGCCCCCCGGCCGACGCGGCCCCGCAGCTGGTGGAGCTGGGCCATGCCGAAGCGGTCGGCGTCGAGGACGACCATCACGGTGGCATTGGGCACGTCGACGCCTACCTCGATGACGGTGGTGGCGACCAGCACATCGCACTCACCGGCCCGGAACCGGGCCATGACCGCCTGCTTCTCGTTCGCCGCCATCCGCCCGTGCAGCAGGGCCAGCCGCAATCCCACCAGGGGGCCGGCGACGAGCTCGTCGAAGGTGCCTTCGGCCGATCGGGCCTGCAGCTTCTCGGACTCCTCGACCAGGGGGCAGACGACGTAGGCCTGGCGCCCGGCCGCCACCTGGTCGCGAACGAGGTCCCACGCCGCCAGCCCGGCGATCTCGAGGTCCCCGTCGGCCAGCTTCGCCCATGTCGTCGTGATCGGCTCCCGGCCCGGGGGCAGCTCGTCGAGCACCGACACGTCGAGGTCGCCGTAGACCGTCATCGCCGCCGTGCGGGGAATGGGTGTCGCCGTCATCACCAACACGTCCGGCACCGCGGCCCCGGCGCCCTTCGACCGCAGAGCCGCCCGCTGCTCCACGCCGAAGCGGTGCTGCTCGTCGATCACCACCACCCCCAGGGAACGGAAAGCGATGTCGTCCTGCAACAGCGCGTGGGTGCCGATCAGGAGGTCGACGGTGCCCGCCGCCAGGCCCTCGAGGAACCGGGCCCGATCGCCGGCGGTGGTGCGGTTGGTCAACAGTTCGACCCGTAGCGGTCGGGCGCCGAACAGCGACGTACCGCCGTCGTCGAGCTCGAGCCCGTCCAGCAGCTCGCGCACACCGAGGTAGTGCTGCTCGGCCAGGACCTCGGTGGGGGCCATGAAGGCGCCCTGGTGCCCGCCCTGCACGGCCACCAGCAGGGCGCTCACCGCGACGATGGTCTTGCCCGCCCCGACGTCGCCCTGCAACAGCCGGTGCATCGGCACGGGGCGGGCGAGGTCGTCGTCGATCTGGCCGATGACTCGGCGCTGGGCGCTGGTCAGCTGGTAGGGCAGACGGCCATGGAACGACGCGACCAGGTCGGGCTCGCCCCGGACGCGGTGGGCGATGCCCTCGGAGGACGTCTCCAAGGCCCGCTTGCGCAGCACCAGGGCAAGCTGGAGCCGGGCCAGCTCGTCGAACACCAGCCGGCGCCGGGCCGCTGCCACCTCGGGCCAACCCTGGGGGCGGTGGATCCCGTTGAAGGCGCGGGTGCGATCGGTGAAGCCGAACCGCTCCCGCACGTCGGCGGGCAACGGCTCGGCAAAGTCCCCGGCCCGGTCGAGGGCCTCCGATACCCACCGCTCGATGTCGCTGGAGACGATGTCGTGCTTCGTCGACTGCGGGTACACCGGCACCATCCGGGTGTCTCCCGCCCCGACCAGGTCGACCTCCGGATGAGTCATCTGGCGGGTACCCCGGAAGACCTCCACCTTGCCGAAGAGCAACACCTCCTGGCCCGGCGTGAGCCGGCGGTGCCGGGCGGTGAACCACGTCAGGGTCAGCCGGCCGGTGCCGTCGGTAACGGTGTAGGTGTACCGGCTGCGGTTGCTGCGGCCCCTCTGCGTCCTGGCGTCGAGCACCCGCACCTGCAACCACGCCTCGTCACCAGGGCCCAGCTCCTCGATGAGGGCCTGGCGGGTCTTGTCGTGGTGGCGGTGCGGATAGTGGGTCAACAGGTCGAGCACCGTCTCGATCTCGAACGCTCCACCGAGGGCGGCCGCCTCCTTGGGGCCGATGCCCTTCAGCTCGCTGACCGGCACCCGCGCCAGTTGGTCCAGGGTCCGCGCCATTCAGGACCAGAGGTCACAGACCCGCAGGCCACGGGGTCGGCCGGCGCCCAGGGCGGCCTCGATGGCGGCGCCGATGTCGTCGGTGTGGATGTGGCAGTTCCACGAGCCGTCACCGCCGACCACCGCCACCGACTCCCCCACCCGGGCCCACGCCGCCTTCAGGTCGGGGATGGCACCGTCGGGACCGTCGAGGAGGAACATGACCTCGTAGCGGGGCCCGGCCGCAGGGCCCGGTGGGCGGCGGCACGCCGCGACGGTGCCCAGCGGGCTCGGCACGGCCCGGTCGTCGAGCACGTTCAGGAGGGCGTCGAGCAGGAGCAGGAACCCCGCTCCCCCGGCATCGACCACGCCGGCCTCGGCCAGCACCGGGAGCTGTTCGGGCGTGGCGGCCAAGGCCGCGGCGGCGGCGGCGCGGGCGCTCTCGGCCACCTCGACCAGGTCGCCCCCCGAACCGGTGGCGGCGACCGCGGCCGCCGCCGCCACGGTCAGCATCGTGCCCTCGACGGGCCGCCCCATTGCTTCGTAGGCCCGCGTCGCGGCTGCGCCCAACCCGGCGGCCAACACCGGCCCGTCGATGGACGGGGAGAGCTCGAACACCTCGCCGAGCCCGCGGAGCACCTGGGACAGGATGACCCCCGAATTGCCCCGCGCCCCCTCGAACGAGCCCTGGCGCATGGCCCGGGAGGTAGCGGCCAGCCCGGCACCCTCGCCGAGCGCGGCGCAGGCGGCGTCGAGCGTGCGGCGCATGTTGGCGCCGGTGTCACCGTCTGGCACCGGGTACACGTTGGCGGCGTCGAGGGCTTCCTCGTACACCGCCAATGCGTCCCGGTAGGCGAACAGCACCGCCTGCAGGCCAACAGCATCGAGACGATCGACGGCCACCCGCTGGATCGTAGGTTGCCAGCTGCGTTCCCCGGCCAGGCAGGCCGCGGTGTGACCACCTTGGTGGTCGGTCCCGTCGCATGGCTTGATGGCCAACGGCGCGGCGCTGGTAGGGTTCCGGGTCCCCCGATCAGGAGCGCTGGGAGCGAGTCATGGCTGCGGTCTGTGAAGTGTGCGGCAAGCACCCGTCCTTCGGCATGTCCGTCAGCCACTCCCACCGGCGTACCAAGCGGCGCTGGAACCCGAACATCCAACGGGTCCGGGCCATCGTCAACGGGTCGCCCAAGCGCATCCACGTATGCACTTCGTGCATCAAGGCGGGCAAGATCGCGAAAGCGGCTCACTGAGCCCGAGGGGGCGCTGGGTCGGCCGAAATAGCCGTGCCCGGGGCCTAGAAGTAGGTTGAAGGCACTCGCATCCGAGGAGCCGACCCGTTGCAAGGCGTGATCAAGTCGTACGACCCGGTGTCCGGTGATGGTGTCGTCCTGTGCGACTCCGACCTGAACGAGTACGACATCGCCGAGGGGGCCCTGGCCGGCTCGGTGTTCCGCATGCTCCGACAGGGCCAGCGGGTCGTCTTCGACGTCGACGGCGGCGGGCTCGCCAGCAAGCTGCGGCTCGGCTCCGAAGTCGACATGGGGACGCCGGGATACCCTCGACGTGACCCGACCTGATGTAGCAACACAACCCGGAGGCAAAGGTGCCCGGTCACACCACCAACGAAAAACTCGTTTCCTTCGTCGCCGACGTCGCCGAGCGATGCCGCCCGGCCCGGGTGGAGTGGTGCGACGGATCGGCCGAGGAGTACGAGCGACTGTGCCAGCTGTTGGTCGGCGCGGGCACGTTCCAGCGTCTGAGCGACGCCAAGCGTCCCAACAGCTACCTGGCCTGGTCGGACCCCGGGGACGTGGCCCGCGTCGAGGACCGCACGTTCATCTGTAGCGACGAGGCCATCGACGCCGGGCCGACCAACAACTGGAAGGCGCCGGCCGAGATGCGGCTCGTGCTCGACGACCTCTTCGACGGGTCGATGGAGGGGCGCACCATGTACGTGGTGCCCTTCTCGATGGGGCCGCTCGGCTCGCCCATCGCCCACATCGGCGTCCAGTGCACCGACTCGCCCTACGTCGCCGTCTCGATGCGGATCATGACCCGCATGGGCCAGCCCGTGCTCGACGTGCTCGGCGACGGCGACTTCGTGCGCTGCATGCACTCCGTCGGCTACCCGCTGGTCGACGCCGACGGGGCCACCCGCCCCGACGTCCCCTGGCCCTGTGACGCCGACAACAAGTACATCGTCCACTTTCCCGAGACCAAGGAGATCATCTCCTACGGGTCGGGCTACGGCGGCAATGCCCTGCTGGGAAAGAAGTGCTTCGCCTTGCGCATCGCCTCGACCATGGCCCGCGACGACGGCTGGATGGCAGAGCACATGCTCGTGCTCGGCGTGACCCCTCCAGGCGGCGAGAAGCGTTACGTGGCCGCCGCATTCCCGTCGGCCTGCGGCAAGACCAACATGGCCATGATGATCCCCAGCCTCCCGGGCTGGACGGTCGAGACGGTCGGCGACGACATCTGCTGGATGAAGTTCGGCGAGGACGGCCGCCTCTACGCCATCAACCCCGAAGCCGGTTTCTTCGGCGTCGCCCCTGGCACCGGTGAGGACACCAACCCCAACGCCCTGGCCACCCTGTGGGGCAACTCGATATTCACCAACGTCGCTCGCACCGACGACGACGACGTGTGGTGGGAAGGCCTGTCCGAGCCGCCCGCCCACCTGCATGACTGGAAGGGCCAGGACTGGGAGCCCGACGCCGGTCGGCCGGCGGCGCACCCCAACGCCCGCTTCACTGCGCCGGCGGCGCAGTGCCCTTCGATCGCTCCCGAGTGGGAGGACCCCGCCGGCGTCCCGATCTCAGCCATCCTCTTCGGCGGCCGGCGGGCGACCAACGTCCCGCTGGTGACCGAGGCCCGCTCCTGGCGCCACGGGGTCTTCCTGGGCTCGATCATGTCGTCGGAGAAGACGGCGGCCGCCGCCGGCACGGTGGGCGAACTGCGCTTCGACCCCTTCGCCATGCTGCCCTTCTGCGGCTACAACATGGGCGACTACTTCCGCCATTGGCTGGACATCGGTGAAGCGACCGACGCCTCCAAGCTCCCCCGCTTGTTCTGGGTCAACTGGTTCCGCAAGGACGACGACGGCTCGTTCCTGTGGCCCGGCTTCGGCGACAACAGCCGGGTGGTCAAATGGGTGCTCGAACGGGTCGCAGGTACGGGCGAGTTCGTCGACACGGCGATCGGCCAGGTCCCGACGGCCGAAGCCATCGACGTCTCGGGCCTCGGCCTGGGTGAAGGGACGATGGCCCAGCTGCTGTCCGTCGACGCCGACGGCTGGCGCGCCGAGGTGCCCCAGATCGAGGCCCACTACGCCAACATCGGCGAACGGTTGCCCGAGGAGCTGGCCGAGGAGCTCCGCGACCTCGAGAAGCGCCTGACGAGCTGACCAGCGCAACGTTGCCGCCGGCACCATGGCCCCGGGCACGGCCGCTCGTGGCGGCCGCCGCTCAGCGGCGAGAGGGCAGGGGCAGGAGCCCCACCGATCGGCACTGGTCGGCCAGGCTGCTCAGGGCCTCGACGTAGAGCGAGCGCCCGAGCTCGCCGCCCAGGTAGGCGCGGCGCAGATCGAGGAACAGTCCCTCGACCAGCAGGTCGACGAGCTGAGCGAAGAGTCGTTCCTGCAGCACGGGATCTCGCTCGACGAGTTGCAGCGTGCACAGGACGTCGTCTTGCTCGGCCGCCACCCGCTCCCGTAACCGAGCGAACTCGTCCACGGCTGAGAGTTCGCCGGGAAGTCCGCTTCCTCCTCCTGTGGGCGTCGCTTCGGTGCCGCCGGGGCTCGAGGTCGGTCGCCGGTGGTGGGTCTACGATGCAGCCGTCTTCGGGCTAGGAGGAACTCGAGTGGACGTGAGCGCGTACATCCTGATCCAGACCGAAGTGGGCAAGGCGGCGTTCGTGGCCGAGGAGGTCGGCAACATCGACGGCGTGGTCACCGCCGACGACGTGACCGGGCCCTACGACGTCATCGCTCGGGCCGAGGCCAACTCGGTCGACGAGCTGGGCAAGATGGTCGTCAGCCGGGTACAGATGATCGACGGCATAACCCGCACCCTCACCTGCCCCATAGTCCATCTCTAGCTGGGGGGCTGCGCCCCCCCGGCCCCCATCGCCGCCCGGCTCCCTGGCGGTCGCTCGGTCGGCATCTGCTCGGTCCCGGAACTTGTCACAACGTCAAGCCTTCTCGGGACCGAGCAGATCTAGGTCAGACGCTGGCGACGAGCATGGCTCGGATGCCGAGGCCCATGAGGAAGAGGCCGGCGCCGCCGTAGACGAGGTACCTGCGTTCGGCCACCCAGGGGGACGTGGTGCGGTAGCTGTAGACGATGCCGATGGCGATGATGCCGGCGAAGCCGTAGAGCAGGTGGAACTGGGGCGGGTCGACGTCCTCGGCGTTGACGATGGCCACGCCCAGGGCCACCTGGACGAACATGGTGACCTCGGCCGCGATCGTGTACCACCACAGCGCACGGGTGCGCAGTGACGGCCATCGGTGCGCGGCCAGCGCCCACAGCCCAGCCAGGCCGTTGCCGATGACGACCACCCAGGCGAACCCCCGGTGGAACTCGATCAGGGCGACGTCCGCGAGTACCACAGCCACACCGTCGATGGTTGTGGACCGGGCCCTACGACACCAAACGTGCCCCGGGCCTCGAGCCCAGCGTGGTTACGTCTCAGCGGGGGCGCAGACCTCGAGTTCCATGCCGTCGACGGGGCCCCTCACCCCGCGCCGAGCAGGTCCCGAAGGGCCATCGGCGGGCGACCGACGATGCGCTCGACGACATCGGTAACACCTGCCATCTCCCCGGCGGCGATGGCGCGATAGGTGCTGACCCAGGCATCGACCTGCCAGTCGGGGGCGCCGTAGTGCGAGCGCGAGGCGTAGGCCTCCTCGGCGGTCTCGTCCTGGAAGCTGACATCACGACCGGTGGAGGCGGTGATGATGGCGGCGGCTTCTGCCATCGTCAGTTCCTCGGGACCGGTGAGGTCGTAGACCCGGCCGGCATGCGGCGCAGGGTCGATGATCACGGCGGCGGCGACGGCGGCGATGTCGTCCACGGCGACACCGGCGAAGCGGCCGTCACCGGCCGGGCCACGGATCACACCGTCCGGCCCGGCCATGTCCGCGAGCAGGTCGAGGTAGAGGTTGTCGCGTAGGAACGTCCAGCCCATCCCGCTGTCCCGGAGGTACTCCTCGGTGGCCCAATGGTCACGGGCCAACGTGAAGACCGCGGCCGGGGACGCCCCGTAGAACGACGTGTACACGACGTGGCCCACGTCGGCGGCGACCGCGGCATCGACGAACGCCCGGTGCTGGCCCACCCGGTCGACCGCCTCGGCGGCGGAGACCATGAGCACGGCCGAGGTGCCCTCGAGCGCCCGTCGTGCCCCGTCGCCGTCGCCGTAGCCGCCCGCCACCACCACCGCCTCGGTGCCCGGCAGCTCGAGGTCGCCCGGAGGGCGTCGCACGACGAGCCGCTGAGGTCGACCCGCGGCCGCCACCAGCCGGGCCACCCGGGAGCCGAGTCGCCCGGTCGCGCCGGTGACGGCGATGGAGGGCGTCGACGGTCCGCCTTCGGTCTTGGTCACCGCGCGCTCGGGCCTAGGCCGGCGCCGACCCGCCGGCAACGTCGAAGGACCACACCTCGCTCGACACCGAGACAGGGCCGCCGTGGGCCGCCGGGCGGTCGGCGCCGGCATGGCCGTGAGCGAACGATGGGCTCGACACCCACGCATCGAAGGCCTCGCGGTCACGCCAGCGGGTCACGACGAGCCAGACCATGCGGTCGTCGGTCGGGCGCAGCAGCTCGAACCCCTCGAAACCGTCCTGAGCGTCGACCGCGCCAGCCCGGGCGGCAAAGCGCTGGGCCAACTCGTCTCCCCCGTCGGCCGGGACGGTGATGGCGTTGACGATGACGATGCTCACGCCCCGAGCATGGCATGTTGGCTGCGTTCCCCGGTCACGCAGGCTGTGCTGGCTGCGTTCCCCGGCCATGTAGGCCAGGGCGTGGCCGCACCTGCGTCGGCGCTGCGGTGCTCGCGTCGACGACAGCCCGACGGGACTGCGTGGTCACGCTCCTCGGCGCCCGCGCCGGGCCCCAGCCGGTGACGGTTACGCCGGGTCGACGACCTCGTCGGCGACGAGGCCGGTGGTGGGTAGGTGGGCCAGGGCACCGGTTGCTTGGAGTTCTCGCACCGCGGGCACGGGGTCGGTGTCGTTGAACAACCGGGAGTCGGCATAGTCCGTGTCGCGACCGGTGGGATCGATGACCCACCATGACGCCTCCAGGGCGATGCCGTTCGGGTCGCTGAAGTAGATCGACCGCAAGAAGCCATGGTCGACGACGTCGGTGACCTCACAGCCATGGGACTTGAGCCGGTCCCGCAGCGCCTCCAGGGCGTGCTCGTCGGGCAGGTTGAACGACAGGTGATCGAACTGCGGCTTGCGGTGGTCGGCGACCCCGGCCGGCAGCGCGAAACGGTCCGGCGCTTCGCCGGCGTACTCGAAGAAGGCCAGCGTCTGGCCGTCGCCGAAACGGAAGAAGTAGTGGCGGAACGACGGCGTGCCGATCGTCGACACCAATCGGGCCCCCAGCACCCCGTGATAGAAGCGCACGGTGGCGTCCATGTCCCCGGTCACCAGGGCGAGGTGATTGATCCCCCGCCAGAACGGTGCGTCATCGGTCATGGCCCAAAGGCTACGGCCAGTTCGCCCGCCATCGGTCAGCTCGGCCGGCGGCCCAGAAGCCCGAGCAGCCGGACCTCAGGCCCGGCGTCGGGAGACACTTCGACCGGCTCGCCGAACAGCCCGCTCGAAGCGAGCATCTCGCTCCGGTCGGCCCAGAAGTCACAGAGCACCCGGGCGGTCTCCGGGTCGATCACGTCGTCAGCGCCAATGGCCCGGGCCAGGTCCCAGCCGTGGACCGCCATGTCGGTGACCAGCTGGCCCAGGTACTCCTCGACGGGTACGTCCCCGTAGGACAAGTGCACGACGGTCTCGAGGGCGCCGTCGGCCTCGAGCGCGGCGAACGCAGGACCGACGGCCTCGGACGAGGCTGCCTTCGGCACGGGCCCGAGGACGTCGCCGTCGAAACGGTCACCGACGTCATCGACCGTCTGCCCCGCCATCAGCGGCGGTACCCAGAGCAGTTCGTAGACCACGTGGTTGACCAGGGTGCGGACGTCCCACTCGGAGCACGGCGTGGGGTCGGACCACTGGTCGTCGGCGATGGCCACCACCCGGGCGTCGAACAGGTCGGTGTTCCGGCGGTACAGCTCAACAAGGTCGGCCATCAGCGCAGCCCTTCCAGGAGATCGGTCTCGGATATGCCCGGGCCCTCACCGGCCCGGATGAACCACTCGGTGCCGAAGGCCAGCGCGAACATGTTGGCCGGCATCCTGAGGAAGAACGACTGGTCGCCGATCTGGCTGGCGTGGGCCTGCATCGCCCGGCGCTTGGCGTCGGCCCACGGCGTCACGTCGACACGGGCGGTGAGCTCGACCGCGGGCTTGCCGAAGTCGGGGTCCTCCAGGACGTCGGGCGCGCCGTCGTCGAACTCGGACAGGTCGACACCCCCCTCGCGCAGTCGCTCGACGAACTCCCGGACCTCGTCTCGGTTCACCGTGACCTGGAAGACGCGTCGGGTCCCGGCCAGTTCGGCTGCTCGGAGGCCGACCCGGTGGACCTGGATGTGGTCGGGGTGCCCGTAGCCGCCGTGGTCGTCGTACACGGTGAGCACGTCGGCCTCGACGTCGCGGAGGATGACCGCCAGCTTCTCGGCCGCCTCCTCGACGTCGGCCTGCCAGAACGACCCCGGCAGCTCGTTCGTCGGCGTCCCGATCATCCCCGAGTCGAGGTAGCCGAGGAACTCGACCCGCTCGGCACCGAGGATGTCGGCCGCGGCGTGGGTCTCGGCCACCCGGCGCTTCTCCAGCGTCTCGTCGGGGTCGAGGAACCCGTCGGCAACCTCGCCGTGCTCCCCCTTGGTCGCGACCACCAGCACGACCCGGTGCCCCTCGTCGGCCGCCTTGCGCATCACGCCCCCGGTCTGGATGCACTCGTCGTCCGGATGGGCATGAAAGCAGACCAAGGTCGCCATAGGGCCAGACTAAGTAGGGCTCAGAAGGCGGTCCAGATGAAGAGGGCGCCGGCCGGGATGACGACCCAGCCCACGACCGTCAGGACGATGGCGTAGACGGCGAACGTCTTGGCGTCGTCACGCGGGGGCCGGCCGCAACGGCCCACCGTCTCCCACAGCGCTTCGAGCGGGCCCTGCACGGTGAGGCGGATGCGGTGGCGGGCGATGGCGGCGCCCCGCAGGATTGCCCACGAGAGCACGCCCAGCAACGAGAAGACCCCGACGACGGTGATGACGGCGGCCAGACGGGACCCACAGCGCTCCCGACCACCACCCTCAGGCCCTGGGCCACGGACGAGACGGCGGCGCCTCCGAGCAGGAAGGTGGGCACGCCGATCGGGTTGCCCTTGTACGCCGCCGCCACCCGTTCCGCGTTCTGATCTGACGGGCGCGCAGGAGCAGCGGGCGGGCCGGGTCGCTGGGCCGGCACCAGGCCAACCGACGGCCGTACAGGTTCCGGACGGCGTCGACTACGTCGCCCTGGTGGTTGCGCACGATGAAGCGCACGACGAGCTGCACCAGGAACTTGGCCAGCGGCGTCAGCGGCCCGAGCCGGGGCACGCGAGGGGCGCGGGCGCCGTTGCGGTCGAGGACTTCGAGCGCGTGCATGGCCAGGGCGTTGGCTTCCTCGAACCGCTCGGGATAGCCGAGCACACGCGACGCCGACAGCTCCAGCACGATCTGCTGCTCGACCGGGTCGTGGGCGCCGAGCTCGTCGAGCATCTCCTCGGTGGCGGCTTCGTCCCCCACCCGGCGCAGCACGCGGAACTGCTCGAGCTTGTCGAAGAGGTCGTCGAGGACCAGGTGCTCCTCGCCGTCAACGGCCGGTCCGGCTTCTCCGACCGGCGGAGGCGGCACTGCCGGCGGGGACGGGCGCGGCGGCGCGGGGCTCGCCCCGTCTTCGCCCAGCTCCCGTACCGTCGAGCGCGTCCGGCGCCGGCTCATGCCACCGCCGCCGCGGCGCGGAGCTCGGCGATCCGCGCCGCGTCGGCACCGGTCCAGTCGGCCAACACCTCGTCGGTGTGCTGGCCGGCGTGGGGCGGTGGCCGCTGGATGTCGCCCGGAGTACGGGAGAAGCGAGGCGACGGGGCCGGCTGGAGCACACCGTCGCGATCGACGAAGGTGCCCCGGGCGACGAGATGGGGGTGCTCGGCGGCCTCGGTCATGGTCAGCACCGGGGCGAAGCACAGCTCGGGGTTGTCCTCCAGCAGCTCGCACCACTCCGGTCTGGTCTTCGACCCGAAGACCTCGGCCAGGCGAGCCTTCATCTCCGGCCAGCGGGTGCGGTCCATCTGCCAGCCGAGCTCGTCGTGGTCGAGCCCCAGCACCCTCAGCAGCTCGGCGTAGAAGCGGGGCTCGATCGAACCGACCGAGACGAAGCCCCCGTCGGCGCACTCGTAGACGCCGTAGAAGTGGGCGCCGCCGTCGAGCAGGTTGGTCCCTCGCTCCTCGCTGAGCAGCCCCATCGCCTGGAAGGCGTACATCATGGTCATGAGGGTGGCGGTCCCATCGACCATGGCCGCGTCGATCACCTGGCCCTGACCGGAACGGCCCGCTTCGAGCAGGCCGCACACGACCGCGAAGGCCAGCAGCATGCCGCCGGCGCCGAAGTCGCCGACGAGGTTGAGAGGCGGTACCGGCGCCTGGCCGACGCCGCCGAAGTGGGCCAGGGCCCCGGCCAGGGCGATGTAGTTGATGTCGTGGCCGGCGTGATCGGCGTAGGGGCCGTGCTGGCCCCAGCCCGTCATCCGCCCGTAGACCAGCGCGGGGTTGCGAGCGAGGCAGTCGTCGGGCCCGATGCCGAGCCGTTCGGCCACACCGGGCCGGAACCCCTCGATCAGCACGCTGGCGCCGGTGACCAGCGTCAGCACCGCCTCGACGCCCGACGGGTGCTTGAGGTCGACCCCGATCGAGCGCCGGCCCCGGTTGAGCACATCGGCCGGGGGCGTGCCGGGATCACCACCGCGTACGGCCGCGGCCCGGTCGACACGGACCACGTCGGCGCCCATGTCGGCGAGCATCATGGCGCAGAACGGGCCCGGACCGGCTCCGGCGATCTCCAGCACCCGTACGCCCCGGAGGGGACCGTCGGCCATCGTGGTCACCGCCCCAGACGGGGCCACCGGATGGGAGGGCCGGCGCCACCCCGGCCCGCCGGGCACCGGTACCGGGTCACGGTGTCATGGCGCCGGCGGCGAGACGGGTGACCGCTTCCACGATGCGGCTCCAGAGGATCGGCGGAAGCTCGTGGCCCATGTCCTCGATCATGTCGAGCTCGGCACCGGGGATCGCTTCGGCCGTGCGCACGCCGCCGCTGGGCGCCACCAGGAGGTCGATGTCGCCGTGGACCACCAGGGTCGGCAGGTCGAGACGGTGAAGGTGCTCGGTCCTGGAGCCGGAGGCGAAGATGGCGAGCAGCTGACGCTGGATGCCCTCGGGATTGAATGCCCGGTCGTAGAAGCGGCCGGCGCGGTCGCGGGTGCGCTCCTCGTCGAAGAAGACCGGCCCAGCCAACACCCGCCACGCCTCCACCGCGGCCTCGACCGCGTCGGCACGGTCGGCGGCGGGGGAACGGAGGAACACCCGGACGGCCTCCGGGGCGGGCTGGCCCACGTCGCGGTCACCGGTGCTGGACATGATCGAGGTGAGGCTCAGCACCAGTCCCGGATGCTCGATGGCCAGGGTCTGGGCGATCATGCCGCCCATCGACACGCCTACGACGTGGGCCGCTTCGACACCGAGGTACGCGAGCAGGCCTGCGGCGTCGTCGGCCATGTCCGACAGCAGGTAGGGGGCTTGGACCTCGCGACCGGCGAAGGTGGCGAAGACCATGCCCATGACGTCGACGCCCGGGGTGGGGATCCAGGTCGACAACCCGGCGTCGCGGTTGTCGAAGCGGATGACGAAGAAACCCCGATCGGCGAACGCCTCGCAGAACGCGTCGTCCCAGGCCACCGCCTGGCCACCGAGGCCGGTCACGAGCAGGAGGGCGGGGCCGTCGGGGTCGCCGAAGGTGTCGTACCACAGGTCGATGCCGTTGGCCGGAGCGAGAGGCATGGCGCCATCCTGACACCCGGCCGGCACGGCCGTGGCCGGCGTTGCTCGTCGGCGTTCCCCGGGCCACGATCGACCGGTGAGAGACGAGCTCGAACCCTTCGTCCTGCCCGAAGCATTCCGGTTCGGCGCCTCCCTGGCCACCCCGGCGGAGCCCGTCGGCAGCAGCTGGTGGCGCCGCTTCGAACCCGGTCTCGACGGCATCGCCGCGGCCGGCTGCGACAGCGTCCAGGTCGGGATCGACTGGGCCGCCTGCCAGCCGGTCGAGGACCGTTGGGACGACGACGTGCTCGGCGGCTACCACCACCTCCTCGGCGCCTGCCGCGACCGGGGCCTCGCGCCGATCGCCGCCCTCTACCGGGGCCAGCCCCCGGAGTGGCTCGGCCGCGACCCGTGGCTGCGTCTCGACAGCCCCGACCGCTTCGCGGCCTGGGCCGGCGGCGTCGCCCGACGACTGGGCGATCGGTCGGCGGCGTGGTCGACGTTCGACGGGACCAACGCCCGGCTCGTGGAGGGCTACGTGGCGGGGACCGGCCCGCCGGGCCGGCGGGGCCAGACCGGGGCGTTGGTCAGGGCGCTCGACCATGTCGGCACGGCCCACGCACGGGCGGTGCCCGAGCTCAGGGCCCACCACCCCGCCCACCCGGTGGCGATGGCGGTGGCCTCGACGCCGGCCTATGAGCTCGATCGTCTGGTCGTCGACGTGCTGGTCGCCCGCCACCATGGAGTCGACCGCCGCCACCTCCACGACTGGCTGCGGCGGCGGCGGGACGACTTCGCCGGCTTCACCGGCGACGGCGGCGCCCGTGATCGCCTCGTCCGGCGGTGGGCCGCCCGGGCCTTCCCCCTCGACCAGGCCCTGCCCCGCACCGTCGCCGCAGCCTACGACGGCGACGGACGAATGCTCGACACCGTGCAGGTCACCGTCGGCGGACTGGACATCGCTGCGCTGGCCCGGGGAGCCGGCGCAGGGGACCACCGCCGCCGGGGGAGGCCCGCCACTGAGCGGGCGGCAGCATCGGGACGGTGGGCGGCAACGTGCGAGGCCCGCGTGCAGCCGGGCCTCGGGTTGTGGGCCACCGACGCCCTCCTCGGCCGGGCCGTCACGACCGCTCACTCCCAGGGCACGAGCGCCGGTGATGGTCTCGATGCGGCGCTGGCCTCGAGCGCCGGCGAGGTGGTGCGCCTCCTGGAATCGGGCACGCCGCTCACCGGGTACTTCGTCGACGCCGACGTGGTGCGCCTCTCCGGCGCCGCCCACCGTCGCCTGGTCGACGGCCTACGGGCGGGGGACACCACCGTGGTCCTCTCTCGTCGGGGCCTCCCGAGCGCCGGGAGCTAGATCTGCTCGGTCCCGAGAAGGCTTGACGTTGTGACGAGTTTCGGGACCGAGCAGATGCCGACCGAGCGACCGCCAGGGAGCCGGGCGGCGATGGGGGCCGGGGGCGCGCAGCCCCCCAGCTGGTGTCCCGTCCGCCAGGCCGTCCGGTGACAGTCTGGGGAAGCAGGAGCGAAGCGGCGCCCGCAGCAGACCGGCCCGGTCGGCTCAGCCCGGGTAACGCTCCTGGTAGCGGGAGCGGACCAGCGCCACGACGTCGCCGAAGGTGCGCACGTCCTCCCGCAACTCGTCGGGGATGGCAATGTCGAGCTCATCCTCGAAGACGAGGGTCATCTCGGTGGCCGCCAGAGAGTCGATGCACAGGTCCTCGCCCAGACGGGCGGTGCTGACCAGACGGTCCTCGTCGATGTCGAGGTGCGAGGCCATCAACTTGCGGACCACGGGCTCGAGCTGGCTCACATCCATCGAACTGTCCTGTTCCCCTCGCCGGTCGGGACGGAGCCGGGAGGCGCCTCCCGTTCCCTCACGCTTTGGTCACGATCGATCCGCGCCGCGCCGAGGACGGCCGCTGTGCCGTCGAGGACCCTTACGGAGCCCAACCCGTACATGGACGTCGCCGTGCTCGCACCCTCGCATGTCCGGCTCGCTCAGCAGGGTTCGTCAGGTAGCGGCGCGCCCCGTTCAGCCACCGCACCGGAGGCGCCCACCAGGCGCCCTACCCGCTCGTGGAGGTCACGTACACGAGACCATTCGAGGCTGTAACAGACGCTGTTGCCCACTCGCCGGCGGCGGGCCAGGCCCGCCGCGGTCAGCGCCGAGAGATGGTGGCTGGCCAGGGACGGCGCGATCCCGAGGGCACGGGCCAGGTAGCCCGCAGTACGGGGCCCCCGGCGCAGCTGGCGCATGATCAGCAGGCGGTGGGGTTCGGCCAGGGCGCTGAGCGACTGCGCCGCCCTGTCGGCCTGCTCCTGCACGATGGCGCTCACCACGGAGCCGATGCTACCCGTGGCCCGGGGCCCGTCCTGGCGAGGAGGACGCCGTGCGTGGCCCCTACGGGCCCGGCAACCCAGGGGACCGCCCGTCCCCGGCATGCAACCGGACGAGCTCCGGAGCCCGCCCGCCGTCGCGGGCCCGGAGCGTCATGGCACCGGCGCTAGCGCACGAGCCGGAGCAGCTCGTCGGCGGCTCGGGCGCGGGCTGGGTCCGAACGGGCGTCGGCCGCTCCTACCAGTGGCGGCTCAGCGGCGCAGACCCTGTCCCCGGCCGTCCCGCTCACCAAGAAGTCGGTCGTCCTGTCGTTGGCACAGGCGTTGGGAGTCAGGGCGTAGACGGCGTGGCCCCCCTGGTCGGCGACGACCATCCGGGCGCGCCCTCCGAGGGCGGAGCGCATCAACAGCGCGCCGGGCAGGGGCGTCGCCGGGTCGCGGACGTTCTGGACCACCAGGATGCTGCCCGGTCCCTGCGAGGCGATCGGGACGGCGGGCTCGGGCAGGCCGTTGGGCCAGAAGGCGCACGGCCAGATGTTCGAACCGAGCTCACCGAAGAGGCGGAACACGGCGCGGTCCAAGCCCAGCTCGCGGCGGTACCGGTCAACCGAACGCGACCAGGGGGCGTCGCCGCAGATGATCGCAAGGGCCGAGGCGCCGGCGTTGTCCTCTGGCGTCGCCGCCATCGACGCGCCGCCACCGAGGCGGGAGACGAGCTCCTGCAGTTGGGCTCCCGGGGCCGAGGAGTCGGCGAGCTGCCACAGGCCAGCCGTCGGCGGGAACAAGGCGTCGTGGTAGAGCCCGCCGAAGGTCAGCTCGCGGAAGAACGGGCCGTTGAGAGTCGTCCCGTCGGGCAGCGGGATGGGGTTGGCGTCGAGGCGTTCGACCAGATCGAGATAGAACGCGCTCACTTCGTCACGGGACCCGCCGAAGCCGTAAGTGGCTTCGTTGGTGACGACGAAGTCGGCGAAGTCCGGGAACCGTATTGCGCCCCCGAGGCCCCACGAACGGAACTGCTGGCGCCAAGCCCAGCTCGGGCTGACCGAGCTGTCGAGCACGAATCGGTCGGTGTGGTCCGGGAACAGGGAGGCGTACACCGCCCCGAGATAGGTACCGTACGAGTAGCCAAGGTAGGAGACCCGGGCCTCGCCCAGAGCAAGCCGCAGCTGGTCCAGGTCGCGTGCCGTGTTGGCCGTGGTCATATGCGGGAGTTCGGCCCCCGAGGTGCTCGCGCAGGCGTCGGCGACGTCGCGCATGAAGTCGACCGTGGCCCCGAAACCGCCCGGCTGCGTGAGCGGCACCAACGCCTGGGTCATCTCGGGGGCGGACAGCCCACAGGAGACGGGAGCGCTGGTGCCGACACCGCGAGGGTCGAAGCCGATCAGGTCGTAGCGGTCGAGCACCGCCTGCGGGAAGAGCACCGAGAAGATCCGGGGCAGGTCCAGGCCGGGGCCGCCTGGACCGCCCGGATTACCGATCAGGACACCGCGGCGAAGCGCGGGGTTGGCCGCCTCTACTCGTGACACGGTGACATCGATGGTCCGCCCGTCGGGCAGGCCGTAGTCGAGCGGCACGGTGAGGGTGGCGCATTCCTGTCCCGCGTCGGGGATTCCCTCGGGAGGGGGCGGGCATGGTCCCCACTGCAGCGCCGGAGGGCTCGGGTCGGCGCCGGCCGGGGTCAGGCCGGCCGCGAGGGAACCGACCACCAGCCCAAGGGCCAACAACCTCGGGCCGTTCCTCGGCCCCCTCTGGGTCTGCGTTCGTGTCGATCGTCTCCGGGCGGGCTGCATCGTGGGCATCGAGTGCTCCTTCGACGACGTCGAAGCTGTGCAGTGGGGCTGCGCCCCGCACCCATCGTCGTCGGCCCGGAATCTAGCCATCAGCCACGGTGGGTGCTGAGTGGGGCGCGCAGAGTGGAATGTGGTCCCTCGCCGCGCTTCGGCACCGCACGCCCTGGGCGAGGATGGGGGCATGGGCGCCGGCACACGACCATCGGCGCCGCGGTGCCAGATGGGGACGGATCGCGCCCGCAAAGGACGACCGCGCCCATGGGCGATGGGGGCAGCTGGTGCTGCCGTAGCGGCGATCACGGCGTGGCCGTTGGTGCTCGACCGCGCCGGGACCTACGACCTCGGTACCACCGCCGCCATCGCCGTCCTCCTCGCCGTCGGGTTCCAGGTCCCTTTCGGGGCCACCGGTCAGGTCTCGCTCGCCCACGCCCCGGTCCAGGGCGCCGGCGCCTACGTGAGCGCGCTCCTGATGGTCTACGCCGGCCAGTCGTTCTGGGCCGCCCTCGTCGCCGCCATGGCCGTCGCCGCCGCCCTCGGGATGATCATCGCCGCACCGGCAGCGGGGGTTGCGGCCTACACCGCCCGCGCCCGCTGGTGGCCTTTTCGGTCCGGTGCCGCCGCCGGCGTGACCGTCACTTTGGCGGTGGGCGTGGCCCTCGTCGCCGTGTACCGGTCCGCTCCCTTCACGGGCGGCTCCGCCGGCATCGCCGGCGTGCCCCTGATCGAGCTCTCGGGCACCCCGGTCGACGCTCGACGCCAGTACCTGGTAGCAGCGGCCCTGGCCCTCGCCGGCCTGGCGGCGGCGCGGGGAACGGGTGCCCTGCTCGCCGCCCGGTCGGCTCATGGCCATGGCCCGGCCGCGGCTCGCGACGATGGGTGGGCTCTCGTTGCCGCCGGCGCCGGCGCTGCTCTGGCCGGCGCCGCCGGTGCCCTGCACGCGACCCAGGCCGGCTTCGTGTCGGCGTCGCCGTTCGGGCTTCGCCAGACGTTGACCGTGGTCGTCGTGGCGGTGGCGGCCGGCGCCGGCCGCGTGACCCGGACCGCGCTGGTGGCCGTAACCGTCACCGCCCTGGCCGACCGCTACGTTGGCGGAGACTCCTTCTCGTTCCCGGTGGTCATCGCCGCGCTGGCGGCCGCCGGCGGGGCCCGCTTCGCCGCAGAACGGGTCTCCATGAGGATGTCGCAGCGACCAGATGGCAATGTGGCGGCCCGTCGCTGAGGTGCGAGCACGCCAACGCGAGCCCGCTCTTTCGGATGGGCGTGGGGCGCTGCCCCACCGGATGGGACGGAGATCGAGATCGGAGCCGTGATGGAGTTGCGCCGTGTCGTCGTGACCGGCCTGGGCGCAGTGAGCCCCCTGGGCCACAACGTCGCCGACACCTGGGATGCCGTGGTGGCGGGGAAGGGCGGGGTCGCTCCACTGTCGCTGTTCGACGCGTCCACGTTCTCGGTGCGGATCGCGGCCGAGGTCAAGGACTGGGACGGGGCTGACCGCTTCGGTCGCCGCCGTGCCCGGCACCTCGACCGTTTCGCCCAGTTCGGGCTGGCGGCGGCGAGCGAAGCGATCGAGCACGCCGGCTTCGCCGCGGCCTACGACCCGAGCCGGGTCGGCGTGGTCGTGGGCAGCGGCATCGGCGGGCTCTCGACCGTGGAACGCGAGGTCGGCGTGCTCAACGCCCGCGGCGCGGAGTGGGTCAACCCCTACCTGAGCCCGATGATGATCCCCAACATGGCGGCCGGCGAGATCGCCATCGAACACGGTTTCACCGGTCCGAACACGTGCCCGGTCACGGCCTGCGCCGCTTCCGGTCACGCCATCGGCGAGGGCCTCGACCTGATCCGCCTCGGCCGGGCCGACGTCATCGTGGCGGGCGGGGCGGAGGCCGCCATCACCCCGATCGGCATGGCCGGGTTCGCGGCCGCCAAGGCGCTCTCGACCCGCAATGACGACCCAGAACATGCGTCACGGCCCTTCGACGCCGGCCGCGACGGCTTCGTGTGCGGCGAGGGGGCCGCCGTCGTCATCCTCGAGGAGCGCCAGCAGGCGCTGGACCGAGGGGCCACGATCCTCGCCGAACTGGTCGGTTATGGCGCCACCAGCGACGCCTTCCACGTCACCGCCCCCCATCCCCAGGGCACCGGAGCGATGGCGTCGATGCGGGTAGCCCTGGCCGACGCCGGCATCGAGCCCGAGGCGCTCGACTACATCAACGCCCACGGCACGTCCACGCCGCCCAACGACCGCATCGAGACGATGGCAGTGAAGGCCGTCGTGGGGACCGGCGTGCCGATGTCGTCGACCAAGTCGATGACCGGCCACCTGCTCGGCGCGGCCGGCGCCCTGGAGGCGGTGGCCTGCGTCCAGGTGCTGCGCACGGGCATCCTGCCCCCGACGGTCAACTACGACGACCCCGATCCGGCCTGCGACCTCGACTACGTCCCCAACCAGGCCCGCCACACCGACGGGGTCGACGTGGTGATGAGCAACAGCTTCGGTTTCGGCGGCCACAACGCCACCCTGATCTTCCGGGGACACCGTGTCCCGTCCGGTTGATCCGTTGGATATTTCGGCCGGGCTGGGCGTCGATAGCAAGGACGCAGATCGAAGGCGCAATCGGGTATCTGCGGTGAGACCGAGGACGCAGCCAGCGGCGCTCAGATCAGACCGAGTCGAGATACCGACATGATCAGCCGGACGGGACACAAGTAGCGTCACCCCGGATGACCCGGGACGAGGCGTTCGCAAAGTTTCAGGACGTGGTGGCGGACGTGCTCGACGTCGACCCGGCGACGGTGACCGCCGGCGCCCGATGGGACGACGACCTCGGCGCCGACAGCCTCGCCGTCGTCGAGATCACCTTGGCCCTGAACGACGAGTTCGACATCAAGCTCCCCGATGCCGACCCCGAGGACATCGAAACGGTCGGTGCCGCGTTCGACCTCCTGGCCGTGACCGTCGGGCTGCCGGCGGGCTGACGGTCACGGCGGGCCGACTTTCAGGGACGCAGTGGGCTACCGCTGGGCCTCGACGGGCTCGCCGGGCGGGGCCAGGCTCAGCCCGACACCTCCGCCGGCGGCCTTGGCCCGGTACATGGCCTGGTCGGCGGCGCCCATGAGGTCTTCGGCGGTCGACGCCTTGCCGGCCATGGCCACGCCGATGCTGGCGCCGACGGACAGGTCGTGGCCGTCGGCGGCCAACGGGTGCTCGAGGGCGGCGACCAGGCGCGTCGCCACCTGCACGGCCTCGTCAGAGGACGCCGCGTCCTCGATCAGCACGACGAACTCGTCGCCCCCGATCCGGGCGAGGGTGTCGCCGACCCTGACGCATTGACGGAACCGGTCGGCGACGTGCACGAGCACGTTGTCGCCGGCGGCGTGCCCGAACCGGTCGTTGACCTGCTTGAACCGGTCGAGGTCGACGAACAGCACCGCCACCGTGCCGCGCCGGGTCACCAGCGCGTGAGCCAGGCGGTCATTGAACAGCGCCCGGTTGGGAAGGCCGGTGAGCGGGTCGAAGAGGGCCCGCGCCTTCATCCGTTCGAAGGCCCGCTGACGTTCGATGGCCGAACGCACGGCCCGGCCCAAGCCGTCGGCGTCGAGCGCCGAGCGGACCAGGTAGTCCTGGGCGCCGCGGTTGACCGCCGCCAGCCCGAGAGCGGTGGCCTGCTCACCGGTCATGACCAGCACGGGGAGCTCGGGGAACTCGCTCAACATCGACACGAACGTGTCCTCGCCGTGGCTGTCGGGCAGGCTCAGGTCCAGTACGACAGCGTCGACCCCGCCTCCCTCCAGCCGGTCGAGGGCGGCCCCCAGCGTGCCGGCCACCTCGGCCACGAACGATTCGCCGGCGGCACCGGTCAACAGCGCGGCCACGTAGTCGGCCTCACTGCTGGAGTCCCCGACCACAAGGACCGTTGTGGCGTGTTCCACGGCCCTCCCCGGGGTCGCTCGAAGCCTCCAGTTTGCCCCATTTGAGCCGATTCGAAGGGATGAGCCGGCGGCGCGCCGGCGGGCTACATCCGCTCGAGCAGCTGGGCCTTCTTGGCCGCGAACTCCTGCTCGGAGATCACGCCCCGCCGGCGGAGGTCGTCGAGACGTTCCAGTTGGGCGGGTATGTCGACGACCGGCTCGGTCGGGGCCGGCTGGTTGGCCTGGCGGACCCGTCCGTACATGCGGTCGTTGTTGCGCTCCATCTGCCGGTAGATCTCGTTCTGCACCGCGCTCGGCCTACGGACGTCGCTGAACGTCTCGCTCCCCCGCTCACCGGCCGACTCGATGCCGAGGTCGCCGGCGCCCAGCATGCGCTCGAAGATCGTCTGGTTGAAGAACACCGTGTTGATCCGCTCGAGAGGGATCTCGACACCCTGCTTGGCGATCACGCCCTGCCGGAACACGACCCGGTCGCCGGTAACGACGAAGTTGGTCGTGACCCACTTGGAATAGCGGACCAGGAACCAGACCACGCAGAACACGATCAGCGCCGCCGCCGGCCACCTCAGGACGTCGAAACGGTCATAGACCACGATCCCGAACAGGACCGAGCCCACGAGAGCCGCAGCCGGGCCCGACATGTACCACCAGTGAGGCCGGAGGTCGAGGACGAGCTCCTCTCCCTCGTTCAGGAGCCGAGGCGGGAAAGCCACGACCAGACGTTACCGCCCGGACGGCCGGCGCTCCGGGCGACACGTTCACGCCCATCCCAGCTGGGTCAGACGGGCGTCGTCGATCCCGAAGTGGTGGGCCACCTCGTGGACCACGGTCACCTGGACCTGGCGGACGACCTCGTGCTCGGTGGCGCAGGTGGCCAGGACCGGCAGCCGGAAGATCGTGATGCGGTCGGGCATCCCACCGCCGATGCCATATCCCTGCCGCTCGGTGAGAGGGACACCTTGGTACAGGCCGAGCAGCCCCTTGCGGGACCGGTCCTCGACGAACACGGCCACGTTCTCCATCAGCCGGCCGAGCTCGGGGGGGATCCCGTCGAGGGCTTCCCCCACCAGTTCCTCGAACCGCTCCGCGCTCATCTCGACCACGGGGAAGATGCTGGCACGCGGCGATGGGATTGCCATGACCCGGAGGCGACCGGAGGCGTGGCCGCCCGCGTGACGCCGTCGGCGTAGCCCGTGGGCGCGACTGCCGCAGCGCCAGCGCCGGCGCCGCCAGGCCCGGCCTGGGTGGCCAGGGGACGCCGGCGAGCAACGCGTACATTGGGGCGGTCGTGAGCGCCGTCGATGCCACCGCCGCGCTGTTGGACGGGCTCACCGAATCGCAACGGACGGCGGTCACGACCGACGCCGCCCCGCTGTGCATCCTGGCCGGGGCCGGGTCGGGCAAGACTCGGGTGCTCACCCGGCGCATCGCCTACCGCTGCGCAACGGGGTCGGCCGGCGCCGCCCACGTCCTCGCCCTCACCTTCACCCGCAAGGCGGCCACCGAGGTGGTCCAGCGGCTCCGCCACCTCGGTTTGCGCGACCAGGTCACCGCAGGCACGTTCCATGCGGTCGCCTACGCCCAGCTCCGCACGCTGTGGGCCGACCAGGGGCAGATGCCGCCGGCGCTGCTCGAACGCAAGACCGGGGCCATCAGCCGGCTCTGGCCGCTCGACCAACGCTCGCCCCAGGTCCAGACCGCCGACCTCGCCACCGAGATCGAATGGGCCAAGGCCCGCCTGGTCGGCCCTGGGCAGTACGTCGAAGCGGCGGCCGCGGCGCGGCGGCGCCCCCCGCTCGAGCCTGCCGCCATGGCCGAGCTCTACGGGCGGTACGAGGACGACAAGCACCGCCGGCGCATGGTCGACTTCGACGACCTGCTGTGGCTGTGCCTCCGGGCGATCGAGTCGGGCCCGAGCGTGGCTGCCATCCAACGCTGGCGGTTCCGGCACCTCTTCGTCGACGAGTTCCAGGACGTGAACCCGCTCCAGGCCCGTCTGCTCGAAGCATGGCGAGGCGACCGGCCCGACCTCTGCGTGGTCGGCGACCCCAACCAGGCCATCTACGGCTGGAACGGTGCCGACGCCCGCCCCCTGCTCGACTTCTCCCGTCGCTGGGGGGGCACGACGGTGACGTTGGCCGACAACCACCGGTCGACGCCTCAGGTGGTAGCGGTGGCCAACGCCGTGCTCGACGTCGGCGGCCTCGGTGGGGCACGGCTGCGCTCCACCCGGGCCGACGGGCCGGTGCCGGCGATTACGGACTACGCCGACGACGCCTCGGAGGCCCGGGCCGTCGCCCGGGCCGTCCGCGATCGCCGGGCCCCCGGCGCGCCGTGGTCGCACCAGGCCGTGCTCACCCGCACGAACGCCCAGACCGTGCTGATCAGCGAGGCCTGCCGGCGGGCTCACATCCCCTGCCGGGTGCGGGGCCAGACACCGTTCCTCGAGCTGCCCGAGGTCCGCGGCGCGTTGCGTTCCTTCGGGCGTTCCCGCGCCCGGTTGCACGAGCACCTCGGCGCGCTCGAGGCGTCGCTCTCCGGGCTCGAGGCCGGCGGCGAGGACGATGGCGACGAAGCACTGGCGCTGGCCCCGGCCGAAGTGGCCCGACGACAGAACCTGGCCGAGCTGTTGCGCCTCGCCGGGGAGTACTCCGCCGGCGAGGCGTCCCCGTCGGCGGCCGGCCTGAACGCCTGGCTGGTGGCCTCGATCGGCCGGGACGACGTCGACGGCCACGGCGACGCCGTCGACATCTCGACCCTGCACGCGGCCAAGGGCCTGGAGTGGCCGGTCGTGCACCTGGTAGGGCTCGAGGACGGCCTGGTGCCCATCGCCCACGCCCGTACCGCGGCGGAAGCGGACGAGGAGCGGCGGCTGTTCTACGTCGGCGTCACCCGGGCCGGCGACGAGCTCCACCTGTCCTGGGCCCGGGTGCGCGCCTTCGGTGCCCGGACGTCACGTCGGCAACGCTCGCCCTTCCTCGACGAGATCGACCCGTTGCTCGCCGCGCTGGCCGCCGACGACGCTCCCGCCCCGGGGGCGGTGCACGTGGTCGCGGCCCGTCAGGCGGTGCGCTCGGCGCGCTCGCGCCGCAACCTCGTCGACGGCGACGACGTCAGCACCGACGAGGCTGCGTTGCTCGACGATCTCCGGTCTTGGCGCTCGAGGCTGGCGCGGGCGGCGGAGGTGCCGGCGGCGGCGATCGCCGACGACCTGCTGTTGGCCGAGATCGTGGCCCGCAGGCCGGCCGGCACCGAAGCGCTGCGGGCCGTGCCCCGTCTGGGGCCGGTCTGGGCCGAGCGGTTCGGGCCCGACCTCCTCGCCATCGTCCGCCGCCACCGCCCTGTCCCTACCGACCAGGCACCAACGACGGAGGGTGACGGCGAAGCCACGCCTAGGCCGGACCACTGATGCCGGCCGCTGGGCGGGCCTGCGGGATGGGCGCCGACGTGCGCACCGGGCACCGGCGGGGGTGCAGGGGCCTGACCCCCGCACGCCCGGCAGTCGTCAGGGGGTGAGCCCGAAGTCGACCACGACCGGGGCGTGGTCGGAGGGAAGCTTGCCCTTGCGGGCGTTGCGGTCGATCAGCGCCCACCGGGAGCGGGCCGCGAGGGCCTTCGTCGCCAGCACCAGGTCGATCCGCATGCCCATCTTCTTGTGGAAGTTCCCGGCCCGGTAGTCCCACCACGAGTACAGGCCGGGCTCGTCGCGGTGAACCCGGAAGGCATCGACCAGGCCCCAGTCCAGGAGCTCGGCCAGCGCCGCCCGTTCCGGCGCCGACACGTGGGTGGCGCCGTGGACGGCGGTGGCGTCCCACACGTCGCGGTCGTCGGGAGCGATGTTGAAGTCCCCGCAGACGACGACGTCCGACTCCGGGGTGCAGGCCGCGTCGAGGTGGCGGCGCAGCTTCTCGAGCCATGCGAGCTTGTACTCGTACTGGGAGTCGTCGAGAGCACGGCCGTTGGGGACGTACACGGTCGCCACCCGGACGCCCCCACAGGTAGCGGACAGGGCCCGGGCCTCGCCGGCCGGGATCTCGTCGTCGGGGGCGAAGCCGTTGGCCGGGTCGTCGAGCCCGATCCGGCTGATGATGGCCACCCCGTTCCATCGCCCCTGCCCGTGGTGCACGGCGTCGTAGCCGAGGGCGGCGAACGCCAGGGCCGGGAAGGCGTCGTCGGTGAGCTTGGTCTCCTGGAGGCAGAGCACGTCGGGCTGGCACTGCTCGACCCACGCCTCGACGCGAGGAAGCCGAGCCTTCAGGGAGTTGACGTTCCACGTGGCCAGGCGCACGCCCGGCACTCTAGGAGGACCGCGGGCCTCGGCCGGGGCGAGACGAGCCCGGCCGAGAGAGCCGCCTAGCTGCCGGCCGACTTCCTGGGCGCCCGCTTGGCGGGAGCTTTCCTGGCCGGCGTTGAGGAGCCGGCGGCAGCCGGCGCCTTCTTGGCCGCCGCCGCGGCTTTGCGGGGGGCAGCCTTGGTCGCGGCGACGGCCTCCTTGGCCGCGGTCTTCGCCGTGGTGGCCGTCTTGCGGGCCGCGGTCTTGGCGGTGGTGGCGGTCTTCTTGGCCGCCGTCTTGGCCGTGGCGGCCGTCTTGCGGGCCGCGGTCTTGACCACGGCCTTGGCGGGGGCCTTGGGCGCAGCCGCGCTCTTCTTGGCTGCCACCGGCGCCTTCTTCGCCGCCGCGGCACGGCCGCCAACCGGCGCCTTCTTGGCGGCAGTGGCGGAGGACTTGGTCGCGGTCGCACGGGGGGCGACGGGTGCCTTCTTGGCCGCGCCCTTGGTGGCGGCCGCCTTCTTGGCCGTCGACGCGGCTGCGGTCGAGGCCCGTGCCGCCTCGGCGGCGGTCTTCTTGGCCGGGGCTCTCTTGGCCGGGGCTCTCTTGGCGGCAGGGGACACGGGCGCCTCCTCGGCGGGGGGTGGTGATGTCCTGCCGGACGCCTCGGGGGCGGCCGCCTCGGCGGCAGGAGCGCCGCGCTCGGACCGGGAGAGCGTGGAGCGGTCGGTGGGGACGACGTCGATACCCCGACGGTCGGGGTCGAAGCGCTGCACCGTGAAGGCTCGTGTTTCTCCGAGATCGAGTACCTCTCGAGCGCTACGGGGAGGAGGGTCCCCCAGGTCACGAAGGGGTACGTAGCACTGCGCCTCGCCGACGCGGATATAGGCACCGTGCGAGGAGAACCGTTCGACTTCGCCGTGCACGACCGAGCCGATGGGGTACTCGATCACGAACGTGGCATAGGCGAGCTGCTCGTTCAGCCGCTCACCGTCGGCCCGGCTGCGCCGTCGCCGCCCACCCCGGGCGGCTTCCTTGGTGGCGCCCGTGGCCAGCTCGGCGGTGCGGGCCGCTGCCGGCGCCGACGCCGGGCGCGCCCGCTTGGCCGGCGTCGCCGGGGCCTTGGGCGCCTTTGGCGCCGTGGGGGCCTTTCGGGCGTCTCGGACCGAGCGGCGGCTGATCGCACCCCGGACCGGCGCTCGCAGCACGAACACCCACCCGACGTTCGGGACCGGTTTGCCGCCGATGAGACGGCCCTCGTCGAAGAGCCACGAGTGGCTGCCGTGGAACTCCTGGAACGAGTCGTTGGAGAGGACGTCGGCGTTGGCCCGCTCGGCGATCTGCAGCACGAAGGCGTCGCCACGGCCGATTGCGCCGGCCGGTGGCGTGATCAGCTCGCCGTTCACGACCGCGTCTTCGTACACCTCTCGTTCGAGCTCGTCGATGCGGTGGCCGAAGGTCGCGTCGACGACGACGGTGACGACCTCGTAGTGGTACTCCGACTGCAGCGCCCGCACCGCTTCGTCGAGTTGGGTGAGGCTCGGCGCGACGCGGCCCTCGGTCGCGATGTTCGAGCCGTCTACCACTACGTGTCGTCCAGTCATGTCGGCCGCCAAGTCAAGCAAACAGTGGACGGAGGAACGTGGATGTCAAGGCTTTCTGGTGAGGGCGGCAGCGATGATGCTGCGGCGGCGCCGGCAGATATGTTCCGACGATCATCGGCCCGATGGTGTGATCAGGTCAAAACCCCAACGGTCACAACGGTTTCGTTCGCATGTGCGTCAAAGGCCGGTGACGACGGCGGCTTCGAGGATCTGTTCCTGCTCCTGGGTGTGCACCGCATGCGACCCGGTGGCGGGCGAACCCGACTCGGGGCGCGACACGTGGCGCACCTCGTAGTCGTCGCCGAAGGCCCGGCGCAGACGGCCTTCGACGAAGTTCCACGGGCCCATGTTCTCGGGCTCCTCCTGCAGCCACACGATCTCGGCGGCCTCGGGGTACGACGCCACCACGTCGGCCAGGTACTCGCCCGGCCACGGGTACAACTGCTCGAGCCTGGCCACCACCACCGGCGTGCCGGCCTCGTCCCGTGCCGCCATGGCGTCATGGCCGACCTTGCCCGAGGCCAGCACGACGCGGCGCACGGCGTGGTGGTCGCCGGTGTAGCTGGAGTCGCCCAGCACCTCATGGAACGAGCCGCGTGTGAGGTCGTCGACCCTCGAGCGGGCCGAGCGGGCCCGCAGCAGCGACTTGGGCGTGAAGACCACCAACGGCTTGCGGGCCTCGAGGCGGGTCTGGCGCCGCAGGAGATGGAAGTACTGGGCCGCGGTCGTGCAGTTGACGACCTGGATGTTGTCCTCGGCGCACAACGTGAGGAAGCGTTCGATGCGGGCCGAGGAGTGCTCGGGGCCCTGGCCCTCGTAGCCATGCGGGAGCAGCAGCACCAGGCCCGACCGTTGGGCCCACTTGTCCTCGGCCGCCACCAGGTACTGGTCGATGATGATCTGGGCGCCGTTCATGAAGTCGCCGAACTGGGCCTCCCAGGCCACCAGCGCCTTGTCGTGGGAGACCGAGAACCCGTACTCGAAGCCCACGGCGGCGTACTCGGAGAGCAGCGAGTCGTAGATCCAGAACTTGGCCTGGTCGGGGTCGAGGTGGGCCAGCGGCGCCCACTCCCGTCCGGTCTGATGGTCGACCAGCACCGAGTGGCGCTGGCTGAACGTCCCCCGCCGGGTGTCCTGGCCCGCGAGCCGGATGTCGGTGCCCTCCAACAGGAGGGTGCCGAACGCCATCGACTCGGCCAGGGCCCAGTCGACCTCGCCTTCGTCGCGGAACATCCGGGTGCGGGCGTCGAGCTGTCGGGCCAGTTTCGGGTGGACGGTGAAGCCCTCGGGCGGCGAAGACATGACGTCGTAGGTGAGCTCGATCACCGCTCGGTCGACCCCGGTGACCACCGGTGGGAGGCACCCGAGAGGCGTCGGCGGAGCCTTGGCCCGGACCTTCACCGAGGGGTCGGGCGAGTGTGAGCGGGTCTGGTCGAGCGCGTCCTGCAACTTGGCCCCGAAGTCGTCGAGGGCACGCTCGGCTTCCTCGAGGGAGAGCTCCCCCCGCTTGATGAGCGCCTCGGTGTACAGCTTGCGCACCGACCGTCGCCCCTCGATCTTCTTGTACATGAGGGGCTGCGTGTAGCTCGGGTCGTCGCCCTCGTTGTGGCCCAGGCGGCGGTAGCAGATCATGTCGATCACGACGTCCTTGCCGAAGCGCTGGCGGTACTCGAACGCCAGCCGGGCCACCCGCACGCACGCCTCGGGGTCGTCGCCGTTCACATGGAAGATCGGCGCTTGGACCATCTTGGCGATGTCGGTGCAGTACTCCGAGGACCGGGCCGATTCCGGCGGCGTGGTGAATCCCAATTGGTTGTTGATGATCAGGTGGACGGTGCCGCCGACGCGGTAGCCCTTGATCCTCGACAACTGCAGCGTCTCGGCCACCACGCCCTGGCCCGCGAAGGCGGCATCGCCGTGGACCAGCACCGGCAGCACCGAGAACGACCCGGGGTCGTTCACGAGGTCCTGTTTGGCGCGGGCCATGCCGACGACCACCGGGTCGACCGCTTCGAGGTGGCTCGGATTGGCCGACAGTTCGACCTCGATCGCCTTGCCCGAACGAGCGGTGAACTTGCCCCACTGGCCGAGGTGGTACTTGACGTCGCCCGAGCCCTGGGTCGACTCGGGGTCGATGGCGCCCTCGAACTCCTTGAAGATCTGGTCATAGGACTTGCCGACGATGTTGGCGAGCACGTTGAGCCGGCCCCGGTGGGCCATGCCCATGACCACCCCGTCCATGTCGGCGTCAGCCGCCTGTTCGAGCACGGCGTCGAGGATGGGGATGGCCGACTCGGCCCCTTGCATCCCGAAGCGCTTCTGGCCCACATAGCGGGTCCCGAGGAACGTCTCGAACGCTTCGGCGGCGTTGAGCCGGTCGACGAGGTGGCGCTGGTCCTCCTTGGTGAGGTCGGTCCGTACACCCTCGACGTGCTCCTGGACCCAGTGCTGTTCGTCCAGTTCCTGGATGTGCATGTACTCGATGCCGACGGTACGGCAGTAGGCGTCGCGCAGCACGCCCAGGATCTGCCCCAGCGGGAGGCGGCGGGCGCCGGCGAGGCCGCTGGCGAGGAACTCGCGGTCGAGGTCCCAGATCGTCAACCCGTACGTCGCCGGGTCGAGCTCGCTCTCCATATGGGGCTCGGTCCACGCCAACGGGTCGAGGTCGGCGATCAGATGGCCCCGCACCCGGTAGACGCGGATGAGGGTGTCCACCGCCGCCTGCTTGACGACGGCGGCGTCCTCACGGTCGACGGGATTGACGTCGCGGCGCCAGTGCACCGCCTCGTAGGGCACCCCGACAGCGCGGAAGATGGCGTCGTAGAAGCCGTCGGCGCCGAGGAGCAGCTCGTGCACCCGCTTCAGGAACAAACCCGACTCGGCTCCCTGGATGATGCGGTGGTCGTAGGTCGAGGTCAGGGTGATCACCTTCGACAGGCCCAGGTCGGCCAGCGCGGCAGGGTCCGCCCCTTCGAACGCCGCCGGCACCTCGAGAGCACCCACACCGACGATGACGCCCTGGCCGGCCATCAGGCGGGGCACCGACTGCTTGGTGCCGATCGTGCCCGGGTTGGTCAGCGTGATCGTGGCGCCGGCGAAGTCGTCGACCGAGAGCCGGTTGGAGCGGACCTTGCGGATGATCTCCTCGTAGGCCATCCAGAAGGCCCGGAAGTCGAGGGTGTCGGCGTCCTTGATGACCGGCACCAACAAGGTGCGGCTCCCGTCGTGCTTCTCGACGTCGACGGCGAGGCCGAGGCCGACGTGGTCGTGACGGGTCACGAACGGCTTGCCCTCGGGCCCTTCGTAGTAGGTCGCGTTGAGCGCCGGCGTCGTGTCGGCAATGGCCCTCACCACTGCGTAGCCGATCAGGTGGGTGAAGGAGACCTTGCCCCCACGGGTGCGGGCCAGGTAGCCGTTGACCACCCGCCGGTTCACCTCGAGCAGCTTGGCCGGGACCTCACGGAAGCTGGTGGCGGTGGGGACGCCGAGGCTGGCCTCCATGTTGGCCACGATGCGGGCGCCAGCCCCCCGGATCGGCTCGGGGACCGGACCTTCCCTCGCCGGCGAGTCGACGTCGACGGCGGCGGCGACAGCGGGGGCGGCGGCCGCTGCTGGCGCCGGCGTCGCCGACGGCGCGCCCGCCTCGGAGCCCTTGGACGGGGGGGTGCGGGGATCGGCCGAACGCCGGTAGTCGGCGAAGAAATCCCGCCAGCTCTGGCTGACCGAGCTGGGATCGGCCACGAACTGCTCGTACATCTCGTCGACCAGCCACTCGTTGGGGCCGAGAGCCTTCGTGGTGCCGCGCTGGTCAGCCATATCGGTTGCCGAGCCTACGTTGCTGCCTGCGTTCCCCGGCCACGCAGGCCGCGCCCAACCGCTCCTCCGCTGGCGCTGCGGCGCCCACATCGGTGGACACGCGCCGCGGCCCCGTGGATGGGGCGCGACCGGCACGCCTTACAGTCCGAGCCATGCCGCCGTCCGCAGCGCAGTTCATCTTCACCATGCGAAAGGTGAGCCGCTTCTACCCCCCCGACCGGGAGGTGCTGAAGGACATCACGCTCGCCTTCTACCCCGGCGCCAAGATCGGCGTCATCGGGGCCAACGGGTCGGGCAAGTCGTCGTTGCTGGCCATCATGGCCGGCCGCGACGACGGCTTCACCGGCGAGGCCCGCCTCACCCCCGGGTTCACCGTGGGGCTGCTCGAGCAGGAGCCGGCGCTCGACGAAACCAAGGACGTGAAGGGCAACGTCCTCGACGGCGTGGCCGCGGTCGACGACCTGTTGCAGCGCTACGACGCCTGTCTAGCCCGCTACGCCGACCCCGACGCCGACTACGACAAGATCGGCGAGGAGCAGGCCCGGTTAGAGGCCGAGATGGCAGCCAAGGGCGCCAACGACCTCGACCGCCAGATCGAGATCGCCATGGACGCGCTGCGCCTGCCGCCGGGAGATGCCGCCGTGGGCACCCTGTCGGGCGGCGAGCGCCGCCGTGTCGCCCTGTGCCGTCTGCTGCTGTCCAAGCCCGACCTGCTGCTGCTCGACGAGCCGACCAACCACCTCGACGCCGAGTCGGTGGCCTGGCTGGAACGGACGTTGCGGGACTACCCGGGCACGGTGGTCGCCATCACCCACGACCGCTACTTCCTCGACAACGTGGCCCGGTGGATCCTCGAGCTCGACCACGGCCGGGGCATCCCCTTCGAGGGCAACTACTCGAGCTGGTTGGCCCAGAAGCAGGACCGGCTCCGAAGCGAGCAGCGTTCCGACAGTGCCCGGGCCAAGACGCTCGAACGCGAGCTCGAATGGGTGCGCATGGCACCCCGGGCCCGGCAGGCGAAGTCGAGGGCCCGGCTCGGCGCCTACGAGAAGCTGCTGGCCGAGGCGAAGGCGTCGAGCAGCAACGACAAGCGGCTCGAGATCGCCATGGCAGCCGGCGAACGCCTCGGCGATGTCGTGATCGAATGCCACGACGTGGCCAAGGGCTACAACGGCCGGCTCCTCATCGAGGACCTCGATTTCACGCTCCCGCCGGCCGGCATCGTCGGTGTGATCGGCCCCAACGGCGCCGGGAAGACGACGTTGTTCAGGATGCTCACCGGCGCCGAGCAGCCCGACGCCGGCGCCGTCGTGGTCGGGCCGACGGTGTCGCTGGCCTACGTCGACCAGTCCCGTGACTCGCTCGACCCCGACAGGACCGTGTACGAGGAGATCACCGGCGGTCACGAGCTCGTCGACATCGGAGGGCGGGAAGCGAGCGGGCGCGCCTATGTGGCCTCGTTCAACTTCACCGGCTCCGACCAGCAGAAGAAGGTCGGGGTGCTCTCGGGAGGTGAGCGGAACCGGGTCCACCTGGCCAAGATGCTGCGGGCCGGTGGCAACGTGCTGCTGCTCGACGAGCCCACCAACGACCTCGACGTCGACACGCTGCGGGCGTTGGAGGACGGCCTCGAGTCGTTCCCCGGGTGTGCCGTGATCATCAGCCACGACCGCTGGTTCCTCGACCGGGTCGCCACCCACGTGCTGGCCTTCGAGGGCGATAGCCAGGTGCGGTGGTTCGAGGGCAACTTCTCCGAGTACGAGGCGTGGCGGCGCAAGGAGTTGGGCGTGGCCGCCGACCAGCCCCACCGGATCAAGTACAAGCCGGTGTCCCGCTGAACCCTTGACACGTACAGCCATATACACTTTCATACACTCTCATGTTGGAGGAGGCTCCTGAGTTCGACCAGGCTGTAGCCAGCCGGCTGTGCGACGAGCTGCTGCGCGTCGCCCTGAGCCTGCGCACGGCCCTGGGCGTACTGGCCGACGACCTATCGGTGGTCGCCCTGGACTGGTCCGGCCCCTATCGTGACGACTTCGATCCCCGGCTGGCCGCGCTCATCGGCTGCGGCCGGGCCAACGTCGAGGCGCTGGTGGTGACGGCCGCCGCGGTGCGCGCCGGCATGGTGCAGGCCATGGCCGAGCTCGTGGCCCGAGCCGACGCCGGACGTTCCGAGCAGGAGGCGGCGACGACCCTGATGGTCGCCGGCGGGCCGGTCGAGGACTGATGGCCACGGGACAGTTGTGCCCGGCGTGACTTCGTCGGCGCGGCCCGCTCGGCTGCAGCGCTTCGGTGACACCACTGCGGTGCTCAGGGATGCGTTGCGGTTCCCGGTCGTCGAGCTGGCCGCCGTCGTCGCCGAGTACCGACGACGGTGTGATCCTCGGTTCCAGGCGCGGTGCGAGACCCTGGCGGAGGACGTCGAGGTCTGGTCGTTCCAGGTCGACGAGCTGGGCCAGTGGGTGCGCCAGGTAGGGGTCGCCTTCGAGCAGGCCGGGGCCGGGCCGCTGACGCGCTTCGGCGGGCCCGACCCCGGCGACGGCGTCCGTCACGTCACCCCCGACCCGTCCCGAGTGCGCCCGGCACCGGTCCTCGCCTTTGGTGCGCCCCGCTCGGCTGACGTCGACGACGGCGCCGCGTCGGCCGGCCCGGGACCGGGCAGCTCCTCGGCCGGAGAAACGGTCATCGCCGGCGCCGGCACGCTCGGGGGCCATCTGAGCACCACCGCCGGCGCGTCCGCCGAAGTGCTCGACGGGCCCGTCGGCGCCCGGCGCCGCGACCTACTCCGCAAGGCCGGCAACCGGGTGGGTGTGGCTGGGATCGCCGCCGGCGGGGTGGCCCAGTTCCTCCATGACGCCGACGTCGGCCTCGCCGAACGGGCGGCGCGAGCCGCGATGGGGGCCGGTCTCGACCTGTCCCCGACGGCGACCGCCGCCGCCCTCACGCCGGCGCTGGTCGGGGGGTGCGCCGCGTTCGGGCCAGTCGCCCCCCTGTGCGTCGGAGCCAGCTTCGTCGGGGTGGCGTACGGGACAGGCCGACTGGTCGAGAAGGTCAAGGAGCTGGTGCTGTCCGACCGGGCTCCGGCTCCCGGCGCCCATGATCCCGAGGCGCTACGGGAAGCCGTCCGTCGGCCCGATGCCGACGTGCAGTCGCGCCTCGGCGACGAGGTCGCCCGGCTCGGCGACGACACCGCCCTCGGGCTGGCGAGCAGTCCGGTCACGACCAGGATCGCGGCCAAGGCGGTAACCCTGACCAGCGACTTCAACACCGCGCTGGCCGATCTGGGCCGTTGAAGCGGCTCGGCATCAGATCCGGTGCCGGTGTGCCGATGTCTCTCCGGTACACCGGCAGTGAGATCTCTGCATAGGATACTGAGCAGTTGGGTAGCGAAGTTTGCATATCGCGGTCACCATGGCGGCCGCGATGAAGGGAAGGTGTCCGACACCGATTGTCGGGGGGATCCGGTGGCGGCCGCCACGAACGAAGGGAAGGCGGCCCATGACCAGAGACGAACTGATCGCCGAGAACGAGCGGCTCACCTCGGAAGTGGCCACGCTGAGATCGGCCATCCGAGTGGTCCACGACACCCGGGCCCACGCCACCCCGGCCGACGGCGAGAACGAGCGCAGCCTCGTCCTGGCGGCGATGGGCGCCCAGCTGCTGGGCGGCAAGGAGCTGGCTCGTGACCTCGTGCACTCGTCGTCGCGGCCCCACCTGTTCTCCGGGATCGTCCTCGACGAGTACCACCGGCTGTTCACCGACTGGTGCCGGGCGAAGGGCGAGGAGCCCCTCGAGGTGTGGCGCCGCGCCCGTCTGGCCGAGCGCAGCGACGAGTCCCGCTGAGCCGCGCCCGTTGCCACTGCGGGCCGGTGCCAGCTCGGGCCGGGCCACCGAGAGCCGCGGTCTTACGCCGTCGCGGGGTGGCGGCGGCCGGGCAAGGGGTAGCGGGGCCCTCGACGCTCTGGCCGACGACGACACCGCCCGACTGGTGGCCTCGCTGTTACCGGCCCGCCAAGCCGAGGTCGTGCTGCTACGGGTCGTCGGCGGGCTGAGCACCGACGAGGTGGCCCACATCACCGGCCCCTCGCCGGGCGCCGTACGAGTACTCCTGCACCGGGCGCTGGGACGTCTGGCGACCGGGCCCGGGCCGAGTTCGTAACGCCGCCTCCTCGGCGGGACTACCACCCGGACCGGGGACCACAGCCGCACCGGACCAGTACCTCGGGGGTCGGGCTCAGCTGAAGCCGGCCAGCACCGCCGAGGCCTGGGCCTGGTCGAGCCGCAGTGTCGCCCCGTCACCGGCCGGCACCACCGGCAGGATCACGGTCTCGGGCTCGAGGCCCCGGAGGTCCCACACCAGCCGCATCGCGCCGAAGAGACCGAGCCCGTCATCGAGGGCGAGGCCTTCGGACAGCTTGCCGCCCACCCGCAGCAACGTGAACGGGTTGCCAGACTCCCCGATCTCACGGAACACCGTCAGCAGGAGTTCCTGCTGACGGCCGATGCGGCCGAGGTCGCCGGTCGGGTCGACCACGCGACGGCCGTCGATCTCCTCGGTGTAGTGGCGAGACCGGACGTAGGCCAGGGCCTGTTCCCCGTCGAGCTGCTGGGGCCCCGCCTCGGTCACATAGAGGCCGCTCTCATCGTCGAAGGCGGGATGGGCGAATTCGATGGTGACCCCACCGAGGGCGTCGACGACGCCTGAGAAGGCGCTGAAGTCGAGTTCCATGTAGCGCTCGATGGGGATGCCGAGGTTGTCCCTGACGGTCTCGATCAGGCGCCCGGGGCCGCCACCGAGATCGGTGTTGTACGCCGCGTTGACCCGGTCACGGGCCCCACTGCCGGCGATCGTCACGACCAGGTCGCGGGGCACCGACATCAACTTGTCGCCGCCGGCGCCGAGGTGCAGGACCATCATGGCGTCGGAGCGCTGGCCCGGTGTCGTCGGGTCGTCGATGCCGGAGCGGGTGTCGGACCCGACGATGAGGATGTTGGTGCCCTGTCCCCCGGCGTCGAGCACGTCGGACACCGGGACCCGCTCGACCCCGTCCAACTTGGACTTGACATAGAGCAATGTCCCACCGACGAGGAGCAACGGCAGCAGCGGCAGCAGGAGGAGGATCAGCTTCAGCGGGAGCTTGGGCCGGCGGATGCCCGGGAGGCCTCGGGCGCGGCGCCGTCGGTGTCGTTCCGGTGCCGGCGCCGCCTCTGGCGATGGGCGCGACGGCCGGGGAAGGGGCAGCGGTGCCGGCGGACGGTGGCTGACGTCGGGCGGCGGCGAAGGAGCCGAGGCCGGAGATCGGTCCGGGCCCGGTGCGGGCGCGGTCAACGGCCGTTCGGCGTCACGTCGCGGTGGCGGAGCCTGGCCCACCGCGGCTGCGTCGACGTAGAACTGGCGACTGTCCCGGCCGTCCGGCTGCCCGGGTGCCTCGGTGGCGTCGTCTTCGTCGGCAGCCTCATCGATCGCGGCGTTCCCAGCATCGGCGGCAGGCACGAATTGGCGCCGCTCGGGGTCCCAAACCACCGGGTCATCGCCCTGATCAGGGACGTCGAAGGGCAACCGGGGCGAGGGACGGTCGTCGACCATGACGACGGGGGATCGTACCGGCCTCTCACCGGCCGACCGGGCCACCCCGGGCCGGGGCCGGGATCGCTCGCCGAGGGTCGAAGGCACCCCGCTACCGTTCGACGGGTGACGAGGGTGGGGGCCGAGTGCAGGTTCGGTGGTGCCGCACCCCCGCCCCGTCGGCCAATCGGGATACGGGACCGATGACTGCCCGAACGGTGCGCCGCATCGTCATCGGCCTGTGCGTGGCTGGCGTGGCCGGGATGGTCGGCGGCTCGATCGCCAACCGGGTCGGCCTCGCTATCACCGCAGGCTCGACCGCCGCCATCGGGGTCCTCTGCTTGATCCTGGTCACCGCAGCCGCGGGGCCAGTCGGGTTCGGGACGGCCGCCCCCGTCGACGAGGACGCCGCCGCCGACCTCGAACGCCGGGTCCAGCATCTGGTGGATGCCGGCGCCGACGAGACCGAGGTCCGCTCCCTGCTGCGAGCCGCTTCCCGTTTCTACCGACGCTGAGGCGCCGCACACTCGGGCCGATCGCGCTGGTCGGCAGCGCAAGCTGGCGACTCCGTGACCGCATCGACCTTCGCCCCGCGACACCGGTGATGTTCAGGCCGCTTCGTCCGTCGTGAGCGTCCCGCACTAGGTCGTTCGGATCGTTCGAGGCGGGGCCGGGACCGAGGGCTCAGGAGGACCGGGGACCGGCCGATACAGCACCCATGGCTGCACTTTCACCAGCGTGGCGGAGCCGGGCGGTGCTCCGATCGATCGAGGCCGGCAGCTCGGCGTCGTGCACCGGTTGCGGGGCGCCGGTCAAGTTCCGAGCCAAGTCCAAGTTGCAACAGGTGATCTGCAACGTCTACGTGGACGGCAGATGGGCCCGGGTCGAGCACTTCCATCTCGAGTGCTACAACGACGCCGGCGAGCCCCACGGTGCTCCCGCCATCGGGGTGCCGATCAAGGCCGCCCAACTGGTGGCCGCAGCCACCACGAACGCAGCCTGACCGGCTACACACCCACGGCGGCGAGGACGAGCGCAGCCTGCGCCGCCGGCGGACCGTCGGCGGGGGTCAGCACGAGCTCGGGCGCCGAGGGGGCCTCGTAGGGGTCGTCGATGCCGGTGAAGCCGGAGATCTCGCCGGCCCGGGCCCGGCGGTAGAGGCCCTTGGGGTCGCGGTCCTCGCAGACGCTCAGCGGCGTCGCCAGGTGGACCTCGACGAAGGGCAAGGCCGCGGTGCGGTGCGCGGCCCGGACCCGGTCACGGTCAGCCCGGTAGGGGCTGATGAGCGGCACCAGCACGACGACTCCGGCGTCGGCGAACAGACGCGCCACTTCGCCGACACGACGGACGTTCTCGGCCCGGTCGACGGCCGAGAACCCGAGGTCTCCGTTCAGCCCGTGGCGGAGGTTGTCGCCGTCGAGCACGTACGCCGGCCGACCGGCCTCGAGCAGCATCCGCTCGCACACGGCTGCCACCGTCGACTTGCCCGAGCCCGACAGGCCCGTGAACCACACCGTCGCCCCCGGGCTGAGCCGCTGCTCCCGCCCGATCTCCCCGGGGTGCCATGTGATGTCGGAGGTCATGGTGCCGAGCGCGACGCCATCAGTTGCTGACGCCCATGATCATGCCGCCGGCGACCGTGTTGTTGGTCTGCTCGTCGATGAGGATGAAGCTGCCGGTGAAGCGGTTCCGGCGGTACTCGTCGAAGAAGAGCGGGGCCTGGGCCCTCAGCCGGGCCCGGCCGATCTCGTTGAGCGCCAGCCCGCCTCCGCTCTCGTCGCGGTGCAGGGTGTTGATGTCGAGGCGATAGGCGAGCTCCTTCACCAGCACCCGTACCGTCCGGGTCGTGTGCTTGAGCACGTAGCGACCGCCGGGCCGCAGCTCGGACTGCTCGGTGAGCCAACAGATCATGGCGTCCAGGTCCTGGGCGGCGTGGGGCTGGTTGTGCGGGCGGCACAACATGTCGCCCCGCGAGATGTCGATCTCGTCGGTGAGGGTGATCGATACCGACATGGGGGCGAAAGCTTCGGTCACGGGGCCGTCGTAGGTGTCGATCGAGCGGATCCGCGACGTGAAACCCGACGGCAGGGCCATCACCTCGTCGCCGGGCTTGAACACGCCGCCGGCCACCGTGCCGGCGTAGCCCCGGTAGTCGTGGTGCTCGGCGTTGTGGGGACGGATCACGTACTGCACCGGGAACCGGGCGTCGATGAGGTTGCGGTCCGACGCGATGTGGACCTCTTCGAGGTGGTGCAGCAGCGCCGACCCGTCGTACCAGCCCATGTTGGCGCTGCGGTGCACCACGTTGTCGCCGTTGAGGGCGGAGATCGGTACGAAGGCCAGGTCGTGCACGTCGAGGCGCATCGCGAACTCGCGGAACTCGGCCTTGATGGCGTCGAAGACGGCCTGGTCGTAGTCGACCAGGTCCATCTTGTTGACGCACAGCACGAGATGGGGGATCCCGAGCAGGCTCGACAGGAAGGCGTGGCGACGCGACTGCTCCAGCACCCCCTTGCGGGCGTCGATCAACACCAGCGCAAGGTCGGCGGTGGAGGCACCGGTGACCATGTTGCGGGTGTACTGCACGTGGCCCGGCGTGTCGGCGATGATGAACTTGCGCTTGGGCGTGGCGAAGTACCGATAGGCGACGTCGATGGTGATGCCTTGCTCGCGCTCGGCCCGGAGACCGTCGGTGAGCAGCGCCAGGTTGGTGTAGTCGGCGCCCATGCGCTGGCTGGCCCACTCGACGGCGTCGAGCTGGTCCTCGAAGATCGCCTTCGAGTCGAACAGCAGCCGACCGATGAGGGTCGACTTGCCGTCGTCGACCGATCCGGCGGTGGCGAAACGCAGCAGCTCGGACATGTCAGGCCGCACTGCCTCCGAGCGGGCGGGGAGCGGCCATCAGAAGTAGCCCTCCTTCTTGCGGTCTTCCATGGCCGCCTCCGAGAACCGGTCGTCGGCCCGGGTGGCTCCCCGCTCGGTGATGCGGGAGGCAGCCACCTCGGCCAGCACCTTGTCGATGGTGTCGGCCCCCGACTCGACGGCCCCGGTGCAGCTGGCGTCGCCCACCGTCCGGTAGCGGACCGTCGTGGTGAAGGGTTCCTCCCCGTCCTGCAGCGTCACGAAGGGCCCCACCGCCAGCAGCATGCCGTCGCGGCGGAAGACCCGGCGGCGGTGGGCGAAGTAGATCTGCGGGATCTCGATCCGCTCGGCGGCGATGTACTGCCAGATGTCGAGCTCGGTCCAATTGCTGATCGGGAACACCCGGATGTGCTCGCCGTGGCGGTGACGGCCGTTGTAGAGGCTCCACAGCTCGGGCCGCTGGTTCTTGGGGTCCCACTGGCTGAACTCGTCGCGGAAGCTGAACACCCGCTCCTTGGCCCTGGCCTTCTCCTCGTCGCGGCGAGCGCCACCGAAGACGGCGTCGTAGTTGCCCTCCTCGATGGCGCGCAGCAAGGTCGTCGTCTGGAGACGGTTGCGGCTCGCCCGGGGACCGGTCTCGTCGGCCACCCGGCCGGCGTCGATGTCGTCCTGCACCCGGGCCACCACCAGCCGGGCGCCCAGCTCGGCGACCCGGCGGTCGCGGAACTCGAGCACCTCGTCGAAGTTGTGCCCGGTATCGATGTGCATAACCGGGAACGGCAGGCGCGCCGGCCAGAACGCCTTCTCGGCCAGGCGCAGCATGACGATCGAGTCCTTGCCGCCCGAGAACAGCAGCACCGGGCGTTCGAACTCGGCGGCCACCTCACGGAAGATGTGCAGCGACTCGGACTCGAGGGTCTTCAGGTGAGAGAGCTCGTAGGCCATATCCTCCGGGGAGCGAACCAGACCGGCACGCGTTCTCGCAACCCCGCCGCGGCCGGCGACCTGGACCGACCAGACAGGACCGAACCTTTGGCGCCGCCCCCGTCCGACCACGCCGTCGCCGCGGAGGTCGCCTACCGAGCCGGCTGCCTTCTGCTCGAGTTGCGGGCCACGGCGCGCGACGCCGTCGACTGGTGGGACATCCGCGCCGCCGGCGACGAATCGGCGCACCGGTACATCGTCGCCGCCCTCGACCAGCTCCGGCCCGGGGACCAGGTGCTCTCCGAGGAGGGCGTCGAAGACCGCGCCCGGCTCGGCGCCGAACGCCTGTGGATCGTCGACCCCCTCGACGGCACCCGCGAGTTCGGCGAGCCCGGCCGCACCGACTGGGCCGTGCACGTCGCCCTCGTCGACGGCGACGGGCGCCCGGTGGCGGGGGCGGTGGCGCTGCCGGCCGTCGGGGTGACGCTGGCCACCGAACCGGTGCCGGCACCCCTCGGGCGCTTCGACCACCCCCCTCGGGTGGTGGTCAGCCGGTCCCGGCCACCGGCCGAAGCGGTGAGGGTCGCCGAGGCTCTCGGCGCCGACCTGGTGGCGATGGGCTCGGCCGGCGCCAAGGCCATGGCCGTCGTGCGGGGCGAGGCCGAGGTGTACTGCCACGCCGGCGGACAGTACGAGTGGGACAGCTGCGCCCCGGTGGCGGTGGCTCTGGCGGCCGGCCTGCACGCCTCCCGTCTCGATGGCTCCCCGCTCGTCTACAACCGCCCCGACCCGTGGCTCCCGGACCTGGTGATCTGCCGGCCGGAGCTGGCCGCGGCGGTGCTCAGCGCTCTGACCTAGAGGGCGACCCGTGGCGCCGGGCGCCAGCGACCGGGAGCACGAGTAGCCGAAGCGAGGTTCCTCCCGCCATCATCGGGCAGGCGATGAGTACCGTGCCCGCCTCCGACCTGGAACTCGGTTCGTTCGACGAGAACGGGCCGTGGGTGATCGACCTCGACGACCTGCCGTGGCGGCGGGGCCTCGATCGGGTACGCTCGGCCCTGAAGGCTTCGGTGCCGGCGATGACGAGGCCTTCCAAGCTGCCCCCGGTGGGCCGGATGGCAGCCACCGTGCACCGGATGGGCGCCGCCCTGGGCCCATGGGCGGTGCGGGACCGAGGCACCGACCGGTCGGTCGCCGGCCTTTTCCGCCGATTGCGCATCGCCGCCGAACGGCTGGGGCCGACCTACATCAAGCTGGGCCAGATCATCTCGGCCGGCGAGGGCATCTTCCCGCCCGAGCTGGTGGCCGAGTTCCGCAAATGCCGCGACCAGGTGCCGCCGGAGACCTTCGCGGTCGTGCGCCAAGTCGTCGAGGAGGACCTCGGGCGGCCCCTCGAGGAGGTCTTCCGGTCCTTCGACCGCGAGCCGCTGGCGGCCGCCTCCGTCGCTCAGGTCCACCCCGCCACGCTCGCCTCCGGTGAGGACGTGGTGGTCAAGGTCCAGCGCCCCGGGGTCAGCGCGCTCGTCGGCCGCGACCTCAAGGTCATGGCCTGGGTGGCGCCGAAACTGGTGGGCCGTATCCCGGTCAGCGCCCTGGCCAACCCGCCCGCGCTCGTCGAGCTGTTCGCCGAGACCATCGCCGAGGAGCTCGACTTCCGGCTCGAGGCCGAGAACATGCTCGATGTCGCCCGGACCTTCGCCGAGCTGGGCCAGCGGGCATTCGTGGTCCCCCGGCCCCACCCCCGTCTGGTCACCCGCCGGGTACTGGTCATGGAGCGGCTCTTCGGCTTCGGCTTCGAGGACGTCGCTGCCATGGTGGAGGCCGGCATCGACACCAAGGCCCTCATCCGCGACGGGATGACGGCCTTTATGGAGGGGGCGATGATCAAAGGCGTCTTCCACGGCGACCTCCACGGCGGCAACCTGTTCATCCGTCCCGACGGCCGGGCGGCGCTGTTGGACTTCGGCATCACCGGGCGGCTGCCCGACCAGCGCCGGATGGCCTTCTTGCGCCTGTTGATCGGGGCCTCCACCAACGACGTGAAGTCGCAACTGGCGGCCCTTCGGGACCTGGGTGCGCTCCCCGCCGACTCGGACCTCGACGAGGTGATGCGGGAGCTGCACCTCGACCGTCCGCCCGTGGACCCGACCACCCTCACCCGCGAGGAGATGGTGGCCGAGATCCAGCGCACGGTGCGCGCCCTGATGGGCTTCGGGGCGAAGCTCCCCAAAGAGCTCATGCTGCTGATCAAGAACCTGGTGTTCCTGGACGGCGCCATCGCCACCCTCGCCCCCGACCTCGACCTGCTGGGCGAGATCGCCCACCTGCTCACCCATTTCGCCACCGTGCACGGAGAGCGCCTAGCGGTCGAGATCGGCCACGACCGGGCCCGATGGAAGCTCGACATGACCGGCATCAAGGGCGTCTACATGGTCGACCAGTCCGTCGACAGCCTCACGTACAAGGAGCTCCAGGAGCGCCGCAAGCTGATCGCCAAGCGCTTCGAGAAGGACCGTTCACCCAAGCGGTGGCGCCGGAAGAGCCGCTGAGGGCCTACCGTGCGCGGCGATGCGCCTGGTCATCGCTCGCTGCTCGTGCGACTACGCCGGCCGGTTGTCGGCCCACCTGCCGATGGCCCCGCGCCTGCTGATGGTGAAGGCCGACGGGTCGATCTCGCTGCACTCCGACGGCGGCGCCTACAAGCCGCTCAACTGGATGGTGCCGCCGTGCCGGATCCGAGAGGAGCCCGGGCGATGGGTCGTCACCGGGGCCAAGGGCGAGACCCTCACGATCCTCATCGAGGAGCTGATCTCCGACACGGACCACGAGCTCGGAACCGACCCCGGCCTGCAGAAGGACGGCGTCGAAGCCCACCTCCAGGAGTTGCTGGCCGCCAACCCGGGTGCCATCGCCGAGGGGCTACGACTGGTGCGGCGGGAACACCCCACCAGCATCGGCCCCGTCGACCTGCTGTGCCGCGACGCCGACGGCCGGGCCGTAGCCATCGAGGTCAAGCGCCGGGGCGAGATCGACGGTGTCGAACAACTGGCCCGCTACCTCGAGCGCCTCGAGACCGATCCTGCCCTCCGTCCGGTGCGCGGCGTGCTGGTGGCCCAGGCGGTCAAGCCCCAGGCCCGCGTCCTGGCCGAGTCCCGGGGCATCGGATGGGTCGAAGTCGACTACGACCTCCTGCGGGGCATCGCCCCCGACACGCTGACGCTGTTCTGACTTCGCCGTCACTCCGCTCTCTCCGCTCGGGCAAGTTGGCGGCGCCCGCCTCGGACGGGCTCGGCCGCCTGCGGGCGGCGAAGACACGTCCGGCGGGCATGCGGGGGTTCCCCCCGCAACATGGTCGTCGGCCCGGACGCGCCCGCCACCGATGCGAGCGCCGGAGCGCCAGCGCAGGCGCGGCCCAGCGCGGCCTGCGTGGTCGGGGAACGCGACAGCACAGCCTGCGGGGCCGGGGAACGCCGGCAACAATGCGGTGATGGCGTCCCGTCCGGCCCACGCTCGCGCCCCGGCCAGGCGCTGGCGGCGCCGGGCGTCGGTCGTCGGCATCCCGGTCCTGGTGATCGCTCTGGTCGTCGGCGGGTGGGCCGTCGACTCCCGGGGGGACGACATCGCCCGCAACGTCACGTTGGCCGGCTATGCCGTCGGCGGTACCGAGGGGGCCGAGCTGGCCGCCGCCATCGGCCGGGTGGCCACCGAAGCGCGGGCCCGGCCCGTCCGGGTGGTGACGCCGGCGGCGGCCTACGACACCACCGCCGAGACCCTCGGGTTGGGGGTCGACGAGCCGGCGACGGCCGAAGCCCTCCGGCGCGAAGGCGACACCGGGGCCGCCCCTCTGCGGCCCCTGTTGTGGGCCTACTCGCTGTTCGCCGCCCGCCCCGTCAGTCCCCGGTACACGGTGGACCGGGCCATTCTCGAGGCGGCGTTGCCGGCGCTCCAGGGCGCCGACCGCGCCGTGCCGGTGGAGCCCACGATGACGGCCACCGCGGCGGGGACCGTCGTTCTCGTCGCCGGCCGGCCCGGCTTCGGGATCGACGGCTCCGAGCTGGCCCGCGCCCTGGAGGAGGTGGCCGGCCCGTCGGGGCCGATCGAGGTGCGGGTCGGTGTCACCGAGCTGCCGCCGCGGCTGACCGATGCCGAGGCCCAGTTGGTCGTGGACGAGGCCAACCAGCTGGCGGGCACCCCGCTGACGGTCTCGGTCGAGGACCAGGCCAGCACCCTGCCGGTGGCGGCGGTGGCATCCTGGCTGCGGGCCGAGCGGAGCGCCGACGGGGTGGCGCTGACCGTTGACCCGGCCGCCGTCGACGCCGGCCTGGCCGAGCTGTTCGCCGAGTCCATCACGACGCCCGTGAGCGCCTCCTTTACCGTCGAAGCGGGCCCCCCCGTGCTTCATCCCAGTTCGACCGGGCGGCGGTGCTGCGCCCCAGGGACGGCGGAAGCCGTCCTCGGCGCCCTTCGCGCTGGAGGCGGCACCCTCACGGTCGACCTCATCGTGCTCGAGCCCGATCTCAGCACCACCGAGGCGCAGGCCCTGGGCATCATCGAGGAGGTCGGCCAGCCCGACGAGTTCGGCCCCACCACCCGCCACGCCTGCTGTCAGGGACGAGTCGAGAACATCCACAAGATCGCCGACATCATCCGCGGCTACGTGATCCTGCCCGGCGAGACGCTGTCGGTGAACGGCCACGTGGGCGAACGGACAGCCGAACGGGGCTTCGTCAGCGCTCCGGTGATCTACAACGGCGTCCTGACCAACGACATCGGCGGCGGCGTGTCGCAGTTCGCCACCACGATCTTCAACGCCGCCTTCTTCGCCGGTCTCGACGTCCCCGAGTACCAGGCCCACACGCTGTACATCTCCCGCTACCCGCGCGGGCGGGAGGCGACGATCTCCTATCCGGACCCCGACCTCAAGATCCACAACCCCAGCCCCTACGGCGTGCTCCTGTGGCCGACCTACGACGACACCAGCGTCACCGTGCACCTCTACAGCACCCGCTACGTCGACGTCGTGGCCGGCTCGACCTCCGACAGCAGGGCCGGCGCCTGTACCCGGGTCACCACCCCCCGCACCCGCACCTACCTCGACGGCCGGGTCGAACAGGACTCGTTCTTCGCCCTGTACCAACCGGGCGAAGGCGTGAAGTGCTGACCACGAGGCCAGGCTGTCCCGCACGAACGGGCAGGTAACCTCGACCGATGGCTGTCGCCGAGGTCGCGGTGGTGGGAGGCGGACCGGCCGGCGCCGCCGCCGCCATCACCCTGGCCCGGGCCGGGCGCCACGTCGTGCTGGTGGACAAAGCAGTGTTCCCCCGCGATAAGTGCTGCGGCGACGGGCTCACGGCAGCGGCCTTGCGCATGCTCGAAGAACTCGGCCTCGACCCGGCCACGGTGCCGTCCTGGCACGTCGTCGACGACATCGTCATGCGCTCGCCTTCGGGCTATTCGGTGACGCTGCCGCTGCCCCGGGGCCAGGGGCTCTACGCCGCCGTGGCTCGCCGAGCCGATCTCGACGCCGCGCTGCTCGACGTGGCCCGCGGTGCCGGCGTCGAGGTCCTCGACGGCCAGGCCTGCACCGGGGCCGAGGCCCGCGCCGACCGGATCGTGCTCGGCGTCGAGGGTCTGGGCTCGCTCCACGCCTGGTACGCCATCGGGGCCGACGGCATGTGGTCGCCGCTGCGCAAGGCGTTGGGCGCCGGCGAGGCCGGCTACCTCGGTGAATGGCACGCCTTCCGCCAGTACTTCCACAACGTGTCGACGGCGGCGGGCCGTGACCTGTTCGTGTGGTTCGAGCCCGACCTGCTCCCGGGCTACGCCTGGTCGTTCCCGTTGCCGGGCGGCCGGGCCAACGTCGGGTTCGGGATCCAACGCGGGGGCAAGGTCGGCCGGGTTCAGGACATGAAGGACCTGTGGCCCGAGCTGCTGGCCCGGCCCCACATCGCCGAGGTCCTGGGCCCAGATGCACAGCCCGAAGCCCCTCACCGGGCCTGGCCCATCCCGGCCCGGGTCGAGCAGGTGGCCCTGTCGTCGGGGCGGGCGCTCTTCGTCGGCGACGCCGCCGCCGCCACCGACCCGTTGACCGGGGAGGGCATCGCCCAGGCCCTGCTCACGGGGATCGCCGCCGCCGAGGCCATCGACGCCGCCGGCCCCGACCGTCCGGAGCAGGCGGCCGCCGCCTACGGCGACGCCCTGCGGCGCGACCTGTTCCCCGACGACCGGATGTCGCGGCTGCTGGGCCACGGCATACGGCACCGCAAAGGGGTGCGGTTGGCGCTGCGGGCCGCCGGCGCCAACGGCTTCACCCGTCGCAACTTCGCCCGCTGGCTCTTCGAGGACGAGCCCCGGGGGATCGTGTTCACCCCCGGGCGCTGGCATCGCCAGTTCCTCAACCGGCCCGGCGCCTACGCCTCCGACCGCACCGCCTCGGTCTAGCTGCGGCTTACGCCCAGGGCGTCGAGGCGCTTCTTCGTCCGGTCGATCAGCAAGGCCGGCACCGCCACGCCGTTGACGATGACGCTCTCCCCTGCCGCTGCCAGGGCGGCGGGCGCAGCAGGGGAACCGGGGCCGACGGCCGCGTTGGCCCGGTCGTCGTCGCCCGCCTCCCGGCGCCTGACGATCTCGCCCCACTCCGCCGGCCGGGCCAGCTTCTTGCGATCGATCGTCCCCCGGACGACGCCGTTGTCGAAGCGGACCCAGTAGCGGGTCCACGTCAGGCCTTCGACGAAGGCGACTTTGCCGCCGGTGCCGGCGGGGATACCGGGCATGTCGACGACCGCCACCACCCGTTCCTTGCCCACGAAGGTCTCGGCGGTCGGCCTCGGCTTGCGCATCGGGGCGCCACGGTACTCCCGGTCCCGATCCCTCATCGAGTCAACGGGTCGGCCGGTCTGCTGCGGGCGTCGCTCCGCTCCTACCTCCGCAGACTGTCGGCTCGATCGGTCCGCCACTGCGACCTCGGGTTCTGCCTCGACGCGATGAATAGGGAAGAATGGCTGGATGGCGTCGACTCGGCCGGGACGTCCGGCCGCCTACTGGGGCCTGGGGCTGGCGATCCTCGTCCTGGTACTGGGGGTCCTGGCCCTCTCCCGTGGCGATGACGACGATGGCCCGTCGGTGGGCACCGGCACCTCCACCACGAGCCGGCCGCTCGTCCCCACCACGCCGGTCCCGCTGGCGCCGGGTTCGTCGACCACGGTCGTGGCCGGGCCCTCGACCACTGTCGGCCCGACGTCCACGACGGTGCCGTCGCCGGCCCGTTCACCCAGCCCCGACGATGCCGCCCGGGGGCTGTGGGACGCCTACGTCCGCAACGACACCAACGCCGCCACCGGCTTCGCCAGCCGCGAGGTCGTCCAGGTGCTGTTCTCGGTGCCCTACGCACCGCCCGAGGGCGAGTTCAAGGGCTGCAGCCCCGACGGTGACGCGTTCCTGTGCCGGTACACGCAGCCGACGGCCGAGTACAAGATGACCGTGCAGCGCGTCAATGAAGGTGACCACGTCGTCGCCGTCATCTCGGTGACCCAGTTCCCGGCTGCGTCCACCACCACGACGACGACGCCGACGAGCACGACCATCCTGTCGTCGACCACAACGACGACCTCGACACCACCCATCAACCTCTTCCCGAACTGACCGCCCCCGGGGCCGAGCGCGGCCTGCGTGGCCGGGGAACGCCAGGCCAGCTAGGGGTTGGCTCGCCGATGCGAGCGCCGGAGCGCCAGCGCAGGCGCGGCCGAGCGCGGCCTGCGTGGCCGGGGAACGCCAGGCCAGCTAGGGGTTGGCTCGCCGATGCGAGCGCCGGAGCGCCAGCGCAGGCGCGGCCGAGCGCGGCCTGCGTGGCCGGGGAACGCCAACAACACAGCAATACAGTCCTGGCCATGGAAGACCTGGGTTTCGAAGGCAGGGTCGCGATCGTCACCGGCGGCGGGGGCGGCCTCGGGCGGTCCCATGCGCTCGACCTGGCCCGGCGGGGGGCGCTGGTGGTGGTCAACGACCTCGGCGGGGCCGTGGACGGCACCGGTGGGTCGGAGACGGCGGCCCAGAAGGTGGTCGACGAGATCGCCTCCGCCGGCGGTGAGGCGGTGCCGAACTACGACAGCGTGGCCACGCCGGCCGGGGGCGCCGCCGTCGTCCAGGCCGCCCTCGACGCCTTCGGCCGCGTCGACGTCATCGTCAACAACGCCGGCATCTTGCGAGACGCGTCGTTCAAGAACATGACTCCCGAGCAGCTCGACCCGGTGATCGACGTCCACCTGCGGGGGGCATTCTTCGTCACCCAGCCGGCGTGGGCGCACATGCGCGAACAGGGCTACGGGCGCATCGTCAACACGTCCTCGGGGGCAGGATTGTTCGGCAACTTCGGGCAGGCGAACTACGGCGCCGCCAAGATGGGCCTCGTCGGCCTCACCCGGGTGCTCGCCGTCGAGGGGGCCAAGTACGACATCAAGGCCAACGCGGTCGCCCCCGTGGCCGCCACCCGCATGACAGCCGACATCCTCGGCCCGCTCGCCGACAAGCTCGGGCCCGAGCACGTCACCCCGATCGTCACCTTCCTGGCCCACGAGAGCTGCCCCGTCTCGGGCGAGATCTACTCGGTCGGCGGCGGACGGGTGTCGAGGGTGTTCGTCGGCGTGACCCCGGGAGTCGCCGACAAGCACGGCCTCACCGCCGAGACGATCCGGGACCAGTTCGACAAGATCCGCGACGAGCACGGCTACGCCGTGCCCGCCAACGTCACCGAGGAGATCGCGCTCGCGCTGCAGGCCTTGAGCTAGTGCCCCGCCGCCCCGGGCCACGGCATCTCGTCGGCGCCCGAAGGGTGAGCTGACAGACTCGTCCCATGGCGTGGGCACCGGACCGGGATGCGTTGAGCGGTCGGGTGGCGGTGGTGGCGGGGGCGACCAGAGGCGCGGGACGGGGCGTCGCCGCCGCACTCGGCGAAGCGGGCGCCACCGTGGTGTGCACGGGACGCAGCAACAGGGCCCGCACGATCCCATCGGACTACGACCGGGCCGAGACGATCGAGGAAACCGCCGAGCTCGTCACCGAGCTCGGCGGCACCGGCATCGCCGCCGCCGTCGACCATCTCGACTCGGCCCAGGTCGGCAAGCTGGCAGCGCAGCTGCGCGACGAGCACGGTCACATCGACGTGCTGGTGAACGACATCTGGGGTGCCGAGACGCTCAAGGGCGGACCGGCGGAGTGGGGCACGCCGATCTGGGAGCACGACCTCGACGCCGGCCTTCGCATCCTCCGGCTCGCCATCGACACCCATCTGGTCACGTCCCACCACCTGCTGCCGCTCCTCGTCGAGGCCCCGGGCGGCCTCCTGGTCGAGATGACCGACGGCACCACCGACTACAACGCGTCGCGCTATCGGATCTCGGTGTTCTACGACCTGGCCAAGGTGGCGGTGAACCGCCTGGCCTTCTCCCAGGGCCACGAGCTGGCACCCCATGGAGGAACGGCGGTGGCGCTCACCCCGGGGTGGCTCCGCTCGGAGATGATGCTGGAGGCCTTCGGCGTGGGCGAGGCCAACTGGCGCGACGCCCTCGGTCCCGACGCCGCCGAGGGACGACCGGTCGCGCCGGCCGACTTCGCCCTGTCGGAATCGCCTCGTTACGTCGGCCGGGCTGTCGCCGCCCTGGCCGCGGACCCCGAACGGGCCCGGTGGAACCAGGCCTCGGTCAACTCCGGGCAGCTGGCATCGGAGTACGGCTTCACCGACGTCGATGGGTCGCGACCCGACGTGTGGCGGTTCATCGAGCAGGTCCGCGAACGCGGCCTCGACGCCGACTACCGCGACTTCCGCTGACCGCCAGCCCGGACCGGCGGAGTCGCCGGGACGCCGCCGGGCCCGGGTTCGAGGGCGACGTCAGGCCCGGGTTCGAGAGCGACGTCAGGCCCGGGTTCGAGGGCGACATCGGGCCTGGCCGGGGTGTCGGCCCAGGGCGGGAAGGGCCGGGCGTGGGCCCAGGCCCACAGGACGAGAGGGACCTGGACCGGAAGGCGCGCCCACAGGGCCACGCCCCACGCCGTGACCGGCGGGTTCTCGATCGCCATCTGGACGTTGGCGGGGAAGACGCCGACCATGGTGGCGGCAGCCAGGCACCCGCCCCAGCGTTTGGTCCGGGCCGACGACAACAGCGCCGCCGACGCCAGTTCGGCCACGCCGCTGGCATAGGTCCAGAACCGGGGCGGGCCGGGGATCCAGCCCGGGATCATGGCGTCGAAGACTCGGGGCACGATGAAGTGCAGCGAGCCCGTGCCGGTGAGGAAGAAGACCAGCGACAGGCGCGACGCCCGCGACCCGGCCCTGGCCGGGACGGGTCGTGCCGTGGTGGCCGTCATGGACAGAACGTTAGGGCTGTGGCCTGCTCATTGACCTACCGGAGAGCCATGATGGAGGACCATCCGCCAACGATCTTCGTGGTACACGAACACGTTGGTGGCGGCCACGGTGCCGCCGGTGCCACTGGCGCCGATGAGGTTCTCGTCGACCGTGACCCAGGCCACGGCGCCGACGACCACCGCCACCTCGTTGGTGAGGATGAACTGCAGCGCGTTCGACCCCCGGAACAAGGCGAACCACGACGCCGACACGGCCCCCCAGCCCCGCAGGGTGTGCCACCCCGGATGAGTGCACGACACTCGGTCGGAGTGCTCCCACACGTCCGACATCTGGTCGAGGTCACGGGCCTCGAACGCCTCGTAGAACGCCCGATTGGCGCTGAGCAGGGCGTCAGGGGCGTCGTCGATGGCCGCCGACCGTAGCCTGCCGTGGATGTCCGCCGTCCCTTCGCTGGTCGATGCACCCGGCGGTGTGGGCCTCGCGGTGCACGACCTCGGTGGACCGGCCGCCGGCGCCACCCTTGTGCTGGCTCACGCCACCGGCTTCCACGGCCGGGTGTTCCGGCCGCTGGTGGCCGCCGGGCTCGATCGGCGCTTCCGCTGCCTGGCTCCCGACCTGCGAGGCCACGGCGACAGCACCGCCACAGCCGAGGTCCTCTTCGACGACTGGGACGGGTTCGCCGCCGACGTCGCCGCGGTGGCGGCGATGGCAGCCGGCCTCTGTCGGCCCGTGGTCGGCTTCGGCCATTCGCTCGGCGGAGCCGCGTTGGCCATGGCCGAGGCGGCTGCTCCCGGCAGCTTCTCCGCCCTCTTCCTCTACGAACCGATCCTGGTCCCGCCCGGGCCCGGCTCCCAGCTCGTCGGGGCGGCCAGCCCGGAGTTCCTCGCCTCGGCGGCGGAACGGCGGCGTACCGACTTCGGCTCGACCGAAGAGGCACTGGCGAACTTCGCCGCCAAGCCGCCCCTGAGCGTCCTCGACGGGGCCGCCCTGCGCGCCTACGTCGAGGGCGGGTTCACCCGTCGCCACGACGGGACGGTGACGATCAAGTGCCGCCCCGACGTCGAGGCCGCCGTCTACCGGTCGGGTTCGGACACCACCTGGTTCGGGCGCCTCGGCGACGTGCGCGCCCCGACCACGATCGGCGTCGGTGGTCACGATCCCGACGGCCCGGCGGCGTGGGCGCCCGCCATCGTCGACCGCCTGCGGCGGGGTCGACTGTGCCGGTTCGACGACCTGGGCCATTTCGGCCCGCTGGAGCGACCGGCAGAGGTGGCGGCCGCGGTCCTCGAGGCGTTCGCCCCGGGAGAGCCGCTCGGCGCGCCGGTCCGGGCCGATCGGTCCTCGACGGCCCTGAGCCATCGCGCCTTCTGTCCGGTTCGGGCCGCCACCTACGATGTCGACCGCGGCCGCGGCGGAGGACCTCGACCGACGAGCGACGAGTGACGAGTGACGAGTGAGCTGAGACCGATGACTGCCTCTTCCCGTGCCCTCCGGCGGTTGACCGCCGTCCTGGCGCCCATCGCCGACGCCGGCGGCGGCGCGCCCGCCCTCTCCGACGGGCCGCACCTGTTCGGCGAGCCGGAGGTGCCGGCATCGGAGGTCATCGAGCACACCGACCTGCCCCCCGTGGCCGGCACCCAGGTGGTTGCCCGGCGGCTGCGGGTACCGGCCGGCGCCCGCCGGGCGGTGGCTCTCTTCGACCGCCGGGTCGACCGTGCCTTCGACCTGGTGCGCGGCAACCGGGTGACCGACCGGGTCCTGTACACCGCCTCCGAGCTGGGCGAGTTCTCGCTGGTGTGGCACCTGATCGGCCTGGGCCGGGGTCTGCGGCCGAAGGGCGATGCCGACGCCGCCCTGCGCTTCAGCGGGGTGATGGCCCTGGAATCCGTGCTCGTCAACGGCGTGATCAAGTCGTTCTTCCGTCGGGAGCGGCCCGAATGGGACCAGCCCCGGGCCCACAAGATCCGCAGGCCCCTGTCGAGCAGCTTCCCCAGCGGGCACGCCAGCGCCGGCATGTGCGCGGCGTCCCTGCTCGGGTACCGCACCCGGGGGTGGCCGCTCTACTACGTCCTCGGGGCACTGGTGGGCTCGAGCAGGGTGTACGTGAAGATCCACTACCCCTCCGACGTCGTCGGCGGCATGATCACGGGCCTCGCCCTCGGACGCCTCGCCCGCCGCGCTCTCGACCACCCCGGAATGAGGGCCAAAGAGGGGCGGTTGGGCAGGGCATGACCCGCAGCTTCGCCGTCACCTGGGACTACCGGTGCCCGTTCGCCCGCAACGCCAACGAGCACCTGCTCGACGGCCTGGCCGCCGGCGCCGACTGGGAGGTGACCTTCAGCGCGTTCTCACTGGGCCAGGTGCACGTGGCCGAGGGTGAAGCGGACGTGTGGGACGCCCCCGACAAGGACACCGGCCTCATCGCGCTGCAGGCCGGCGTGGTGGTCCGGGACGCGTTCCCGGACCAGTTCCGGGCGTTGCACCGGTCGTTGTTCGCCGCCCGCCACGACCAGGGGCTACAGCTGCGTGACCGGGGCGTCGTGCAGCAGGTGCTCGAGGCCAATGGCCTGCCCGCCGAGGAGGTCTTCGCCGCCATCGACGACGGCACCGCGCTCAAGCAGGTCCGCAGCGAGCACGAAGCGATGGCCGAGCGGTTCCAGGTGTGGGGCGTCCCCACCTTCGTGATGGGTGGCGAGGCCGCGTTCGCCCGGCTCATGACCCGTCCCGTCGGCGACGGCACGACCGCGGTCCGCACCATCGAGCGGCTCCTCGACCTGCTGGAGGGCTTCCCCGCCCTCAACGAGTTCAAGCACACCTCCGTCGATCGCTGAGCCCCGCCGACCGGGCCCCTGTCCCGCCGGAGCGGACCAGCCCGACGGGTAGTGTCGAGCGGTGACCGACGAGGCCGCGTCGGCGCGGTGGCCGACCGGCGAGGCCCGTATGAGCGCGGCCGAGGCGCTGATGTGGGCCCTGGAGCAGGACCCTGCGCTCTCGGCCATCTTCGCCACCGTGTCCATCCTCAGCCAGCCACCGGACTTCAGCCGGCTCCGGCACCGGCTCGACCGCACCAGCCGGGTGGTCCCCCGGCTGCGGCAACGGGTGGTGCCGGCCCCGGCACGGTTGGCCCCGCCGGCCTGGCACGTCGATCCCGCCTTCGATCTGGACAACCACCTGCGCCGGGCCGATCTCGCCGGCCCGGGCTCGGAGCGCCAGCTGTTCGATCTCGTCACCGAGATCACCACCACCCCTTTCGACCGTTCCCGGCCGCTGTGGGAGTTCACCGTCGTCGAAGGCCTCGCCGGCGGCCGGGCCGCACTGGTGCAGAAGCTGCACCACACCGTCACCGACGGCGAAGGCGGGGTCCGAATGGCGCTCGAGTACTTCGACCTCGAGCGCGACCAGCCCGAACGCGACGAAGCGCCGCTACCGGAAGCGCCGGCGCCGAGCCGGGGGAGCTCCACCGGGGCCGCCCGCCTCGCCCTCGGCACCGCCCGGGAGGTCGTCCACCGGCAGGTCTCCCTCGGCCGCAAGGTGGTGGCCGAGGCGTTCGACGCCGCCCGCCACCCGGGCCATGTGGTCGAGCTGGCTACCGTTGTCGCCCGCGGCGCGAAGACGGCCGTGGACCAGCTGCTGATCACCGACACGTCCCGCTCGCCGCTGTGGCGCCAGCGGGGGCTCGACCGCCAGCTCGAAGTGCTGCGCCTTCCCTTCGATGACGCCCGTCGGGCCGCCAAGGCCCTCGGTGGCAGCCTCAACGATCTGTTCATCACCGCCGCCGCCGGCGCCGCCGGTGCGTACCACCGCCAGGCCGGTGTCGACGTCGGCGACCTGCGCCTGGCCATGCCGGTCAGCACCCGGGCCCGTGGTTCGGACGAGGCCAACGCCTTCGCCCCCACCCGCGTGCTGGTGCCGGCGGGCGAGACCGACCCGGTCCGGCGCTTCCGAGGTGTCCAGCAGCGGTTGAGCGGCGCCAAGCGGGTCAAGGACGTCGACCTGGCCACCCCGTTCGCCCGCCTGGCCAACACCCTGCCGGTCCCCGTGCTGCTGCGGATGGCCCGTCAACAGGTCGGCACCGTCGACTTCACGGCATCCAACGTGCGCGGAGCACCGTTCGAGCTCTTCGTCGGGGGTGCGCCGGTCGAGGCGAACTACCCGCTCGGCCCCCTGGGGGGCACGGCATGGAACCTCACGATGATCTCGGCGAACGGCTCACTGGACATGGGCCTAGTAGCCGACACGGCCGCCGTCGACGACCCCGAACTCCTGCGATCGCTGCTGGAGGCCTCGTTCGCGGAGTTGCTCGACCGGGCCTGAACCCTTCTGACCTGGGCGTCAGCTCCCCGGGCTAACTGGGGACGGGCTCTCGCGGTGCGCTGAGGAGAGTGCGCACGTCGAGGAGGAGGTCGGCGACCTCGTCGGTCGACACCAGCTCACGGTGAAGGAGGTCGCCCAAGCCTCGGTCGATGATGGCCACCGCTTCGGCGATCACAGCGCTGTCGTGGGTATCGGTCTCGGTCATCGACCTCTCCAACTCGGGGAGCACCACTCCTGTTCCCTGCGAACACGGGCAATCTCGGGTGCGGCTCTGCTCTGACGTCGGCCCGTCCTGCTTCGAGCAGGGTACTTCGGGCACTACGTCATCATGACGTCACTCTTTCCTGTTCCCGGGACAATCAACCCAAATTCAACACGCCCTTAACAGGCGGCGCCGATGGCACGAGCCGGAGCGCCAGACCGCCCGACCGACCTCTTGGGGCCAGCGACGATCGCAGTACCGTCGCCGGGATGGCCCCCACCGACATGGTTGACCCGGCCCCCACCTTCGCCGGCCTCACCGCGGTGCACCCGGTCGGCCCGGGCACATGGGAACTCGTGGTCGACCCGTCGTGGGTGGTGGTGCGGGGGCCCAACGGCGGGCTGGTGGCAGCGGCGGTGCTGCGGGGCATGACCGCCCACGTCGCGGGCCTCGGCCTACCCGACGGCGAGCCTCGTAGCCCACGCTCGCTCACGGTCCACTTCACCAGCCCGGCCGTGCCCGGCCCGGCCCGGCTCATGACCGACGTGGTGAGGGCCGGCCGCTCTCTGGTCACCCTGTCGGCCCGGCTGAGCCAGGGCGACGCCGTCCGGGCGGTGGCCCTGGCGGCGTTCTCGCCCCCGTGGCCGGCGCCGGCATGGACCGACCTCGCTCCGCCCGACGCCGTCGGCTTCGAAGACGCCCCGCCCTTCCTGCCCGGGCTCGAACTGCCCTTCACCCGGTTCTGGGACTACCGCCAAGTGTTCGGCGGAGACCTGTTCTCGTCGTCGGACCGAGCGGAGATCGGCGGCTGGATCCGCTGGGACCACCAAGGGACGGCCGCCGCGCCCCTGGTCGATGCCGTGCTGGTGGCGGCCATGGCCGACTCGTGGCCACCGGCCACCTACACCGTGCTCGACCGGCCCGCCGGTGCCCCCACCGTCGACCTCACCGTGCACTTCCGCTGCGCCCTGCCGACCGAGGTCATGGCCCCTGGCGATCCCGTGCTGGCTCGGTTCCGCACTCGCACGATGTCCGACGGCATGTTCGAGGAGGACGGGCACCTGTGGGCACCCGACGGCACGCTGCTGGCGCTGAGCCGGCAGCTGGCCATCCTCCAGATCTGACCGCGGCCGTCGTCGACGGCTGGCAGCAGACCAGTCGAGAATTGTGTCGGTTGGGTCACGCTTTTCCGACCGAGCGCAGGATGGCGACCGCGGATCAGCGAAGTTGGTGCCATGAAGCACCGTCTTGTGGTCGTCGTCGCCGTCCTCGCTTTGGTCTTCGCCGTCCAGGCCAACACCGCGTCGCAAGCCGCCGATCCCGCCGGGCTCCTCGGTGGCAGCGGCATCCAGCCCGGCGTGCAAACGGTGACCGGAGGGGCACAGTGCACCTCGAACTTCGTATTCGAGGACCGGGCGGGCCAGCGCTACCTGGGACAGGCGGCCCACTGCAGCGGGCTGGGAACGTCGACCGACCTCGATGGCTGCACGACGGGGTCGCTGCCGCTCGGGACCCCGGTCGCGGTGCAGGGTGCGACGCGTCCCGGCACCCTGGCCTACAGCTCGTGGACCGCCATGCAGGCCGTCGGCGAGCAGGACGAGGAGGCGTGCGCCTTCAACGACTTCGCCCTGGTCCGCCTCGATCCCGCCGACCACGGCCTCGTGAACCCGTCGGTGCCGGTTTGGGGCGGCCCGACCGGGCTGAGCGCCGGCGCGGTACCGGGCTCGGTCGTCTACGGCGTCGGAAATTCCTCGTTGCACCTCGGCCTCACCGTGCTCAACTCCAAGGTCGGCGTCTTGCAGGCGACGTCCGACGGGGGCTGGCAGCACACCGTGTTCTCGGTGCTGCCCGGCATCCCCGGGGACTCCGGCGGCCCGTACCTCGACGCCGCCGGCAACGCCCTGGGCACGCTCAGCACCCTCAGCATCGGCGGCCCCTCCGTGGTCAGCAACGGGGTCGGCGACATGGCCAAGCAGCTGGCCTACGCCCAGGCCCACAGCGGGCTGCCCGGGATCGACCTGGTCCAGGGCACGGCGCCGTTCAATTCCGGCCAGCTGCCCCTGGACCTGGCCAACCCGCTCGGCGACATCGGCGGCGTCGTCTGCGGGCTGTTGGGTTGCTGACGGCCCGGGCCAGCGCCGGCCATCTGAACACGACGCCGGAGACCCACTCGCGCCCTGGTCCCGAACGACGATAAGGGGCCGCCTGGCTACTGCCGGGCGACCCCCTATCGGGGAATGTCATCAGGGCACTCGGCCCGACAAGGGCCAGAGGCCGTCGGCACGGCGGTCCGACGACCCCTGGTCAAACGGTGCCCGCCATGCTGCCTTCGGAGGGAGCGCAGCTAAACGGACGCCCGGACCCTGTCGGAACTACGCTGGTGCGGCCGCGGCGGCTTCCTTGCCGGCCTTGAGCCAGGGGTGCAGACCACGGTGCAGGTCCTTGCCCTGTTCGGCGACGGAGTCGAAGCCCATCCACACGAGGACAGCGTTGATGTCGGTGGGGGCAT
>JBQTIQ010000034.1:0-62475 GCA_052387955.1 Acidimicrobiia bacterium | reverse complement strand
CGCCCGTAGCGCGGTCAAGCAGCTGACCGTGCCCGACGGCATGGAAGCGCTGGCGGTGAGCACCCCCTTCGACGCCGGCGGCGCCTGCTACATCGCTCCCGGCGACATCGTGAACGTGTACCAGGTGTTCCCCGCGCCGGTGACGAACACCGCGCCCGGCGCAGACCCCGCCACGCCACCCGAGCTCCCCTACGACACGCCCCGCAGCCAGCTGGTGCTGACCAACGTGACCGTGCTCGACGTCAACTGCCAGCAGGCACCCCTCGCCGGGCAGACCCCGACGACCAACGCCCAGCAGGCCGTGTCCCGGGCCGGCACCTCGAGCACCATGACCGTCGTGCTCGCCCTGACCACGGCCCAGACCGAGAAGGCGGTGTTCGGCTCGACGGCCAACAACTCGTTCCTCTACTTCTCGCTGCTGCCCGAGAACGCCGCTCCTGCCGGCGAGACCCCTGGGCGTGACTTCACCACCCAGTTCCAGCCCTAGGCCCGAGAACCGACGCAGTCCCCGCCCGCACGCCGCGAGCGACCCGCACTCCCCGAGGAGCCACGTTGTCGAACCCAAAGGTCCTCGTTCTCGACCGGAGCGAGGAGCTCGCCCAACAAGTCCAGGCCATCGCCGCCGACCTCCGGCCCACGCCCGAGATCGTCGTGTCGAACCGGCTGGGCGACCTGGGCGACCTCCTCGAGGAGCAGGGCCCGTTCGCGGTGCTGGTGGTGGGCCCCAGCCTCGGGACCCGGTCCGGCCTCCAGCGCCTCCGCTTGGTGCGGGAGGAGTTCCCGGCCATGAGCGTCGTCCTGGCCTTCAGCCGGCGCCCCGACGCCAGCCTGCGCGACATCGTGCGGACCGGCGCCGTCGACCTCCTGCAGCTCCCGGTCGATGACAAGGAGCTGCTGGAGGGCATCGACCGGGCGCTGGAGCTGTCCCGGGCCATCGAAGCGCTGCTGCCCGCCCTGGCCGCGGCGCTACCGGCCCCGGAGCCGGAGGGCCAGCTGGCCGAGGTCTTCACGATCTCCTCGGCCACCGGTGGGTGCGGCAAGACGTTCTTCGCCACCAACATCGCCTACTTCCTGGTCCGCCACACCGGCAAGCGGGTGTGCATCATCGACCTCGACCTGCAGTTCGGCGAGGTCGTGACGGCGATGCGCCTGCGGCCCAAGTACACGATCTTCGACGCCCTCCAACGCGAGGACACCGACGAGAGCGACCTCCGGGCCCACATCGAGGAGTACACCGTCGCCCACGAGACCGGGGTGCATGTCCTGGCCGCCCCCCGGGAGCCATCCGAGGCCGACCGCATCTCCCCGCCCGACGTGACCCGCATCATCGAGGCGGTGCGTCGTGCCTTCGACTACGTGATCGTCGACACGCCGCCCCAGCTCAACGAGTCGGTGCTGGCCGCCTTCGATTTGTCGAACAGCCTTTATGTGATGGCAACCCTCGACCTTCCCAGCGTCCGTAACATGAGCGTGTTCCTGAGCACGCTCGAACGGCTGAAGATCTCCTCCGACAACGTGAGGCTGATCCTGAACAAGGCCGAGTCCGATGTGGGCATCGACATCGACCAGGTCACGAAACTGTTCCCCCAGGGGTTCGAGGCAGTGCTCCCTTACGCCAAGGAAGTGAGCCGCTCGATCAACCTCGGTATGCCGGTGATGGCGGCCTCCCCCCAGTCGGAGATAAGCCGCCTGATGGCCACCGGCCTCGCTCCCCTGCTCCCCGCGGACATCCACGTCCACGAGGACGAAGTTGTGCCAGTGAAGAAGCGCGGCTTTTTCGGCCGGCTCCGCAAGTGACCCGCCAGGAGGCGTACCCGTCGTGAAGCTCTCCGAAAAACTCGCCGCCTTGGAGCAAGAGCAGTCCAAGGGCGCCGAGCCGCCGCCCCAGACACTCGAGTCGGCCCAGGCCGCCGCCCGTAGGCGGGCCATGCCGCCCCCGCCGCGCTCCAGCCGCTCGGGCGCAACTTGGGACACCACCAAGAAGAAGGTGCGCGACCTCGTCCTCGAAGAGGTCGCCCCCAACATGCAGGGCCTCTCCGGCCAGGTGCTGACCACCGAGGTCAAGGCGTCCCTCGACCGCATCCTGCAACGCGAGGACGTCGTCGTCTCCCCGCTCGAACGGCGCAAGTTCGTCGAAGAGATGATGCAGGACATCCTGGGCTACGGCCCGCTCGACCCCCTGCTGCACGACTCGACCATCACCGAGATCATGTGCAACTCCCACGACGACATCTGGGTCGAGCGTCACGGCCTCATCGAGCACACCGGCCTGTCGTTCTCCGACGACATCCAGTACCGGCAGGTCATCGAGAAGATCGTGTCGGCCGTCGGCCGCCGCGTCGACGAGTCGTCGCCGATGGTCGATGCCCGCCTGCCCGACGGTTCCCGTGTCAACGCCATCGTCCCGCCCCTCGCCATCCATGGCGCCGTGCTCACCATCCGGAAGTTCTCCGCCGACCCCTACACGGCCAAGGACCTCATCAACTTCGGCACCTACACCATCGACCTGGTCACGGTGCTCGAAGCGTGTGTGCGGGCCCGGCTCAACATCCTCGTGTCCGGCGGTACCGGCACCGGCAAGACGACCAACCTCAACGTGCTGTCCTCGTTCATCCCCGACGGTGAGCGGGTCATCACGATCGAGGACTCGGCCGAACTGCAACTGCAGCAGCCCCACGTCATCAACCTCGAGTCCCGTCCGGCCAACGCCGAGGGCCGGGGCGAGGTGCGGATCCGCGACCTGGTCAAGAACGCCCTCCGTATGCGGCCCGACCGGATCATCGTCGGCGAGTGCCGCGCCGGTGAAGCCCTCGACATGCTCCAGGCCATGAACACGGGCCACGAGGGCTCGATGACCACCGTGCACTGCAACAGCACCCGCGACGCGCTCAGCCGCCTCGAGACCATGGTCCTCATGGCCGGTTTCGAGCTGCCGGTCAAGGCCATCCGCGAACAGGTGGCCGGGGCCATCGACCTGATCATGCACGTCGACCGGCTGCCCGACGGCCGCAGAGTCGTGACCGCCCTGACCGAGATCCAGGGGATGGAGGGCGACACGATCCTTCTCCAGGACATCTTCGCCTACCGCTTCCTGCCCGGCACTGAGCGGGGCAAGCCCCTCGGCGAGCTGGTCCCCACCGGCCTACGGCCGAAGTTCCTCGACCGCCTGGCCGAAAAGGAGATCGACGTACCCGCCTCCGCGTTCCGCTCGCCGGTCCCCCTGCGCAGCCAGGTCGCCGCCAGCCACCGCCGCCGGGCACGGGTCCCCGACCCCGCCGAGCTGGCCGAGCGGGAGCGCATTCGTTGACCAACCGTTCCGTCCTGCTACTCCCGGGGAGACGCCGATGAGCGCTACCACCGTCTTCGTCGCCCTCCTCGTCGGCGGCGGGCTGGCGCTGATCCTGGTCGGCGTGCTGCGCAAGTCCTACAAGCGCGACGACCAGCTCACCGACATCCTCGACCTGCCCTACGGCGAGCACGACGTCGAGCTGCGCGACGCGGTGGCCCAGTACGGCACCGTGGTCGCCAACCTCACCGGGGTCGCCGGCAAGCTGGTCGACCAGCTCGACGAGCGGGGCTCCCTGGCCACCAAGCTCGAACGGGCCCGCATCCCGATGCGCACCGGCGAGTTCATCGTCATCATCGCCGCCCTCGGCGTCGCCATCGCCCTATTCGCGTCGGCCATCACCGGCCAGTGGTTCACCGGCGCGGTCGTGTTCTTCGTGGCCCCGCTGGTGGCCAACGTCGTGCTCGAGCGCAAGATCCTCAAGCGCCGGGCCAAGTTCGAGGAACAGTTCCCCGATGCCCTGACGTTGATCGCCGGCTCCCTTTCCGCGGGCCACACCTTCCTGCGGGCCATCTCCATGATGGTCGAGGAGTCCGAGGCCCCGCTGTCCGAGGAGTTCGCCCGGGTCGTCAGCGAGACCCAGCTGGGCGACTCGCTGGTCGACTCGCTCGACCGGATGGCCGTGCGTTGCGGCGTGCGCGACGTGGCCTGGGTGGTGCAGGCCATCCGCATCCAGCAGACCGTCGGCGGCGCGCTGGCCGACCTGCTGCACACGCTGGCCGACTTCATCCGGGCCCGCCAGGAGATCCGCCGTGAAGTGCAGGTGCTCACCGCCGAGGGCCGGATATCCGCCATCGTGCTGGCCTTGCTGCCGGTCTTCTTGTACGTCGCCATCTCCAGCGCCAACCCGGGCTACATGGAGCCGATGCTCCAGGGATGGGGCTACGTATGGCTCGCTACCGCCGCCGGCATGGTGGTCCTCGGGTATCTCGTGATCAACCGTATGGTCAAGATGGAGGTCTGACGTGAGCGCCGCTCAGTTCATCCTGCTGGTGTTGTTCGCCGGCGCCGGAGGCGTTCTCGTCTGGGCCGGGCTCAACCAACAACGACGCCCTGCCGTCGACGACGCCGAGACCTACCTGCGCAGCCTCGAATGGGGTGGCGGCGAGGAGACCGACGAGTACCAGAGGCTCCTCGCCCAGCCCTTCCTCGGGCGGGTGCTCCGGCCCCTCGGTGGCCGGGTCCTCGGGACGATCTCCAGCGTGTTGCCGGGCAACTACCGGGAGCAGATCCGCCGCAAGCTCACCTACGCGGGGATGGGCGCCACCGTCCGGCCCGAGGAGGTCATCACCGCCCAGGTGCTCTTGGGCGGCGGCGTCTTCGTCCTCGCCCTGCTGTACTCGGCGGTGGCCGCTCCCAGCTCCCAGGTGGCGATCATCCTGCTGGTGCTGGTGCCCCTGATCGCCACGCTGCTGCCGAACGTATGGATTACCCGTAAGGTCGAGGAACGACGTGGGAACATCCTGCGGGACCTCCCCGACACGCTCGACCTGCTGGCCATCTCGGTCGAGGCCGGCGTCGGTTTCGAAGGCGCCCTCGGGATCGTGTGCGACCACTTCGATTCACCCCTCGCCGCCGAGTTCTCCCGTACCCTGAAGGAGATGGAGCTGGGCCTCCCCCGCCGGGAAGCCCTGCTCAACCTGAAGCGGCGAACCGAGGTGCCCGAGCTATCGAACTTCGTGCAGGCACTGACCCAGGCCGACGCCCTCGGCATGCCGATCGGCCGCGTGCTGAAGACCCAGGCCGGCGAGATGAGGCTGAAGCGCCGGCAGTGGGCTCGGGAAAAGGCCGCCAAGCTGCCGGTCAAGATCCTGTTCCCGCTGGTGCTGTTCATCTTCCCGCCCGTGTTCATCATCGTCATGGGCCCCGCCGTGTCCCAGATCGGGGAGTCCTTCAGGTAGTCGCGGGGGACGACCCAGCCGACCGGCTGGCGCCGTTCCGACCAGCGATTACCGGAGTCCGCTGGGGCGCGGCCGCACTGGCTGTCGTCCTGGCGGTCCTCGATACCGGCGACCCGCGGCTCACCACCGTGCTGTGGTGCGCCGCCGTCATCGGCTACGCCGGTGCCCGCACCATCTCGCCGCTGCGCTACCGCGACGATCTGCCCAGCTTGCTGGCCGTGCTCGGCGAGGTGGCGCTGCACACGGCGGCCGTCGTCGCCACCGGCATGTGGGAGTCGCCGTTCGTCTTCTCCCTCATCACGGCCATCTGCGTCGCCGGGTTCGCCCGGGGCTACGGGTTCGCCGGGCGCATCGCCGGCGCCACCGTGCTCGCCGTGGCCATCCCCGACCTGGTGCTCACCGACCAGGACTACCGGCTCTCGGCCCAGTGGGCGGCCGAGTTCGGGCTGGTGGCCATCGTCGCTGGCTACGCCCGCCGGATCTCCGGCGAGGCCGATCAGCAGCAGTCCCTGGCCCTCGACCGGCTCGGCCGGCTCGCCGACGCCAACGCGCTGCTCTACTCGTTGCACCGGGTGGCCCAGACCCTGCCGGCGTCGCTCGACCTCGACGAGGCCCTCGACACGACGATCGGCCGGATGCGCGATCTCTTCGACTTCAGCGCCGCGGCCATCCTCCTGCGCGACGACACCGACGAGACCTGGGTCGTCGCCCGCCGCGAGGGTGCCCGTCTGCCGTCGGTGCTGACCGGGCCCGAGCTCCCGCCGCCGGTGCAACGGGCCATGGAGCTCCGTGTCCTGGTCAACGAACGTGACCTGGCCGCCGCCGGCGGTCCCGGCCTGGCCGGCGCGATGGGATCGGGCCTCTACGCGGTGCTCCTGGCCCGGGGCTCGGTGATCGGGGCGGTCGCCATCGAACACAGCGAAGCGCGTCACTTCTCGTCCCGCGACCAGGAGTTGCTGGAAGGGTTCGCCGAGCCGGCGGCCCTGGCCATCGACAACGCCCGATGGTTCGCCCGCTTGCGCACCGTCGGCGCCGAGGAGGAGCGCACCCGCATCGCCCGCGACCTGCACGACCGGATCGGCCAGTCGTTGGCCTACCTGGCTTTCGAGCTCGACCGCCTGGTCAAGAGCGAGAACCGGGGCGACGACATCGGCCCCGCCCTCGACCAGTTGCGGGCCGACGTACGGGCAGTGACCCGCGACGTGCGCGACACGCTCTACGACCTGCGTACCGACGTGTCCGAGGCCAACGGGTACGTACCGGTGCTGGAGAGCTACCTCGAACGGGTCCGGGCCCGCGCCGGCCTCCACGTCACCTTCCGGGCGGTGGAGACGGCCCGGCTCCCGATGATCCAGGAACGCGAGCTCTTCCGCGTCACCCAGGAGGCGGTGGCCAACATCGAGAAGCACGCCCGGGCCACCCGTGTCAGCATCAGCTGGGACTGCGACGGCCATTCGGCCACCCTCGAGGTCGGCGACGACGGCGACGGGTTCCCGGTCGGCCAAGCCGGAAGGTACGACTCCTACGGCCTCACGGGCATGCGAGAGCGGGCGTCGAGCATCGGGGCCACGCTGGACGTCGACAGCTCACCCGGTAAGGGCACCCGGGTGCGGTGCCACCTCGATGCCGGCGGCAGCCGACCGGCGGTCGTGGGCCTGCGCCGTACGCCGTACTGACCGACCCCGCACCGGCGGTATCGGCGCCATACAGTGCCGCTCGTGCACAGGGCCGATCCGAGGTCGAGGTCGTCGGCATGAACCGGCCGGGCCGATGATCCGTCTGCTGTTGGCCGACGATCACCGGATGCTGCGAGAGGGCCTGCGGCGATCGATGACCGAGGAGGGTTTCGATGTCGTCGGCGAGGCTCGCAACGGCCTCGAGGCGGTCGAGATGGCCAACGCCCTCGTCCCCGACGTGGTGCTGATGGACGTGAGCATGCCGGAGATGGACGGCATCGAGGCCGCCCGCCGGCTGCACCAGGACCGGCCCGAGGTACGGGTCCTGATGCTGACCATGCACGCCGACGCCGACGTGGTCGCGTCCGCCATCCGGGCCGGCGCCAGCGGCTACCTGGTCAAGGACTGCTCGACGGACGAGATCGCCGACGCCGTCCGCATGGCGGCGTCGGGCGACACCGCGCTCTCTCCGCAGCTGGCGTCGACGATGCTCGACGAGTTGCGGCGCATGGACCGCCCGGTCGACGACAGCCGGCTGATCACCAAGCGGGAGGAGGAGGTCCTCCAGTTGATCGCCGACGGCTGCTCGACGCCTGAGGTGGCGGCGGCCCTGTACATCAGCCAGAAGACGGTCAAGAACCACCTGGCGTCGATCTATCAGAAGCTCGACGCCCGCGACCGCACCCAAGCTGTGCTGGCGGCGGTGCGGATGGGCATCATCCACCTCGATTGACGGTCCGGCCGCCCCGCACAAGGGACGATCCGGCCATCACGGCAACCCCGGTAGCGGCGCGGCGTGGTGCGCATACGCCGGTCCGCTGCGGCCGGAAGGGAAATGGGCCGAAGGGCCTATGGATCGATGACCCGTCGCAGCCGATCCTTTCTTCGACACCAAGGCCTGCCTCCCAGAGAACGGGGGCCGGATCGTCAAAGGGAGCAGACACCTAAAATGATCACTTCGATGCAACTGGCCGCCACCTGGCTTCGGGCCCGCTTCGGTAACGATGACGACCGTGGCGCCTCGCTGGTCGAGTACGCCCTCCTCGTTGCCCTCATCGCAGTCGTGTGCATCCTCGCCATCACCTTCCTCGGCCAAGGCGCCTCGGAGAAGTTCGAGAGCGTTGCCAACGAGATCAACGACGCCGGGGTCACCCCCTAGCACGAGGTCCTTGAACCACTGATCGCACGAGAGGGGCGGGACTCGGCCCGCCCCTCTCGTCGTTCAGGGCTCGGGCTGCGCCACGATCCAGTCGTCGTCGCGGTAGACGACGCTCCAGTCGGGCGAGGCGTCGAGCAACGAGGCCAACGGCGTTTCGGCCGACCACAGGACCGAGACAGCCCGGCGCCGGCGCAGCACCTCGTCCCACCCCGGCCGACCACCGAGCAGGGTGCGGTAGTCCTCGATCAGGACGGTGGGCAGCATGTCGTAGCGGTCGTCGATGAACACCGGGACCCCGGTCCCGAAGCGGGCCTCGAGGTAGTTGCCCACGTAATCCTGGGCGACGAGCCGGCTGTCAGGGCCGAGCCGGTCGGTCCGCACCAGCCAGTCCACGGCGGCGACCGGGTAGGCCTCGGTGGGGAAGGCCGGCCCCCGGTAGCGGGCGACCACGGCGACGACGGCCACGGCCGCGATCGCCGCCGCCGCGGCCCGGCACCAGCGCCGGCGTTCGAGCCCGTCGACGGTGCCGAGCCCGCCCAGGCCCGGGGCGACCGCCGGCAGCAGCACCAGCGACGCCACCACGATGTTGCGGGCGCTCAGCAAGGCGGCGGGGATGAACACGGCCAGCACCAGCGCCGAGCGCCACGCCGGCCGGCGGGCGAGGGCGACGACCCCGAGCACGATCAGCACGAGAAAGGCCCGCTCGTCGGGGTCGGTGAAGCGGGGGGCCTGCCATTCGACGATGCCCCGCAGTGCGTCCTGGCGGGACAGCAGGCCGAACGGAAAGGCCAGCAACCGAGGCCCGAGCGGGTTCAACGCCCCCAGCGCGGTCCCCACGGCGGCCCACTTGAGGACGGCGAGCTCGGTAGCGGCCGGTTCGCGGTCGAGGCGTCGGCCCCCGGCCATGAGGGCCACGGCCAGCAGCCCGAGGGGGAACGACCCGTGGGTGTTGACCCACACCCACATGACCGGCACCGTCCAGCGGGCATCGAGACGGCCTTCCGCCGCCAACAGCAACAGGCCCAGTGCTGCCAGCCCGAACAGCAACGGTCGCTCGACCCAGCCCTCGGTGCCGATCACGACCACCGGCACCAACAGCACCAGCCGCCCGCCCAGCATCCCCGCCGGCCGGGTCAGAGCCCAGGCCAGCGCGGCGATGGCGGCCCCGCCGGCGCCGACGACAAGCACGACCGCCGCTCCCCCGCCCAGTCGGTCGGCACCCCCGTAGACGGCCGAGGCCAGCCAGCTCTGGACTACCCAGGGGTGCCCGGGGGCGGTGAACGTGTAGGGGTCGGCGGCCGGGATGCCGCCGGTGTCCCAGATCAGTCGCCCGGTGGCCAGGTGGGTGAGGAAGCTGTTGTCGTCGAGGCCGGTGGTGGCCATCACGAAACCGACGACGGCGACCAACGCCCCCACCAGCGCGGCCACGGTGGGGACCGTGGCGGTCCCGCCGTCGGTGCTGGTGGGCCTACCGGCCGGCTTCGGCCGGTAGCCACACCGGGATGCAGATCTGTGGGGTGTAGCCGTGCTCAACCCGTCGACGACGCGGGCCGCGGCTGCGGATCAGAGCGGTGGTTCGCCGGCGGCGTCGCCGGGACCGGCGACATCCGAGGCTTCCTCGTCCGAGGCTTCCTGGCTCGGGGCTGGCGCGCCGCCGGCGTCCTCGTCGACGGCAGGAACGGGAGCCAGTACCGGGGCGGGCGGCGGTTCGCCGGGGGGCGGGTCGCCGGCCTCACCGGAACGCTCGTACTCGGCCCAGGCCTCTTCGTACTGGGTCGTGTCGTAGGCCGGGCCGATGTAGTTGCCCTGCTCGTCGTAGGCATGCTCGCCGAAGTGCTCGCGGTACTCCTCGGCCACTTCGCCGCCTTCGGCGGCCTGCTTGATCGACAGGCTGATGCGCCGGCGCTGGAGGTCGAGGTCGATGATCTTAACCCAGAGCTCCTCGCCCGGCGTGACCACCTGCTCGGGGAGGTCGACGTGGTGGGCCGACATCTCCGAGATGTGGACCAGGCCCTCGATGCCGTCGCCGACCTGGACGAAGGCACCGAACGGCACCAGCTTGGTGACCCGGCCGTACACGAGCTCGCCGACCCGGTGGCTGGAGGCGAACTCCTGCCACGGGTCCTGCTGGGTGGCCTTGAGCGAGAGGCTGATGCGCTCGCGGTCGAGGTCGACGTCGAGCACCTGCACGCTGACCTCGTCGCCGACGGCCACCACCGAGCCGGGGTGGTCCACGTGCTTCCACGACAGCTCGGAGACGTGGATGAGGCCGTCCATGCCGCCGAGGTCGACGAACGCACCGAAGTTCACGACGCTCGACACCACACCGGAGCGGACCTCGCCCGGCTTGAGGTTGGCGAGGAAGTCCTCGCGCTGTTCCTTCTGGGTCTCCTCGAGCCAGGCCCGGCGGGAGAGCACGACGTTGTTGCGGTTCTTGTCGAGCTCGATGATCTTGGCTTCGAGGCTGCGGCCCACGTAGGGCTGCAGGTCTCGGACCCGGCGCAGCTCGACCAGCGACGCCGGGAGGAAGCCGCGCAGCCCGATATCGAGGATGAGGCCGCCCTTGACGACCTCGATGACCGGGCCCCGCACGACACCGTTGTCCTCTTTGATCTTCTCGATCGTGCCCCAGGCCCGCTCGTACTGGGCCCGCTTCTTGGACAGCAGCAGCCGGCCCTCTTTGTCCTCTTTCTGGAGGACGAGCGCCTCGATCTTGTCGCCCAGCGAGACGATCTCGCTGGGATCGACGTCGTTGCGGATCGACAGCTCACGGGCTGGGATGACGCCCTCGGACTTGTAGCCGATATCGAGGAGGACCTCGTCCCGGTCGACCTTCACCACCGTGCCCTCGACGATTTGGCCGTCTTCGACTTCGACCAACGTCGAGTCGACGGCGTCGGCGAAGGACATGCCGCCGAGGTCGTCTTCGATCACCGCCCGCGGCGTGTACTCCGTGTCGGCGGCCACACCCCCCGCGTCGTCCTCTTCGATCACCGCCCGAGGCGTGTACTCCGCGTCGGCGGCCACACCCCCCGAGTCGTCCTCTACGACCGGGCGAGGCGCTGGCCCCTCTTCGGCTGGAGCGCCGTTGTCGGCGTGCGGTGCGGGGGCGATATCGACGACTTCTTCGTCGGCGACGGCGTTCGGGGTCTGGTCGGACAACGGGATCTGCCTTCAGGACGGTGAGTTGGGGACCGGGATTCCGGCCGTGCCGCACACGGGCGCGACCGATGACGCAGGGTACCACCCGATCCCTGGGCCGGTCGCGGCGTGCAGGCCGATGACGGAGTGGGCAGAGGCTGCCGCTCCGGGCTGGCGCCGATTCCCGCTACCGCTGCTGACGGTGCCCGGCCCGTCCCGTCAGCACGGGGCGCGGGCCGACCACGCCGACGCCAGCGCCACCCAGGCGGACCCGTAGTAGGTGGGCCGCGACCGCGCCGCGGCGGTTGCGTCGGACAGCGCCCGGCCGGCTTCGTCGGCGCGGCCGCCGGCGGCGAGTGCGGCCGCCCGGGCGACCTCCCCCACCGGGTGACCGCTGACGCCGGCGCCGGTCTCGAGCGCGCCGGCCAGCCGGGCCGCCGGCTCCCGGTCGGCGGCGGTGCAGGAAGCTGCCCACCGGACCGGCACTCGGACCGCGTCGAAGCCCGAGGTCCCGGCGCCGGCTTCGCCGGAGGGGCCTGTGGCGGCCCGGACGGTGCCGTCCTCCCCCACCGCGGCCCAGTCCGGCGGCAGCCGGCTCCAGCCCTCGGTCAGGATCTCGAGCTCGGCTCGGGCCGACACCAACAGCTCCTCCCAACGGGGGTCACCGGTGGCACGGCCGAGCACCGCGAACGCGGCGGGCGCGGCGTAGCTGGGGTTGACCACGACCCGGTCGTCCCCGATCGCCCACGGCCCCGCCGCCAGCCGCAGCTGGCCGCCCATCGTCACCGTCTCGTGGTCGAGGACGGCAGCCGCCAGCCGGGCGCCGGCGGCGGTGAGCGCCGGGTCGCCGAAGCGTTGGCCGGCCAGCACCAGGGCGTGGGCGGCGTCGAGGTCGGCGTCGCTCGCCGGCTGCTCGTCGACCACGCCGCCGTCGGCCCAATGCCACGACAGCAGCCCGTCGGGGCGCAGCAGGTTCTCCTGGGCCCAGCGCCACGCCCGGTCGAAACGAGCCCGGTCGCCGGCAGCCACCGTCACCAACATGGCGTAGGCCTGGCCCTCACTCACGGTGTCGCCACCCTGGTCGCGGCGCACCACCCGGCCGTCGTCGTCGAGGTAGCTATCGAGGAACCGACCACCGGCGTCCATCGGTTCGTCCCCGGACCGCACCACGACCGCGGCAGCACCGACGACGAGCAGGACGGCGATGATGCCCGCCAACGGTAAGGCCCACGTCGTGGCGCGCCCCTCGGGGCCGAGCCTCGGCCAGGACGACCACCAGCCGCCGGCGACCGCCGGCCCGGAGGGGCGCGTCGTCCTCACGCCGCTCGGGCACCGGCGCCGGCATCGGCGCCGGCAGCTCGTCCCAGCCGGCGCAGGGCGGGCCGTACGCCGTTGGCCAGCACCACGACGTGGAGGCCGGCGAAGGCCACGTTGTTGAGCGTGGCCGGGCTGGTGCCCCGGGCCAGCCCGACCATCGCCACGGCCACCAGCGCGGCCATGGCGACCAGCGCCGGCATCACCGCCCTCGGTTGGGGGCCGTCGGCGCCGTGCTTGGGGGTGACGACGAAGCGCCCCGGGGCACGCCGCAGGCAGCGCAGCGACGCGTGGATGTGCACCCAGGCGGTGGCCGAGGCCAGCGAGAAGGCGGCGAACGTGTAGGCCCCGGCGCTGGCGGTGGCCACCGCCAGCAGGGCCAGGCCGAAGTACGGCGCGAAGTGGACCAGGAACTGGTCGGCGGAGGCGTCGGCCAGGGGCTGGGCATCGGTCAGGATGCGCACCGCCGGCAGGGCCATGTAGACGAGCACGGTCCAGCCGGTGAGGAAGTACGACGCCGAGAGCAGGTACTGCACCTTGAGCCGCAACGGCAGACGGGCCCGGAAGATGGCAGGGAGGGCGCCGAGGCAGCCCCGGGCCCAGCGGTGCTGCTGGCTCACGTAGGAGGCCATGTCCTCGGGACCCAAACCCGACGCCAGGACCTCGGGGACGTAGACGCTGGCCCACACCTTCTCGTGCAGCCGCAGCGACAGCTCGAAGTCCTCGGTGAGCGACCCCTCGGGGAACCCGCCGACCTCTTCCAGGGCACGACGGCGCAGCACCATGTTGGTGCCGCAGCAGAACATGGCGCCCCGGGCGTCCTTGCCCCGGGCGATGGGCCCGAAGAACAGCGACTGCTGCGCCCAGGCGGCGCTGGCGACGGGGTGCTCGCCGGCGTTGGCGTAGTACTGCGGGGTCTGGACCAGCGCCACCCGCCGGTCGGCGAAATGGCCGAGCGTGCGTTCGAGGAACGCCGGGCTGGGGACGTGGTCGCAGTCGAAGACGGCTACGAAGGGGGCATCGGTGCGGCCCAGGGCGTGGTTGATGTTGCCCGCCTTGGCGCCCTGATGGACCGAGCGGCGCAGGTAGCGGGCACCGTGGCGGCGGGCCAGGGCCTCCATCTCGGGCGACCCGCCGTCGTCGAGCAGGGCGACGCGCACGTCGGCGCCCCGCATGCGGGTGGCGGCCTCGAGGGTCGGCCCGACCACGTCGACCGGCTCGCCGTACACGGGGATGAAGACGTCCACCGCCACCGGGCCAGCGAGCTCCTCGAGCGGGCGATGGGTGCGCCGACGCCGGCCTCGGCACGTCCACCAGAAGCCCACCGCCTGGGCCACGTTGAACAGCTCCGCCACCACCAGCACGCCGTACAGGGCGGGGTTGCCGATCCGAGACGGCACCAGCAGCCATTGCAGGTACAGGGCGGTGGCCAGGCCGGCGACCACGCCGACCACGGTCAGCCGCCGCCGCAGCCGCGGCGCCAGCGGCGACGCGTCCCACTGCGGCGGCGCCAGCCGGCAGTCAGCACTCATCGGTCACCAGGCCTTCGTGAGAGGTGAGGGGGAAGCACCACCGATGCGAGCGCTGGCGCGGGCGCAGCCCAGCGCGGCCTGCGCGGCCGGGGAACGCAGCCAGCGACGACGTCACTCGCTCCTCGCCACCCACACGAGCGCCGGAGCGCCAGCGCAGGCGCGGCCCAACGCGGCCTGCGTGGCCGGGGAACGCAGCCAGCAACGACGTCACTCGCTCCTCGCCACCCACACGAGCGCCGGAGCGCCAGCGCAGGCGCGGCCCGGCGCGGCCTGCGTGGCCGGGGAACGCAGCCAGCAACGTCACGGCGTCAGCTCCCAGAGGGTGACGTTGGGCCGTTCAATGCGTTCCACCCGGGGACGGGCCTTCTCGAGCTCGGACAGCTCGAAGCCGACCCGGCCGGCGCCGACCTTGTCGTTGACCAATCGGTCGGTCACCAGCACGTAGACCGGCCCGGTGCCGGCGTCGGGCACGAACTCGTCGAGGGGCGCGGCGCGCATGTCGGGGGCGTAGTAGTCGATGACGTCGCCGAGGTAGGCCGGGGCGTAGGCCAGCACCGCGTCGGGGCCGCCACCGGCCTCGGCCCGGGCCAGCGCGCCCTCGAAGTCGTAGAGACGGGGGTTGGCGCCGTTGGTCTGCTGGTCGGCCAGGCCGACGAAGGACAGCGCGACGAGCAACGCCGCCACCGTCCCCAGCGCCACCCGGCTACGAGCGACTGCCGTCGCCGAGCGGGCCACCAGGATCACCACCAGCGGGGCGATCCCGGCGGCATAGCGCAGCTCGAAGAGGTCTCGTTTGAAGAAGCCGAGCACGTAGAGGAAGGTCAGTGGGACGACGGCCAGGGCCACGCACAGCTTGGTGGACGGCGACCACTTGCGCCCGAGCACGCCCAGGGCGCCCAGCAACAGCAGCGGCCACAGCGCCGCGATCTGGGCCATGGCCTGGTCGCTGTGGTAGCCGACGGTGGCCCAGATGATGTTGGCCAGGGCGGCGTAGACCGACAGCGGGTCCTGGCCGGTGTCCGACGCCGCCGTGCCGGCGGTCGACGGGAGCTGGAGGCCGGCGCCTCGGGCCTGGTAGGCGGCCAGCTGGTCGAGCAGGAACGGCACCAGCGGGGCGAGCAGGACGACCATGACGGCCAGCGATGCCGCCCACCGCGCCGCAAGCCGCTTCAGGCCGGTGTATCCCTGGGGCTGCGCGCCGCCCCCGTCGCCACCGGGCGAGCTGGCGCTCGCGCCGTCGGCCTGAAGCGCTCCCTTCGCTCGTCCTCGAGCTCTGTGCGGGCGGGCCCGGGCCAGCGCCACCAGGCACGCCACCTGCTGCACCGCGAGGGGCACCAGGCCGAACCACTGGGTGGCAACCAGCGCCGCGGCGCAGATACCGGACAGCAGCCACGCCGACCACGTCCCCCGGCGCAGGGCCGCCACCTGGGCCCAGGCCGACAAGACCGCCACCAACATGAACAGGCTGTACATGCGGGCTTCCTGGGAGTACCAGACCATGAACGGCGCCGGCACCGCCAGGGTCGCGGCCAGCATGGCGGTGCGACGGTCGAAGAGCTCCTTGGCCAGGCCGAAGACGGCCGGGACGGTGAGGGCGCCGGCGATGATCGAGGGCAGCCGGACGACGAGCTCGCCGTCGCCGAAGGCCCGCACGGTGGCCCACAGGATCAGGTGGTGCAGCGGCGGGTGGACGTCGGTCTGCCGGAGGTTGTCGAGCATGACCGCGAGCGGGAGATGGGCCTGGTGCACGCTGATGGCTTCGTCGACCCACAGGCCGCGCACGACGATCAGGCGCAGGCCGAGGCCGGCGATGGTCAGCCCGGCCAGGATCAGCGCACTTCGTTGCACCGAACGGTCGTGGCGCAGGGCGTCGAGGGCCCGTCGGAGGGTCGGCACCCGGGCCAGCCGGGGTAGGCCGACCACGACCGTCAGCAGCATCATCGCCGCCAGGGTCACGGCGGTCACCCGGGCGGCGCCGCGACCGAGGAGGGCGAGGGCGACGGCATGGCCGACGGCCACGGCGCCGACGGCAACGGCGGTGGGACGCGCCCGGCCGGCGGCGCAACGTTCGGCGGCCAGGACCCGGGCGACGGCCAGCAGTCCCATGCCGGCGAGGTAGGGGGCGACGAGACGGGCCGCCAGCGGGTCGGCCTCGCCCCGGACGAGGCCGACCAGGCCGGGCCCGGCCACGGCTCCGATGACGAGAGCGGTGACGGCGCCGACGGCGGCCAAGGCCAGGGCCACGTTGACCCGATGGCGACGGTGGGCACCGCCGGAGGGCAGCACCACCAGGGGCAGGGTCATGGCCGCGAAGGCGACGACGCCACCCACCGTCGACACGATCGCGAACGAACCGGCGGCGGCGGGGTCGAGCTGACGGTTGGCGAAGAGGAGGTCCTGCTGCTGAAGCACGGCAAAGGCGGCGAAGACGAGGCCGGCGTACTTGGCGTGACGGGCATGCGGCGCCGCCGCCGCGGCGACGGGGGCAGCCTCGGGCGGCCCCAACCACTGCCCGGGCCCGTCGCGCTCGTCGCGCTGGCCCGGCCCGTCCGTCACGTCCTCACCAGCCCGGAGGCCGCCGGCGCGGCCCCCGGAGCGCCAGCGCAGGCGCAGGCTCGTCCAACCGTGGCCGGCGTCGCCGGGGGACGCCGACATCATCCCTGAAGCGGCCTGTTGACCGCTACCAGCGCCGGAGGGCCAGCGCCGGCGCGGCCCAGCGCGGCCGGCGAGGCCGGGGATCACCGACATGGGCAGCGCGGCCAGGAGGGAGAGGTAGCCGGCCGCCACCACCACCGCGGCGGCGCCGACTGCCCCTGCCGCGCCCAGCACGGGGAGGCCGACGGCGAGCCGGACGGCTGGTTCGACGAGGAGGCTGCGAGCGACGTCGCGGTGGCGGTGCTCGCCGTAGCCCGCACCGCGGGCCAGGCCCAGCACCATGGCGGCGGGGGCGGCGACGCCGAGGGCGACTACCATGGCCACCGGCATGCGGACGGCGCCGGCCAGCGGGCCGGCGCCGGCGGCGATGGCGATCCCGGCCAGAGCGCCCCACCGAGCGAGCTTGCGGCCCAGGACCGGGAGCCGGCCAGGGGCGATGGCGCCGGCGGCGGCGAGACCGGCGCCGGGCAGGTTCAGCAGGGTGTAGGCGGCCACGAAGGCGGCCAGGGCGGCGAAGTCTTCCGGCTCCAGCAGCCGGGCGGCGCCGACGATGAAGGCGACGTTGCCGAGACCGGCGGCCAACGGGGCGCCGAGCGGGCCGGCGTGGTCGCGCAGGGCCGCGCCCAGCGGTGACCGGGCGCGGGCCGGGCGGCCGGCCCGATGCCGGCTCCGGCCTCCGAGGAGCGCCCCCACGCCGAAGGCGGCGGCACGGTCGGTGCCCGGCACCGTCACGAGGCGTACCCGGCGCCGGCCGTGGTCTCCAGGAAACGGTGACGGTGGCCGTCCACCGACGCAATTGGTGGCGAAGCGCCCGGCGCCGCCGCCTGGGCCGAGACCAGCTCGACGGTGCTGGGGCCGGCGTCGTCCCAATGGGTGCCGCCGGTGAGGACGAGGCGTAGGAGCCTCAGGGTGTCCTCGGCCCGGCACCGCTCGCGCTCGACCGCTGGCCTGGGCACCGCCGATCCGGCCAGCACGTGCTCGAGGGCCGCGGTCAGCTCGCTCGCCGGAGCCGAGGGGGCCACCGCCGGCATGTCCAGGCGCCGGGCTATGCCGGCCAGCTTCGGCTCGGCGGCGACGGCCACGAAGGGGACGCCGGCGGCACCGGCGGCGACGGCGGCGTGGAAGCGAAGGGCGAGCACGGCCGAGGCGCCGGCGGCACCGGCCCGGGCCGCCTCGAGGTCGCCAGGTTCGCCGAGTACGTCGGCGCCCGGGCCGAGACGGCGGGCGACGGCGCGGGCGAGCCACCGGTCCAGGGGGGCCTGCCAGGGCCACAGGGCGATGGGGACGCCGGCGGCGGCGAGGGGCCCGAGGCCGTCGGCGAGCCAGGCGGCGAGCTTGCCGTCGCCGGCCAGGTGGCTGAGCGCGACGAGCACCGGTCCGCCGGCGGTGGGGCCGGAGGGGTGGTCGGCCAACGTCGTCCAGGCGGGGTCGGCCCCGACCCGCACCGGCCCGGGGACCCCCATCGAGAGCAGCTCGGACGCCGACTCCTCGTCGCGCAAGACCATGAGGTCGGCCGACCGGGCGATGCCCCGGGCCAGGACCCGGTTCGACCGGTGCTCGACGGGGGCTGCGCCCACCCCGACCAGGACCAGGGGCGTGCCGGTGGCGGCGGCGGCAAGGGCCAGCGCGCCGGTGCGGCGCAGCAGCGAGCCGGGCCGGCGTCGACTGGCGGGATGGAGCTCCTTGAACAGGGTGCCACCCCCGACCACGACCGCCTCGGCGCTCCGCAGCGCCCTTGCCGCCGCCGGCCCGGACGGCGTGACGGCCCCGCAGCCGAAGGACTCCGTTGTCCTGGCCGGGGAGCTCGATGTCACGACCGCCTCGAAGCCAGCGGCGGCGACGACGGGCTGGACGGCGCGCAGCAACGCCTCGTCGCCGGGGTTGCCCTGTCCGAAGGCGCCGGCGATGAGGGCGGTGGGCGCGCTCGGGGACGCGCTCATCGCGCTCCGTCCGCCGCCCGGCCGGCGCCAGCCGCGGCGGTGTGGTCGAGCGTGCGCTCGGGCCGTTGTCCGCCGTCGGGCCCGGTGGCCGCCGGGCTGGCCTCGAGGATCCGCAGGAGGTCCTCGGCCGCGGCCACGTCCTGGCGTCCAGCGAGGCCGGGCCGAGCACGGCCCGGCCCTCGCTCCTTCCCGCGCCCTTCACCGGTGGAAGGCGGCAGGCCGGCGGCCACGAGACGCGTCAGCGCTCGCGCCCAGGGGACGCCGGCCTGTCGCCGGCTGTGGGCGTCAGCCACGACGCTCTCGTAAATGGCCAGGTGGGCGTCGGCGACGGCCGGCCAGTCCCGGCCCCGGGCCAGGACCTCGCCGGCCCGGCGCAGCCGCTCCCGGGCCGCGGGGTCCGCCGCCAGTTGGTGGAGCCGTCGGGCCAGCCGGTCGGCCGAGGCCGGCGCGGTCAGGGCGGGCGGGGCGGCGGTGCAGCGGACCAACGCCGGGGACAGCAGTACCGGGGCCCGGTGGGCCAGGGCCAGCGCCAGGGTGCCGCTGCTGGCGTGGGGGGCCGGGTACGGGAACAGGGCCACGTCGGCGGCGCCGAACCAGCGGTCGACATCGGCTTCGCCGACCCAGCCGGTGAAGCGGGCCTCGGGATGAGCCGCTTCGAGGTCGCTGGCGTAGGGGTCGCGGCCGGCCAACCGGGGGTGCTCGCCGCCGGCCACCACGACCCGCACCGGCGCACCGGCGGCGGCGCCGGCGGCCAGGGCCAGTTCCAATCCCTTGTAGGGGGCGACGAACCCGAAGCACAGGACCACGAACTCGTGGGGGCCGACGCCGAGGGCGGCCCGCGACGGGCCTCGCTCGGGCGTGGGGCGACGTTCGATGCCGTGGGGCACGACAACGGCGCCGGGTACGGCGTCGGCGAAGGCTTCCTCGTGGACGATGCAGGGACGGGCCATGTGGCCCACGGCGCTCTGCACGGCGCGCAGGCCGTGACGGGCGACGGGGGCAGGGACGCCGACGCGGTGCATGCGGGTGTAGTGGCGGTCGACGTCGTCGGCGGCCACGACCTGGTGCATGGTGACGACCGGTCCCGGGCCGTAGCGGCGGAGGGCACCCAGTCCGGCCAGCAGCCCGGGCACCGAGGCGGGCCCGCCGTAGAGGAACAGTTCGTGCTGGACGTGCACCACCGGAGCGCCGAGATCGGCTGCGGCGTGGGCGGCCGCCATCAGCGCGCCCGGGCCCCGTCGGAAGGGGCGCTCGACACGGATGCTGCCGTCGTGGTGGGCGGAGGGGCTGTCGGGGTCTTCGGGCGCCAGCACGGCCACCGCCGCGCCCCGCTGGTCGAGGGCGTGGGCCAGGTTGGCCGTGTAGGAAGCCACGCCCGACATGCCGGCGTGGCGGGTGCCCGGGGGCGGGTAGGGCGCGACGAGCACGAGGTCAGGCGCCGACATGGGCCACCTCGTCGCTCGCGGCGACCGGGGTGGGCTCGCCGGAGGGCGCCTCCAGTGGCGCCCCGGCCCGGTCACGCAGCTCGACCACTCGGGCCGGCGCGGCGGGGACCGGGCCGGCGCCGGGTGCCTGAGCCGGGGCGGCCGGCAGCACCCTCCGGTGGAACCACAGCCGTAGGGCGGACTTCAACATGCGGCGGGCGTCGGCGGCGGCGTTGACGCGTGAGCCCCGTTGGTCGAGCCAGATGGTCGGTACTTCCACGACGTCGCACCCGAGGTCACGGGCGGTGACCAGGAGGTCGACGTCGAACAGGAAGTCCCGCGACGACAGGAGCGGGAGGACTCGGTGCAGGGTCTCAGCACGGATGACCTTGGCGCCGCACTGGGTGTCGCTGTGGTCGAGGCGGAAGAGGCGACGGATGCCGAAGGCGAACCCGGCGCTCGCCACCTTTCGGCGCCGGGCGCGCCGGCAGGGCGTCACCGAGGCCGGGTGGCGCCGCGTGGCGATGGCCACGTCGGCCCCGTCGCCGTCACAGGCGTCGAGGAGGCGGTTCATCTCGGCGGGAGGTGTGGCGCCGTCGGCGTCGACGAAGGCCACCAGGCCGGCGTCGCAGTGCCGGAAGGCCTCCATCAGCACGCCGCCCTTGCCCAGCTTGGGGAACTCGAGCCGCTCGACCCGGGGGTCGGCGGCGGCGAGCGCATCCACCACGTCGGCGGTCCGGTCGGTACAGCCGTCCATGGCCACCACGAACCGGGTGGCGGGATCGGTGAGGGATGAGGTGTAGGCCGCCAATGTGCGTTCGATGCGGCCTTCTTCGTCGTGTGCGGGGAACACGATGTCCACGCGCAAGGGCTTGGTCCTCCAGCATTGGGAACGACGAAACCGACCGGGGCGCGACCGCATCACGGGCACGGCCCAACCGGGCCGCTACCCGTCGCTCGCATCCCGCCTCCGCCGGCATCTGCTTACGTGAGGTTAACTGCCTCTACGACCCGGATCGTTACAGGACCGCAATAAAAGTTCGCCGGTTCGGCCAGATTCCGCTCTGACCAGCGCCGACGTCCAGCCGGCTCCAGCCAGCGGTCATGGCGACGTAATACAACAGACATGTTGCGTTCGCCAGGTTCAGCCTTTGGCGTCAGCCCAGGTGGCACCGAAGGAGAGGTTGACCTCGAGGGGGACCCGCAAGGTCGCGGCGCCGGCCATGACCTCGGTGGTGAGCACGGTGGCCTGGTCGGTCTCCTCCGGGGGCACTTCGACCAGCACCTCGTCGTGGACCTGGAGGGTGATCCGGCTGGCCAGGCCGGCCAGGTCGAGGGCTTCGTCGAGGCGTACCAGGGCCACCTTGAAGATGTCGGCGGCCAGGCCCTGGATACCGGCGTTCATGGCCTGGCGTTCCCCGGCCTGGCGGATGCGCGGGTTCTTCGACTGCAGCTCGGGGATGAGCCGGCGCCGGCCGAAGAGGGTCTCGGTGTAGCCCCGTTGACGGGCCTCGTCCACGGTGCGGTCCATGTAGTCCCGCACGTTGGGGAAGGCCTCGAAGTAGGCGTCGAGGATCGTCTGGGCCTCGCCGGTGGGGATGTTGAGGCGCTGCCCGAGCCCATAGGACTCCATCCCGTAGGCCAGGCCATACGAGACCATCTTCGCCTTCGACCTCATGTCGAGGGTTACACATGCGGGCTCGACGTCGAAGATCCGGGAGGCGGTCTCGGTGTGGATGTCGCGGCCGGACTCGAACGAGGCGATGAGGCCAGGGTCCTCGGCCAGATGCGCTATGCAGCGCAGTTCGATCTGGTTGTAGTCGGCCACCAGCAGCTCGGTGCCGGCGCCGGCGACGAAGGCCCGCCGGAACTTGCGCCCATCCTCCGACCGGACCGGGATGTTGTGCAGGTTGGGGGCATCGGAGGACAGCCGCCCGGTACGGGCCACGGTCTGGTTGAAGGTGGCGTGGATGCGCCCGTCGGCCTGGACCTCCATCAAGAGGCCCTCGCCGTAGGTCGAGCGCAGCTTTTCGACCTCGCGGTAGCGCAGGAGGTGGTCGACGATCGGGTGCTGCCCGGCCAGCTTCTCCAACGAGGCGGCGTCGGTCGAGAAGCCGGTCTTGGTCCGCTTCGTCGGCTTGAGGCCGAGACGGTCGAAGAGGATCTCCCTGAGCTTCACCGTCGAGTTGACGTTGAAGGTCTCGCCGGCGTCCTCGCAGATCGTCTCGGTGAGCTGGCGGCACTCGGCCGAGAGGACGTCGTTGAGGTGCTTCAGCTCGGCGGAGTCAATGGCGACGCCGATGTCCTCCATGCGGGCGAGGACCCGGACCAGGGGCACCTCGACGTCGTCGTTCAGGGCGCGCAGGCCCTGGGCGTCGAGGGCGGCACCGAGGGGTCCGATCAGCCGGTCGACGGCCAGCGCCCGGCGGGCCGCTTCGAGGGCGGGGTCCACGCTGTCGCCGCCGAGGTCGAGCCGCCCGGCTTCGACCGCGGAGGACACCGGCAGCTCCAGGGCGGCGTAACGCAGCAGGAGGTCGCCCAACAGGTAACGGGACTCGGCCGGGTCGAGCAGGTAGGCGGCCAACATGGTGTCGAGCGCCAGCACCCGGACGTCGGCCGCGAGCTGGCCCAGCAGGGCCCGCATCAGGGGTTTGGCGCCGTGAGCGGCCAGCGGGCGGCCCCCGGTCCCGACCAGGGCACGCAGGGCAGCCCCGACCTCGTCGTCGTCGAGCACCGTCCGCGGCAACCATCGGGTCTCGGAGCGGTCGCCGTCGACCACCACGGCCAGGCCGGTGAGCGGGCTGCGGCCCTCGGGGCCGTGCCATCCGGCTTCCAGCGCCAGGGGGCCGGCGCCCTCACGAAGGGCGACCAGCAGGGCGGCGGCGTCGGCCGGCGTGGCGACCACGCTCACTTCGGCTTGGAGGACCGCCTCGGCCACCGGCGCCGCCTCGGCCCCGGTCTCGTCGCTGAACGCCTCGGCCAGGCGCTCGTGCAGGCTGCGGAACTCGAGGAAGTCGAACAGCTTGCGGACTTCGTCACGGTCGAACGGCTCGAGGACCAGCCCCTCGGGACCGATCTCCAGGGGCACGTCGCGGACCAGCACCATCACCTCGGCCGTCCGGCGCACCTGCTCCTCGTGGGCCGCGAGGCTGGCCCGCAGCTTGGGCGTCTGCTCCTCGACGTTCTCGAAGATGCCGTCGATGCCCCCGTAGCGCATGATCAGCCGGGCCGCCGTCTTCTCCCCCACCCCCGGTACGCCGGGGAGGTTGTCGGACGGGTCCCCACGGAGGGCGGCGTACTGCGGGTACAGGCGCGGCGGCACGCCGGTGCGCTCCTCGATGCCGGCCTCGTCGTAGAGGGCGTAGTCGGAGACGCCCCGCCGGTTGTAGAGCACCTTCACCGCCGGGTCCTCGACCAACTGGTAGACGTCGCGGTCGCCGGTGACGATCAGCGCGTCGTGGCCGGCGTCGCGGGCCTGGGTGGCCAAGGTGGCGATGATGTCGTCGGCCTCGAACCCCGGCGCCTCGATGATCGGCATGCGCAGGGCCTCCACCACTTGGCGGACCAGGCCCATCTGCTGGCGCAGGATGTCGGGTGCCGCCTGGCGCCCGGCCTTGTAGTCGTCGACCCGGACGTGGCGGAAGGTAGGTTCGGGCCGGTCGAAGGCAACCCCCACGGCGTCGGGCCGGTGGTCGCGCACCAGGTTCAACAGCATCGAGGTGAAGCCGTAGACGGCGTTGGTGACCTGCCCTGACGCCAACGTGATGTCGGTCGGCAGGGCGAAGAACGCCCGGTACGTCAACGAGTTGCCGTCCACCAACATGATCTTCATGCGCAGTCCGTCGTTCGCCCCTTCGTCTCGTGGCATCTCGCTCCTGGCGTGACCGTCAGGGCTTGAGGTTGCCGTTGATCACGTCCTGGGCGATCTGGCGCAGGGTGCGGCGGTTGTCCATGGCCGTCTTCTGGAGGAAGCGGAAGGCGTGGGCCTCGCTCTTGCCGTGCTGGTCCATCAGGATGCCCTTGGCCCGGTCGACGACCTTGCGGGTCTCGAGCTGTTCGGCCAGCGACAGGTTCTGGTCCTGGAGCGCCTTCATCTCCTGGAAGCGACCGAGGGCGACTTCGACCGCGGGGATGAGCTCGCTCTTCTGGAACGGCTTGACCAGGTAGGCCAGGGCGCCGGCGTCGCGGGCCTTCTCGATCAGGTCCCGTTGGCTGAAGGCGGTCAGGATCAGGACCGCGGCCTGCTTGTCGGCCGTGATCTGGCCGGCTGCGGTCAGCCCGTCCATGCCCGGCATCTTCACGTCGAGGATGGCGAGGTCGGGCCCCAGCTCCTTCACCAGCTCGACCGCTTCGTCGCCGCGGCCGGTCTCGCCGACGACTTCGTAGCCTTCCTCCTCCAGGGTCTCCTTGAGGTCGAGGCGGATGATGGCCTCGTCCTCGGCGATCACGACACGGATGGGCACGTCAGGTCTCCAGGTCGGTCAGGGGCGCGGGCGCGCTGGCTCTCGCGCCGTCGGCCTCGGGTGCGGGAACTCGCACTTCAGCCGATCTCGGCCATGAGCCGGTCGAGCAGGTCGTCTTGGCGCCGTTCGAGTTGGGCCATGGCGGCCACCACCTCGGCGCGGTGGCGCTGCATGGCGTCGGCGTGCTTCTGGGCGTCGGCGTGGTCGCGGGCGGCGAGCGGGGTCTCGGACACCAGTGCCCGCAGGCGGGCCTCGTCGGCCTGCTCGGCGAGCTGGGCGAGCTGGTCGTCGGTGACGGTCAGCTCCGACGCCAGCTGCTTGAGCCGAGCACCGACCTCCGCCAGCCGGCGCTCGAGCAGGGACCGCGACGTCATCGCCGCCTCGTCGTGGCCGCCGGCGCCGGGCGCGACGGGAAGACCGCTGTCCGAGGGGCGCACGAGCAGGGGCCGGAGGCCCACGGGTACTGCATCTTTCGCAGATCCTACGACCGTTGGCGGGGCCATGAACGTTGAGCCGCGGCCGGCGGCGACCCGTGCCGGTACCGCGGCACCTGCTTGACTGGCCGCGAGCGAAGCGAGTGCTTCAGCCGACCGACGCGAGCCCAGCTCACTCGGCGGCGACGAGTGTGGGGCTCAGCCCCACCGGATGGACGGAGCCGATGTCCGCAGACGAGGGGTACACGCTCCACGACCAGGATGAGGCCCGCTGAGCGGACACCGGGCCGGCCGCCCGCGGCGGTGCCAGCTACTGATCGGCTGTGTCCTTACGGTGATCCTCGTCGTCGGGCTGGGGGGCTGCGGCGACGGCGACGACCGCCCTGTCGCCACCGGGAGCGACGGTCGCCCCCGCGCCAGCGAGCCGACGCCGGCGCTGTGCGAGCCCCGATTGCGGGAGGCCCTCGACCCTGGTTCGGTCCGGCACGTGCTGCCCGGTGCGCCGGCGCCGGCGTACGCCACCGACCCGCCCACGTCGGGCCCCCACGAGCCGTCCGACGCCTTCGCCGGTGAGCGGACCGCCCCGATCTCACGGGCGGTCCAGGTCAGCCAGCTCGAAGGGGGAAAGGTGCTGCTCCAGTACCGCGACCTGGCCCCCGACGAGCTCGACCGCTTGCGCTCGCTGGCCGGCGCCGACGTGATCGTCGCCCCCAACCCCGACCTGCCCGACCGGGTCGTGGCCACGGCCTGGACGTTCAAGCAGGTGTGTGCCGGCGTCGACGTCGACGCCCTCCGCTCCTTCGCCGGCGATCGGGTCGGCCAGGGACCGGGTTCGCATTAGCACGCCAGCCGGCGGCGGCGGCGAGGCCAGCCGAGGTGTGCGGCCTCGGCCCTTCGGCGGTGGGCCGACCCGGTTGGAACTGCCGGCGACGGCCTCGCCGGCATCCTCCATGGCCGCTTCGCCCACCAAAGCGCCTACCACGAGCACGTCGCCCGGGCCCACCACCCCGACAACGCCCTCAACGCCGCCCCATGACGAGTTGCGGACGTGGGACCTCTTGCCCCGCGGGCACGAACCCCTGGGCGGAAGTTGCGGGCGGTTGTTGCCCCGGCGGAGCCACTCGACCCGGCGGCTACAAGCTCTTGGGCGGAAAGGGTGGGCGATTGTGGCGGCCGCAGTCGGACCGCTTACCCCCGCGGTTACGAACCCCGGGCGGGGTTCGATCACCATTGTGCGGATGGTGGATTTCCCCGGGCCGTCAAGGCTGCCCCTTCGGGCGGCCTGCGGCCGGCCTTGACCGCCCTGGTCGGTTGCCAGGAACGGTCTACCACTGGTCCCGGTACTGGCCGATAAGTACAAGAAATCGTTGTGCCACAAGGGCTTTTCGTTGCCAAAGGTGTCGAACAGGTGTACGATCAGGTCATGTTCGCGCGGAGCTGGCCGACGCCCTCGATGGGCTCGCAATACCCTGCGACCTCGATGCCCTGGCGGAAGGTTTCGCCCTGCTCGACCGGGTTCACCGCCGCGCTGACCGATGCCGTCGGGCGCTGCGACGAGGCCGGGCTGTTCGACATCGACGGGTCCGTGTCCATGGCCGCCTGGCTCCGCAACAACTGCCGGCTCTCCGCCCGCACCGCCGCCGCCATCTGCGGCCGGGCCCGGAAACTGCGGCATCTACCCGTCACCGCCCACGCGTGGCGTGACGGGGCCCTGTCGGGCGAACAGGTGCACGTCGTCACCCTCAACGTGACCGCCCGCACCGTTGAGGTGTTCGCCGCCGACGAGAACGAGATCGTGCCCACGTTGGCCGCGCTCACCGTCGCCGACACGGCGCTGGTGATGCGGACCTGGTCCACCGCCGCCGCCGAACCCGGCCCGGCCCCCGAGCCCGAACGGGTGTTGTACCTGTCCGAGACCCTCGACGGGCGTAGCGAACTGTCCGGGCACCTCGACCCCGAGGGCGCCGCCATCGTCGGCGGCGCCCTGCGCTCGGCCGCCACCCTTGACGGTGAAGGTGACCCGCCCCGGTCGCCAGCCTGCCGGCGGGCCGACGCCCTCGTTGACGTGTGCCGCTGGTACCTCGAACACCACGACCAGCCCACCGGGAGTAGGCACCGGCCTCACCTCAACGTGGTCGTCGACTACGACCGCGTACTCGACGGCGGCCCCGGCCAACTTGTCGACGGACGGGCACTCGACGGGGCCAGCGTGCGCCGCCTCGCCTGTGACGCCGGCATCAACCGGGTCGTCACCGCCGGCCGGTCCACGATCCTCGACTACGGGACCACCACCCAAACCATCCCGGCACCGTTGTTCAACGCCCTGGTCCTCCGGGACCGGCACTGCCGGTTCCCCGGGTGCGACCGGCCCTCGACCTGGTGCGACGGCCACCACATCTGGCACTGGGCCGACGGCGGCCCCACCCGTCTCGACAACCTCGTGTTGTTATGCCGCCGGCACCACCACCGGGTCCACCGACAACCGGGCTGGCAGCTCAAGTTGTTGCCCGACGCCGCCCTCGAGGTCACCCGCCCCGACGGCCACCACACCACCAGCCGCCCACCGCCCTGAAGCCGACCGCGGTGCCCTTCCCACTCTCGCCAGCTCTCGCCGCCGGTGCGAGCACCCCCGCGGGCGCGGGCACTCATTGCCTGTGTGGCCGGCGACGCTACGACGACCTGCAGCCGCGGAGGACACCAGCCGTCGGCCACGGGGGCGAGCCGGCGGCTCCATCCGCGAGTGCGGGGCCGGCGGAGCCGTTGCCTGCGGTCGGGCCGAGTGCTGAAGTACGGGTTCGGCAATCGGGGAGAAAGCTGGGCGCGTGGACGAGTGGGGGATCGAGGACGGCTACGACGACGTCGACGGCCAATGGCACCCGACGCCGGCGCCCACCCGCACCGCGCTGCGCGTCGCCATGGGCGGACTGGCCGACGTGGCCGACCCGCCGCCGCTGGGGCGCCCGGTGTGGTTCGTGCGCCAGGGATCGGGGCCCTCCCTGCAGCGGGGCTGCGAGCTCGTCCTCGAGGACGGCACCCGGGTGGGGTGCAGCCTGTCCCTGCCCGAGGACCTGCCTCTCGGCTACCACGACCTGCACCCCGACGACGGCGGCCCCGTCACCCGGCTGATCATCACCCCCGACCGGTGCCATCTCCCGGAACGCATGCGCACCTGGGCCTGGGCGGTCCAGCTCTACGGCGCCCGCTCCGCCGCCAGCTGGGGTATCGGCGACCTGGGCGACCTCCGCCAGTTGGGCCGGTGGGCCCGGGGCCAGGGGGCGGGGATGCTGGCGGTGAACCCCCTCCACGCGCCCCTGCCGCTCGAGCACCAGGAATCGAGCCCGTACTTCCCGAGCAGCCGCCTGTTCCGGAACCCGTTGTACCTACGGGTCGAGGACGTCGACGGCTTCGACGCCGCTGACACCGCCCTGGCGACCCTGGCGGGACAGGCCCGGGCGCTCAACCAGCACCGGATCATCGACCGCGACCGCGCCCACGGCCTCAAGCAGGCCGCGCTCGAGCTGCTCTGGGAGCGCTTCGTCGGCGACCCCCGCTTCGACGCCTTCGTCGCCGAGCAGGGGAACACGCTGGCGCGCTACACCGCCTTCGTCGTGCTGTGCGAGTTCCACGGGCGGGGCTGGCACCGATGGCCGGCCGAGCACCGCCGGCCCGAGAGCCCGGCCGTGCAGCGCTTCGTCGCCGCCCACGCCGACCGGGCCCGCTTCCACGCCTGGTGCCAATGGCTGCTCGACGAGCAGTTGGCAGCCGCCGGCGCCGAGATCGACCTGCTCGGCGACCTCGCCGTCGGGGTCGACCCCGACGGCTTCGACGCCTGGCTGTGGCAGGACGTGTTCGCCCGGGGCGCCCGGGTGGGGGCGCCTCCCGACGAATTCAACCCCGCTGGCCAGAACTGGGGCATCCCCCCCTTCGTGCCCTGGCGGCTCCGGTCGCTCGGCTACGAACCGCTGGCCCGCACGTTGCGGGCCGCCATGCGCCACTGCGGGGCGTTGCGCCTCGACCACGTTACGGGGCTGTTCCGGCTGTTCTGGATCCCTTCCGGCGGCGGGTCCCACGACGGCAGCTACGTCCGCTTCCCGGGCACCGAGCTCTTGGGCGTCGTGGCCCTGGAGAGCGCTCGCTCGGGCACCGTGATGATCGGCGAGGACCTGGGCACGGTAGAGGACGACGTCCGCTCCCACCTGGCCGGCCGGGGCGTGCTCTCCTACCGGCTGGCGTGGTTCGAGGACGACCCCCCCGAGCAGTACCCCGCCCAGGCCCTGGCCGCGGTCACCACCCACGACCTGCCCACGGTGGCCGGCGTGTGGTCGGGCGAGGATGACGACGACCGCCTCCGGGCCCGGCTCACCACCCTGTGTGCCGACGCCCTCGCCGGCGCAGGCGCGGCCACACCGGTCACCGATGTGGTGCTGGAAGCCCACCGGCGCCTGGCGGCGGCGCCGTCGATGGTGGTGGTCGGCACCCTGGAGGACGCGCTGGCGGTGACCGAGAGGCCCAACGTGCCCGGCACCACCGACAGTGACCGCCCCAATTGGTCGATCAGCCTGCCCGTACCCCTCGAAGACGTGTTCGCCGACGAGAACGTCGAGGCCATAGCGACCGCGCTGGGTGGCCAGAGCGGGCTAGTCTGATCTGACCAGATGGAAACCACCCGGTCGAGCCATGTTCCCAACACCGGCCCCGGCCGATACTCGCTGGTAACGAACGCCCCTCTCGGGGCGCCGAGGTGTTGGCCACACGACAGCCGGGGATGGACTCAAATGCAAAGGACGCGGGTGGACCACGTCGCAGGTAGACGGAACCGTCGGCTAGCGGGCGACGAAGCCGCCGCCATGGTCGAGATGGCCCTGGTGGCAATCTTCCTGATGTTCCTGCTTTTCGGGATCGTCATGTTCGGCTTCCTCATGTCGTTCCGCCAAAACCTCACCCAGGCAGCAGCCGAAGGCGCCCGCGCCGGCGCAGTGGCGCCCTTCGACGCTGGATTCGCTGGCGCAATCGCGGCGGCCGACGCCGGTGTCCGCAACGCCGTCGACCAGTTCCTCAACGGCGGATGCGACCACGCCAACATGGAATGCGGACCGCCGGTTGTCGAGCCCTGTGACGCCAATACGGGCCAATGCGTGACGGTAACCATCCGGTTCAACGACGTCCTCGGCCCAGGCGGGTTGCTCCCGAACGTCCCGCTCGTTGGCCAGTTCATGCCTGAGAGCGTTCAAGCCAAGGCCAGTGCGGCCGTCTACACCGAATGAAGGATGCCGATCGATGACCGGTTCCTCCCGTACTTTCCGACGCATCCAGAACCGACCCGGAGACCGCGGCGCTGTTATCCCGATGGTGGCGATCAGCCTTGTCGTGCTGATCATCGGCACCGCCTTCAGCATCGACCTAGGCCGACAGATGTCGCGGCGCCGCGACATGCAGGCCATCGCCGACGTGATCGCCCTCGACATGGGCCGCCTCATCGATGGCACGAGCACCAGGCAGGCACTCGAGAGCTCTGTGGCCTGGGAACAGCAGTTGACCGACACAAGGTCACGCAACGACTTCCAACCGGCTGGTGCTCGCCAGCTGGAACCGGTTCTCGGCGTTTGGGATGAGCAGTCGCAGACGTTCACGCCCTCGGCGCCCGAAGGAATCCCCAACGCCGTGCGGGTCACAGCCCGCGACGAGGTCGCCTACTTCTTCGCACCAGGCGCTGGCGGAGTGAACCGCCTCGCCATCGCCACCAAAGGCGGCGAGGAGACGGTGGACTTCTCGATGGGCTCGTACCTGGCGACCGTCAGTCCGTTCCAGGGCGGCGTGTTGGGTGCCCTAATCGGGACCGCCTTCCCAGGAAGTAGCGCCTTCCTTGACATCCTCAGCTACCGCGGCCTAGCCGCCGGCAACATCGACCTCGGCATCCTCGCCACCGAGCTCGGTTTCGCGACTCCGAACGATCTACTTGATGCCGGTCCGATAACGGCCGCTGACATCTTCCTCGCTTCCATAAGCGCTCTCAGCTGCCCGGATCCGCCGTCGCAGACCAACCCGTGCGACAGCGTCGCCGCCATCAACGCACTGAACATCATCCAGCAGAACCCCCAGGCTCAGATCCCGATCGACCTCGGCGAGATCGCCTTCATCCAGCAAGGCGGTTCCGAGGCCGTCATCGATGTCCAACACCTGAACGCACTCGACGTGGTCGCCGGAACTGCGCAGATCATCAACGGAGAGAACTTCATCAGCGTGCCTGGCCTGACCACGAGCATCCCCGGTCTGGCGACCACAACGCTCGGGTTCCAGCTTATTAACGGCCCCCAACCAAAACGAGCATTCGGCGTCAAGGCCGGCCCTAACTGCATTCCGATCGATCCACAGGTCGACAATCCTGAGGCGAACTGCCTTCAGGTGCCCCAACTTGTGCTCTCGGCTCTTACGAAGTTTGAGCCGGGTGCCGTCACCGATCTTCTACTGCTTGATGACTGCCCTGCAAGACCGCCTACGAAACCGCTGCCAGGCTGTGGCATCAATATTGGGATCAAGCTCGCTAACGCCGCCGCACACCCGATAGACATCGAGTGCGGCGCACAGCAGAGCACCACCATAAATCTTGACGCGAGTGTCGGAGAGGTTGTGGTGAGCATCGACCTTAATGCAAGCGTGATCGGGCTGGTGGGTGCGTCCATCGGCGTCGACCTCCCAGTCGTACTTGCCCCGAGCACCGGGGTGACCAGCACCTACCAGTACACCTCTGATTTCCTTCCCCCCGTCGGGGTCGGCATCGAGCGGCCCCTGGGCTCCTCTGAGCTCGGCCTGGCAGGCGTCACGCCGTTCGTAATAGATCAGTTCGACATCAACCTTCTCGGCACTCCCCTCGGGCTGGGAGGTGTCCTGCAGGGCTTGGCCACGACCGCCTTTAGCTCCCTGATCACACCAATCCTGGCCCAGCTCGACCAAACGATCGTCAGGGAGCTTGTGCAGTCCCTCGGCCTGAGTCTCGGGGGTGGCTACGTCGGCGCCATCGACATGGACTGTGACGCCGGCGGCTTCCTGAAGCTCGTCAAGTAGGCGCCCCGACGCCCGGTCGCGAGCGACCGGGCGGGGGTGCCCGGGGCGGGATTCGAACCCGCAAGGCCTTGCGGCCAGATGGTTTTGAGCCACCCGCGTATGCCATTCCGCCACCCGGGCCGGGCCGGCACGATACCGTCCGGCCGGCCGTCGGCGCAGGAACCCGCCGCTGATCACCCCAATCAGCGGGCAAAGGAGCAGGTCGGGGGCGTAGCCTGGGCCGATGCGCCTGTTCCGCCGCCTCAGGGGGCACCGCTTCATGCGCCTGCTGCTCCTGGGCGGCGCGGCCGGGGCCCTGTCGGCCTACCGGAAGCGCAAGCTGGCCGAGGGCGAGCGCGCCTTCGTGGCCACCTACGGGGAGCACCCGTCGGCGCCGCCGCGGTCCGCGCCCCCGTCCGCTTGACGGCGCCGCCCCGTATCATCCCCTGACTGTTCACGCCGCCGCGGCACGATTGAAACCTTCGTGGGGCACGACGGGTCCCAAGCCCGAGCGATCGACCAGAAGGGCCCGCCGCCGCATGACCATCGCCTTCATCTTCCCAGGTCAGGGAGCACAAAAGCCCGGTATGGGCGCGCCCTGGACCGACCACGGGTCCTGGGAGATCGTCGAGGGGCTCTCCGCCGCCTCCGGCCGTGACGTCGCCGCCCTGCTCGTGGACGCCGGCGCCGACGAGCTGACCCAGACCCGCAACTCCCAGCTGGCGACCTACTCGATCAGCCTCGTGGTGCTCGACGCCGTCCGCCAGATGGGTGCCCTTCCCGCCGCCGTCGCCGGGCACAGCCTGGGCGAGTACACCGCCCTCACCGCCGCCGGGGCCGTCACCGTGGGCGACTGCGCCCGGCTGGTGACCGAGCGGGGCGAGGCCATGCAACAGGCTGCCTCGGAGCGCACCGGCACCATGGCCGCCGTGCTCGGCCTCGACGACGACGACGTCGAGACCGCCTGCAACCGGGCCGCCGGCGACGTGTGGCCCGCCAACTTCAACGCTCCCGGCAACGTCGTCATCGCCGGCGACCCCGCCGCCATCGCCGCCGCCGGGGCCGTCGCCAAGGACATGGGTGCCTCCAAGGTGCTGCCGGTGAAGGTCAGCGGCGCGTTCCACACGCCCTTCATGGCCCCCGCCCGCGACCGGCTCCGCAAGGCCCTCGACGACGTCGACTTCGCCGCCGCCCAGGTGCCGCTGGTGGCCAACGTCGACGCCACCGCCCACACCGGCCCCGACTGGTCGACGCAGCTGTTGGCCCAGCTCTGCACCCCCGTACGCTGGCGCCAGAGCCTGCACACGCTGGCCGACCTCGGCGTCACGGCCTTCGTGGAGATCGGGCCGGGCAGCGTCCTGACCGGCACGGTCAAGCGCACGATCGACGGCGCCGCCCACCTGTCGGTGTCGACCCCGGCCGACCTCGATGCCCTGCGCGACCTGCTCGACGGCGACCCGCCGGCGCCGGCTCGCTCCTTCGAAGGGGAGCACCTTTCGATGTCCGAGCGGGTCGTGGTGAGCCCGTCGGCGGGGTTGTTCGAGCCCTCGCCGGAACTGGCCCCCGGCCTGGCCATCGAGACCGGCGACGTGATCGGCAAGGTCGCCGGCACCGAGGTGCGCTCACCGTTCGCCGGTCGCATCGAAGGGGTGCTCGCCCATCTCGGCGAACGCCTCTTGCCCCGCCAGCCGGTCGCCTGGCTGCGGGTCCGCACCGCGTGACAGCCCGTACGGCGCGCTTGACCGGCTGGGGTTCGGCCCTGCCCGACAAGATCGTCACCAACGCCGACCTCGAGTCGATGCTAGACACCTCCGACGAGTGGATCACCGAGCGCAGCGGGATCCGCGAGCGCCGCATCGGCGGCACCACCTCGGAGCTGGCGGTCGAGGCAGGCCGGGCCGCGCTGGCTTGCGCCGGTCTCGGACCGGCCCAGATCGACCTGTTGATCCTGGCCACCACGACCCCGGACATGACGATGCCGGCGACGTCGTCGGGGGTCCAGCACGCCCTCGGCCTGCGCTGCGGGGCGATGGACCTCAACGCCGCCTGCTCGGGCTTCGTGTACGCCTACGTCACCGCCCACCAGTTCGCCGCCGGCGGCCACACCCCCAAGGTCCTCTGCATCGGCAGCGAGACCATGTCCCGCATCCTCGACTGGGACGACCGCACCACGGCCGTGCTCTTCGCCGACGGCGCCGGGGCCGTGGTGTTGGAGGAGACCACCGCCGAAGGCGACCACCTGCTCGCCTTCGACCTCGGCTCGAACGGCCGGTTCACGTCGATCCTCTACACCGAGGTCGGCGGCTACATCCACATGCAGGGCAAAGAGGTCTTCCGCCAGGCGGTCCGGGCCGTGATCGACTCGGGCCAGAAGGTGCTCGACGAGGCCGGCGTCAGCGCCGCCGACATCGCCCTGTTCGTGCCCCACCAGGCCAACCTGCGCATCATCGAAGCGGTCAACACCAAGCTCGGGCTGACCATGGAGCGCACCGCGGTGGTGCTCGACCGCACCGGGAACACGTCGACGGCGTCGATCCCCATCGCCCTCACCGAGGCCGCCGACTCCGGCCGGCTCAACGCCGGGGACCTGGTGATGCTGATGGGCTTCGGTGCCGGCCTCACCTGGGGTACCGCCATCGTCCGGTGGGGCCCGTGAACCCCCGCACCGTGCTGGTCACCGGCGGGGGACGGGGTATCGGCCTGGCCTGCGCCCGCGGCTTTGCCGCCGAGGGGCATCGGGTGGCGGTGCTGTCGCGCTCGACGACCGTCGACGACCTCTTCTCGGTCACCGCCGACGTCGCCGACGGCGCCCAGGTCGACGCCGCCTTCGCCAAGGTCGAGGCCGAACTGGGACCGGTCGAGGTGCTGGTGTCCAACGCCGGCCTCACCCGGGACAATCTGCTCGCCCGCATGAAGAACGACGAGTGGCACGACGTCATCGACGCCAACCTCACCGGCGCCTACCGGGTGTCCCGGCGGGCCATCGCGGCGATGATGAAGTCCCGTTTCGGCCGCCTGGTGTTCGTCTCGTCGGTCGGCGCCTACATCGGCTCGGCCGGGCAGGCCAACTACGCCGCCAGCAAGGCCGGTCTCATCGGTCTCGCCCGGGCCATCGCCCGCGAGTACGGGAGCCGGGGCGTCACCGCCAACGTCGTCGCCCCCGGGCCCATCGCCACCGACATGACTGAGACCATGAGCGACGACTGGAAGGCCAAACTCAGCGCCCAGGTGCCCGTCGGGCGCCTCGGCACCGCCGAGGAGGTCGCCGCCGCCGTCCGCTTCCTGGCCTCCGAGGCTGCCGCCTACGTCAACGGGGTAGTGCTGCCCGTCGACGGTGGCCTCGCCATGGGCCACTAGCGTCCCCCGCTTCCCCCTCCCCGTCCCCCTGCAATCCCGGATCACCCAAGGAGACAGTTCGATGAGCGACGAGATCTTCGGCCGGTTCCAGAAGACCGCCGCCGAGAGCCTCTCCAAGCCGATCGAGGCCATCACCCTCGAGGCCCGCTTCGCCGACGACCTCGACGCCGACAGCCTCGACCTGGTCCAGCTGGTCATGGACCTGGAAGAGGAGTTCGACGTCACCGTCGAAGAGGAGGAACTGGAAGGGGTCGCCACCGTCTCCCAGGCGTTCGACCTCATCAAGTCCAAGCTCTGATGGGGCGCCCGAGGCGAGCGGTCATCACCGGGATCGGCGTGCTCGGCCCGTGCGGGTCGGGTCGCGACGCCTACTGGGAGGGACTGCTGCGCCCGCAGCCCGAAGGTGAGCGGCGGGTCCACGACTTCGACCCCGAGGTGTTCTTCGAGAACCCCAAGGAGGCCAAGCGCACCGACCGCTTCAGCCAGCTGGCGGTAGCGGCCGCGGCCGAGGCGATGGCCCAGGCCGGCGCCATCGGGGCGGCCCCCGAGCGCTCGGGGGTGTGGCTGGGTACCGGCGTGGGCGGGATCGGGACCATCGAGTCCCAGGTCATCGTCCTGCAGAACAAGGGTGCCCGACGGGTCACGCCCTTCCTGGTGCCGATGATGATGAGCAACGCCGGCGCCGCCAGCCTGTCGATGCGCTACGGCTTCCAGGGGCCGTGCGAGACCACCGTCACCGCCTGCGCGGCGTCGACCCACGCCATCGGCAACGCCGCCCGGCTCATCTTCGAGGACCGCTGCGACGCCGTGATCACCGGCGGCTCCGAGGCGGCGATGACGCCCATCGGCACCAGCGGCTTCACCAACATGACCGCCCTGTCGGGCACCGGGTCCTCCCGGCCCTTCGACGCCGACCGCGACGGGTTCGTGCTCAGCGAGGGCGCCGGCGTGCTGGTGCTCGAGGAGCGCGACCACGCCCTGGCCCGGGGGGCCACGGTGCTGGCCGAAGTCCTGGGCTCGGCCTCGACCGCCGACGCCCACCACATCACCGCCCCCTCCCCCGGTGGCGCCGGCGCCATCCAGTGCATGCGCCTGGCCCTGGCCGACGCCGGCATCACCGCCGCCGACGTGGCCCACATCAATGCCCACGGCACGTCCACCCCCCTCAACGACGCCGCCGAGGCCGAGGCCATCGCCGCCCTCTTCGGCACCGGCGCCGACTGCCCCCCGGTCACCTCCACCAAGGGCGTCACCGGCCACGCCCTCGGCGCCGCCGGCGCGCTCGAGGCGGTCGCAGTGGTGCTCACGATGGCCCACAGCCTGATCCCGCCCACCGACGGGACCAAGACGCTCGACCCCGACCTACCCGCCATCGACCTCGTGGTCGGCGGCCCCCGCTCCTGGACGCCCGGGATCACGCTGTCCAACAGCTTCGGCTTCGGCGGCCACAACGGCTGCGTGGTCTTCGCACCGGCGTAGCGGCGCGGGAGCAGTCCCGCAGCACCGTCCTCGACCGCTGCGCACCCGGTTGTGCTGAGCACGGAGGCGCGTCACCACACAGCCGACTGCCCGCCGGCCGGGACGAGGGCGCCACCCGTGCGTAGTTTCGGGCGGAGCCGGCGTGTGGGAGCCTGACGGGGTGACGCTGATCATGGGCGAGCCCACCGCCGCCGGCCGGTTCGGCCGCTTCGGCGGGAGGTTCGTGCCCGAGACGCTGGTGCCGGCGTGCGCCGAGCTCGAGGCCGCCTTCCGGACGGCGTGGGCCGACCCCGACTTCCGGTCCGAGCTCCACCGGCTGCTGCGCGACTACGCCGGCCGCCCCTCGCTGCTCTACGACGCCACCCGGCTCTCCGAGCACCTCGGCGTGCGGGTGCTGCTCAAGCGGGAGGACCTCAACCACACCGGCTCGCACAAGATCAACAACGTGCTCGGGCAGGTCCTGCTGGCCAAGCGGATGGGCAAGACCCGGGTGCTGGCCGAGACCGGCGCCGGCCAGCACGGCGTCGCCACCGCCACTGCCGCCGCCCTCCTCAGCCTCGAGTGCTGCGTGTACATGGGCGAGGTCGACATGGCCCGCCAGGAGCTCAACGTCTTCCGCATGCGGCTGTTGGGCTCGGAGGTACGGCCGGCGTCGAGCGGCTCGCGGACGCTGAAGGACGCGGTCAACGAAGCCCTGCGGGACTGGGTCGCCACCGTCGAGAGCACCCACTACTGCCTGGGCTCGGTGATGGGCCCGCACCCCTACCCGTGGATGGTGCGGGAGCTGCACCGGGTGATCGGCGACGAGGCCCGCGAACAGTGCCGGGCACTGCTCGGCCGCGACCCCGACGTCGTCGCCGCCTGCGTCGGCGGCGGCTCGAACGCGGCCGGCATCTTCTCGGGCTTCTCCGAGCTACCCGACGTCGAGCTCGTCGGGGTCGAGCCCGCCGGCGGGGCGGCCGTGGGCCGGGGCGTCCCCGGCGTCGTGCACGGCGCGCTCAGCTACCTCATGCAGGACGAGTGGGGCCAGGTGCTCGAAGCCCAGTCCATCTCGGCCGGCCTCGACTACCCCGGCGTCGGCCCCGAACACGCCCACCTCGCCGACATCGAGCGGGCCCGTTACGAGCCCGCCACCGACGCCGAGGTGCTCGACGCCTTCGGCCTCCTGGCCCGCACCGAGGGCATCATCCCCGCCCTCGAGTCGGCCCACGCCCTGGCCTGGGTGGCCCGGGCCCGGGACGAGCTCGCCGGCAGGGTCGTGCTGGTGAACCTGTCGGGCCGGGGCGACAAGGACGTGGCCCAGGTATCGGAGATCCTCGGCCGATGATGCTGGCGTTCCCCGGCCACGTAGGCCGCTCCTGGCCGCACCTCCGCTGGCGCTCCGGCGCTCACGTCGGCCGCACGGTCCTCCGGTGAGTACTGCGCCGGCGCTGGAGCCGACGCTGCGGGCGGCCCGTGACGCCGGCCGCAAACTGCTCGTCCCCTACCTCACCGGCGGCCTCGGCGACTGGGCCCAGGTGCTACGGGCGGCGGCCGCCGCCGGCGCCGACGCCATCGAGATCGGGATCCCCTTTTCCGACCCGGTCATGGACGGGCCGACGATCCAACAGGCGTCCGAAGCGGCGCTGCGGGCCGGCGCCACGCCCCAGGGGATCCTCGACGGACTGCGCCGCATCGACGCCGGTGTGCCCTTGGCGGTCATGACGTACTACAACATCGCTTTCCATATGGGTCACGAAAAGTTCGCTCACGAGCTGAGGGCCGCCGGCGTCGCCGCCGCCATCCTTCCCGACCTCCCGTTGGAGGAGGTGGGCCCATGGGCGGCGGTGGCCGACGAGGTCGGCATCGAGACCGTGATGCTGGCCGCCCCCACCGCCCCCGACGAACGCCTGCCCCGGGTGTGCGCCCGGGCCCGCGGCTTCCTCTACGGCGTCGGCCTGCTGGGGGTCACCGGTGAGCGCGACCGGCTGGCCGACTCGGCCATGTTGATGGCCAAGCGGCTCAAAGCCATCACCGACCTCCCGGTGCTGGTCGGCGTCGGGGTGTCGACGCCGGCGCAGGCGGCAGCGGTGTGCGAGGTCGCCGACGGCGTGGTCGTCGGTTCGGCGATCGTCCGCAAGGTGCTGGAGGGCGGCGGGCCCGAGGGCGTGGCCACCTTGGTGGGATCGTTCCGGGCGGCGCTCGATGGGTAAGCCGACGATGCTGGTGCGGCTGCGGAAGATCAGCCTCGCCCTCCCCGAGACCCGCGAGCTGGTGACCTGGGAGGACCACGTCACCTTCCGGGTCCGCAAGAAGATCTTCGTCATCGTCTCCGGCGACGGCAACAGCATCACCATCAAGGCCGACCCGGCCGAGCGAGAGGCCCTCCTCGGCGACGCCGCCCGCTACTTCGTTCCCGCCTACGTGGGCGGCCGGGGCTGGATCGGCGTCAAGCTCGCCGGCGCCGTCGACTGGGAAGAGGTCGCCGAGCTGATCGCCACCAGCTACTGCCTCATCGCCCCCAAGACACTCGCCCGCCAAGTCGACCGGTAGGTTTGCCAGCTGCGTTCCCCGGCCACGCAGGCCGTGTGTGACCGCACCTCCGCTGGCGCTCCGGCGCTCGCACCTGCGGAGCGCCCGGCGACGAACGTGCATCGGTCGCCACGAGGGAACGACCGATGCACGACCGAGGCCCACCCAACGACGGCAGTGCATCGTCCGTGACCGGGCACCGACCGATGCACGACCGTGCCAGCCGCCGGCGGTCAGTCGTCGGCGGCGAAGCCTTGGCGGACGGTGTTCTCGGTCACGACCCTCGGGTCGGCGAACTGCAGCAGGTAATCGGGGCCGCCGGCCTTGGAGCCGACCCCCGACAGGCCGTAGCCGCCGAAGGGTTGACGGCCGACGACCGCCCCGGTGATGTGCCGGTTGAGGTAGACGTTGCCGGCCCGTAGCTCGCGGGCGGCGCGGTCGAGGTGCGACGGCGACCGGGAGAACAGACCGGCGGTGAGGGCGTAGTCGGTGTCGTTGGCCAGGGCGAGGGCGTGGTCGAAGTCCCGTGCCCGCAGTACCGCCAGCACCGGGCCGAACAGCTCGTCGCGGGCCACATGGGCGGCGCCGGGATCGTCGACCGCCACCACCGTCGGCCCCACGTACCACCCGTCCGAGGGCACGTCGCGGCGCCGCACCAGGACCCGGGCCTCGCCGCCGGCCCGGTCGATGGCGTCGGACAGCCGTTGGTGGGCATCGGCGTCGATGACCGGGCCGACCCGGACCGCCATGTCGCACGGGTGGCCGACCGGCACCTCGGCAGTGGCCGCCACCAGCCGGTCCACCACCGCGTCGTAGACCCGGTCGAGGACGATCAGCCGGGAGGCGGCCGAGCACTTCTGCCCGGCGAACCCGAACGCGGAGGTGACGACGGCGGGGACGGCCACGTCGGGATCGGCGTCGGCGTCGATGATGAGGGCGTTCTTGCCTCCCATCTCGGCCACCACCCGCTTGACGTGGCGTTGCCCCGGCCGGGGCACGGCAGCGGCGGCGACGATCTGTAGTCCGACCGCCTTGGAACCGGTGAAGGCGATCACCGCAACGTCGGGGTGCTCGACCAGGCGAGCGCCGACGACCTCGCCGGCGCCGGGCAGCAACTGGATGACCCCGGCCGGGGCGCCGGCGTCGACCAGCGCCTCGACCAGCCGGTGCGCCACCGCCGGCGTCTGCTCGGCCGGCTTGAGGATGACCGGGTTGCCCATCACCAGGGCGGCGACGGTCATGCCGCAGGGGATGGCGAGGGGGAAGTTCCAGGGAGCGATGACGGCGGCGACGCCCTTGCCGTGGTACGTGAGCCGGTTGCGCTCCCCCGGCGGCGACTGCACCCGGGCACCGGCCTGCGCCTCCAGCCGCAGGGCTTCGCGCCCGTAGTACTCGCAGAAGTCGATCGCCTCGCACACGTCGGCGTCGGCCTGGTCCCACGGTTTGCCCGCTTCGAACACCTCGAGGGCGGCGAGCTCGGGCCGGCGCCGGCGCAGCCATTGGGCGGCCCGGAACAGCACCGCGGCCCGCTCCGCCACCGGGGCCGCCCTCCACCGGGCGGCGGCAACCACCGCCGCCGCCACCGCGGTGTCGGCGTCGGCCGCAGTACACGACGCGCTGCGGGCGACCACCCGCTCGAAGCGCCCGGGGTCGACGGAGTCGATGGTGGCGGCGGTGTGCATTGCCTCACCGGCGACCCACGCCGGCACGTCGATGACCGGGGCGCGCCCGACAGCCTCGACCGCCGCCTGGTGCGCGGTGCGGGGGCCGGGCCGGCGCCACTCGGCGGCCGGCTCGGGGTCGTAGGGCCCGGGGGCGGCGACGTCGGTGCGGGCCCGGTCGACGACGACACCGGGAGGCGGGATCCGCTCGACGGCGGGCGGCACCAGCAGCTCGTCGAGGGCACGTCCCTCGGCGAACCGGTGGCGGACGAAGGACTCGTTCGACGTATTCTCGAGCAGCCGCCGCACCAGGTAGGCCATGCCCGGGACGAGCTCGCCGACCGGGGCGTAGACCCGCAGGCGCAGCCCCATCCGCTTGACCGCGGCGTGCATCGGTTCGGCCATGCCGTAGAGCATCTGGACTTCGAAGCCGGTGTCGGGGATGCCCCGCGACCGGGCGTAGACGACGGCGTAGGCCAGCGAGCGCAGGTTGTGGCTGGCGAACGCCGCCCGCACCTCGCCGTGGTGGTCGTGCAGCAGGCGGACGCACCGGTCGTAGTTGGCGTCGGTCTCGTCCTTGCGCTCGAACACCGGGACGGGCCAGCCCTCGGCCTGGGCCTTGACCGTCTCGGTGTCCCAGTAGGCGCCTTTGACCAACCGGACCGTGATCGGCGCCGACCGGGAGGCCGAGAACGACACCAGGTCGGCCAAGTCGTCGCGGGAGTCCTTGAGATAGGCCTGGACGACGATGCCGGCCTCGAGCGAGCGGAACTCGTCCTCGCTCATCAGGTCCCGGAACAGCGTCAACGTCAGGTCCTTGGCGTCGTAGTGCTCCATGTCGAAGTTGACGAAGGCACCGAGCTCGCGGGCCAGACGCAGCCGCGGCCGGGTACGGGCCTTGGCCTCCTCCAGGCCGGGCGAGCTGGTCAGCGGCTCGTAGTGGGCGGCCAGGGCGGTGGGCTTGATCGATACGTTGACCCGGGGGACGGGGCCGAGGTCGTCGCGTTCGAGATGGTCGTCGGGCGACCACCGGGCCGCCGCCGCCGACAGGGCCCGGAGCAGCTCGTCGACCCGGGACCCGTAGCGGTCGGCCTCGGCGCCGACAACCGTCTTCTCCCCCAACAGGTCGCAGGTGAAGGCGCTGCCGGTGCGCCACAGCGCCCCGAGCCGTTCGGCTGCCTCGGCCGGGCCCTGGCCGACGATGAACTGCTCGGCCATGCGGGCGATGTTCCGGCGGGCGACAGCCGACTCGATCGCCCGTCCGAACGGCACGTGGTCGGCCACATCGATGCCGAAGTCGAGGAGCTTGGGCGCCCGGGTGCCGTCAAAGTACTCCTCGAGGTGGCGGGCGACGTCCTCGTTGCCGCCGAGGGCGGGGAAGACGTCGACGAACCGGAACAGCTGGGTCTTGAAGGCCGGCCGGGCCATGGCCCAGTCGAGCATCTTCTCGTTCCACCACGACATCGCGAACACCTTCGAGCGGGCGCCGGCGCCGAGAGCGGCCAGCTGCCGGGCCACGCCGTCGACGTCGGCATCCAGGCTCCGGGCCACGGTCGGAGGGTACTGTGCTAGCTGCGTTCCCCGGCCACGCAGGCCGCTCTCGGCCGCACCTCCGCTGGCGCTCCGGCGCTCGCACCCGCGGCCAGGCCAACCTCCACCGGCGGTAGCGCTGGTCGCTCTTGGGCCTCACCTCAGGCGGCGCTCCGGCGCTTGCAGAGGGTTACCCGTTGGTGTCGGTACCGGGCTGATCGGAGGGCGCCTCCGGCGTTCCCTCTTCCGGTGCCTCCTCGACCGGCGCTTCGCCCGAGGTGCCGTCGCCGGGGAAGGCCGGCAGTTCGCGGGCGTCGAGCAGCACGAGCAGGTCGCTGGGGTCGCGCTGGAGCGACAACGCCGCCGAGGAACGGCTCGCCGGGAGCTCCTGCAGGACGTCCCCCTCCGGGCCGATGAGGCGCACCGCCTCGCGCTCGGTCTCGACCGCCACCTCGAGGCCGCCGCCGGTGCCAAGCCCGGAGAGCACCGCCACCCGTACCACCCGGGGAGCGGGCCCGTCGTAGCGCTGGCCCTGATCGACCAAGGCCTGGACGGTGGCCCGCCGGGCGTTGAAGCACGGGCAGGAGGCGCTCACCACCGACGTCAGCCGAGCCGGGTCGGGCCGCGACGCCGTCACCGACCACAGCCGCACATAGAAGTCCGAGACCAGGAACTGGACCTCGGGGTCGTCGGTCACCACCGCCGACCCGGCAGCGCCCGTGAGGTCGGGCACCGACACCGGCCCGAGATCGGGGACGGTGAGGCTCGAAAGGGCCGGTCCGTCGGAGAAGGCACCGAGAGGGGCGCGGTAGGTGCCCGAATCGCCGTCACCTCCGGGCGGGCCGCCACAGGCGGCGACAGCCAGGAGGAGCAGGACGACGACGGCTCGCGCCGGCGGAGGTACGGCCACCGCCAACTCTCTCACGGCTGTGCTCGCTGCGTTCCCCGCCGGCGATGACGCTGCACCTCGGGCCCAGCTTCGCGAGCGGGATCGCCAACCTTGACAACGCTCGTCGGGCCGCAACCCGGACCGATGGTGATCGAAGCGCGTCTGTGAGCTAGCCCGACCAACCCCATCCCCAGCCGCCGGGACCGAACCCGAAGGCGCCGGGCCCGAACTGGCCGGGGTCGAACTGGCCGGGGTCGAACTGGCTGCCGAAGTCGAAGTAGTCGCTGTAGTCGAAGCCGCCGGCCGCCATCGCCGCCTGGACCTGGGCCTGCAGGTCGGGCGGGAGCATGCTGAGGACGTCGGCAGGCATGAACATCAGGAGCTCGACCGGGATCTGGCTCAGGATCTGCATCGGAAGCTCGGTGGCGAGCTCGATCAGCCGCTCGATGGGCAGCTGGTTGACGACGTCGAGCGGCATCTGCGCCAGCGTCGCGTCCGGGAACTGGGACAGGACATCGAGGGGCAACTGCGTCAACAGCCCGGTCGGCAGTTGGACGAGATTCTCGATGGGCAGCTGGGCCAGGATGTCGAAAGGCAGTTGCACCAGCGATGCGATGGGAAGCTGGGCCAGGATGTCGAGCGGGAGCCGGACCAGGCCGGCGAGGTCGAGCCGGGCCAGGATGTCGAGCGGCAACCCGACGAGGTCCTCGATCGGCAGGCGGGCGAGCTCGGCCACCGACGGCGGTACCACCGGGACGGCAACGGCGCCGTTGGCTGGTGGCGCTGCGACCTTCTCGGCCGAGGGCGACGGCGATGGGCTGGCCGTCGCCGGCCCGACGACGGGCACGCTCGAGGCCGAGGCTGCGTTGACCGCCGACGAGGACGACGGGCGGCCAGGGAGGGCGAAGGCGGCGCCGGCGACTGCCAGCACGGCAACGGCGGACACCGCTGCCACCGCGCGACCGGCTCGGCTCGGGGTGCGAGCGGAGCGGGACGGGATGATGCGGTCGTAGGGCATCGAGGAGCCTCCCCGGACGGCGGTGGGCAGCGGCGGGTGCCCGATGACCAGGGCCAGTGCCGCGCTCGCCACGGGCACGCGGTCGCCGGCGAGAGCGTGGACGTCCTCGAGCGCCGCCATGACCGGGACCAGGTCCGGGTCGAGCGCGGTCAGGTCGAAGCCGTCGATCGCCTCGCCGTCGAGGAGCGCATCCGCCTCGGCGTCGGTCACCTCTCGGGACACATCACCGCAATCGCTCGAATCGCTCATTCGGATACCACCTCGGCCAGAATCGTCCGCAACGACCCGAGGCCGCGCCGGCTCAGTGCCTTGACCGCCGGCACCGTGCGTTCGACCACCTCGGCCGTTTCCTCCACCGTCAACCCGCCCACGAATCGCAGCAGCAGGACGTCGCGCTGCGCCGGTGACAGCTGGCCCAGCAGCCCCCGGACGCGATCGGTCTCGAGCCGGGCCCAGGCCTCGCCTTCGGCGTCACCTCCAGCGCTGTCGTACGCCCTGTCGAGCGGCACCGTACGGGGCCGACGGGCCACCGACCGGCGCTCGTCGACCAGACGGCGGTGGGCGATGGTGAACAACCACGACCGGAAGGCCGCCTCGTCACCCTCGAACCGCTCGATGCCGGAGAACACGCCGAGGAAGACCTCGCTGGTGAGCTCGTCGGGTTCGTGCGCCCCCTGCATGCGCACGTAACCGGCGACGGCCGGGGACAGGGCGGTCCACAGCCGTTGGCAGGCTGCCGGCTCACGGCGCCGGACGCCTTGGAGGATGGCGGCGAAGCCGGCCGGTGCCCATTGTGTCGCCGTCCTCACCACGTGTACCTCCGTCACGGGCCGAAACGCGCGTCGTGCCCGGACGGGCCGACCACGACGTCGCGTTCGTTCGACAACGTCGGGCTCGACACCTTTCCGGACCGGACGAGGACGGCTGCTGGTTTCGTCGGGAACGTCCCCTTGCTGCCGACTTTGTCCTTGTCTTGGTGTCGATTATCGGCTCGGCCGGCCCCGCATTGAGGCCATGACGGCCAAAGCTGGTCAGGCGTCGCGGGCCACCGAGACCGTCGACCGGAGCGCTTTGACGATGGCGGGGATGGAGCCGATCAAGAGGACCAGGCCCCAGATGATGGCGACGATGGCAAAGACGATGGCGGCGATCGAGTCGGTGATGCTGACCAGGACCACGGGCACGATGCCGTGAAGGAACGCGGCCACCACGTTGGCCACCAACGACGTGAGCAGCAGCAGCACGAGTCCCTTGTTCTGCAGGAACCGTTGCTGGGCCAGCAGCAGGCACCCGATCGTGGCCAGCTTGAGGAACATCAGCACCGACAGCAGGGCGGCAGCGTCGCCCCGGGAAAAGAATCCCCAGAGCGCCAGGTAGGCGATCGTGCCGAACGGCGGGGCGAAGAACAACGACACCATGATCGTCAACTCGATGAAGGCGACGATGGCGAGGATCAGCGCCACGATGATGAGCACGATCGACCCGATCAGCGTCACCACCCCCTGCACCCGTCCCTGGAGCCGTTGCGGCGCAACCAGCGACAGGGCCATGAGCGCGAGCGTGTACAGGATGATCCCGTCGATGAGGGCTAGATAGGAGATCGCCCGGCCCGGCGGTTCCTCGACGCCGTTGTCAGCAGGGACCTCGACGTCGAACTCGGCCCGGGCCTGCAGGACCAATGCCGGCCCGGCCCCACCGCCGCCGGCGAGGTGGGTCGAGCCCAGCTCCAACAACACGACGAACGCGAACAGCACCACCGCCAGCACGAAGAAGGGCTTGCGCAGCTCGCCGGCCGGCCCCACCGCGCTAGTCCCGAGCGACGTCGACCCGGCACGTGGTACCGATGCCGGCGTCGCAGTCGAGGGTGAAGGTGCCGCCGTCGGCGCCGATGGCGATGGCGGTCTCCTTCTGCGGTTCGAGGTCACCTTCGAGCTCGAGGTCGTCGTTCTCGGGGGCCGTGGTGGTGACGGACACCTCATGGCGCGGTGTCACTCGGACCGTCCGCAGGCGGTCGTCGGCAGGGTCGACCACGACCTCGCACGATCCGTCGAAGAGGAGCTGCCCGGCGGTGCCCACGGTGCAGGCCGGACGAAGGTCCTCGGGAGCGACGTCGGCGGCGCCCCCGACCCGGTCGGCGACGAAGCCGACCAAGCCGCCCTCCCCGTCACTGGTGCCACCCCGGCCACGGGAACCCCCGCGGGCGATACCAGCGACGAACAGCGCCACCACCACGACCAGGACGACTAGGACCGCCTTGACGTTCACGAGCCGGGCCCGTCAGCCGTCATCGTCGTTACTGCGCCACCGAGAAGCTGACGGGAGCGCTGGGCGGGCCCTCGGCACCGCTGCCGTCGAGGGCGCGGACGGTCCACGTGGCGTTGCCGTTGGAACCGAGTGGGAAGGCCAGCGCCGCCTCGGCCTCGGTGCCCTCGATCGTCTCGTCGACGACGGTCCTGGTCTGGCGGCAGAAGTCCGGTATCAGGACGAGGTCGGGGATGATCGGCAGCTTGTCGACGAGGATGCCCGAGTCGATCAGGTCGGAGAACAGCCCGGGCACGGTCACGAACGGCGGGACCGTGGCCGGCGGCGCGGTCGTGGGCAGGGGGAACACCAACGGGTCGCAGATCCGGGTGGTGACGAGAAGCCGGAAGCTGGCCGCCTCGGGCACCGCCCTCCAGGCGAAAGGCACGGTGGCGCCGGCCGGGAAGGCGGTACCGGCCACCGGGAAGATCGTCGTCGGGGCGTCCAGGGCAACTTCGTCCTCATCCTTCAGCACGAAGAACAGAACGGTCCCGACGACGATCACGACGACCGCGGCGATGAGGGGCACGAGCCACTTGGGCAGCTTCTTTTCGACCTTCTCCTCCTCCGGGACGTCGAACACGACCCGGTTGGAGAGGGCCGAGCTCTCCTCGGGGGCGGTGTCGGCCGAGTAGGCCCGGGCCTGGAAGGCGTAGGTCCCGGGCGCCGTCCCCACCGGCGGCGCCACACTCACCAGGTAGGTCACCGTCTTCTCCGGCGGCACCAGCCGCTGGGGCTCGTCGAACGTGAACCACTTCTCCGACGCGCCCGCTTCGGGCACGATGGCCAGCACCGCCCGGTCCTGGACCGGCCCCGGGTTGGTGACATCGAACTTGACCTCGGCTCTGCCCCCCTCGTCGAAGGTGAGCTGATTGCTGCCTACCGTGATCACCCACGCCGTCGCCATCGTCACGCCTCCGTTCTCGGACTGTCGCTTCCCCCGCTCGCCGTCGCGCCTCCCGGCTCGATCGACCCGGGCCCGTCGCCTGCCGCGGCGTCTTCCACCGGGGCATCGTCGACGGTGATCGTGCATGTCGTGTAGGCGGGTTTCTCCCGCTCGACGATCCGCCGTACCAGGCCCTGGTACCCGGCCGCGGCCGCCGGCACCGTGACCTCCACGTGGAACGGCCGGCCGGCCGGTCCCGCCACCGTGAAACCGCGGTGGCCGGTGGCGGTCTCCAGGAACCAGCGCAGGCCCGCCGCCGTACCACGCCACTGCGCCAGCGTGGCGGCTTCGGCCAACAGGTTGCGCAACTGTCCCGTGCCGGCGGCGAAGGCACCCGACGGCCCGGCCGGCGTCAGCACGCCGTCGAGGTCGACCCAGGCGGCGAGGAAGGCGACGAACGGCTCCGGGGCGCGGTACGGATCGAACACTTCCTCGACGGCACCGAGCAACGCCTCGTCGGGGGCGTGGAGCGCCTCCATGACGTCGAGCACGGCCGCCAGCACCGTGCCATCGACGGCGGCGCGCTGGTAGGCGGCCGGCAGGAGCCGCTCAATCGCCGAGCGTTGCACCCGGGGTCACCACCTTGATCTCGTGCTCGCCGGAGCACAGCAGCCAGGTATCGGGGATGGTGACCAGGTCGGCGGATTCCCGGTTGGCGGTCGGCCGCCACCGGTGGTCGCCCTCCGTGCGGAACACGCCCCTGGGGCCACCGGCCAGAGCCCGGGCCGCGGCCGAGCGGCCGGCCACCGCTACCACCGGCTCGAAACGGGGACGGTCGCGCAGCGGCAGTCCCGAGTTGACGTCGGCCGCCTGCCATTGGGGCTGGGGCGCGGCCGGGTCGAGGCGCAGGACGCCTCCGCTCTGGCTGCCGGCCAGGACCGTCCCCCGGGGGAAGGCCAGGCTCCAACAGGTGCCGCCCCCCCAGCCCGTGCCCAGTGCCTCCCACCTCACGCTCGCCTCGAACAGCCGGGCCCGGAAGCACCCGGCGCCGGCGGCATTGGGATCGGCCTCCCCGGTACCCACCCACAGCCACGTCGTCGGGCCGTCCATCTGCACCGCCAGCGTGCGGGTGATCTCGCCGTCGAGGCCGACCAGCCGGAACGTCTCACCCCGTCCGCCTTCGACCGACAGGTACACCCCGAACTGGGCCTGCGCCGCCAGGGCGACGCAGAGATCGCCGCGCTCGGAGGGGAACGCAGCCACCGCATAGAAGCCACGGTCGGCGTCGGAGGTGTCGACGACGACGGCCAGCGGCGTGGCCCCCGGCAGCAACTGCTGTTCGTAGAGGCCGGTATCGGTCGCCAGGAGCAGCACCGGTACACCGTCCCGGTCGATCCAGGCCAGGTCCGCGATCGGTGTCTGGAGGTCGCTGACCTTGGCCCACGTCTCGGCCAGGTCGGTCGACACGTGGACCGCGGCGCCATCGGCGGTGCGGGTGATGACGGCGACATGACCCGGCCGGGGCACGATGCCGGGGCGGCTGGCGCCGGGATAGGGCACCACCCGGCGGACCTCGGCACCGTCGAACCGGCCGGCGGGCTCCCAGCCGTCCCCGTCATTGGTCGACCGGAACAGCACGTCGCCGCAGCCGGCGTACCACGTCGAGAGCTGGTACTCGTCAGCGGCGACCGTCCGCACCTCTCCGTCGGGGGCCTCGCCGACGACGAAGGACACCGAATCGGCGTAGCGCACGCCGGGCTCGGCCTGTTCGAGCATCCGGTACACGTTGGAGGCCCGCAGCGCCTCGCCGAACGGCCATCCCGTCGGAGAGGACGCCGTGGGCAAAGGACTGATCGTCTGGTGCAGGCGCTCGAGGACCCGTTGTTGCACGGCGTGGGCATCCTCCTCACCGCGCACGACCACGGTGGCGTGGACCGACACCTCCTTGAAGTGCCCCCAGGTGGTGACGCAACGGATGCCGAGGGGGTGCCGTTGCTCCAGCTCCCGGTGCGTCCGCTGGCGAGCGGCGTCGACTTGATGGTCGAGCAGCGCCTGCAACGGCAGGCGGCCTCCGGGGCGGGCCGACTCGGGCACATGGGGTACGAGGACGACCTCGACCTCGCCGGGCGGGGCGAACGACCAGACTTCGGCCCGCGTGAACGCTCGGGCGCGGGCCACCGCGCTCGAGCTCAAGGTGGCCAGCATCTCGAAGTCGCGGGCGGTGACGGCCCGGCGCAGCGAGAAGAACTCCTGGGGCCCCCGCGCCATGGCCTCCTCGACCGGCTCCAGGGCCCGCCCACCCCGGGCCGGGTCGGGGTTGGCGACCTTCAGCCCCGCGATCGGGGTCTTCATCGTGGTCAGCAGCCCTGCGCCCACGTTGCCACCGGCACCACCACCGGTGCGGTACCACAGGCGGACCTCGGCTCCGGCCGCGGGTGGCGTCGACGATCGACCGTCGAGCTCGGGGGCGAAGGACACCACGCCGGCGGCACGGTCGACCTGGAAGACCTTGGCCTCGGTGCCGGTGCCGGCGAAGGTGGGCACCGCCTGCCAGAGCTCGAACGTGCGACCGGCGAACTCGCGGGCGGTGGCCCCGGTCGGCAGCGAGCCGGGATCGGCCTCTACGCCGAGCAAGAGGTCTATCGCCTCGTCGGTGGTGCAGATGGGCCCGCGGGGCACCGTCAGCGACAGACCGGCCCGGCCGGTGCCGGTACCGAGCAGCTCGCCGTCCACGGCAGCGCAGTGGTACGCCCGCACCATCACCGAATCGGCCCCCTCGGCCAGGATGGCGGCGGTGGTGGTCACGAAGACGGGGGGCGTGGCATCGACGCCTCCGGTCGCCGTCACCTGGGTGCCGGCGGGGATCTCGATCGGTCCCCCGCCCGGCTTGTCCCGGCTGAACCGGAGGTCGGCGCCGGCGGCCGACGGTGGGCGCAGGGTGATACCGATCAGGTTGAGGAACGCCACGTAGGCCTTGTCCGGCAGCCGGTTGAGCCGGTACAGCATCGTCTCGGTCAGATAGGCGAAGGCCTCCAACAGGACGACGCCGGGGTCGTGCACGCTGAGGTCGGTCCAGTCCGGGCACGTCGCCTCGATGCGGGAACGAGCCTCGGCCATCAGGTCGAGGAACGTACGGTCGTCGAGGTTGGGGGTCGGGAAGGGCACCGGTCAACCGCCCAGGTCGAGGCGGTACACGAGCGCGCCCGGCGTCAGCGTCGCCCGCACCCGGTAGTCGAGACGGACCAGCAGGCGTTCGGGCAGGTGGGGATCGGGGTCGGCGTCGACGTCGACGATGTCGACCCGGGGCTCCCACCGTTCGACGGCCTGGCGCACGTAGTGGATGGCGAGGCCGGCGGTGGTGGCGTCGTTGGGGGCGAAGAGCAGACGGTGCAGGTACGAGCCATAGCGCGGTCGCATCAACCGCTCCCCTGGCACCGTCGTCAGCAGCGTGAGGAGGGCCTGGCGTACCGACTCGTCGAGGTCGACCATGGCCAGCCCCCCGGTGGTCGTGGTCGTCAGCCCGCCAGGCTGGGCCGAAGCGAACCCGGCGTCGAGGAAGCGCACGGCCCGGTACTGCACCGTCATCGGTCGGCGTCCACGAAGCCCTGCCCCGGATCGCGGACCGTGTAGTGGACGGTCCCGGGCAGCGTGCCGTCGGTGAGGCCTTCGAGGGAGTCGAGGACCACCGCCTCGCCGCCGATCATGACCCACGTCGAGTAGCCCTTCGCCACCTCGAGCGTCTTCTGGCAGGACTTCTGGTTGGCGCCGAAGTTGGGGCACCCGGTGATCTTGCGGCTTTCGGGGTCGTCGTGGCGCAAGAGCGGCACACCCTCGACCGTGACCCAGTCCTGGGAGGGCTCGTGCTTCACGAACCCGTCGTGATCGCACCGCACCCGAGCCTTCTCGGTCAGCACCTTCACGTGTTGGCCACCGCGCTCATCCTCGTCTCGACCCGGGCGCGAGGTCGCTGGCTTCCTCGCCCGCGGCGTGCTGGAAGTCGACGGCGTCGGCTCGCACGGTGAGCTTGTGCCCGGGGGCCTCGATCACCAGGTCGCAGTTGGCGTGGATGCGCACCCGGTCGGGCGCCAGCTCGACGAAGCTGCCCCGGCTGTTCTCGAGGCGAAGCCGGTCGCCGACGTCGTCGACCACCACGATCTGACCGCCGGCGGTACGCATCGACCACCGCTTGACTGCGCCGTCATCGACGCCGGTGTCAGGCGGTGCCTGGGCGCCGAATAGCCCGCCGATGACGATGCCTTCGCCCGGCTCGCCGTGGGGAAGGGCGACCAGTACCGCGTCGTCGACCCCGGGCAGCGCCACCAGGCCCTTGCCGGCGCCGGCGCCGGCAGCCACGACCGGCAGCCAGCCGGCGTCGACGTCGCCGAGCGTCGGCAGCGTGACCCGTACCCGGCCCCAGCCGTCGGGGTCGTCGACCGCGGTGACGGTCCCGAGGGTGACCGCGGCGGCTCCGTTGTGCGCTTCGGGCGGGGGCGGTGCGGTCGAGAACCGGCTCAGGTAGCCGGCGCCGTCGAGGGTGTGTACCGCCTCGGTGACCACGTAGGTGCCCCCGAACCCGTCGGCCAACCCCCGCACCGCCAGCCGGCATCCGGCCTTGATCCGGGCGTCGCCTTCGGCGAGCCCGGACAGGACCAGCTCGGCTGCGGCTCGGTGGTCGAGCTCCGCCTGGGCGGCGGCGGTGACGTGGTCCTCACCGGCGGCCGGGTGGTCGACGAGGATGCGTACGCCGTCGGAGCCGACCCGCGCCGGGTCGGCCTCCATCGCCACCGACCGTCCCGAGCGGGGGCTGCTGGCACGGCCCTCGATCGCCGCCGCCCGCTGGGGCACCCAGGAGCGGGCGGTGACCTCACGGCAGGCGGGCTCGAGGTTGGCCTCGACCGTGGCCTCGAGGAGCTCGACGCCGAGCGCCAGCTCGACGGGGACGCCGGCGCCGGCCATGGTGAGGAGCCGCAGCGCCCGTCCGTCGGACACGACGTGCAGGCCGGCCCGGCCGGCGACGTCGACCAGCAGGCCGAGGTCGGTCTGGCGGTGCTGGACCAGCCGGTCCCAGCGGGGCCCGGCCTCCTCGGTGATGACGTCGAGGCCGATGTCGCCGACCAGGGCGCGGGCCAGGTCGGCGACGGTCACCGATTCGTGGACACGCGTCTGCTGGTGCTTGCGGAGGCGGTGGAGCTGGTCGTAGGCCCGTACCCGCACCGTGCCCTCACCGTCGCCGCCGTGGCGGACCTCGACGGCGGTGATCTCCCCGAGGAAGAGGAGATCGTGGTCGGCCGGTACTGCAACCGACAGGGCGGCGCCGAGCGGGAAGGGATGGACGTCACCAGCGGAGGCCGGCCACGCCGCGAAGGCCAGCTCGCATTGCGCCGGCGCCGACAGCCGGCTGGCGACCCGGATGCCGACGAGTTGGCCGGCCAACGCCGGCGCCAGGGCGGCGCCGTCCACGACTACGTTGGCCGCGGGGATGGCGATGGCGGTCACGGCCCGCTGCCCGCCGGCGGACCGACGGGGCCTCCCGAGTCGGCAGGGTTGGCCCCAGTGCGTCCGCCGGCACCGGTCGCGGCGCCGGCGGCGACGAAGACGTCGCCGACAGCAGGCACCGACAGGACCGTGCCGGGGGGCACGTCGAGGGGGTTGGCGAGGCGGTTGTGCTCGGCCAACCGTTTCCACAGGAACGGGCTGCCGAGTGCGTCGGTGGCCAGCAGGTCGAACCGGACGCCGGAGAACCCGGGCTCCGGACTGCCGTCTCCGATGGCGGCGATGGCCCCGACCGACCGCTCCACCGGGCCGGCATCACCCGGGCCCGGGGGTGGCGGCGGGGTGGCCTCGGCCAGACGGGCGGCGAACTCCTCGGCGGCGTCGGCGGCCGACTCGGTGACCCGCAACAGCTTCATGCGGAGCCACGACCGCCGGGGTACGCCGTCGGCACCGAACGCGTCGAAGCGCTCGGCCACCGCGGCCACGATGCCGGGCACGTTCCACGCCTTGCCCCACACCAGGCGCACCTTGGGAGGTCGCACGGCTCCCCGTTCGGCGGCGGAGTTCTCGGCCAGCATCCACAACGGCCGGGTCAGGGCCCGAACGTCGGGCGGGGCGATGCCGGGTTCGACGAAGTCGACGTCGAACAACAGGTCGAGCTGCAACTCGGTGCGGCCGCCGCCGGTGAGCAGGAGCGGGTCATCGGCCCGGCCGACGCCGACCATCGGGCCGCCGCCGGTGCCCCGGGGGCGCACGCCGGCCGACCGCCCGACGCTCAACGTCTCGGGGTTCAGGAGACAGTCGATGCGCTCGCCGGTGCTCTCGACCAGGAAGGCGACGCGTTCCACTCAGCGCTCCCGCTGCGATCGTCGCGGTGGCGAGGTGACGGGCAGGAGGCGCATGTCAGCGAAGACGCTGCTCGGCGTCGAGACGATCGGCGTGGGCCCAGAGGGTGACGGCGACGGGCACGGCCAGGCCCGGGTCGCTGGGCAGCGCCGGCCACCGTTCCCGAGAGGTTCCCTCTGAGTCGAAGCTCTCGACCCCGCCTCGTTCGGTGTCACCCGGAACCGCCGTCTCCTGCGCCGGCCACGTCGTCGGGGCCGCGTCATGCCATGTCATCGGCCAGGCAACCCGCGCCCCTGGTGACGGGGCCCGTTGCCCGACCGGGTGCTCCGAGTCTCGTCCCGGCGCAGGGGCGGCACGGTCGGGCCGTCGCGGCGGCCCCGGAATGCGAGGGCGGCGCGCCGGCCCGAGCCCGGGGTAGGTCGCCCGGCGTGATCGCCGTGCCCGCCAGCGACGGGTGGCGGCGGCCCACCCGTTCATCGGCCGGCGCGGTCGCACCTCGGGCGCATCAACGGCACCGGCACGGGCTCGTGCCCGTTCCCACACCCGTGCTGTCCCGGCCCCGGGCCGCCCGGGGAACTGGTCCAACGCTCGCACGGGGCGCAGGACCGGTGCGTCGTACCAGCCGGCGATATCACCGGTGGACTCCGCCGCGGACGGATGGCCGGGGCCAGCGAGCAACGACGGCGGGCCGACGCCGGCCGGTCGAGGCCGGCCGGCCGGCCCGTGACGCCACGGCCGAACGACGGGGCCCGGACGGCACCGTGACACCGTGTGCCGGGGTTCCGGCGCCGCTTCGGTGCCCGGCGTCGAGTCGGGCGCCGGGCCGTGCGGTCCTCGGTCGAGGTCGGGCCACGACGAAGGCGTCGGCAGGTCCGACGGATAGGACACGGAGGCGAGCCGGGCTGGTTCGGGGGTCGACCCTCCCAGCCCGCCTCCGTCGAGCAGCTGCGGCGCCCGCTCGCGCACCATCGCGAGCCAGTGCGCCGGTGGCCCCGACGCGTTCTGGCCCACCGCGACGCCAGCGGGCGAACGGCCGCTGGTGAGGCGGGCGGCCAAACGGCCCAACGCTTCGCCGGCGCGCGCCAGCACGCCGGCGACCGCCGCCGCCAGGGCCGCTCCCACGTCAGGCCGGCGGGGCGGCTGGCGCCGGCGTGGCACCGCTTCCCCCGTCGCGCTCCAGGCCCTCGTGCGCGAGCGTCAGCGTCTCGATGGCCAGCTCGCGGGCCATGGCGTCGAGCGGTGCGCCGTACCACTCGGTGGGCCACGCGTTGAGCAGGTTCCAGCGCAGCACGACCTGTGACCCGGTCGAGTCGAGCATGGCGATGGAAACCGAGCGCCGCTCGACTCGGCCGGCGACGGTGGCCATCAGCCATTCCCACAGTTCGGTCGACGAGGTGAGCCCGTAGCGGAGGGTGACCGACGAGTAGGTCACCTGGCCGGGCACCGCCCGCACGATGGCGTTGTTGCCCGCCTCGCGGTAGCTGATGCGCTCGACGCGGACGCCGAGCCCGCCGATTTCGGTGAAATGGCCTTCGGTCACGTTGTTGACCAGGAGCTTGAAGTTGTACGCCCGGTACGGGTCGACCCAGTTCCCGGGTTGGGCCGCAGGTCGGGCAACGGCGTCAGCCACAGCTGTTCATCCTGTGGGGCTGCGCCCCACGCCCGTCGCCGCCCGGCGAGCTGGCGCTCGCTCGTTCGTCCTGCCGTGCTCGCTCCGCTCGCACATCAGCCTCCCAAGGTCTCGGACTCGGTACCGCTCGTCGATTGGCTCAGCTTGAACACCACGAACTCGGCTGGCTTCACCGGGGCGACCCCGATGAGGGTCACGACCTGGCCGGCGTCGCGGACGTCGGGCGGGTTCGTCTCGGCGTCGCACTTGACGAAGAAGGCGTCCTGGGGGGCCCGCCCCATGAGGGCGCCGTCGCGCCACACCCGGGTGAGGAAGGCACCGACGTCGCGGCGGATCGAGCCCCACAACACCTCGTCGTTGGGCTCGAAGACGATCCACCGGGTGCCGTCGGCGATCGACTCCTTCAGCATGTTGAAAAGGCGGCGTACGTTGACGTAGCGCCATGGGCTGGCTTCGGCGGCGACCGTCCGGGCGCCCCACACCTTGATGCCCTCGGTGGGGAAGAACCGGATGCAGTTGACGCCCTTGGGGTTCAGCACCTCCTGCTCCTGGCGGCTCACCCGGTACGTCACATCGAGCGCACCCCGGACGGCTTCGTTGGCCGGGGCCTTGTGCACGCCCCGGGACATGTCGGTCCGCGCCCAGATGCCGGCGACGTGGCCGCTCGGCGGCACCGCCACCAGCTCGCGGCCGAGAGGCTCACGGACCACCACCCACGGGAAATAGAAGGTGCCGTAGTCGGACTGGCGTGGCCGTTCGCCCCCACCGCCCCCCGATGGCGGAGGAGGCGGTGGGGGGTCACTGGCGGCGGTGGACGGGGTCGTCCCGCCCTCCCCCGAGGGAGAGGGCGCCGGGCGGGCCCGTGCCGGTGCGCCGACCGTCGCCACCTCGGTGAGCTTGTCGACATCGGTGGCGTCCTGGCGGGGATCGAGGATGGCGACCCGGTCCTCCATCAGTTCGCAGTGGTCGAGGAGCGCGGCGTAGGACTCGGCGCCGGCGTACCCGGGCGCGGCCACGATCGCCACCTCGTCGACCGCCTCGAGCAGCTGCAGGCCAGACTTGGCCGCGCCGCCGCCGGCGAGGGCGCCGTCCTGGCCCAGGTTCACCACGTAGCAACGGCCGCCGCCGTTGCTGAAGAACCCGTGGGCCCCGCTCGACAGGTGGGTCCCAGACGCGCCTTCGGGGGCGAAGATGCGACAGAACTCGGTCCAGTTGTTCACGGCCACCGCCTCGCCCCGGCGGGCGTCGGGGTCGGGGGCCACTCCCAGGAAGGCCGCGGTGCTGGTGCCGACCGCACCGATGGGCCGGGCACCGCTCGGCACCTCCTCCACGTAGACGCCGGGTGCTGCGTACATCGGCATGGGTCACGCCTCCCCTGGTTGGCAACGGATGACGACGTCGTCGTCGGGACCGACGTCGACGTCAGCGACGAGATGCAGGCCCCGGGCGTCGATCCGCAGTTGTGTCGGCCCTTCGGTATCGGGCACGGCTGCGAACCGGAACGCACCGGTGGGGCCGGTGCGGGTGACCGCCCGGGTGGTGGCGACCTCGACCCGGGCCCCGGCCATCGGGACGTCGCCGGGCCCCACCAAGCGGCCGGTCAGCGGGCGCAAGGCGACCGCCTGGACCGCCATCGGCGCCCGCACCCGCGGGGCGATCTCGGTCGCCTGCTCGATGCTGGCGCCGACATCGACCACGAACGCCGGCCGCGGCCGAGCCCCCAGGGCCAGCCACCATTCAGGCGCCAGGGGGTCGACCGAGACCGTCATGGTCCCGTCGGCGACCGCGGCCGCCAACAGGAGGTCGAACAGCTCCGGTCCCTCCTCGACCGAGCCGTCGGTCGTGACGAGGTAGCGCACCCGGAACCGGAACGGGGCCCGTGTCGCCGTGCAGCGCACCTCCTGTTCGGGCGCGAGCCCGAGGGGCTGCAGCACGACGATCGGGCCGCCGGGGCTCCCGTCGGGAACGGCCGGCCCGATCCGGACGGTCGTGCCGTCGCCGACGGCCCGCCGGGCCCATTCCGCCAACCGGCGTTGGGCCGACCCGGTTGCCCCGTCGGTCACGGCGGGGTCCCCTCGACCCGATAGGCCCAGGCCTCGTTCCACACATGGGGGTAGACGCCCTTTTCGAAGTAGTCCCGGAACCCGCCGATCGGGTGCCCGGCCTTGTCGTGGTAGATGAGCCAGTACGGCAGGATCGTGGCAATGATATAGTTCAAGACCACGAGCGGAAGGTAGAGAAAGCCGAACAAGCGGGCTTGGAAGACATGCACGGCTTCGTGGACGGCGATCGTCGGCGTGACACCGGCCTCGACCGGCCCGATCGTCGTCGCATAGCCAGGGAACACGCCGTTCGTGAGCGCAACGGTGTTGGAGTGCCTCGACTGGGCCCGGTCGATGCGGTTGCCGAAGACCAGGTTGCCGGTGAGATAGAGCGCACCGGCCACCGTGTTGAGCAGGCTCCAGGTGTGGTCGACGACGAAGGCGACGATGCCTCCGCTCGAAGCGAAGTCGTAGGCCTCGGACACGACGATGGCGCGGCCGTACATGAATCCGAGCGCGAGGCCGACCGCCCCGAGTACCAAAGCGCCCGTCGTGCCGCCCGCCATTGCGCCGACCGCAGCCATCGACGCCGTGATGACGGACCCGGAGATGATCCCTGCTGTCATGCGCCTCTCCTCTCAGAGACCGCTGATGTGCAACCTAGGCGGCGCGCCGACCGTGGGCGTGGATGGGCCCACCGTGCCCGGTCACGACCGCTGGGCGACGCTGTGTCGGACTACTTGAGCGCGGCGGGCCCGGTCCCGTACACGATCTTTCGGCGACGCCAGCGGCGCCGGCGGGGCCGCGGTCGGTGGTACGCAGCCGGGCCGGGAGGTCGATCAGGGGCGCAGGTGGTCGCGGGCCGCCCCGACGACGTAGAGGCTGCCGACGATGAGGACCGCGTCCTGCGGGCTCGCCATGCGCAGCGCCCGGTCGACGGCGGCGGCGACGTCGGGCTCGACGATGGCCCGGGTGCCGAGCGCCTCGGCCGCCGCGCCTACCTCGGCCGCCGGGACCGCTCGGGGCGAGTCCGGCTGGCACGCCACCACCAATGCGGCATCGGCGACGTCGAGGGCCTCGAGCATCGAGGCGGCGTCGCGTGGTTGGGTCAGGCCGATGACCAGGATCGTGTCACCGGCCACCTCGAAGTCGTCGTGGAGGGTGGTGGCCGCCGCTCCGGCGCCGTCGACGTTGTGGGCACCGTCGAGCACGACCAGCGGCTGACGACGGACCACCTCGAACCGGCCCGGCACCTTCACTGCGGCAAAGCCGGCTTCTACGACCTCGATGTCGAGGGGAGCGCCCAGGAGGGCCTCGGCGGCCACGAGGGCGCAGGCGGCGTTGTCGGCCTGGTGGGTGCCGTTGAGCGGCACGAACAGATCGGGGTACCGGGCCGCCGGCGTGCGCAGGTCGACCAGCCGTCCGCCCACGGCGAGCTCGTTGCCCTCCACGCCCCAGTCGCGGTCGCGCTCCCACACCTCGGCCGCTCCGGCCCGGTAGAAGATCGGCAACAGGGCCGGGTCGGTCTCCCCCAGCACGAGGGTGGCGCCGTCCTTGACGATCCCCGACTTCTCCCCTGCTATCGCCGCCCGCCAGTCGCCCTGGAAGTCGGTGTGGTCGTGCCCGACGTTGGTGACCACCGCCACCACGCCGTCGGCGACGTTGGTGGCGTCGTAGCGGCCGAGCAGCCCGACCTCGACGACGGCCACGTCCACCGCGACATCGGCGAACCACCGGAAGGCGGCCGCCGTGACCAGCTCGAAGAAGCTGTTGCCGACACCGACGAGCGGTTCGAACCGTTCGAGGTCTTGGAGCAGCTCCGCCAGCGCATCGTCCTCGATCGGCTCCCCGTTGCGGGAGATGCGCTCGTTGAGCCGCTGCAGGTGGGGGCTCGTGTAGGTGCCGACCGTCAGCCCCGCCTCGGCCAGCAGGGCGCTCGCCATCCGGGCGGTCGATCCCTTGCCGTTGGTACCGGTGAGGTGGACCACCGGATATGCGTGCTGGGGCTCGCCGAGAACGTGGGTGAGATGGTGCATGCGGTCGAGCGAGAGGCCGGCGGTGCCACCGGCCCGGGGCGGCCCGCCCTTGATCGTCTCGTAATCGACGTGGCTGTCCAACCAGGCCCGCGCCCGGGCCAGCGAGAACGATGCGGTCACTGGTCGCCGAGCACGGATCGGAGCACGGAGTCATCATGGCCCGGTGAGCGCACGGTCCGAGCCCGCCACGTTGGCCATCCGGGGCGGGCTGGTGGTGTCGCCCGACGGGTTGAAGCGGGCCGACGTGCTCGTTTCCGGGCCCGTCATCACCCTGGTGGGCGACGTCCGCCACCAGGACGCCACCGCCGCGGCCACCGTTGTCGACGCCGGCGGGCTGCTGGTCGCCCCCGGCCTGATCGACCTGCAGTGCAACGGCGGCAACGGCGCCAACCTCACCACCGAGCCGGAGCGGCTGTGGGAGCTCGCCGCCGAGTTGCCCGCCGGCGGCGTCACGTCGTGGCTACCGACGCTGGTGTCGCCGAGTGCCGAGGCCGTGTCCCGGGCCCGGGCCGTGCTCGCCGCCTCACCGCCGGGCATCACGTCGGTGGCCCAGCCGCTCGGACTGCACGTCGAAGGCCCGGTGCTGAACCCGGCCCGCCGGGGCGCGCACCCGGCCGAGTGCCTGAGGACGGTCGAGGAGGCCGACAGCGCGTGCTGGTCCCGGGCCGAGGGGGTGGCGATGGTCACCTTGGCCCCCGAGCTGCCCGGAGCGCTGGCCCTGGTCCGGGACCTCGTGGCCCGGGGCGTGGTCGTCGCCGCCGGCCATTCCGAGGCGACTGCCGCCGAGACCCTGGCCGCGGTGGCGGTCGGCCTGTCGGTGGTGACCCACCTGTTCAACGCCATGGCCCCGCTGCACCATCGCGAGCCCCGCCTGGCTGGTACCGCCCTCGTCGACGACCGTCTGGTGGCGACGGTGATCGTCGACGGCATCCATCTCCATCCCTTGACGGTGGTGAGCGCCAGCCGCACCCTCGGCTCCCGGTTGTGCCTGGTGACCGACCATTCCGCAGCTGCTTCCCGTCTCGAGGACGGCACCCTGGCCGGCTCGGAACTGGTGCTGATCGAAGCGGTCCGCAACCTGCTGGCCTACACCGGCCGTCCGGTCACCGAGGTGCTGGCCGCGGCTTCGATCGTTCCGGCCCGGGTGCTCGGCCTCACCGGACGAAAGGGTGTCGTCGCCCCCGGCGCCGACGCCGACCTCGTCCTACTCGCACCCGACCTCAGGGTCGTCGCCACGATCGTGGCCGGTGCGGTGGCCTACCGCGGCAGTTGACTGCGGCCGGGCGTGCTCAGGTCAGCGCGGGGACGACCTCGTCGTCGCCGCTGCGGTGCAGGCGACTGCGGGCACCTCGTGCCCGGGCCTCCGCTTGGGCACGTGCGGCCCGGGCGACTTCGCTGGCGCGGTCATGGGCGTCCCGTGCTCTGGCCTCGGCTTGTGCTCGGGCAGCCCGGGCAACCTTCGAGGCTCGTTCGTGCGCACCCTTGGCCCTGGCCTCGGCTTGGTCCCGGGCCGTCCGGGCCACTCGGGCCGCCCGGTGCTGAGCCTCCTTGGCTGCGGCTTCGGCCTGCTGGCGGGCGCTCTCGGCGGCCTTGGTGGCCCGCTCCTGAGCCGCGTCGGCGGCGTGGCGCAGATGGGGCCGGGCGGCGTCGGCCAACTCGCCGGCGCGGTCCCGGGCGCTCAGCGCGGCCTGCTCGATGACCGGCAGGGCGATGTCGGCGGCCGAGTAGGCGCGTTCGATGGCGGCCTCGACGCCCGACTCGACCGCCGGGCGGTGCTTGTGCGCCAGCGCCACCAGCTGTGACGCCGAACGTGCCTTCCTGGCCGCCCGACGATCGAGCAGGCACGCCACCACGAGGGCCACCACCGCGCCGATCACCGCGGGCTTCACCAACGAGGGCGCCGGCTCGACGGGCGTGGCGTCCTCGTCGGTCCCGGCGGCCTCGCGGCGCCGGCCGAGGCCGGCTCCGACGAGCGCTCCGAGCGCGGCGAACAGCAGCTTGCGCTTCATGTGCCGCGGCCCCTAGGACGCAGCCCGGCGGGGACGTTGCTGACGGGGGGTCTCGGTCCGAGGCACCAGCGTGGGGTTGACCTTCTCGAGCACGACCTTGCCGTCGATGACGCACTTGCCCACATCGCTGCGACCAGGGAGGTCGTACATGACGTTGAGCAGGACCTCTTCGAGGATCGCCCGCAGGCCTCGGGCACCGGTACCCCGCAGCAACGCCTGGTCGGCGACCGCTTCGAGGGCGTCCTCGGAGAACTCGAGCTCGACGTCCTCGAACTCGAAGAACTTGCGGTACTGGCGGACGAGCGCGTTCTTCGGTTCGACCAGGATCCGGATGAGCGCCTCTCGGTCGAGGTTCGACACCGCGCCGATGACGGGGAGGCGCCCGATGAACTCGGGGATGAGGCCGAACTTGATCAGGTCCTCGGGAAGTACCCGCGACAGGATCCAGCCCAGGTCCTTCTCGTCGGCCCGTCGGATGTCGGCCCCGAAGCCCACGCCCTTTCGACCGATGCGGCTCTCGATGACCTTTTCGATGCCGGCGAACGCGCCGCCACAGATGAAGAGGATGTTGGTGGTGTCGATCTGGATGAACTCTTGGTGGGGGTGCTTGCGCCCCCCCTGGGGCGGCACCGAGGCGGTGGTGCCCTCCAGGATCTTCAGCAACGCCTGCTGGACGCCTTCGCCCGACACGTCGCGGGTGATCGACGGGTTCTCGCTCTTGCGGGCGATCTTGTCGATCTCGTCGATGTAGATGATCCCGG
>JBQTIQ010000033.1:0-19501 GCA_052387955.1 Acidimicrobiia bacterium | reverse complement strand
ATCGCCGGCTTGATCGCCTGATCTCCTGACCAACCGGGTATCCGGGCATCCGGGCGACGCGACCCCGAAGGACACCGCGCCACGCGGCTCAACCGCCAGAAGGGTTCTTCAGGGGCAAGTAGCTAGGACCACCAGGACACTCAGGACTCTGTCAAGGGCCACCGGTTTCTCCCCGCTGGCGGCCGTGAGATCTCCCCGGGGGTGGCCACGAGTTCTCCCCGCTGGTGGCCATGAGATCTCCCCGCGGCGGGTTCAGGTCAGGGGCGTCACCCCCTTGCCGGTGGTGGCTTGGGCGAGGCGGACGCTGTCGCCGGTGGTGGCGCAGAGGTGGGCGTGGTGCAGGAGCCGGTCGACGGTGGCGCTGGCGAGGGTCTTGGGCATGATCTCGTCGAAGCCGCTGGGGTGGAGGTTGGAGCTGACGGCGACGCTGCGTTTCTCGTAGGCGGCGTCGACGAGGCGGTAGAGGCCTTCGGCGGCGTCGACGGCGACCGGCAGGAGCCCGATGTCATCGATCACGATCAGGTCCGCTCGCAGGATTCGGGCGATGGCTCGGGTGACGGTGTCGTCGGCGCGGTGGCGGCGCACGAGGATGCCGAGGGTCTCGAGGCTGAACCAGGCGACCTTGTGGCCGGTGGTGACGGCGGCGTGGCCGAGGGCTTCGAGGAACATCGTCTTGCCGGTCCCCGAGGGGCCGCACACCACAAGGTTCTCTCGTCGTCCGACCCATTCGAGGGTGCGCAGCGCCGCCTGGGTGGGCGACGGGATCGAGGAGAGGGCTTCGTCCCAGGCGTCGAAGGTCTTGCCGGTGGGGAAGGCGGCGGCGGCGAGGCGGGTGGCGGTGGAGGACCGGTCCCGGCCGGCGACTTCCTCGACGAGCAGCACTCGCAGGACTTCGGCTGGTTCCCAGCGTTGGGCTCGGGCGGTGGCGAGCACCTCCGGGGCGGCCCGGCGGATGTGGGGTAGGCGCATGCGTCGCAGGAGCGCTTCGAGGTTGCTGTCGAGCGGCGGGGGTGTCGGGGTGCGGGTGCTCATGTGGGGCCCTGGGCGAGGCGACGCATCCGGACCGTCCAGTGGCCGAGCACGTAGATGACCTGATCGAGGCCCGGACCGCAGGGCCCGCAGAACTCGCCCCAGTCCTCGACGGTCTCGGCGGCGGCGTGCAGCAGCCAGTCCTCGAGCTGGGCGAGCATCCAGGCCCACTCGTCGAGCTCCTCGACGTGCACCGCGGCGTAGCGGTTGCCGTGGACGTCGGTGGTGATCGGCATGGCGCTCATCGCCCGAAGCTCTTCCAGGCGTCGGTGCCGGCCTGGAGGCTGTGGTCCTCGCCGGCCCGTGTCGCGTCGCCATCGCTGGCGGCCCGGTGGGCGATGATCGAGGCGAGGTCGGCCTCCGCGAAGCGGCCGTAGACCGCGGCGTGACCCAACGCCCAGTTGACCGTCTCGACACCAGAGAGCTTGGAGCGGGCGACGGCGTCGGCCATCTTGGCCCGCACCCGGCTTGCCCCGACCGCCCCGGCTTCTTTGAGCCACAGCACGGCGCCGTCGCCGATGGCCAGGAACTCGGCCTCCGCGGCGTTGGCCGGCACCGGGGTCCGGTTGAGTGGTCCTTCGGGGACGGGCGGGAAGTGGACCTCGTCGATGCGTGGGTTGCCCGGGGTGGTCACCTGGTGGCGGGCGACCTCGACGGGACCGTCGGGCCCGAGGTGGGTGACGATCACCTCCTCACCACGGCGACGGACCCACACGATCTCGCCAGCCAGCCGTGACGGCACCGAGTAGAGGCACCAGTCGAGCTGGATCATGGGTTGGGGGCACCCGACGGTGCGGGTCTCACCGAACGCCGCGGTCCACGGATGCTCGGGCAGGCGGTGCAGTCGACGCTGTTCCTCGGCGAGCATCTCGGTCGGGGGCCGGCGGGTGACCCGATGGACCCGGGCGTTGACCTCGACGCAGAACCGCTCACAGGCCGCCTCCAGTGCCGCCCAGTCCGGGTAGTCGCCCACCAGGTTGGCGTCGGTGGGGACCAGGTCAGCCTTGGCGACCCGGACCGTCGCCTCGGACCCGCCCTTGGACGGGGCATCCGCGGGCAGGCACGTCGCCACGCTCAACCCGTAGTGGCCGGCGGCGGCGACCATGTCGGGGTTGCGGATCGCGATCCGGGCGACGTGCTCGACCGTGACGGTCTTTTCGTTGTCGGTCAACGCGTACGTCGGGCACCCACCGAAGCGGCGCAGCGTGGCGTCCATGCAAGCGATCACCGTCGGCAACGTCTTGTCCCGGATCGGGAGCACCACCCGGAACCTCGACCACGACAACCAGGCGCAGAACAGCACCGCCTTGGCCCCGGCCACCGTCGGTCCGTCACCGAAGTCCCACTGGAACCACAGACCCGGCTCACGAACCCACGGGCGATGCACCCGCCGATGCCCCGCATCCCACGCCGCCCGGGCGGCGGCGACCGCCCTGCGCGTGGTGCGCTCCGAGCCCGTGTAGCCCATCGCCCGCAACTTGTCGTGGGCGACATCGGCACGGACCTTGCCGCGACTTTGCTCCATCCACTCCTCGAGCTTGGGAAGGAACTCGTCGATCAGCAGCGGGCGTCTCACGGTCGTGGCAGTCAGCTCGCCGGCGTCACGGCGCGCCACCCACAAGGCGACGGTGTGATGGTCGCAACCGGCCAGCTCACCAGCTGCCCGGTAGCTCTTGGTCAGGTCGAACGCTTCGAGAATCTCCATGATCTCCTCGGCATGCTTCACGTGGTCCCTCCTCGGTCCTCGGCGGTTGAGCACGCCGAAGCAGACGAGGAGGGACCACCCGCGAGGTGGACCCCGCGAGTCAACGGACAACAGCTGGGGAGATCTCATGGCCGCCACCGGGGACATCCGATGGCCGTCAGCGGGGAGATCCGTGTCCGCCTACGGGGAGAATCTCATGGCCGCCGACAGGACTCCGACTCGATACCCTGGTCGTCGTCTCATGGTGGCCGCTTCCCAACCGGTAGACGCGGAGCCCACTCGCTCCCACGTTTCACGGCCTCGAGAGTACGGGTCCTGTCCGTCTCGTTCGGAGGTTCGGGCGACCTGTAACGATATTGCCCGGTGACCTGGCGCCGGTCCTGGCAGCCACCGGGTGAAGGTTGCCGGTCGCGGCATTGGCAAGGTGACCAAGCGAGCTATCGGCCCGCATGCGTCCGCTAGGTTCGCCGAGCCCGGCCGGTGCAGTCAGGTCGGGTCGACGTGCCGGCGCAGTTCGGCGATCCAGGAATCGGCGGCCCGCCACTTCTCGTCGGCGTCACGGCGGCGGTCTTCGCCGTGGGCGCCGGCGGCGGGGTACGAACCGAGGAACTTCACGTCGGCCTGTTTGCTCTTGAGGTTGCGCAGGGCGTCGGCGACCACCTCATCGGAGATGTGGCCTTCGAGGTCGATCAGGAAGCAGTAGTCACCCAGGCCCCTCTTGGTCGGCCGCGAGTGCAGGTTGGTCAAGTTGATGGCACGGGCGGCGAACTCCTGGAGGATGCCGAGCAGCGAACCGGGGGCGTCGGCGCGCTGGAACACGACGATCGAGGTCTTGTCATGGCCCGTCGCCGCCGGGACGCCGTCTCGGGCCACCAGCCCGAAGCGGGTCTTGTTCCCGGGGTGGTCCTCGATGTCGCGGGCCAGTACCTCGAGGCCGTAGAGGGCGGCCGCCAGCGGGTTGGAGATGGCGGCCACCGCCAGGTCACCGCTGGCCGCCAGCAACCGGGCCGCCTCGGCGGTGGAGTTGGACGCCACCGGCGAGGTGCCGGGCAGCTCCTTGCGCACGAAGGCCCGGCACTGGGCCGCCGCCACCGGGATCGAGATGACCCGCTCGATGCCCGACAGGGTCGCCCCCGGCAGGGCCAGCAGGTCGAGCTGGACCGGGATCACGATCTCACGCTGGATCACCAGGTCGGCGTCGAAGGCCAGCGTGTCGCTGGTGACGGTGACCGCCCCCTCGATCGCGTTCTCGAGCGGGACCACAGCGAGATCGACGTCGCCCGACGCCACCGCCTCGAGGACGTCGGTGATCGACGGCAGGTCGACGAGCTCGCCTGCGGCCAGATCGGGCTGGGTCAGTAGAGCTTCTTCGCAGAAGGTGCCCGGCGGGCCGAGGTACGCGATCGAGGTCAGCTCGGCGACGGGGCGCACGACCGAGCATGCTAGGTGACGTGGAGGAATCGACCGTCCGGCGCTTGCTCGAGGCCGTCCGCCGAGGCGACACGTCGGCCGACGAGGCGGTGGCGGAGTTGCGCCGCCTGCCCTTCGCCGATCTCGGCTACGCCCGCGTCGACCACCATCGGGCCTTGCGCCAGAAGCTGCCCGAGGCGGTGTACGGCCCCGGCAAACAGCCGGACCAGTGCGCCGCCATCGTGGCCGAGCTGCTCGGCGGAGGTAGCGGCCCGGTCGTGCTGACCCGGGCCGACCAGGCCCAGGCCGACGCGGCCAAGGGCCAGAGCCCGGGGGCCACCGTCACCGGTCAACCCGGGTGCCTCACGCTGGTGTGGCGGCCAGCCGCCCCCCGACCCGAGCGGGTCGTGCTGGCCGCGGCAGGCACCGCCGACCTGCCGGTAGCCGACGAGTGCGCCGCCGTCCTCGGCGCCCACGGCATCGAAGCGTTACGCCTCACCGACGTGGGCGTGGCCGGCGTGCACCGGCTGCTGGCCCACACCGACGACCTGTTCGCAGCCGACGCCGTAGTGGTGGTGGCGGGCATGGAAGGGGCGCTGGCCAGCATCGTCGGCGGGCTCACGCCGGCGCCGGTGGTCGCCGTGCCCACCTCGGTCGGCTACGGGGCCTCCCTCGAAGGGGTCACGGCCTTGTTAGCCATGTTGTCCTCGTGCGCCGCCGGCATCACCGTGGTCGGCATCGACAACGGCTACGGCGCCGCCTGCGCCGTGCTGCGGTTGCTCAAGTGAGCCCGCAGTGAGTGGGGTGACCCGGGCCTGGTTCCATTGCTTTTCCGGCATCGCCGGCGACATGGCGCTGGGGGCGCTGCTCGACGCCGGCGCCGATGTCGACGAGGTGCGCTCGTTGTGCGGTCGCATACCGGTCTCGGGCTGGGAGCTCGGCACCGAAGCGGTGCTGCGGGGCGGGGTGGCCGCCACCCGGGCGATCGTCCGCACGGCCGAGACGTCGGTGGTCAGGACCCATGCCCACATCGCCGCCCTCATCGAGGAGGCCCGCCTCCCCGAACGGGTCCGGGCCCGGGCACAGGCCGCCTTCCAGGTCATGGCCGAAGCCGAGGGCAGGCTGCACCGTCGGCCGACCGAGCAGGTGCACTTCCACGAGGTCGGCGCCCTCGACGCCATCGTCGACATCGTTGGCAGCGCCTCCGCTCTCGAGGTGCTCGGCGTGGACGAGGTCCACGCCTCCCCGGTGGCCAACGGTTCCGGGATGGTCCACTCCGCCCACGGGGCGTTGCCCAACCCCGCGCCCGCCGTCGTCGAACTGCTTCGGGGTGCGCCCACCTACGGGCTCGACATCCCGATGGAGCTGACCACGCCGACCGGCGCCGCCCTGCTCGCCGCCTGGGCGGTCGGCTGGGGACCGATCCCACCCATGACGGTGGCCAGCCAGGGCTTCGGGGCCGGGAGCCGCGAGCTCGACAATCGGCCCAACGCCGTCGAGGTGGTGATCGGCGTCGCCGCGGCCGCCGGCACGAGGTCGGCGCCAGGCCAGCCGGTGGTACAGATCGAGCTCAACGTCGACGACGTCACCGGCGAGGTGTTGGCCCACACGCTCGGCGCCGTTCTCGCCGCCGGCGCCCATGACGCCTGGGTCACCCCCATCCTCATGAAGAAGGGGAGGCCGGCCTACACCGTGTCGGCCCTGTGCGACCCCGCCCTGTCCTCGGTGGTCGCCGGCGTGCTGGTGGACGAGACCGGCTCTCTGGGCGTGCGGGTCACCGAGCTCCAACGGTGGCCGGCGTCGCGGCACTCCGGTGAGGTCGAGGTCGGCGGCTACCCGGTGAGGGTGAAGCTCTCGCCCGGCCGGGCCAAGGTGGAACACGACGACGCCGCCCGCGTCGCCCGTCTCGTCGGCCGACCGTTGCGCGAGGTGCTGTCCCTGGCCGAGGAGGCGTCCCGGCGCCACGGGACGGACATCGGTCGGCGCTCGGCCGACATCGGCCCAGCCCCATCCGACCTGCCTCCCACTCCCCCCGATATCGGTCCCGCCCCTCCCGATATCGGTCCCGCCCCCCCACCCCGGGGCGACCCGGCGTGATCCTGGTCGACCCGGCAGTGTGGACGTGGGAGGGACGGCGCTGGGCCCACCTGGTCAGCGACGTCTCCTACGACGAGCTCCACGACTTCGCCGCCCACCTGGGCGTCCCCCGACGGGCGTTCCAGGGCGACCACTACGACATCCCCAGCGACGCCCGCGAGCGGGCCATCGAACTAGGGGCCACGCCGGTGCCGGCTCGCGAACTGGTGCAGCGGCTGCGGGCAGCCGGGCTGCGGCGCCGGGCAACCGCGAGCTGAGAAACCGGCGACGGCGGTGGCCACGACCACGCCGTCGACACCAGTGCCGGCAATGGGCAACACCGCGGCCGTGCCGGGCACGGCCGCCAGCTCGACGCGCGGCCGATGCGAACGCCGGAGCGCCAGCGCGGCCACGCACGGACAGCCTGGCCGGACAGGGCCCACCGGCGTCAGCGCTCCTCGGAGGAGCGCACCGATACGAGCGCCGGAGGGCCAGCGCAGGCGTGGTCAGACGCGGCCTGTGCGGCCGGGGAGCGCCGACAACGCAGCCAGCTCGAGGCCGACGTTGGACCGGGCGTCCGCATCGAGGTCGTCGCGGCCGAGCAGCGAACGGAGCACGGCGCTGCGGCCTCGGCTCCAGGCGTCGTCGTCGAGATGGGCGTACTCGGCCCGGACGCCGGACCGATAGCGCCGGTACTCGCGGCTCGACGCCGACAGGATGGCGAGGTCGGCCGCCACCACCAACTGGCCGTTGCCGTCCTCGGGGTCGGCGCGATGCCCGGCGGTCAGCCCGACCAACCGGGAGACCTCGGCCACGTCGGCCTCGGGCGCGCCGACCCGGCGGAGGGCATCGACGGCGAGGTCGGCGCTGGCCCGTTCGTTCTCGCCGGCCGGCGCCCCGGGCTCGTAGACGGCATCGTGGAACCAGCCGGCGACGATGGCCGACGGCGGGGCCGACGCCCCTTCCAGCCAGCCGACGACGGCGGCGAGGTGCTCGACGGTGTGATAGCAGCGGTGGGGCTCGCGGTACCGGCACAACAGGTCGCGGCCGCAGGCACGTACCACGTCGGGATCGGCATCCCACGTCCGGGTCGCGGCCCGCCACCGGTCGAGGAGCGCCTCGTCATAGACGGCCAGGGCAACGCGTGCCACGACCGACCTTACCCCCCGGGCCGGGCAACCCGGTCGAGGCAACCGGCAACGCCGACAGCACAGCCGGGGAACGCCGACAACACAGCCCGTAGCATCGGGGCGATGGACGACGACCGGCTGTACTTCCGTCAGCTCCTGGCAGGTCACTCCTTCGCCAAGACCGACCAGATCGCGCGCCAGATGGTCAACCTGGTGTACCTGGTCGGTGACCGCAGCCGCGGCGAGGCGGTGGTCATCGACGCCGCCTACGGCGTGGCCGACCTCCTCGACATCGTCGCCGCCGACGGCATGCGCCTGGTCGGCGCCCTCGCCACCCATCACCATCCCGACCATGTGGGCGGCGACCTGATGGGCCACCAGATCGGCGGCTTGCGGGAACTGCTCGACCTCGCACCGGTGCCGGTCCACGTCAACAAGCACGAAGCGGAGTGGGTGACGCGCTCCACCGGGGTGCAGGGTTCGGACCTGGTAGGCCACGAGTCGGGCGACACGGTCATGGTGGGCGACATCCCCATCGAGCTGATCCACACCCCGGGCCATACGCCTGGCAGCCAGTGCTTCCTGGTCGACGGGAACCTCGTCTCGGGGGACACGCTGTTCCTCGAAGGCTGCGGCCGCACCGACTTCCCCGGCGGTGACCCCGAACTCCTCTACGACAGCCTGACCCAGAAGCTGTCCCGTATCCCGGGCGAGACCATGCTCTACCCCGGCCACCTCTACTCCCGTGCGCCCCACGCCACCATGGAGGAGGTGCGGCGGCGAAACGCCGTGCTCGTCCCCCGTACGCCCGAGGATTGGTTGGCGCTCTTCGCCCCGGACCGGGACTGACCGGTCACCGGCGGGACCGCAAGCAATGGTGTACCAGCGACCTGAGCCCTACGCCGGATCGGCCCGTGAGGGCGTTACGTCAACCGTTCGACCACGGCGCGCCACAAGAGGTGGCGGGGGTCGATGACGTCGAAGTGGTCCGCCCCGGGGAAGGTCACCAACTCCACTGGGTCGCCGGCGGCGGTGGCGGCCCGTGCATAGCGCACGCTCTGGTCGACGGGCACCAGCGCATCGTCGTCCCCGTGCACCAACAGCTGCGGGACTCCGAGCGGCAGGCGCTGCGCCGGGGATGCCAGCTCGTAGCGTTCGCCGGCGTCCTCGGGCCGGGCGCCCATGAGGTCGACGATGGCCCTCCCGCCGACGCCGTCGGCCACGCCCGCCCGCAGGTCGGCCACGCCGGCCTGGGACACGGCCTTGGCCACCACCACCCGGGGGCGGGCGCCGGGCGCCCCGTCGGGGAGCCCGCGGCGACCCCCGACCCACAGCGACAGGTGACCGCCGGCGGAATGGCCCACGCTGGTGACCCGGTCGAGGTCGACCACGTCGGCGGCCATGGTGGCCAGCGCGTCCACGGCGGCGGCAACGTCCTCGAACGTACCCGGCCAGCCCCCACCGCGGTCGCCGACCCGGCGGTACTCGATGTTCCACGCGCCGTACCCGTGGGCGACCAGGTCGGCGGCCAACGGGCGCATCAGCGACCGGTCGTAGGCCGACCGCCAGAAACCGCCGTGGACGAGGACCACGACCGGGTGCGGTCCCCTGCCCTCGGGTAGGGACAGCTCGGCGACCTGGGCCCGGTCCTGGCCGTAGCGGTACTCGGTCGGCACCCTTCCTCCTACCAAGGCCCGCCGGCCACCACTGCAGGCGGGCAGCGCGGCACCGATCAGGGACAGGAATCTCCGACGGTTCAGACGCACGAGTGATCGTCGCAGATCCGGCCCCGGTTGGCGGGTCGCCGGCCCGGGTAGCCCGCGTCCATGGACGACCATCCCCGCCATCTCATGGTCCAGGAAGCCACGGCGCGGGCCGAGGCCGAGCTGCCGACACAACGGCTGCCCGTCAACCTCTACGAAGCGGGCGACGCCATCGTGGCGGTGGCACCGGTCCCGGCCGTACAAACCGAAGACGTCGAGGTCTCCCTGGTGGCGGGCCGACTGGTCATCTCGGCCCGGCTGCGCACGGCGGCGCCCAAGGACTACCTGCTGCACGAATGGAACTACGGCGCCTACGAGCGCGAGGTCGAGCTACCGGAGGGCTACGGCGCCGGCATGGAGGCGACGCTGGCCAACGGCCAGCTGGCGGTACGGGTCCTTCGAGGTGACCCGGTCGGAGCGATGACAATCCATCCCGACAGCCCCAGCAGGGGCTGACCGACCAGCTCAAACCGCGGGCGCCGCGGCGACCATCTCTTCGCTGATCTCCCACAGCCGGCGGGCGGCGGCGGCGTCCCGGCCCTGCCCCGATGGCCGCACCTCGCGTACGGGCCCGTAGTTGCCCAGGGCCAGCCGCTGGAAGTACCCGCCCGAGCGGCGTTCGAGGCCAGGGGCGGTAGCGACGTGGACTGATGCCGTCGCTCCCGAGGCGGCGCTGACCAGCAGCGGCCGCACGGCGGTGAACGCCGCGGTGGCCAGCTTCCCGGAGTCCTCGGTGCGCCCGAAGGCGCTGGCGACGAGGCCGGGATGGACGGCGAAGGCGCTGACGCCGGACCCCGCCATCCGGCGGGCCAGCTCGCGGGTGAACAGCACGTTGGCCAGCTTCGACCGGTTGTAGGCGGTCCAACCGTTGTAGCCGTCCTCCATGTCGAGGTCGTCGAATGCCATCCCGCCGACGGCGAAACGGTGGGCGAGCGAGGCGACCGTGACCACCCGGGACGGTGCGCTGGCCGAGAGCCGGGGCACCAGGAGCTGGGTCAGCAGGAAGTGCCCGAGGTGGTTGGCGCCGAACGTGAGCTCGTGGCCGTCGGCCGTGAGCTGGTGGGCTCCGTTGATCGCTCCGGCGTTGTTGACCAGCACGTCGAGGCGGTCCCACCGCTCGAGCACCGTGCCCGCGGTAGCCCGTACCGAGGCCAGCGACGCCAGGTCGAGGGTGACGGCGTGGACGTCGTCGTTGGCGGCCCGACGCCGGACCTCGGCCACGGCACGGTGGGACTTGGCCTGGTCCCGCCCCGTGACCACGGTGGTTGCCCCGGCGCCGGCGAGTACGACCGCGGTCTCCTTGCCGATGCCCGACGTTCCGCCGGTGATGAGGATGACCTTCCCGCCTTGGTCACAGATGTCCATCGGCTTCTCCTCGGTGAGATGGGCGGCGTCGCCGACAGGGCCAGCTCAAGTCGCCGCCTCGGGCGCCGACGGGACGGCGTGGCTTCCCCCCCGGCGCGCTGTCCCACCTGTGGCCGGCACCGAGCCGATCACGACCGGGCCCTGCGCTTCGGTCTGCCCGACCGGGTGCTGGCCCTTCCCGGGCTGGCGCCGGCGATCGCCAGGAGCGCTGAGGGCACGTTCCTGACGGTGGCTGACGTCGGTTCGTTCGTCCGGGTGACCGTCCCCGTGCCCATGACCGGCGGGTACTCGGTGACCTTCGGCGCCTGGCTCGACGTGGCCCCGGCCGACTTCGACCGGGCCGCCCGCCTGTGGGCGACCCCGGGGTACGCCGGGCTCACGCTGGCCGGCGTGCTGGCCAACGCCTTGCCGCCGTGGGAGGCCGAGACGTACGGCCGCCCCCTTCTGACCTCGGTGCGGGACCCGGCCGAGGTACCGGTGGCGATCGCCAGCGACGACCCCGGCATGGACCGCCTCCTGCACCACGAGTGGCCCCACGAGCTCGTCCTGGCCGCGCTCATGGGCTCACCCCGGCGCCGGCCGGTCGGCGGCAGCGGCGGCTTTGGCCCGTAGGGCCAGGGCGATCGGCAGGGACTGGCCGGCGGTGCGCTCGAGGAAGTTCAACAGGTCCTCGCGCGAGCACGGCGTCTCGCGTAGCCACACCAGGGTGGTCTCTTCGACCATGGCGATCCATCCCCGGATGGCCATGCGCAGCACCGGCTCCGAGGGCGCCCCGATCCGGCTGAGGACGAGGTCACAGATGCCGGCCCGGGTGTCCTCCAGCACCGCCAAAAGCGCCTCGTCGGCCGCGGCCCCCCGCACCAGCGCCACATAGCTGGCGGGCTGGTCTTCGATGAAGCCGATGTAGGCCTCGAGGCCGGCCCGCAGCTGTTTCAGCACCGGTATGTCGGGATCGGTGGTGACGGCGGCCAGCAGCTCATCGGCGGCGGTGCGCACGATCGCCACCAGGAAGTCGCGTTTGGTCGGGAAGTAGTGGAACAGCAGGCCCTTGGAGATGCCGGCGGCCCGGATCACGTCGTCGACCAGCAGCTGGCCCAGCGGACGACGGCGGAGCTGTTCGAGCCCGAGGGCCAGCAGCTGCGCCCGCCGCGCTTCGGGGTCGAGCCGCCGGCCCGATTCGAGCGGAACGGGCTCGCCCGGCGGGCGGTCCCCGGCGACGACGCCGGACGGACCAGGCGGGCCGGCTCGGCGCTTGGGGGTGGCCACCGCCTCACCCTACCTTATTGACCATTGGTCAATTGCGTCGTACAGTCCGGGACAGGCCGGCGACCAGCGCCGAGTCCCCACTCCGTCGAACACCAGGAGGTGCAGCCGTGATCGCCACGTTCGCCAGCGCGGCCCAGTCCGAGACCACGGAGACGTGGATCGGCGGCGCACCCACCGACGAGGTCATCATGGCCAGCGCGGTCGCGCTGGTGGCCATCGCCGGCATGGTCGGCCTTGGCTACCTGCACCGCAGGAAAGGATTCCTGCAGCCGGTGGCGACGTTGGCGGAACGCCTCACCGGGTTGCCCGCATGGTGCGTGATCCCGGTGATGTTCTCGGCCCCGAGCCTGCTCGTAGCCATGTGGGGCCTCTACTGGGACGTGTCCTGGCACATCGACCTCGGCCGCGACCAGGGCCCGTTCGCGAACACCTCCCATTGGTTCATCATCGCCGGCCTGGCCGGCCTGGCCTTCTCGGGCGTGCTGGCCATGATCCTGGGCGACGACCGCAGCCCCACCTCGGTACGCCTGACCCGCAACTGGGCCGTGCCGGTCGGCTCGGTCCTGGTGACCGCGTGCGCGGTAGTGGCCCTGGGCGCCTTCCCGGTCGATGACATCTGGCACCGCCTCTTCGGCATCGACGTGACCGCGTGGAGCCCGCCGCACTTGGTGATGATCGTGGGGGCGTCGCTGACGACTATCGGGTTGTGGGCGCTGGTGGTCGAGGCCCGCCGGGTGGCGCCGGGCCGGCTCCCGGTGCTCGGCCGGCTGTTCTCGTTCCTGGCCAACGTCGGCTTCGCCGGCGGCCTGCTCGTGGGCCTGTCCACCGTGCAGATCGAATGGGACTTCGGGGTGGGCCAGTTCCGCCAGGTGTTCCACCCCGTGCTGGTGATGTTCGCGGCCGGCGTGGCGTTGGTCGCCGCCCGCATCCGCCTGGGGCGCGGCGGCGCGATCGCGGCGGTCGGTTTCTACCTGGTGCTACGGACCGGGATCACCGTCGGCGTCCATGGCGTCGGCCGGTCGGTGCCGTACTTCCCCCTCTACGCATTCGAGGCGCTCCTGGTCGAGCTGGTCGCGCTCAAGGTCCCCCGGGACCGCCAGATCACCCTCGGGGCCGTCGCCGGCGCCGCCATCGGGACCATCGGCTTCGCCGGCGAATGGGTCTGGACCCACGTCTGGATGCCGCTGCCGTGGGACGCCGACATGTTGCCCGAGGTCGCGGTGATGGCCCTGGTCGCCGGCGTCTCGGGCGGTATCCTCGGCGGCTTCCTGGGCCGGGCGTTCGCGCCCGCCGGGATCGGCACCCAACGAGTCCCGAAGGTTGCCGGCCTGGCCTGGGCCGCCATCGTCGCCCTCATCGTCGTGTGCCTGCCCATATCGGCCAAATCGGGGTGGTCGGCCGAGCTCACCTTCCAGGAGGCGGGACCGGGCCCGAACGGCGAACGGACCGCGTTCGTGACCGCTTTGTTGTCCCCGCTCGACGCCGCCGACAAGGCCGTCGTATTCGATGTGATGGCGTGGCAGGGCGCCACCACCGGCCAGCGGGGCGGTCTGTCACTGACCTCGTTCAGCCGCCAGGACGATGGCAGTTGGCGCAGCACCGGCCCGGTGCCGATCAGCGGCCCGTCCAAGGTCCTGCTCCGGCTGGCCACCTCCGCCACCATCCAAGCCGCGCCGGTCTATGCCTCGGCCGATCCCGAGCTCGGGGCGGCCGAGTTCCCCTCCTTCGACGGCGAGCGCCCCTTCCTCAGCGGCAAGGAGCTCATGCAACCAGAAGCCCGTACCGACTTCCTCCTCCTAGAGCGGCTGGCATACGGCGCGTTCGCCCTGTTCGCGGTGCTCTGGCTGGGAGTGCTGTCGTGGATGCTGCGCCACCTCGACCCCTCGACACCGTTCTCCCGCATCCCCCGGCCGGCCTCCCGCCCGGTGGAGATCTCGCTCGTGCCGAACAAGCCGAAGGAGCCGGACAAGCCGAAGGAGCCGGAGAAGTCGAAGGAGCCGGTCTCGGTCTGAACCGTTGGCGACAGCGTCGTCGCCACGAGCCAAGCGCCGTCCGCAGCCCGACAGGAGCTGCGGACGGCTCCGATCGGGACGTCGCCGTCGCGGCCCCCCGGCCGCCGGCGACAGCTGCGAAGGCAGGAGCGGCAGCGACACCCGCAGCAGACGGCCAGCAGTCGCCGTCGCGGCCGCCAGGCCGCCGGCGACAGCTGCGCAGCCAGGAACCGCAGCGACACCCGGAGCAGACGGCTAGAACAGCCATCATGGCGGGTGTGGGTGCCGATCTGGGTCGCGGCTGATGGTGCTCGTCGTGCCTCCGGGGGCGCAGGGGGTGCTGCCGTCGCAGATGCTGGCCGAGGCCGTCGACGCCGGGGTCATCGACGCCGGCGACTTCAAGGTCCCGGCCGCCGCCATCCAACCGGCCAGCGTCGACCTGCGGCTGGGGGACCGGGCCTACCGACTGCGGTGCAGCTTCCTGCCCGACACCGACACCGTTGCGGTGAAGATGAAGCCGTTGGTCGTCGACGAGCTCGACCTTCGCGACGACGGCGCGGTGCTGGAGCCGAACCGGCCCTACCTGATCCCCCTCCTGGAGCGGCTCGACCTACCGCCGGAGCTGCGGGCCAAGGCGAACCCCAAGAGCTCCACCGGGCGCCTCGACGTCTTCACCCGGGTCATCACCGACCGCAGTTACCGCTTCGACGAGATCGGGGCCGGCTACCGGGGGCCGTTGTACCTCGAGGTCGTGCCCCTGTCGTTCGCCGTGCAGGTGCGTGCCGGCCTCGCCCTCAACCAGCTGCGCCTCGTGTCGGGCCGCGCCGCCCTCGACGACGACGCCCTCCGCCGCGAGCACGGGCAGAGCCCGTTGCTGATGCAGGACGGCCGGCCCGTGCCCGATGCCCAGCTCTCCATCTCCGACGGGTTGTTCCTGAGCCTCGACCTGCACGGTGACGAAAGGCGCCACGTCGGCTACCGCGCCCGGCCCAACACCCCCCGGCTGTCGATGAGCAGCACCCGAGCGCATGCCGTCGAGGACTACTGGGAGCGGGTGATCAGCGAGCCCGGTGACCGGATCGTGCTCGACCCCGAACGGTTCTATCTGCTGTTGTCGGAGCAGAGCGTGCGGGTGCCGCCGCACCTGGCCGCCGAGATGACCGCCTTCGACCCGACCGCCGGCGAGTTGCGCACCCACTACGCCGGCTTCTTCGACCCCGGGTTCGGCTACTCCCGCGACGGCTCCTTGGTCGGGTCGAGGGCGGCGCTCGAGGTGCGGGCGCACGACGTGCCGTTCATGATCGAGCACGGCCAGAGGGTCTGCAAGCTGACCTTCGAACGCATGCTGGCCGAGCCCGAGCGGCTCTACGGGGCCGACGTCGATTCGAGCTACCAGGGCCAGGTCGACACCCTGAGCAAGCACTTCCGGCGCGATAGGCCCAGGACGCCGCCGGCCGGGCCGACCGGGCCCGCCCCCGAGAGCGACCAGCTCGGCCTCTTCGGAAGCTGAACGAGATGGCCGATCCCTCCCGAGTGCTCAGGCGGCCCGGAGGTACTGGTGCGGCTGACTCGACTGGAGCATCGCAGTCGCGGCCGCCAGGCCGACGGCGACAGTCTGCGGAGGCAGGAGCGAAGCGACGCCCGCAGCAGACCGACAAGCACGACACTCAGCGGAAGACACCGGTGTGGCCCAAGGAGTAGCGCCCCGGTTGGGGGTAGACGCACAGGCCGTGGGGCCCGGCGCCGACGGGGATGCGTGCCCGCAGCTCGCCGGTGGTGGTGTCGAAGGCGTAGACCTCCGAATGGCTACGGCCCGACAGCCACAGCGTCCGGCCGTCCGCCGACACGCCGCCCATGTCGGGGCTGCCGCCGTCGGGGACCACCCACGTGGCCCGTACCTGGCCGGTGGCAAAGTCCACCACCGACACCGAGCCCTCGTCCCGGTTCGACACGTAGAGGTCCTTGGAGTCGCGGCTGACGTAGGTGCCGTGGGCGCCGGCGCCGGTGGCGAGGAACCCGGTCACGGTGAAGGAGGGCCCGTCGATGAGCCACAGTCCCCCGGCGGTGGAGTCAGCGGCGTAGAACACCGAACCGTCGGGCGACAGCTTCACGTCCTGGGGCTTGGCCCCGGCGACGTCGAGCGGGAGGGGGTCTCCCACCACCGCAGGCAGGTCACCGCTGACCGACACCTTGACCATCTCGCCGGAGAACTCGCAGCTGGCGATGAAGTAGTCACCGGCGGCCGAGAAGTCGAGGTGGTTGAAGCCGGCACAGGGGATCGGCACCGATCCCAGCAGGGCCATCGTGGCGGGGTCACGGAGGTCGAGCCGGTTGAGACGCTCGGCCACCACAACCGCCCACCGCCCGTCGGGCGTGAAGTAGAGGTTGTAGGGGTCCTCGACGTCGAGGGGTTCACCGGGCGTGCCCGTCGCGGGATCGATGGGGGTCAAGGTGTTGCCCTGGGTGGCGGCGACGTAGAGGGTCTTGAGGTCGTAGGACGGGATCACGTGCTGGGGCTCGTCACCCACGTCGAACTGGTCGATCACCTCGAAGGTGGCCGGGTCGATGACCGAGACGGTGTCGTCGACCGAGTTGGGCACGTACACCCGCTGGGGGAAGCCGGCCACCGCCGGCGACAGTTGCCCGGGCCGGGTGGCGGCGTAGATGTCGACGGGACCGGGCGATGCCGCCGGCCCCGATGCCGGTGCACTCGATGCTGCGCCCGCCGAGGAGCTGTCGTCGTCCGAGCAGGCGGGAAGACCCATCAGGGCGATGCCGGCCAGGACAACCGAGGCCAGCCGCACACCCGCACCACTACCGCCACGGGCAGGGGGGTGGCTCGTCACGGGGTGTCGTCGTCCCAAGGCGCGCTCACTCACCCTGTGGGGCTGCGCCCCCCAGCCATCGCCGCGGGGCGGACGGGCGGTCGCGCCGTCGGCCCGAAGTGCTCATCGCGTCCGCATTTCAGCCAACGATCAGTGAAGCCATGGCCCACAGCGCGGCCAACACCCCGACGGCGGCCATGGCGACGCTGCGAGCCACGGGGGCCCGGGCCAGGTCGCCGTCGTTGCGGGGCCGGGGCGGAGGCTTCACCAGGGCCAGCAGGTTGCCCACCGCCAGGGCGGCCCCCAACGCCAGCACCAGGTAGGCGAGAAGGTCTTCACCGAGGAACATCGGGCGCAAACCTACTGCGGGGGCAGCTATGAACGCCGGCGCACCCAGGCCGTCGCGGCCACCGCTACCCGTCGTCGGCTGGCGGGAATGGGTGGCGCTGCCCGACCTCGGGGTCGACTGGGTCAAAGCCAAGGTTGACACCGGGGCACGGTCGTCGTCGCTGCACGCCTGGGCCGTCTCCGACCTCGGCGACGGCCGCCTGCGCTTCCAGCTCCACCCGTTCCAGGACGACGACGCCACCGCCGTCAGCACCGAAGCGGCCCTGCTGGGGCACCGGGAGGTGCGCAGCAGCAACGGGGATGCCGAGGTCCGCCCCGTGATCCGCACGACCGTGGTGGTCCTGGGGGTCCCCGTCGACGCCGAGCTCAGCCTCACCCGTCGCGACGAGATGGGCTTCCGGATGCTGCTCGGTCGGCGGGCCATCCGACGCCGGTTCCTGGTCGACCCGGGCCGGTCCTTCCGGGGCGGCGGGGATAGGGTTTCGCCTCCGGCCCCCGGGCCGCGCCCGGACCGATGAAGATCGCCATCCTCTCCCGCGACCCGACCCTGTACTCGACGCGTCGCCTGCGCGAGGCGGGCGAGAAGCGGGGCCACGAGGTCAAGGTCATCGACTACCTCCGCTGCTACATGAACATCACGTCGCGGCGGCCCCAGATCATCTATCAGGGAGCCCCTCTCGAGGGCTTCGACGCCATCATCCCGAGGATCGGTGCCAGCCACACGTTCTACGGCACTGCGGTGGTCCGCCAGTTCGAGGTCATGGGTACCTTCACGGCCAACGAGAGCCAGGCCATCACCCGCAGCCGGGACAAGCTGCGGTCCCTGCAGCTGCTGGCGGCCAGCGGCATCGGCCTACCGGTCACCGGCTTCGCCCACTCGGTCAAGGACATCGACGGTCTGCTCGAGACCGTCGGCGGCGCCCCCGTGGTGATCAAGCTCCTCGAGGGGACCCAGGGGGTGGGCGTGGTGCTGGCCGAGACCAAGAAGGCAGCGGAGTCGGTCATCGCCGCCTTCCGCCAGCTCGACGCCAACATCCTGGTGCAGGAGTTCATCAAGGAAGCCGGCGGCTCCGACCTCCGGGCCCTGGTGGTCGGCACCAGCGTGGTGACGTCCATCAAGCGCACCGGCGCAGCCGGCGACTTCCGGTCCAACCTGCACCGGGGCGGCACTGCCGAGGCGGTGAAGCTGACGCCGGAGGAACGCTCGGTGGCCCGCCGGTCGGCGCGCACCCTCGGGCTGGCGGTGTGCGGCGTCGACCTGTTGCGCTCCAACCACGGGCCGGTGGTGGTCGAGGTCAATTCGTCGCCCGGGCTCGAAGGCGTCGAAGGCGCCACCGGCGTCGACGTGGCCGCCAAGATCGTGGAGTACCTGGAGAAGAACGCCGCCCACGGCAACCCGCGCGGCGCCCGCCGCTGACGTGCGAGCGCAGCAAGCGCGTCAGGCACCGAGATGACGCCGCCAGCCCGGCGAGCCCGGCTGCCCCGCAGCGAGCCGGTGACGATGAACGGCGTCGTCGTCAACGCCGGGACCCGGCGCACGATCGAGTTGCCGGTGGCCCGCCTCCCCACCGACACGTCGCTCTCGCTACCGGTGGCGGTGGTCAACGGCCTTCGGCCAGGGCCCACACTGTGGCTCGACGCCGCCATCCACGGCGACGAGCTCAACGGCGTCGAGATCATCCGCCAGGTACTGCGGTTGCTGCGACCTCGCGAGCTGACCGGCACGGTGATCGCGGTACCGGTGGTCAACGTGTTCGGTTTCGTCAACCAGAACCGGTACCTGCCCGACCGGCGTGACCTGAACCGGTCGTTCCCGGGCTCGGCTCGGGGCTCACTGGCGGCCCAGCTCGCGCATCTGTTCATGACCCAGGTAGTGGAGCGGTGCGACTACGGCATCGACTTCCACACCGGCAGCGACCACCGCACCAACCTGCCCCAGCTGAGAGTCGACCTCGACGACGCCGAGGTGCACCGGCTGGCCCTTGCCTTCGCCCCGCCGGCGGTGGTCGACGCCACCCACCGCGACGGCTCGCTGCGGTGGGCCTGTCACCAGCGCCAGATCCCACTGCTGGTGTTCGAGGGCGGCGAGGCCCACCGGTTCAACGACGGGGCGGTGCGGGCCGGGGTCGATGGGACCGTGCGGGTGCTGGCGGCGCTGGGGATGTACCCCCACGAGGTGCCCGCCCCACGGGGCGACACCACGATCGTGCGCCACAGCGGCTGGGAGCGGGCCCGGCGCAGCGGGATCGTGCGGATCGACGTAGTCCCGGGCCAGGCCGTGCAGCGAGGCGACGTGATCGGGGTCATCGCCGACGCGCTGGGCCAGCGGCCGACGCCGGTGAAGGCCGGCCGCAGCGGGATCGTGCTGGGCTACACCCGCAACCCGCTGGCGTCCCAGGGCGACGCCCTGGTCCACCTCGCCGACCTCTCCGAAACGGCCCGGGGCGGCCCGGCCCGCACCCCCCACTAGCTGGGGGGCTGCGGCCCCCCGGCCCCCATCGCCGCCCGGCTCCCTGGCGGTCGCTCGGTCGGCATCTGCTCGGTCCCGGACCTTGTCACAACGTCAAGCCTTCTCGGGACCGAGCAGATCTAG
>JBQTIQ010000032.1:0-54637 GCA_052387955.1 Acidimicrobiia bacterium | reverse complement strand
GCCGGCCGGGCGCGGCCGCGCCTGCGCTGGCGCGCCGGCGCTCGCACCGTCGACGGTGCTGGTCGGCGTTCCCCGGCCACGCAGGCCGGGCGTGGCCGCGCCTGCGCTGGCGCTCCGGCGCTCGCATCGGCAGTATCGGCCCACGGCGTCGGGCACCTTTGGCGGCGGAACGCCGACGCCGCCAGGCCTCGGAGCGGCTACGCCGGCCGTACCACTATGCCGGCGTTGGCCATGAGCTCCTTGGCCTCGCCCACCGTGTGCTCCCCGAAGTGGAAGATCGACGCCGCCAGCACGGCGTCGGCGCGGCCGTCGAGCACGCCCTCGACCAGGTGCTGCAGCGTGCCCACCCCGCCCGAGGCGATCACCGGGACGTTGGTGGCCTCGACGACGGCACGGGTGAGTGCCACGTCGAAGCCCTCACGGGTCCCGTCCCGGTCCATGGACGTGAGCAGGATCTCGCCGGCGCCCAACCGCTCGACTTCCGCGGCCCACGAGACGACGTCGAGCCCGGTCGGCTTGCGGCCGCCGTGGGTGAAGACCTCCCAGGCGCCCCCGGCCGCGGCCCGGGCGTCGATCGCCACCACCGCGCACTGGGTCCCGAACTCCTCGGCGATATCGGCTACCAGTTCGGGCCGCGTCACCGCCGACGTGTTGACCGACACCTTGTCGGCGCCGGCCCGCAGGAGTCGACGGGCGTCGTCGACCGAACGGATCCCCCCGCCCACGGTGAAAGGGATGAACACCTGCTCGGCGGTACGGGTCACGACCTCGACGATGGTCTCGCGGGCGCTGCTGGACGCGGTGATGTCGAGGAACACGAGCTCGTCGGCACCCTCGGCGTCATAGCGCGAGGCCAGTTCGACGGGGTCACCGGCGTCCCGCAACCCGACGAAGTTGACGCCCTTCACCACCCGCCCGGCGTCGACGTCCAAGCAGGGGATCACCCGGGCGACTCGCACGGCGCCCGAGGGTACCCGCCGTCGTTCGGGCAGAGCTCAGCTCGTCCGGTCAGCAGCCACTCAGGCGGGGGGACGAGCCCGGGCCGCCGAGAGCCGCCAGTGCCTCCTCGACGGTGAAGCGCCTTTCGTAGAGCGCCTTGCCGACGATCGCTCCCCGGACGCCGGTGCCGACCAGCGCCCGCAGGTGGGCGAGCGATCCCACCCCCCCGCTGGCGATCACCGGCACCGAGGTCGACGCTGCCAACGCCCGGTACCCCTCGATGTCGGGGCCTTCGAGCACGCCGTCGCGGGAGATGTCGGTGACGACGAAGCCGATGACGCCGGGAACCGCCAACGCGTCGATCAACTCCGCCACCGACCGGCCGCTGGCGCCCTCCCATCCCCGGGTGCGCACCTCGCCGTCGCGGTGGTCGAGGCCGACGGCGATGCAGCCGGGGTGACGGGCCGCGAGGCGCGCCACCAGGCCAGGGTCCTCGACCGCGGCCGAGCCGACGACGACCCGGGCCACGCCGGCGGCGAGCAGAGCCTCGACGGCGGCTTCGGGGTCGGCTCCCAGCCCGCCCGCCTGGACCGGGACCGTCAGCGACCCGGCCACAGCGGCGACGAGGCCGCGGTTGGACCCCTGGCGGCGGGCGGCGTCGAGGTCGACGACGTGGACCCAGGGGGCGCCGGCGGCCTCGTAGGCCTTGGCCACCCCCACCGGGTCGTCACCGTAGACCGTCTCCCGGCCGAAGTCGCCCTGGTGCAGGCGGACCACCCGGCCGTCTCGCAGGTCGATGGCGGGGAACAGCTCGACGGTGGTCACGACCGTGCGCACCAGGCGACGAAGTTCGACAGGAGGTGCAGGCCGTTGGCAGCGGACTTCTCGGGGTGGAACTGGGTCGCCACCACGTTGTCTCGCTGCACGGCGGCGACGACGGCGCCCCCGTAGTCGCAGCGGGCGATCGGGTTGACGATGTCGTCGGGGGCGTAGGAGTGGACGAAGTAGAACCAGGCCGGGTCGGCCAGGCCGGCGAAGAGAACCGACGGGCGGACGATGTCGAGCACGTTCCACTGCATCTGGGGAGCCCGCACGCCGGCGGGAAGCCGCCGAACGGTGCCCGAAAGGATGCCGAGACCGTTCACTTCGGGCGCCTCCTCGGACCCGTCGTAGAGCAGCTGCATGCCGATGCAGATGCCGAGGAAGGGGCGCCCGCTGGCGGCGGCGTCGCGGGCCACGGCCGACAGCCCGCTGCGGTCCATGGCTTCCATGCACCGGCCGAAGGCACCGACACCGGGCAACACGACGCCGGCGGCGTCGGCGGCCAGGACCGGGTCGTCGGTGAGGCGGGCGTCGGCGCCGACCCGTTCGAGTGCCTTCTGGGCCGAGCGCAGGTTCCCGATGCCGTAGTCGAGCACGGCGATCAACGGGCGCTCGACCACGGCCCCCCTCGTACGTTCGCCCCGGCGGCGGTCCTCACAGCGAGCCCTTGGTGGAGGGGACGGCGCCGCCCTCGACCCGGGTGGCAGCCCCGAGGCAACGGGATATGCCCTTGAAGGCGGCCTCGACCACGTGATGGGTGTTGTCGCCGGCGCGCTTGTAGGCGTGCAGCGTGATCCCGGCGGTGGTGACGAACGAGCGCCAGAAGTGGCCCGCCATCTCGGGATTGAACGGCGGCTCACCCAGGCCCAGGACCTCGCCGAACGGCACCTCCCACGTCGTCCAGGGCCGGCCCGACAGGTCGACGGCCACCTCGATGAGGGCCTCGTCCAAGGGGAACAGGCCGCTGGCGAAACGGGCCACGCCGGCCTTGTCCCCGAGCGCCTCGGCCAAGGCTGCCCCCAAGGTCAGGGCGGTGTCCTCCACCGTGTGGTGGCCGTCGACGTGGAGGTCGCCCTCGGCGCGGACCTCGACGTCGAAGCCACCGTGGCGGCCGAACTGGTCGAGCATGTGGTCGAAGAACGGCAGACCGGTCGACACCTCGGCCCGCCCGGTACCGTCGAGGTCGAGTCTGACCCGGACCGCGGTCTCCTTCGTCCGCCGTTCGACGGTGGCCACCCGTGGCGCGCGAGGGGTCACGGCACGAGCACCTCGTCGAGGGCGGCCAGGAAGGCGTCGTCCTCGTCGAGGGTGCCGATGGTCACCCGAAGGCAGCCCTCCAGCCGCGGCCACGACGAACAGTCGCGGACCAGCACCGACCGGTCGACCAGGGCCTGCCACACGTCGTGCCCGTCGGCGTGCAGGGGGCGGAACAGCACGAAGTTCGCCCCCGACGGCCAGACCTCGACCGGCAGCCGCCCGAGTCCTGCCACCACCCGCTCCCGTTCGTCCACGAGGGCTGACACCCGACGGTCCATCTCCGGGCGGTGACCGATGGCCAGCCGCCCGGCCGCCTGCTTCACGGCGTCGAGGTGGTACGGCAGGATGACCTTCTGCAGGTCCTCGACGACCCAGCGTGGCCCGATGAGGTAGCCGAGGCGGGCAGCGGCCATCGACCAGGTCTTGGAGTACGTCCGGGTGACCACCAACGACCGGTCGTCGTCGACCAGGTCGATGGCTGACCATCGGGCGAACTGCCCGTAGGCCTCGTCCACGACGACCACGCCGGGGGCGAGCGCCGACACCTCCTCGATCAACGCCCGGGAGTCGACCGTGCCGGTGGGGTTGTTGGGCGAGCACAGGAAGGTCAGCGCCGGCCGGGCCTCGGTCAGCACGCGCCGGGCCTCGGCCGGGTCGAGGGAGAAGTCGGCCCGCCGTTCGCCGACCGCCACCGCGGTACCGGTGATGCGGGCGATGTGACCGTGCAACGCGTACGTGGGCTCGAACACGGCCGCCGTCCGGCCCGCGCCGCCGTAGGTGAGGCAAAGGGTCTGCAACACCTCGTTCGACCCGTTGGCGGCCAGGACCCGGGCCGGGTCGACGCCGTGGAGCTCGCCGATGGACTGGCGCAGCCTCATGGCGGCCCGGTCGGGGTAGCGGTTCCATTCGATGCGGCCGATCTCCTCGGCCAAGTCGCGGGCGAAGGCCGCCGGCGGTGGCATGGGCGCTTCGTTGGTGTTGAGCCGTACCTTCACCTCGACCTGGGGCGAGTGGTAGCCGGCCATGAGAGCGACGTCGTCGCGGGGCCGGGGACGGGCGTTCGTCGGCTCGGCCATCAGGCGAGGCCCTGTCGGAGCCGCACCGACTGGGCGTGGGCGGCGAGGCCCTCGGCTTCGGCCAGTGCGATCACGTGGGGGGCCAGACGATCGAAGGCGGCCTGGTCGGCTTCGACCACGTGGACCGCCTTGGTGAAGTCGTCGACGGTGAGGGCGCCGGCGAAGCGGGCCGAACCGAACGTCGGCAACACGTGGGACGGGCCGGCGGCGTAGTCGCCCAGGGAGGCCGGGCTCAACGGGCCGAGGAACACGGCACCGGCATGGCGGACCAGCGGGACCAGGGCCTCGGGGTCGGCCACCATCAGCTCCAGGTGCTCGGGGGCGATGTGGTTGGCCACGGCCATGGCCTGGTCCGGGCCGTCGACCAGGACGCAACGGCCGTTGACGGCCAGGGTGGCCTCGATCTCCTCTCGGCGGGGAGCGCCGACGACGAGCGCGGTCACGGCCGCGGTGACGCGGTCGGCCATCGCCTCGGACCACGTGATGAGCCAGGCCAGGCCGTCGGGCCCGTGCTCGGCCTGGACGATCAGGTCGATGGCCGCGGCCTCGACCGACGCAGAGTCGTCGACGACGACCACCACCTCGGAAGGGCCGGCGAACGCGGAGGGGACGCCCACCCGGCCTTCGCCGGCGACTTCGCGCTTGGCCGTGGCCACCCACACGTTGCCGGGGCCGACGATGACGTCGACCGGGCGCACCGACTCGGTGCCGTAGGCCAGGGCGGCCACGGCCTGGACACCTCCCAGCCGGTAGACCTCGTCCACACCGGCCACTGCCGCCGCCGCCAGCACGACGTCGGGCACCGTCCCGTCCCGCCGGGGGGGGACGCACAGCACGACTTCGGGTACGCCCGCGACCCGGGCCGGGACCGCCGTCATCAGCACCGTCGACGGGTAGGCGGCCCGGCCGCCGGGCACGTAGCACCCGGCCCGGTCGACCGGCCGGCGCAGGGTGCGGACCACGAGGCCGTGCCGCTCCCAGCGGAGGTCGGGGGCCGCCTCGGCCCGCTGGAAGTCCTCGATGTTGGCGGCGGCCGCTTCCAGGCCCGCCCTCACCGCCGGCTCGATCGCCTCCAGTGCCCGCTTGACCTCGCCGGCAGGCACCGCCAGCTCCTCGATCGACACCCCGTCGAACCGAGCGGTGAGGGCCCGTACGGCGGCGTCCCCGCCGTCGCGCACCTGGCCCAGCAGCGCACGCACCGAGCGGAGCACCGCGCCCGGGTCACCGCCGGGGGCAGGCCGGGGCAGGCTGACGACGCCCCCGCCACCGCGCAGGTCGATCCGGGCAAGCACGGCGGCAACGGTAGTGGGCTGCGCTCGAGACCGGCCGGTACTGGCCGGTGCCGGTGGCTGAGCAACAGCGCCGGGACCCCGAAGGTGCCATGGCGCACCCGAGCACCGGCGCGCCGGCGGATGAAGACCGAGCGAGTTGGCACCCGGGCACCGATGCGAGCGCCAGAGCACCAGCGGCGGCGCGGCTGAGCCCGGCCGGCGTGGCCGGGGAACGCCAGCCGACCAAGCAACATGTCGGGCATGGACAGCGACCACGCCACGCTTGCGGCGGTGACGTCATCTCTCGGCGAGCTCACGGCCCGGGTCACGCAGGTAGCCGACCGTCATGTGGGAACGGCCTCGGAGGACATCGCCGTCGATCTCTACGAGGTCGAACGCAGCCTGAGGGCGGCAACTCGTCGGCTGTCCCGGCTCGTGGACCGGATGGGCTGACGTCCGGAGCCGACTGCTGGGCATGCAGCGGTGACGACGGCCGACCAAAACAGGCGAAGGCTCCCGAGCGGGAGCCTTCGCGGCGACACCAGGCGGCGGATCCCGATGTCGCAGGTACCAGGTGGCGGGAACCTGGTGATCAAACAATACCGCCACCGGTCAAGGATCACCAGCCAGGATCGGCCCATCCAGGGAATCATGTTCGCACACGAAGGCCGGGCAACTACGCATGGTGGCGAGGTGTGACCGGTCCGCGACGATCGAGCAGATGTCCTGGTCGCGGCGGCCTCATCGCCCCGCCGACGGACAGAAGTCGCTCAGCACGCAGGCGTCGCAGCGGGGCCGGCGGGCAACGCACACGCGGCGGCCGTGGAGGATGAGCCGGAGGCTGAACCCGCCTCTCTCGGCCGCCGGGACCATGGCGTTGAGGGCGTGCTCGACCTTCACCGGATCGGTGTCGGAGGTGAGCCCCAGGCGCAGCGACAGGCGGCCGACGTGGGTGTCGACGGGGAGCCCAGGCAGGTCCATGGCCACGCTGCGGACCACGTTGGCGGTCTTGCGCCCGACCCCCGGCAAGGTGATCAGGTCCTCCATCCGCGACGGGACCTCGCCCCCGAACCGTTCGACGACGGCGTTCGCCATGCCGATGAGGCTCTTGGTCTTGTTGTTGAAGAAGCCGGTGGCGTGGACCAGCTCCCCCAACTCCCCTGGATCGGCGGCGGCGAGGTCCTCCGGTGCCGGATAGCGGGCGAAGACGGCGGGAGTGACCGCGTTGACGATCTTGTCGGTGGACTGGGCCGAGAGGATGGTTGCGACCAGCAGTTGGAACGGATCGCCGTAGACGAGCTCGCACAGCTCGGTGGCCGTACCCGGGTACTCGCCGGCCAACCGGCGCAGGGTCTCGCGAGCACGGCCCGCGGGGGTTCTCGGCCTACCCATGGGCGCCCGACGCTACCGTCGTCGCCCATGTCCTCGGTGCTCCGTCAGGCGACATCGGCCGCCTGGCGCGTCGGCCAGCGCCATCGCTCGCCGTGACAGGCCAGACGCCACCACACGGGGCACTCGTCCTGCGTCGATCACCCCGGACCTGGGTGGTGCAGGCCGACGGGCCGGGAGCGGAGGTGGGCTCGCTGTCGGCGGCGCTGGCCGAGATCGCGGCCAGGGGCGGCGGACCGGTGCGGTGGTGGGTGGCGGGGGCCGTTCCGGCCGACACCGAGACCGCGACGGCCCATGGCCTGGGCCCTGAACGCGACCTCTACCAGATGCGCCGGCCCCTGCCCGCGGCCCCGCCTCCCGCCCTCGAGCTCCGCTCCTTCGTGGCCGGGACCGACGAGGCGGACTGGGTGGCGGTCAACAACCGCGCCTTCGAGGGTCACCCCGAGCAGGGTGCCTGGACGGTCGAGGACGTGCAGGCCCGGGAAGTCGAACCGTGGTTCGACGCGGCCGGGTTCCTCCTCCACCACGATCCGGCGACGACGCGCTTGGCCGGATTCTGCTGGACCAAGGTCCACGGGCCGCTCGAACCGGGCCCGGCCCTGGGGGAGATCTACGTCATCGCCGTCGACCCGGACTACGGCGGCCGGGGCCTGGGCCGGGCCCTTACCCTAGCCGGGCTCGACCACCTGCACCGGGCCCGGGACATCGGCACGGCCATGCTCTACGTCGACGCCGGCAACACCGCAGCCGTCACCCTCTACCGCCGGCTCGGCTTCGTCGTGCACCGCACCGACCGGGCCTTCGCCGGCCTCGTCCCGTCGGCATAGTCGGCCCAGCCGGTCCGAGAGCAGCGAGCGGACAGCCTGCGACCGAACTCAAGCGACGCCGACCCCCACCAGCGAACCGATGAGGTAGGTGAGAGCGGCGGGCACCATCGTGAACAGCACCTGGCGGAGGACCGTGCGGTGGGGGCGGCGCTGGGTGGCCCGGCCGGTCGTATAGCCGACGAGCACGGCCGCGGTGAAGGCCAGCATCAGCGAGGCGACGATGGCGCCCCCGCCCGACGCGAAGAACCACGGGACCAGCGGCACCAGCGCCCCCACCGAGAAGGCGACGAACGACGACACCGCCGCCGTGAGCGGCGATCCCAGCTCGTCGGGATCGATCCCGAGCTCCTCTCGGGCGTGGGTCTGCAACGCGACCTCGGGGTCGCGCATCAGGTCCTCGGCCAGAGCCCGGGCCCGGTCGGGGTCGACGCCGCGGGACTGGTAGATCTGGCTGAGCTCGACGGTCTCGACGTGGGGATTGCGGTGCAGCTCGAGGCGTTCGATCTCGAGCTCGCGCTCGAGCAGTTCGGACTGCACCCGCATCGAGTTGTACTCACCGGCCGCCATCGAAATCGCTCCCGCCACCAGGCCGGCCAGCCCGGCCACCCGCACCACCCCAGGGGCCGGGTCGGCGCCGGCCACACCGAGGATCAACCCGACGTTGGACACCAGGCCGTCGCTGACGCCGAACACCGCGGCCCGGACGGCCCCGCCGCGCACGTCACGGTGGTGAGGTTCGGGGCCGGGAGCCAACTCCGCGTTCGGCTCGTGCGCCGGAGCCCGGTCGCTCACCGCCACAGCCTACGACGCCGGCGAAAGCCGCGGCCGTGGCCGGCGGCAACGCAGCGACTCGGTACCGTTCTCGTCGTGCCGGCGACGCCCACACGCTACGACTTCGACCTGGTGGGTCTGTCCGAGCTGCTGGCTGACGAGCCGGCGTACCGGGCGCGCCAGACGTTCGACGGGCTGCACCGGCGTCTGGCCGACGTCGAGGAGCTGACCGATCTGCCCAAGGGGCTGCGGTCCCGGCTGGCCCAGAGGTTGCCGGCGGCGCTCACCGTGATCACCGAGCAGTCCAGCGCCGACGGCACGACCCGCAAGTGGTTGTGGTCGTTGCCCGACGGAGCCGGCATCGAGACGGTGCTCATGCACTACGGCGAGCCCGGCGCCGGTCCGGTCCGGGCCCGGACGACGGTATGCGTGTCGACCCAGGCCGGCTGCGCCATGGGGTGTGGTTTCTGCGCCACCGGCCAGGCCGGCTTCGAGCGCCACCTGACGCAGGGGGAGATCATCGAGCAGGTGGTCAGGGCGGCCCGGGCCGCCCGCGACGCCACGCCGTCGAGGCGGGTGTCGAACGTGGTGTTCATGGGCATGGGCGAACCGCTGGCCAACTACGACAACCTGTGGCGGGCCGTCGAACGGCTCCACGGTGGCCTCGGCCTGTCGGCTCGGCATCTGACGGTGTCCACCGTGGGCATCGTCCCCGGCATCGACCGCCTGGCCGCGGAGCGCCTGCCCGTCAACCTGGCCGTGTCCCTGCACGCCGCCAACGACGCCGCCCGTGACGCGCTCGTGCCGATAAACCGGCGCTACCCGCTGGGTGTGCTCGCCGAAGCGTGCCGGCGTTACACCCTGGCCCAGGGCCGCCGGCTCTCGTTCGAGTGGGCCCTGATCGACGGTGTCAACGACACCCGGGCCGCGGCCGACGAACTGGCCGCCTACGCCCTCCCGTTGCGGGCGCACGTCAACCTCATCCCGCTCAACCCGACACCGGGCTGGCCGACCCGTGGTACCCCCGCCGCCGGCGTCCGGTCCTTCCGCGACCGCCTGGCCGAGCGCGGGGTCAACGCCACCATCCGCCACAACCGGGGCACCGACATCGAGGCCGCCTGCGGCCAGCTACGCGCCGCCCACCCCGTCGCAGCCCCGTCCCGGCGTCCACGGTGAGCTCGGTCACCGGGCGGACCGTGCCCGCCCGGGCGCGGCCCGGGCACGGCGGCTCCCGCATCGGACGGTGAGGCCTCCCAGCCCGCCGGCGCGGACCGTGTCGAAGAGCCGCTCGCCCGGGCCGACCACGGCACCAGGCCACAGCACCGAGCGGGTGACCTCGGCGCCCGGTGCGACCACGGCGCCGGCGCCGAGAACGCTCAGGCCGCCCGACCAGGCCAGGTTCGCGGCCAGATAGCGCGTCGGTGTCCCGCAGTCGTAGAGGGGCGTACCCGGGGGCAACCCGACGAGCTCGACGCCACCAGCGTCGGCGGCGTCGCGCCACACGGCCTCGTACAAGCCGCTGGGCCGAGGCCGCAGACGGGCGACATCGGGCCACGGCATCAGCGCGCCGGCCACCGTCATCCGCGGCCCGAAGGTGGTCCCGGCCGGGACCAGGAGCCGGGTACGGCGGCCGTCCCACCCGTCGAGCAGAACGCCGACCGGGGCGGGGCACCACGTATCGGCGTTCACGACCACCACCGGCCGGCCCGCGACCCAGTCCCGGAGCTGACCGAGGGCGCCGGCGGTGCCCAGCGCCGTGGCGGCCTCGATCGACAGGTGAGCCCGCCCGGCCAGATGGGCTTCCAGGAGGCGGCGGCCGTGGTGCACGTTGACGGCCACCGTCGCGGTCGTCCCGTCGAAGCGGGCCAGGGCGTGGTCGACGAGGGCGGGCCCGCCGACCGGACAGAGCGCTTTGGGCAGCAGCCACGTGAGCGGGCGCAGGCGCGTGCCGGCGCCGGCCGCCAGCACCACGCCTGCAACACTGTCATCCATGCGAGGGCGCCGTTGGTTCAACCAAACGCAGCCGCAGACCCTTCAGGGCGCGGTGCTGCTGCTGTACCTCAACGCGTTCTTCGCGCTGTTCGACGTGCTCCGCTACGGAGGGCTCTACGGACTCATCGGGCTGGCGATAATCGCCGGCGGTGCGACCGCCGGCTACGGCATCGCCAACGAGCAGAAGTGGGGCTACGGACTGGGGGTGACGGTCGCCTTCCTGCCCGCCCTGTGGCGGGTGACCGAGTTCGGGCTCGACCGGCTGTTCGGCTTCAACCTGGTCTCCTTCGCCTTCGAGGTGCTGCTGGTGGTGCTCCTGCTGCACCCCCAGAGCCGCGAGTACCAACGCACCTGGTTCAGCTAGTCCCCCCGTTTCGTGCCCGGTCGGGCAACGTTGGCGGCCTGACCGCGTCATTGGGCCGGGCACTAGCGGAAGCTGGGCATCACCTTTTCAGCCAACAGCTGAAGGGTCTGGGCCCCGGGGTAGTCGGAGCACCAGGGGATGAACGAAGTGACGCCCAGATCGATGTACGTCTGGATCTTCTCGGCCACCTGTTCGGGTGTGCCGACCAGGTTCCCGGCCCGCCAAGACTCGTACGGCTCGCCCCGGGTGCTCGCCCCTTCGGCTTCGACTTCGGCTTCGCTGTCGCGGACGAAGACCTCGGGTGTCCACGTCTTGGCGATCTCGTCGTAGTCGCGGCCCACTGCGGTGCAATGCTCCTTGAGGACCTCGCACTTGTGGGCGAACTCGTCGGGCTTGCCGCCGAAGTTGGACATGTCGGCGTGACGGGCGACCACCCGCAGGGTGAGCTGTTCGCCGCCGCCGCCGATGAGTACCGGCGGGTGGGGCTCCTGCAGCGGCTTGGGGTCGTTCTGGGCGCCGGCGAGGGTGAAGTAGCGGCCCTCGTACGTGACCTCGGGCTCGGTCCACATCGCCTTCACGATCTCGACCGTCTCCCGCAGCATCCCGATACGGACCTTCGACTCGGGGAACTCGTAGCCGTAACCGGTGTACTCGCCCTCGTACCATCCAGCGCCGATCCCCCAGATCAGCCGGCCACCGCTGAGGACGTCGACGTTGGCGGTGATCTTGGCCAGCAGACCGGGGTTGCGGTACGCGGTGCACCCCACCATCTGACCGAGCTTGACCCGGCTGGTGCGCTGGCTGAGCGCGGCCATCGTCGTCCAGCACTCGAACATGGCTTCCATCGCCGGCCGAGGGACGTTGTGGAAGTGGTCGTAGACCCAGATCGAGTCGTAGCCGAGCTGCTCGGCCAGCTCCGCGATCTCGACCGCCTTGGCCCACTTCGCCTCGGCCCCCTCGATCGAGACCAACTCCATCTTCCAGCCCTGGGGGACGAACGTGCCGAACGTGATCCTGTCGTCGCTCATTGGCTCATGGTATTTCCAGCGTTCTTCGGCCACGCACATAGGGTTCCCCCGGTGCGTCGCCAGCTCGTCAGGGCACTCGCCGCCGTCGGGTGCCTGACAGGGTTGTCGTGCAGCGCCGGCACGGTCGAGCGTGACCCGGCCGCCGCCGGCGGCCCCGTCGCCGGCCCGGCGGGGTTCACCCCCGAAGCCGTCGGTTGGCGGGCCTGCGAAGGCGGCCGGCTGTGCGGCACGCTCGAGGTGCCGCTCGACTACACCGACCCGACGGGCCCGACGCTCACCCTCGCCCTGATGATGGCGCCGGCGGGCGATCCCGGACAGCGCCTGGGCACCTTGCTGGTCAACCCCGGGGGGCCGGGCGGCTCGGGGATCGAGTTCGTGCGGTTGGGCCTGGACTACGCGCCCGAGGTACGGACGCGCTTCGACGTGGTCGGCTTCGACCCCCGGGGGGTGGGCCAGAGCAACGAGGTCCCCTGCGGCGAGGAGACCGTGCAACGGTTCCGAGAGGTCGATTCCGACCCCGACAGCCCCGACGAGCAGGCCGAGCTCGACGCCGCCGCCCGAGCCGTCGCCGAGGACTGCGCCCGCGCCGCCGGCGACCTCCTCCCCCATATCGGCACCGACGACGTGGTGCGGGACATGGACTCGATCCGTGCCGCTCTCGGCGAGGAGAAGCTCAACTTCGCCGGGTACTCCTACGGCACCCTGCTCGGTCTGCGCTACGCCGAGCTGTTCGGGGCCAACGCCCGGGCCATCGTGCTCGACGGGGTGGTCGACCCGACCCAGGGCCTGGTCACCTTCCTGCGGGGCCAGACGGTGGGTTTCGAGGCGGCCCTGTCCGAGCTGTTCGGCCAATGCCCCCCGGGACGGGCCAACTGTCCCGACGGCGGGGCCGAGGCGGCCTACGACGCCATCGCCGCCCGGGTCGAGGAGGACCCCCTCCCTGCGGGCAACGGCACCACCCTCGGACCGGGCGAGTTGCCCATCGCCGCCATCTATTCGACCTACGTGCCGTCGCTGGCGCCCAGCTTCTTTTCGGCGTTGGCCCGGGCCCGGGACGGCGACGGCTCACTGCTGAAGTCGATGGCCCGGGCCTACGAGGAGATTGCCAACTTCACCTCCTACGCCGGCGTCGTGTGCATCGACTCGCCCCACCCGGTGGGCGCGGCGGCGTACCAGGCCTTCGCCGACGAGCTCGACGCCATCTCGCCCCGGTTCGGGGCGTCGGTGGCCAACGAGCTGCTGCCGTGCGCCTTCTGGCCGACCGAGGTGCGTAGCGTCATCGGCCCGGTGGTCGCACCCGCGGCCCCGCCGGTCCTGGTCATCGGGACCACCGGCGACGCCGCCACCCCGTTCGTGCAGGCCGAGCGGGTGGCGGAGACGCTCGAGGAGGCGACGCTGCTGACCTACGACGCCGCCGGGCACACCAGCTACGGATCGAGCTCGTGCACCCGCGCCGCGGTCGGCGCCTACCTCGTCGCCCTCCAACTGCCCGCTGCGGGCACCGTCTGCGAGGACTGAAGGGTGAGCGCAGCGAGATCTTCACGGCGACGGCGCGAGCGCCAGCTCGCCCGGCGGCGATGGGTGTGGGGCGCAGCCCCCACGGCATGAACGAGCGGAGGCTGCCGGTCCCGGTCGATCCATCCGCAGGCACCGGGCCTTCACCGTGGCTCGCCCGCGGCGCCGGCCCGGGCCCGGACCGCCCCCCAGCCCGGGCGGGCACGGACGGCGGCGAGATCGGGCTCACCGTCGAGGAGGGCCACGGCCTGCAAGCCGTGGTCGACGGCGTCGCCCAGCCACCACAGCGCACGGTCGACGTCGCCGGCGGCCGACCATGCCCGAGCGGTGTCGAAGGCGGTGACGGCCCGATCGAGGCGGCCGTCGGCGATCAGCCCTTCGCCCACCAGGGCCGACGCCTCCGGGCGGCGGGCGTAGAGCAGGTGGTGCTGGAGCCCCACCGCCGCCTGTAGACCGGCGTCGGGGCCGGCCAGGAGACGTTGCAGCAGCCGAGGGGCGAGACCGCTGTCGGCGACGCGTTGCGCCACCACCAGGTCGGGGGCGGCCCCGGCGGTCAGGGCGCGGGCGAGCTCGTCCACAGCGCGGCCCTCATCGCCCTCGGTCACGGCCATCGTGGCCGACAACCACGGCGACACCGGGGCTCCGGGCGCGAGCCGTTCGAGGGCCCGGCGGGCGCCGGGGCCGTCACCGGCCCGCAGCCTCGCCCAGGCGTCGGACTCGGGATCGACGGCCGGCGGCGCCGCGCCCGCGGGACCTGTGCCCGGGCGGGCGAGGCCGAAGGCCGCCGGCGGACGGCGCGCCCTGCCCGCCCCCCGGGAGCGCAGCTCCGCCAGGTTCTGGGTCGCGAAGAGGGCGACGAACAGGGCGGCGAAGATCAGGCCGGCGGTGAAAGCCCACAGCGCCAGGGGCACGGCCACCACGACCGAGATGACCTGGGCGGCGCGCCGGCCCACCAACGACTCGGCCACCTTCCCCCCGTCGAGGGGCAGGACCGGGACCAGGTTGAGGACCGACCAGCCGATGTTGACCCACACCATGAGCCGAAGGACGGTCTCCACGTCGGCCGAACCGCGGGCGGCGCCGCCGTTGAGCACCAGGAGCGCGGGGAGGCCGAGCAGGACGATGGCCGAGAGGGGGCCAGCCAGGGTGACCGTTATCGACTCCCACCGGCGGCGCCGAGCGCGCCCCATGGTCAGGCCGCCGAAGGGGAGCAGCCGTACCGTCGGATGGTCGCCGAACGCCTTGAACGCCATCGCATGGCCCATCTCGTGGACGAGGATCGACACGAACACGATCGCCGTCCACGCCGCCACCTCGGGCAGCGTCGTCCCGGGATAGAACCCGAGGAGCGCGGCGACGACGAAGAAACCGGGCTCGACCCGTACCGGCACACCGAGCAGCGTGAAATGCGACCGGTCGTTCACGGGGTGTGTGGCGGTCACGGTCCCATTGTCGCCGATCGTCCCCCACGGCCCTCTTCGGACCCTGTGCGGTACCGGCCGGCCCGAGCGGCACCGGGCTCGAGGGGTACCGTCGGCTCGGTGGTCGAACGCTACGTCGTCACCAACGGCATCCGGCTGTTCGCGGTGGAGGACGGCCCCCGCCGTGGCCCGCTGGTTCTCATGCTGCACGGGTGGCCCGAATCATGGTGGTCCTGGCGTCACCAACTCAGCGCCCTCGGGGCCGAGGGCTACCACGCCGTCGCCTTCGACCTTCCGGGCTACGGACGGTCGGACAAGCCCGACGCCACCTACGACGAGGAATGGGTCAACACGTGCGTCGCCGGGCTGATCGAGGCCATCGGCCACGAGCGGGCAGTGGTCGTCGGTCACGACTGGGGCGGGCTATTGGTGTGGCCCTTCGCCCGCCGGTTCCCCGGGCGCACCGCCGGCGTGGTGTCGCTCAACACCCCCGACCTGGCCCATGGGCCCCTGTCGATCGTCGCCGCGCTGCGGGCCATGTTCCCGAGCCGCCCGCCCTACATCGTGCAGTTCCAGGACTACGGGCCGGCCGAGTACTTCCTGGGGGCCGACGTCGAGGGGTGGCTGCGCTTCGTGTACAGCGGCGCCGCCCACCGCAAGGAGGTCGTCACCGACGAGCTGATCGCCCGCCACGTCGAACAGTTCCGTCCCGAGGGCTCGATCACGCCGACGGTGGCCTACTACCGCGCCCTCGACCGCAACTGGGCCCTGCGGGCCGACCTACCCGAGATCATCGACGCACCGGCGCTGATGATCTCGGCCGCCAATGACCCGGTGCTCACCCCGGCCCTCACCGCCGGCATGGAGAAGCGGGTGCCCCACGTGAGCAAGATCGTCATCGACGACTGCGGCCACTGGGCCCAACAGGAGCGTCCCGACGAGGTCAACCGCCACCTCCTCGGCTTCCTGGCGTCGCTGCCCCGCTGGGTGTGACGGCCTGCGGCCCGGGACATGCGGACCGGCCGCAAGTACGGTGAGCCCGTGATCGCTCATGCTCGGGGGCTGCGCCCCCGGACCCCATCGTCGCCCGGCTCCCTGGCGGTCGCACGGTCGACCGTCCACCTGGGGGGACCACAGGCGGAGGTGCGCACGTGACCGTAGACATCGACGCCGACAACCTGCCCGAAGGCGACGCCAAGGTCCGCGCCGTGCGGGCCATGTTCGACGCCATCGCTCCTCGCTATGACCTCGTCAACCGGGTCATGACCTTCCGGATGGACGTCGGCTGGCGGCGCAAGACGGTCAGGTCGTTGGGCCTGGCCGAGCGTGCGCTGGTGGCCGACCTGGCCTGCGGGACGGGCGACCTGTGCCGAGAGCTCGCCTCCAAGCAGTACCGCCCGATCGGTGTCGACCTTTCCCTGGGGATGCTGGCGGTGGCGAAGACCAAGGCGCCGCTGGTGCACGGCGATGCGCTGGCCCTGCCCTTCCCCGACGGCAGCATCGACGGCGCCACCTGTGGGTTCGCCCTGCGCAACTTCGTCGAGCTGGCGCCGTTCTTCACCTCGTTGGCCCGGGTGGTACGCCCCGGCGGCCGAGTGGCGCTGCTCGAGGTGGCCGAGCCCAAGTTCCGGGTCATGCGCTGGGGCCACGGCATCTACTTCCGGCACGTGGTCCCCCTGATCGGCGGGCTCCTGTCCGACCGCAAGGCCTACAAGTACCTACCCAAGTCGGTGGCCTACCTCCCCGAACCGGACGTGATGCTGGACATGTTGCGGGCGGCCGGGTTCACCCACGTCGAACGCCGGCTGCTGTCGACCGGCATCGCCCAGCTCGTCACCGCCACCCGGGCGAGCTGACGTGGGAGCAGCCGCTTGGGGCTGACCGCCCGCACGCGGCGGTCGGACGTCGACTTCGACCTGCTGACGGTGGCCGGCGAGGCCGGTGGTCCCGGGCTGTTCTTCGAACGGGGACGGGGCGGGATGGCGGCCCGGGGCATCGCCCTGCGGGCGCCCGCCGCCGAGGCCCTCGCCGCCCTGGCCGCCATCGTGGTCGACGACGCTGTCGGACTGCCCGGATGCGGGCCGATCGCGTTCGGGGCCCTACCGTTCCGGCCCGGCGCCGACGCCGAACTGGTCGTGCCGGCCGAGATCTGGGGCCGCTCCGACGACGGCACCCGCTGGCACACGACGATCACCTCCGGCCCGCCCGACGCCGGCACCACGGAATTCACCACCAGGACCGGCCAGCCTCGGCCGGAGGCACCGAGCCGCTTCACGATCGAACCGGGTATGGCGCCGACCCGGTGGTGCGAGCTGGTCGAGCGGGCAACCAAGGCCATCGCCCAGGGACCGCTGCGCAAGGTGGTGCTGGCCCGGGAGGTGGTGGTCACCGCTGAGGAGCCGATCGACGTCGGCGAGGTCCTGGCCCGGCTGCGGGCCGCCTACCCCGGCTGCTTCGTGTTCCACGTCGAGGGCTTCGTCGGGGCCAGCCCCGAGCTGCTCGTGTCACGCACGGGCGACATCGTCCGCGCCCAGCCGATGGCGGGGACCGCGCCCCGGGGCGGTGACCCCACCACCGACGCCCGTCTCGCCGCATCGTTGCTGGCCTCGGCCAAGGACCGTGCCGAGCACCAGATCACGATCGACCGTGTCCACGACGCGCTGTTGCCGTGGTGTTCTTACCTCGATGACGAAGCCGAGCCCTCGGTGGTGCCCGTGGCCAACGTCCAGCACCTGGCCACCATGGTCGAAGGACGGCTGTCGTCGCCGGCGCCGTCCGTCCTCGAGTTGGTGCATGCCCTGCACCCGACGCCGGCGGTGTGCGGCGACCCCCGTGAGGAGGCCCTGGCCTTCATCGCCGCCCACGAGGGCTTCGACCGCCGGCGCTACGCCGGAGCGGTCGGCTGGGTCGACGCCCAGGGGAACGGGCAGTGGGCGGTGAGCATCCGCTGCGCCGAGATCGACGGGCGTTCGGCCCGGGTCTTTGCCGGCAACGGCATCGTGGCCGACTCCGACCCCGCCACCGAACTGGGCGAGACCAGGGCCAAGCTGCAGGCGGTGCTCTCCGCCATCGTCCGGCCCTAGATCTGCTCGGTCGGGAAACTGCTTGACGTTGCGACATGTTCCGGGACCGAGCAGAGGCCGACCGTGCGACCGCCAGGGAGCCGGGCGGCGATGGGGGCCGGGGTGGCGCAGCCCCCCAGCTAACGACGGCCCGTCAGCTCAACTCGTCGACGGCGCCGGCCACGGCCCGGTGCAGGTCGTGGTGAAGGGCGACGTTGGCGGCACGGTCGGTGCGGGCCAGCACCACCCGCACGCCGCCGAGAGCGACCGACGAGCGCAGGGCGGGGAGGAGGGCGCCAGGGTCTTCGACGACGATGGTGAGCAGGCCGTGCACCGCCGCCAGCTGGTCTATGGCCACCCCGTGGGGGGTGCCGAAGTAGGTCTCGAACCGGTCCGGCGCCAACCGCGAGGCCTGGGGCAGGAACGAGAAGATCCCACCGCCGTCGTTGTCGACCACCACCAACGTCAGGTCGATGGGGCGCGCCGCGATGGCCACGAGGACGGTCGAGTCGTGCAGGAAGGCGATGTCGCCCAACAGCGCCACCGTCGGCCGCCGGGTGGCCAGCGCCACCCCGACCGCGCTGGCCACGGTGCCGTCGATGCCGTTGGCCCCCCGGTTGGCATGCACCCGCCCCGCAGCCGGCGCTCCCGCGTACCACTCGACGTCACGCACCGGCATCGACGACGCCACCACCAGCTCAGCGCCCGTTTCCGCGACGACGTCGATCACCGCCCGGGCAACGCCAGGCTCGGTGACCTCGGGCCGCCCGTCCAGCACCGTCGTCACCGCTCGCTCGGCGGCGGCACCGGCGGCATCCCACCCTTGGCGCCACCCCGCCGGCGCCGGCTCGAACGCCCGGCCGGCGAGCAGGCCGAGGGCGGTGGCGGCGAGACCGGCCGGGACGAACAGGGCGGCGGCGCGGTCGGGATCGCACCATGCCGGGCCCACCACGATCTCCTCGGCGCCGGCGCCGGCCAGGAATTCGGACAGGGCCCGCGACGCCGGCGCCGGCCCGAACCGCAGCACGACCTCGGGCCGGTGGGCGGCCACGAACACCGGGGCCCGCAGGAGGGCGTCCCAGCGCGCCGGCACCGACTCCACACCGGCCCGGGGGCCAGCGAGAAGGGGGTAACCGAGCCGGTCGGCGATGTCGGCAACGGCCCGGGCCGGCGCTGCCAGCGGCCCCCCGGCCACCACCAGGCCACGCCGGCCGGCCAGCCGGGCGGCCACGGCCGCCAGGGCATCGCCGTCGGGCGCAGCGCTGGCCTCGGTCCGTCGGTGCCAGGGCCGGCCGGCGCTGCGGCCCGCCGGCAGGTCACCGGGCTCGCCCACCAGCGGCTCGCGAAACGGCAGGTTGAGGTGCACCGGACCGGGCCGGCCGCCCAGGCCTCCGGCGGCCTCGAGCACGGCCCGTGACGCCAGCGACCGCCACGAGCGCCGGTCGGCCTCGGTCGCCACCGGGGCATCGACGGCCCATCGCGGGGCCCGGCCGTAGAGACCGGCCTGGTCGATGGTCTGCGGGGCTCCGACGTGGCGCGACTCGGGAGGACGGTCGGCGGTGCACACCAGCAGCGGGACCGCGGCCAGGTCGGCCTCGATCACGGCGGCGTGGAAGTGCGCCGCCGCGGTCCCGCTCGAGCACAGCGCCACCGCCGGCTGGCCCGAGGCGAGCCCGGCGCCGAGAGCGGCGAAGGCGGCGGCCCGCTCGTCGTGGAACACGTGCACCCCGACGGCAGGGGCAGCCGCCAACGCCAGCAGCATCGGCGTCGAGCGTGACCCGGGCGCCACCATCGCCAAGCGGACGCCGGCCCGTACCCATTCGTCGACCACCGTGGCGCAGAACGTGGCCTGGAGATCGCCGGGGCCAGCGCCGTTCGTCACCAGGCCAGCTTTGCAGGGCGCAGGAGCGCTCTCCCGGGTGCGGCGACTGGGTTGGGGCGGCTGGGCACAGCTGCTAGCCCTGTGTTCCGCACATGGCGGGAAGATCGAGGTGATCGAAGAAGCTTTGTCGCTCGAGCAGGAATCGAACGGCGGGTCGCGAAAGCCGTCTTGTGGCGAGGAAACGGCTGGTTCTGGGGACTCCTGCGGTCCGGCTGAACGAATCGTTGGGCTCGCTCCCGGTGATCGCCCGGTTCTGCGAGCGGCTCGATATCCGGGGGATCGTTGATCGTGCCGTCCCGGTGCGGGCGTGGTGATCGCTACGCACGGCCAGGTCATCGGAGCGATGGTTGCGAACCGGCTGACCTCGCCCCGGCCGTTCTGAGGCCGTACTACCTCGGCGACACCTCCGCGCTGGCCCGCTCCTCGAACGCCGCGATCGCCGAGCGACTGTTGCCGCTCCTCGAAGCCGGGCTCGTGGCGCGATGCAACATCACCGACCTCGAGGGGTTCGTCGATGCGACGCATGACGCCAATGTGAGATCGGCGCTAGAACGGCCGCTTCAGCGGACACAGGGGGAACGCCTGTCGGAGCTGGCCATGATGGGCGCGGGGCCGACCCGGAGGCGCTTGCTCACCCCCGACCGATGAGAAAGCCGCTGTGGGGGTGCCACGCCGATCGTTCCGGTGCACTATGGTTTGTCCGATTTGGGGACAATCCCTGGGATCGGAGCTGCGAACACGCTGACCCGTTCCGTCTTCCAGGTCTTCGACGACGGGGATCCCGAGCGCTCCGCGACGGTACCCCTGAGCATCAGCGTCGCGACGGTGGCCTGCGCCACGAGCGATCGCTGCTTCGCCGTCGGTAGCGGCGTGGTGCAGGTCGACGACGGGGAGCCTGGCACCTACACCACCGACCCGGCGGTCTTCGGCCTGTCCGACGTCGACTGCCCCGCCGACGACTACTGCATCGCGGTCGGCCGCTCGACCGGCGGAGAGGCCGTGATCGTCGAGATCGAAGATGGCGACCCCCAGCCGGCGCAGGTCCTGCCGGGCGTGCCGCCGCTCCAGGCCGTGGGGTGCTGGAGCCCGACGCGGTGCGTGGCCGGCGCCGACCTCATGGGAGTCGCCATCCGCGACGGCGTCGTCACGACACACCCGGGCCCGCTGCTCATGCGCTATTGGGGCATTGACTGCGTCTCCAGCACCATCTGCTTCGGGGCGGGTGACGCCGCCAACGATCTTGCGGTGGTGGCGTTCGTGAACGGCGCGCCGCAGCCCGTGGAAAGACAGAACCTCAACGACGCCGACTATGCGCCCGGAATCTGGACAGGGATCCAGTGCTCGTCGACCACCTCGTGCAAGCTCGCCCGGCACGCGGACGGGGGCGTGATCGTCCAGACGATGCCGACGGCCCTGGCGACGACGGCCCTCACCACGTCGGAGACCCCAGCCGAGCCCGCCAACCCGCCGACCTTCACGGCGACCGTCGCCGGTGGTGACGGCAGTGGCACGGTCCGGTTCATGGAGAGCTCCGATCCGGTGAACGACGACATCTCGCGGACCTGCTCCGCGCAGCCCCTCACCGCCATCGGCAACGGGAGGTTCCGGGCGACCTGCACCCCGGACGTGAACCGGCTTGAGGTCGGCACCTACTCGGTCATCGCGCGGTACACGGGAGACTCCGTGGTGCTGGCGGCCCAGTCTCCGGAGCTCACCCAGGTGATCTCGGTTCCCTCGGTATCGGTTGGGGACGTGTGGGTCGTCGAAGGTGACTCCGGGTCCAAGGTGGCACAGTTCACGATCACGTTGTCCAGCGCGGCGGCCCAGCCGGTCACGGTCAAGGTCACCACCGCTCCCGGCAGCGCCACCACCCCGGCGGACTACTTCGACCCCGGTGCGTTCCTGGCCCAGTTCGGTTTTCCCGCCACCGTGACCATCCCGGCCGGTCAAGTCACCGGGACCTACGGCGTCACCATCACGGGGGACCTCCTCGACGAACCGGCCGAGACGTTCACGGCCACGGTGTCACTGGCACCAGGTTCTCCTCCCGTGGTCGCGCTGGGCGACGCCAGCGCGGTGATGACGATCACCGACGACGACCACGTCACCGAGGTCACCGATCTCGTTCCCGACAGCGGCCCCTCCACCGGGGGTACCGAGGTGACGGTGACGGGCTACAACCTGGCCCAGGCCGCCGCGCTGCGGGTCGGCGGCGTGGTCGTTCCCTTCGCCGTGTCGGGCCAGAACCTCGTGTTCACCACGCCGGCCGCGCTCCCCGATGCGGTCCACGTCGTCGTCACCGGCCCCGACGGCGACTCCAAGACACATCCGGGGAGCCGCTACACCTACCTCTGAGCGGCGAGGGCGGTGGCCAGTATCGGGTGGATCGCCCGTGCCAAGGCGCCGTTACGTTCGACGGCCACGGTGGCGACTGGGTCGTCGTTCGGTGACGCGCCTTCGAGGACCGTGGCCTTCTACGTCGACGGGGCTCCGTCGCCTGCCGCCATCGCAATAGTCGCCGATGGCAGAGCTAGTGCCAGCGGCGTGACCCTTGATGGTCGGGGGCTGCGCCCCCAGCGATGGTGCACCAGTGACCAGCGCCGCTGACGACGAGGCGGCCCGTCGGCCCCAAGCGGCCACCCCGACGATGGCTGCGCCCGGAGTGCAGGAAGATGGGCGGGTGCCGGCCGCCACTATCCACGCCGCAGTCGACGGGCAGGGGCCCCGGATCGTGCTGGTACACGGTTTCGCCCAGGACAAGGACTGCTGGGGACCGCTCGGCCCCGCCCTCGCCACCGACCACGAGACCCTACGGGTGGACGCCCCGGGGCACGGCCGCTCGTCGGCGCTGGCCACCGGGCTGGTCGATGGCGCCGGCCTCATCGCCGACCGGGGAGGCCCGGCGGTGTACCTCGGTTACTCCATGGGCGGGCGCTACGTCCTCCACGTCGCCGTGCACCGGCCCGAAGTCGTCCGGGGGCTCGTGCTCATCGGCGCTACCGGCGGCATCGACGACCCCGACCGGCGCGCCGAGCGGCGGGCGGCCGACGAGCACTGGGCCGCCCTACTGGAGTGCGACGGGCTCGAAGTGTTCCTCGACGCGTGGACGGCCCTGCCCCTCTTCGCCGGCCTCGGGCCCGAATCGCAGTTCCGACAGGCTCGCAGGAGCAACACGGTGACGGGACTGGCCTCCAGCCTGCGCCGGGCGGGCACGGGCGCTCAGGAGCCGCTGTGGGGCCGCCTGGGGACGATCGGTGCGGCCGGCGTGCCCGCCCTGGTCGTGGCCGGCGCCGACGACCTCAAGTTCGCAGCCGAGGCCCGCCGCCTCGTCGCCGCCATCGGCCCGACCGCTACCCTTGAACTGGTGCAAGGTGCCGGCCATGCCGCCCACCTCGAACGCCCCGACGCGGTGTCGTCGCTGGTGCGGGATTGGCTCTCGGGCCGGGGCTCGAGCTGCGTGCCGCGGCCCGCTCAGGACGGGATGTAGGCCAGACCGGCGGCGAACAGCGCGCCGAAGAGCATCTGCGCACGGCCGGTGTCGACGAGCACCGGGACGAGGTCCCGGCCCTTCGCCCCCGACAGCACCGCCACCACCGGCCGCCGGACCAGCAGCACCGACGCCAGGGCCGAGCCGCCCATCGGTCGTCCACCGCGACCGGCCACGAGCGGGACCGACGCGATCGCACCGGTGACCAGCGAGACGTACAGCCAGCGGGTGCGGCTGTCGCCGAGGCGCACGGCCAGCGTCTTCTTGCCGACCTCGCGATCGCCGGGGATGTCGCGCAGGTTGTTGACCACCAGCATCGCCGTGCTCAACAGGCCCACCGGCACCGCGGCACCGAGCGCCAGGAGGGTGATCTTCTCGGACTGGACGAAGGCGGTGCCCACGGTGGCCACCAACCCGAAGAACACGAACACGAACAGCTCGCCGTAGCCGGCGTACCCGTAGGGCCGGGACCCGCCGGTGTAGAACCAGCCGGCGAGGATGGCGGCGGCGCCGACCGGGACGAGCCACCACGACACCGCCGCCGACAGGAGCAGGCCGCTGCCGCCGGCCACCGCGAAGGCGGCGATGGCGGCCGTCTTCACCGCCTTGGGCTTGGCCAACTTCCAACCGACCAACCGCACCGGCCCGACCCGCCGCTGGGGGTCGTCCGTGCCGCGCTTGCCGTCGTTGTAGTCGTTGGCGTAGTTGGTGCCGATCTGCACCCCGAGGGCCGTGAGCAGCGCGGCCCCGGCCCGCCACCACACGATGCCGTCGGGGTTGTCGCCGACGGCGGCGGCGGTCCCGACCAGGACCGGCACGACCGCGGCGGGCAACGTGCGGGGACGGGCCCCGTTCAACCAGTCCCGCAAGGTGGCCACGGCGGCTCATTCTGGCCGCGGACCGCGGCCCGGTGGCGAATCCTGCCCGTCCTGGCGTCGACCACATCCCGCGGGGGACCTGATGACGCCGCGAACCCGGGGGCTGTCGGCGCAGGACGGGCGGCTCGATACCGTCGGCGCCGAGCCTCGACCCACGGGCGCGGAGTGGGCGCTACTACTTTCGAACCCGCCGCTGCTCCGCACCGACCGAGCGAGCGCCAGCGAGCCGGGCGGGGATGGGGCGCGAGCGAAGCGAGCGGGGGCGCAGCCCCCGGGGATGGGCGAAGAGCGGCCGGCGGCCAGATCTCGAAGGGTCGGGCGACCTCGCGGGGCAGACTCCGGGCGTGGCCCGGCTCGTACCCCTCGTCGCCACCGGCACCGTGACGTTCGTGGACGACCTGCGCCGGGCCTGGGACGACGGCGACGCCGTCCTGCCGGTCGATCCCCGCCTTCCCCGGCCGGCCGCCGACCGCCTGTTGGCCGCGCTGGGGGCCGGCGAGCCGGTCGAGACCGGCGATGCCCTGGTGGTCGCCACCAGCGGCACCACCGGCGAGCCCAAGGGGGCGGTGCTGACCCACGACGCGGTGGCGGCGTCGGCCTGGGCCACCTCGGCCCGTCTGGCCGTCGACCCGGGGCTCGACACCTGGCTGGCCTGCCTGCCGCTGGCCCATGTGGGCGGGCTCGGGGTCGTCGCCCGGGCACTGGTCACCGGCACCCCGCTCGTCGTGCACGACGGGTTCGACGCCGCCGCCGTGCAGGCCGCCGCCGACCGGGGCGAAGCCACGTTGGTGTCGCTGGTGCCGACGGCGCTGGGGCGGCTGCTTGACCCGGCCCGGTTCCGGCGCATCGTGCTCGGTGGCTCGACGCCGCCCCCGGGCCGGCCCGCCAACGCGGTGGCGACCTACGGCCTCACCGAGTCCGGGTCGGGCGTCGTCTACGACGGCTTCCCTCTCGCCGGCGTCGACGTGGCCGTGCGACCGGGGCCGGCCGGCGACAACGAGGTCCACCTCAGGGGCCCGATGCTGCTGCGGGCCTACCGCGACGGCACCGATCCCAAGGACGCCGGAGGCTGGTTCCCCACCGGCGACCTCGGCTCGGTCGATCCCGGCACCGGAGAGTTGACGGTCTTCGGCCGGGCCGCAGACCTCATCGTCACCGGCGGCGAGAAGGTGTGGCCGGCGGCGGTCGAGGCGGTGCTGGCCGGCGTACCCGGCGTGCGGGAGGTCGCCGTCGTCGGCCGCCCCGACCCCGAATGGGGCCAGCGGGTGGTCGCCGTCGTGGTGCCCGACGACTCCGGCCGGCGCCCTTCGCTCGACCGGTTGCGGGCGGCGGCCAAGGAGGCCCTGGGGCCATGGGCCGCCCCCCGGGAGGTCGAGTACGCCGACGGCCTGCCCCGGACCGCCCTGGGCAAGCGGCGGCGCCCCGCCAGCCGGCCGCAAACCGGCTGAACGATCCCGGGGTCTGGACGACGGCGGATCGGGCGCCACCGAGCGAGGCAAAGCCTGGCCCGGTCGACAAGTCGGGCTCAGGCCTGCGGCGACGCCTCGACGGCAACGACGGTATAGACGTTCGACGTGGTGAAGAGCGCCTGCGCCGACGGCTGGCCGACCTCGTAGGCGAAGACCGATTCACCGACGTTGCCGAACACGAAACGGCCGTCCGCCGACCACGACAACGCTGTCCCCGAGGCGTAGCCGGCACCAGGCAGGTCGACCGAGCGCGTCACCCCGGTGGCGAGGTCGACGACGTCGAGGACCGTGTCGCGGGTCCCGGCCATGAACGAGCCGGCGGGCGAGATGGCCCAGCCACAGCACATGAAGTCGGACCGGTAGTCGCCGAGCCGGCGACGATCGCCGGAGGTGGCATCGATGGCGAAGAGGCCGCACCGGGCTCGCTCGTCGCAGGCAACCGCCACGACGGTGTCGCCGCCGGCGGCCAGCACGTCGCCGGGCCCGAGGGCGGTGATGTCGTCACCGCCGACGACGTAGATCGACCCGTGCATGGTGAAAACCAGGCCGTCGCTCACGGCAGCGCTCGGGTAACCGTCGCCGGGCAGGGCGAACTCGGGGACGGTGACGGTACCGTCGACCGACGCCTCCTGGACGGCGACGCCCGACGCCGTGGCCTGGACCAGCCACACCCGATCGGGATGGGATGACGCCAGGATGGAGCCGTCCTCCCGCAGGCCCGGCAGGTCGACGCCGGGGCTGCTGTAGGGCGGGACGAGGAAACGCACCCGGCCGCTGGTGGCCACGGCCATGCCTCCCGCCCGCGCCACCATCGTGCTGCCGGGGTAGAAGAGCCCCGTCCGCCGGTCCAAGGGGGCACGGGTCCCGGCGTCGAGATCGGCGACGAAGGTCTGGGACTCGGTGGCGACGATCAGCGCGATCCCGCTCGGCTCGCCCAACGCCAGCGGCGACGGCACCATGGCCGTGGGCAGCGACGTCGAGGTGGTCGACGAGGTGGACGAGGTCGACGACGGTGGCCGGAGGGTGGGCGCCGGCCGCTTGCTCACCGGAGGGGCCGAGGTCGTCGGCGGAGGGGCCGCTTGGCCTTCCTCGCCCGAACCGGCCACCACCAGGGCCCCGATGCAGACCACTGCGATGGCGGCCAGGACCACGGCGTCACGGCTCCCCCGCCGGTGGCGGCGGACATCGCCACCGGGCCGAGCCCCCTCGACGGGACCGCGGCCGACCCACTCGTCGGGCCCGTTGGGACGACCGCACGACGGGCACCGGCTGCTGGCCGAGGGAAGCCAGGCACCGCAGTTGTCACAGGGAGACCGGGAAGGGACCACGGCGCGTCCGTATCAGCCAGCCGAGGTGCGGGCGCTACGGCTGTCGAACCCTCGTCGGCCGCTCCGCACCGACCGAGCGAGCGAGCCGAGCGGGGATGGGGCGCGAGCGGAGCGAGCGGGGGCGCAGCCCCTGGGGATGGTCGCGGGGGTCGCGGCCCGGAGGTGGATGGTCTTGACCTGCATGGCGCCGCCTTCGGCCCGGCACGGCGTCCTCGCCGGCCCCGGGCATCGGCCCCAGTTGACCAGGTACGCCCACCGGCGGGTGTTCACCTCCGGTGCTCTCCCGTTGCCGCGCCCGTCCGGCGAGCCCGGGCCGCCACGGGAGACGGGGCGGCACGGAACCGACCGAGACGCGGGTCGAACCGATTCACGTCACGGTCGCCTCGCAGTACACCCGACCGTCCTCGCCGACCAGCGCCACCGTGCGGACCGCGGCAGAGCCCGGCGGCACCACGGTGACGAAGGTGCCCGACGTCGGGCCGGGCATCGTGGGCTCCCCCACCACCCGTTCGCCGTCGGCCAACCCGAGGCGTAGGTGGTACGCCTCGCCCTCCCGCGCCCATCCGGGGACCGCGACCACCACCCAGGCGGGGTCCTCCCGATGAACGAAGGCGGCGCCGACGTGGGCTCCCGCTGCTGTGGTCATGGCGCCGCGGGCCACGGGCGGCCCGTCGTCGTGACCGTCGGGCGCGGCCCGGTACCCGACCGCGGCCGCCACCATCAGCGCTACCGCGGCGCCAGCCAGCACCGCCAGCCGTGGCACCGGTGGCCACCCCCGCCGGGCCGGCGCCCGGCGACGGCGCCCGCTCCCGGTTGCGTCCGACGCCGGCGGCGCGAGCCGGGCCATCACCCGGGCCTCGAAGCCGGCCGGCGGCTCGGCCGGCGGCGCCAGCAGCGCGAGGTTGTCGACCGCCCCGACGAGGCCCTCGACGACACCGCGACAGCGGCCGCAGCCGTCGAGGTGGGCCAGGGCGTCGGCCCGGGCGGCACCGTCGAGAACCCCCAGGGCCAACTCGGCGACAAGCTCGTCGAGTTGGTCGCACGTCATCGGCAGGCTCACCGGTCGACCCCGGCGCCCATCCGCGCCCGCACCCGGATCAGCGCGGTGCGGACCCGGGTCTTGGCCGTCCCTAGCGGGATGTCCTCCATACCTGCGATCTCGCGGGCCGTCCGGCCGTAGAGGGCGGCGAGCAGGAGCGCCCTCCGCTGCTCCTCGGGCAGGCCCTCGAGAGCAACGGCGACACGGCGCACGTCGTCGGCGACGCCGGCGCGGTCCTCGGGACCGGGGACGGTACGGCTCGCGTCGGCCGCGAGGCCGAGCCCGATCGCATCGGCCGGCTCCGCCGGCCGTCCCCGCTCGACCCGGACCGCATCGATGGCCAGATTGCGGGTGATGGCCATGAGCCACGTCGCCACCGATCCCCGCCGGACGTCGAAGGCGCCGGCGTGGCGCCACGCCCGGACGAAGGCCTCCTGGGCGACGTCTTCGGCCCGACCGGCGTCCCCGACGATCGCCAGCGCCAGCCCGAACACCCGGCGCTGCCAGCGCCGGACGAAGACCAGGGCGGCGTCGGCGTCGCCGGCGGCCAGGCCGGCCACCAGCGCTTCGTCCGATGCCCGCTCCACGACCTTCCTACGGCGACGGCCGGCCCCGGGATTGGCCGGGCCGCCGGTCGTGGGGAGGTCCGCAATCCCTCCGCCGCTGCCAGCCGTAGTCCCACCCATGGGCAAGATCCTGCCTCTGACCGTGACGGTGATGCTCGTGCTCGCCGGCTGCGGGACCGACGACGACGACAACGCCAACGGCACCGCCACGGCACGCTCGGAGACCAGCGGTGCCAGCAGCGCCCCGAGTGGGTCGGGAAGCGGACCGGCGGTCTCCGCCGACGAGCCCCCGGTGACGCTCGAGGGCGCCACCACCGCCCACGGCAACGGCGACGCCAGCAGCGGCGAGCTCGAGCTGGAGGTCGACGACAACTACTTCGCCCCGACCTTCGTGAAGGCGGCGGCGGGCACCGAGGTCGAGATCCACCTGGCCAACGAAGGCGAGCGGTCCCACACCTTCACGTCATCGGCCCTGAACGTCGACGAGACGCTCGAACCCGGCGACGAGCGGGACGTGACCGTCACCCTTCCCGCCGGCGACGGCGTCGAGTTCCACTGCCGGTTCCACGAGGGCGGCGGCATGCAGGGCGCCTTCTACGCCACCGACGGTGCCACCATCGCGGGCTGAGCGGTGATGGATGCGAGCGCCGCAGCACCGGCGCAGGCACGGTCGCACCCGGCTGGCGCAGCGGGGGGCTCGCCGGTTTCATTGAGGACGAAATCTCTCCAGCACGCTGGGGCCCGCGTGTGGTCTGCCCGGGCGGGGCGCGTCGGGCGGTGGCGCCAATAGGGTCGAGGCATGAACCGTCTGGCCACCGAGACCAGCCCGTACCTGCGCCAGCACGCCGACAACCCCGTCGACTGGTACCCGTGGGGCGCCGAGGCGTTCGCGGAGGCCCGCGACCTCGACCGCCCGGTGCTGCTCTCGGTCGGTTACTCGGCATGCCACTGGTGCCACGTGATGGCACACGAGTCCTTCGAGGACCCGGCCACCGCCACGGTCATGAACGACCTCTTCGTCAACGTCAAGGTCGACCGCGAGGAACGGCCCGACGTCGACGCCATCTACATGGACGCCACCCAGGCCATGACCGGCCAGGGGGGCTGGCCGATGACCGTGTTCATGTCCCCCGACGGACGGCCCTTCTATTGCGGCACCTACTTCCCCAAAGTGCGTCGGGGCGGGATGCCAGCCTTCGTCGAGGTGCTGCGGGCCATCGACGAGGCGTGGGGGACGCGGCGCGAACACCTCATGGACCACGCCGGAAAGGTCCTCGACGCCATCAGCCGCACCGCCTTGCTGGCCGACGGCCCTGGTGAGGACCTACCGGGCACCGAGACGCTGGCCGCCGCGGTGGCCGCGGTGGGCGCACAGTTCGACCCGACCTGGGGGGGCTTCGGACGGGCGCCCAAGTTCCCCCAGTCGATGAGCCTCGAAGTGCTCTTGCGGGCGGCTGCCCGAGACCCCTCGGCGGGTGCGCTGGCCATGGTGGAGACGACGTTGGACGCCATGGCCTCGGGCGGCATGTACGACCACCTGGGCGGCGGCTTCTCCCGTTACTCGGTCGACGAGCGCTGGCTCGTCCCCCACTTCGAGAAGATGCTCTATGACAACGCCCTGCTGACGCGGACCTACCTCCACGCCTGGCAGGTGACGGGGTCGGCGAGGTACCTCCAGGTGGTACAGGAGACCGTCGGCTACATCCTGCGTGACCTGCACCACCCCGGGGGCGGCTTCCTGTCCTCCGAGGACGCCGACTCCGAGGGCGTGGAAGGCAAGTTCTACGTCTGGTCAGCCGACGAGGTCCGTGCCGCCGTCGGCGACGGCGACCGCGCCGCGGCGGCCATGAACTGGTACGGCGTGGCACCGGGCGGGAACTTCGAGGGTTCGACGATCCTCAGTCGCATGGCCGACCGGGGGATGCTCGCCCGCCCGCCGGAGATCGAGGAGGCCCGCCGCCGCCTCTTCGAAGCCCGGGCTCAGCGGGTGCGGCCCGGCCTCGACGACAAGGTCCTCACGGAGTGGAACGGCCTGATGGTGGCCGCGCTGGCCGAGGCCGCGGTGGCCACTGGCTGTGCCGAGTGGCTCGACGCCGCCACTGGCGCGGCCGATTTCCTGCTCGCCAACCTCCGGGATGCCAGCGGCCGCTGGCTGCGCTCGTGGCAGGAGGCGGCCGGTGCCCGAACGCTGGCGTTCGCGGCCGACCACGCCGCCATGGTCGACGCCCTGACCCGACTGGGCGAGGCCACCGGCGAGGCTCGCTGGACGACCGAAGCGGTCCGGACCGCCGACGACCTGGTGGCGCTGTTCTGGGACGACGCCGACGGCGGCTTCTTCACCACCGGCCATGACGGCGAACAGCTGGTCACCCGGCCCAAGGACCTCCTGGACAACGCCACACCGTCAGCCAACTCCTCCGCCGCCGCCGCCCTGCTGCGACTGGGTGCCCTCACCGGTCGGGACGACTTCCGGGCCCGGGCCGAGGACGTCCTGCGCCGGGTGGGACCGGCGGCGGTGCAGCACCCGACCAGCTTCGGACGCCTGCTCGAGGCGTTGGAGTTGGCCCTGGCCGGCCCCACCGAGATCGTCGTGGCCGGCGCACGGCCCGATCTCGTGGGCGCGGTGCAGGGCCGCTACCTCCCCGACGCGGTCCTGGCCTGGGGCGAGCCCTACGACTCGCCCCTGTGGCGCGACCGTCCCGAGGGCTTCGCCTACGTCTGTCGCCACTACGCCTGCCAGGCGCCGGCATCCGACACGGCCGAGCTGACAGCGGCCCTCGACCGGGCCCGTCCCTCCTAGCGTCCCCCGCCGGGCTCGCTCGGACGGCGGCCGACGTCGAAGGAGGGAGGCCGCCCGGACGGGGCCCGGCGCCGGGCGTACCATGGGCCGATGTACCGGGCGCCGAGCGCCCGGCCGTGTACGGAGGCGTCATGCGGGCTGGCCGGTTCCTCACCCTGTCACGGGGCGTCGTCGCGTTGATGGTGGCTGCCAGCGCGTTCGTCGTGGCCGGCCCCGCGGCCGCTCAAGCGGGGCCGGCGCCGGTGGTCGGCGCCCGAAGGGCAGGGGCCCTGCCCGACCAGTACATCGTCGTGCTCGAGCCGGCGACATCGACAGCACGGGCGCGTGCCGCCGCCAACGACGTACGGGCTCAGGGCGGCGCCGTCTCCTTCGAGTACGCCGCCGCCCTACGCGGGTTCGCCGCCCGGCTCCCCGGCCCCGTGCTCGAGGCGCTGCGGCGCAACCCCCACGTCGACTACATCGAGGCCGACACCGTGATGTCGGCGACCGACACCCAGGCGGGGGCGACCTGGGGCCTCGACCGGATCGACCAGCGGGACCTTCCGGTCGATTCGAGCTACTCCTACGACGCCACCGGCGCCGGGGTGACGGCCTACGTCATCGACACCGGGATGCGCCTCACCCATGCCGACTTCGGCGGGCGGGCGGTCAGCGGCTACGACGCCATCGACGGCGGCACCGCCGACGACTGCAACGGGCACGGTACCCACGTCGCCGGCACGGTGGGCGGCAGCACCTACGGGGTGGCCAAGGGCGTCAGGCTGGTCGGCGTCCGGGTGCTCGACTGCCAGGGCCGAGGAGCGACCTCGCGTGTCATCGCCGGCATCGACTGGGTGACCATCAACCACGGCCCTGGCGTCCCGGCCGTCGCCAACGTCAGCCTCGGCGGCCCACCGTCGACGTCGCTCGACACCGCGGTGCGCAACTCGATCAGCGACGGCGTCACCTACGTGGTGGCGGCCGGCAACGAGAACACCAGCGCCTGCAACGGATCGCCGGCCCGCACGGCCGAGGCGGTCACGGTGGGCGCCACCACCATGGCCGACGAACGCGCCTCGTACTCCAACTTCGGTGCCTGCCTGGACCTCTTCGCTCCCGGTTCGTCGATCACGTCGACCTGGTTCAACTCCGTCACGTCGACGAAGACGATCAGTGGGACATCGATGGCGTCCCCCCACGTTGCCGGGGTCGCAGCGCTGTTCCTCCAGGGCCAGCCGACAGCGGCGGCGCCGGCAGTTCGCGACGCCATCGTGGGCTCGGCGACCACCGGCCACCTGAGCGGCGTCGGCGCCGGCTCCCCTGATCGACTGCTCTACTCCTTGTCCGGAGCGCCACCACCGCCACCACCGCCACCACCGCCACCGCCACCGCCGCCGCCACCGCCACCACCACCGCCGCCGGGATGCACCGACGACACCTACACGGGGACGCTGAGCGGTCCTGGTGACATCGACGTACAGCCGGGCAGCTCATCGTTCTCGGCGCCGGCCGGCACCCATCACGGGTGCCTCATTGGCCCCGCGACGGCCAACTTCGACCTCATGCTATACGTGCGCTTCGGTTCGTCGTGGCGGCCGGTGTCCACCAGCCGGGGGCCGACGTCGACCGAGACCGTCACGTACACCGGCCCCGCCGGCGAGTACCAGTGGCGGGTCCTTTCCCGCTCCGGCGCCGGCAGCTACACGCTCACGACCGGACGTCCGTAGCGGGAGGGGACCGCCTCCACCAGCCGGATCACCACCGCCGGCGGTGCACGACGTCGTCGAGGTCCCGGCGAGGACGACCTCCGGAGCGCCCGGGCGCCTCGGCCGCGGGGTCGGGCCATCCGAGCGCGATCGTGCCGATGGGCTCGTGCCCGGGCGGCACGCCGAGGTGGGCGAGCAGGCGGTCGGCGCCGGCGAAGATCCCGAAGAACAACGCTCCCAGCCCCTCGTCCACCGCGGCCAGCAGCATGGCCATGGCCGCGAAGGAGGTGTCGACGGTCCAGTACGGGACCGGCCAGCGATCGGTGCCGGTGCCGAGGCCGGTGCCGGCCTTGTCGGGCCGGCGGTAACGCTCGACGTAGGCCCGCGGGTTCGCCAGGGCGACCACCAGGACCGGGGCGGCGAACAGGCCGGGATGACCGAAGTCGGCCCGGCGGTCAGCCGGGAACGTGATGTCCCAGTACCGGCTGGTCTCCTCGGGACCTTCGAGCACCACGAAGTCCCAGCCCTGGCTGTTGCCTGCAGAGGGGGCACGCCGGCCGGCGTCGAGCACCCGGTCGAGCACGTCGGTGGGCACGGCATCGGGCCGGTAGGCGCGGATCATCCGCCTTCTGCGCACCACCTCTCGGAACTCCATCACCCGGCCCCGCCGGGCAGCACCAGGATCAGCCGAGCTTGGCCAGGAACTCGGCCATGGCCCAGCCGAACGCGACCATCGAATCGCCCCGGCCGGCGTCGACGCCGTCGAACTGGGCCCGGACGGCGGGGTCGACGGCGTCGGGGCGCAAGCTGTCGTGGTCGACCACGAACGGGAACGTGCCGTCGCCGGCGGCGGTGAAGGTCCGGTCGTCGTAGCTGCCGTTGTCGATGCCGAAGCGCTTGGCCAGGCGCCGGCCCCAGGCCCGTTCCTCACCGGTGGCCTTGTGGCCGGGCCGGGGGACGATGTCCTCGAGGGCCTTGTGGGCGTCGAACCCGGACGGGTCGACGAACCGGGACCCGACCAGCACGTCCTCGTCGGGGAAGGCCAGCACAGCCCGCCGGTACTGGTCGTGCATGAGCGCCCTGAGCACGCTGTCGCGTTTCGACGTCCGTTTCACCGACGCCAGCCCGATGAGCACGCAGGGAGTGCCGCCGATGCGCTCCAGGGTGCAGAAGGAGAAGCCCTTCAACCGGTCGTTGTCACGGGCCTGGGTGATCAGGACCCACGCCTCGGCCTGCTTGGACAGGAGCCCGGCTTCGAAATGGCTGGGGCCTTCGGCGCACAGGTCGGCCATTTCCGTCAGCTCCGAGTCGGTGAGCGCCGTGCAGTCCTTGGTCTCGACCTCGATCGCCATGAGCTCGCGCAGTCTCCGGAATCAGCCAATAGTTGGTGACAATTCCAGCGGACCCTGCCCCGACTCGCAACTCCGCTCCCAGCCCTCGGGCGCAACGGCTGGTCGGGGTGTTGTCCGCTGGGCAAGTATGCCCGGTTCGGGCCGGCCGTCGGCTAGATCTGCTCGGTCCCGAGAAGGCTTGACGTTGTGACAAGTTCCGGGACCGAGCAGATGCCGACCGAGCGACCGCCAGGGAGCCGGGCGGCGATGGGGGCCGGGGGCGCAGCCCCCCAGCTAGAGGAGGGCGTCGGCGCCGAGCAGGGCCCGTAGCTCGCCGACCAGCCCGTTGCCGGTGTCGACGCAGTAGGGCTCGGGCAGCCGCAGCACCTGGCGGTCGCCGATGTGCAGGAACACCTGGGATTCGCCGGCGTGCTCGACCAGGACGGTCTTGAGCCTGTCGATGAGGCGCTCGTCGAGGCGCCACGGCGCCACCCGGATGCGCAACGGCGGCGCCCCATCACCGATGCCCTCGAACACGTCGACCTCGAGGGCGATGAGCTTGGGCACCGCGTCGCGGGTGTCGACCCTGGCCTTCACGGTCACGACGGTGTCGTCGAGGAGCTTGTGGCCGTGGTCGATCATGGTCTTGGGGAAGACCATCACCTCGGCCGAGGACTGCAGGTCCTCGAGCACGAAGACGGCCATGAGGTCGCCCTTGCGGGTCCACTTGCGCTGGAGACCAGTGACGACGCCGCCGCAGGTGACGATGGTGCCGTCATCGCTGTCGCCCATGTCGGCGACGTCGCTCAGCGAGCGGTCGACGCGGCGGCGCAGGGCGGCCTCGGCGCCAAGCAGGGGGTGGTCAGACACGTAAAGGCCGAGCATCTCCTTCTCGAAGGCCAGGCGTTGGGCCTTGTCGAACTCGTCGCCGGGGATGGCTGGGCGCTGGCCCACATAGCGGGGGGCGTCGTCGACGACCAGGGCGAAGAGGTCGAATTGGCCTTCGCCCTCCTTGCGCCGGCGGGCCACGGTCTGGTCGATGATAGCCTCGTAAGCCGACAGCAGCCCTCGGCGGGGATGACCGAGCGAGTCGAAGGCGCCAGCCTTGATCAGCGACTCGATGGTCCGCTTGTTGAGCACCATGACGTCGACCCGTTCACAGAAGTCGTAGAAGTCGCGAAACGGCCCGTCGGCGTCGCGTTCGGCGACGATCAGGGCGACGAGGCCCTGGCCGACGTTGCGCACCGCCGAGAGCCCGAACGCGATCTGGGCACCGGCGTCGCCGGCGACCGGGGCGAAGTCCGACACCGACCGGTTCACGTCGGGCACCACCACCTCGATGCCCCGGGCCCGGCAGTCGGCCAGGTAGACGGCTGCCTTCTCCAGGCTCGATTTCACGCTCGTGAGCAGGGCCGAGAGGTACTCGGCGGGGTAGTTCGCCTTCAGGTAGGCCGTCTGGTAGGCGATCAGGCCGTAGCCGTAGGAATGGCTCTTGTTGAAGGCATAGTCGGCGAACTGCTCGATGATGTCGAAGAGCATCCGGCCCATCTCGGGCCCGTAGCCGGTCCGCTCGACGCCGCGGGTGAACGACTCCCGCTCCTTGGCCATCAGCTCGCGGACCTTCTTGCCGCAGGCCTTGCGGAGGTTGTCGGCCTGGGCCAGCGAGTAGCCGGCGAAGCGCTGGGCCACCCGCATGACCGACTCCTGGTAGATCATCAGGCCGTAGGTGTCGGCCAGGATCTCCTCGGCGTCGGGGTGGAAGTAGGTGACCGGCTTACGGCCGGTCCTGCGATCGGCGTAGTCGTTGTGCATGTTGGCGGCCATGGGCCCGGGCCGGTAGAGGGCCACCAACGCGGCGATGTCCTCGAACGTGGAGGGCTCGAGCGATCGCATCAGCGAGCGCATCGGCCCACCTTCGAGTTGGAACACGCCGATCGAGTCGCCCCGCTTCAACATCTCGTAGGTGGGGGCGTCGTCGAGGGCGACGTGGTCGATATCGACGTCGACGCCACGGTGGGAGCGGATCAGCGCCACGGCGTCGGTGATGACGTCGAGGTTGCGCACGCCGAGGAAGTCCATCTTCAGCAGCCCGAGGTCCTCGACGCCGTGCATCTCGTACTGGGTGACGACCGGCGCCTGCGCCGGGTCCTGGCCGGGCTCGGGCTTGCGCTGGATGGGCAGGTAGTCGGTGAGCGGGTCGCGGGTGATGACCACGGCCGCGGCGTGGATGCCATCCTGGCGGCGGAGGCCCTCGAGCCCCTTGGCCACGTCCACGACCCGGGCGGCGTCGGGGTCGGCCTGGTACATGGCGCGAAGGTCGGCGGCCATCTTCCAGCCGTCGTCGAACTTGGGCGGCGCGCGGTCGGCCATGCACGCCCACAGCGGGGTGTCGCGACCCATGATCAGCGCGGGAATGGCTTTGGCCACCCGGTCGCCCAGGGCGTACGGGTAGCCGAGGACCCGGGCGGCGTCGCGCACCGCGGCTCGGGCCTTGATGGTCGAGAAGGTAACGATCTGGGCCACCCGGTCGCGCCCATAGCGCTCGGCCGCGTAACGGATCATCTCGTCGCGGTAGCGGGAGTCGAAGTCCATGTCGATGTCGGGCATCGAGATGCGGCTGGGGTTGAGGAAGCGCTCGAAGAGCAGGTCGTAGCGGATGGGGTCGACGTCGGTGATGCGCAGGCAGTAGGCCACCGCGCACCCGGCCGCCGACCCCCGGCCGGGCCCGACCCGGATGTCGCCGTCGCGGGCATGGCGGATCAGGTCCCACACGATCAGGAAGTACGAGCTGAACCCCATGTCGTCGATGACCGCGAGCTCGTAGGCCAGGCGTTCGACGACGGTGTCCGGCAGCGTCGCCCCCCACCGCTGGTAGGCCCCTTCGAAGGTGAGGTGGCGTAGGTAGTCCGAGGCCGACGCGAACCCTTCCGGCAACGGGAAATCGGGCAGCTGCGGGTTGCCGAACTCGATGGTGACCGAGGCCCGCTCCGCGATGCGCAAGGTGTTGTCGCAGGCCTCGGGCAGCTCACGGAACAGCCACCGCATCTCCTGGGCCGACTTGAGGTAGTGGCCCTCGCCACTGAACTTCAACCTCTGGTCGGCCGAGTCGCTGATGAGCGAGCCGGTCTGCACGCACAACAGGGCGTCGTGGGCCTCGGCGTCGCCGGGGCGGGTGTAGTGGCTGTCGTTGGTGGCCAACAGCGGGGCCCCCAGCCTGCGGGCGATGTCGACCAACAGGGGGTTGGTGCGGTGCTGTTCGGCGATGCCGTGGTCCTGCAGCTCGACGAAGAGGTTGCCCCGCCCGAAGATCTCCTGGAGACGACCGGCCTTGGCCAGTGCCGCCTCGTTGTCACCCGCCAACAGCGACTGCAGGACGTGGCCACCCAGGCAGCCGGTAGTGGCGATGAGGCCCTGGTGATGGTCCTGGAGCAGCTCCCAGTCGACCTTGGGCTTGCGGTAGTAGCCCTCGAGGAAGGCCCGGCTGGAGAGCTGGATCAGGTTCTTGTAGCCGACGTTGTCCTCGGCCAGGACCGTGAGGTGGTACCACGCCTTCTTGCCGCCCTCGCCGTCTCCGCCGGAGTCGTCGACCTTGCCCCGGACGCTGAACCGTTCGGTGCGGTCGTCGTGGGCCTGGTAGAGCTCGGAACCGATGACCGGGGTGATGCCGGCCTTGATGCAGGCGGCATAGAACGGCAGGACGCCGTACATGTTGCCGTGGTCGGTGATGCCCAGCGCCGGCTGGCCGTCGGCCGCCGCCACCTCGACCACGTCTTCGACCCGAGAGGCACCGTCGAGCATCGAGAACTCGGTGTGGACGTGGAGATGGGTGAAGCTCTCCGGCACGTCTCCGCTCCTGCCTAGGCCCGTCCACAACCGGTCCGGCACGCTGTGGACCAGCCTGTGGACAAATCACACGGGTGTGATTCGCCCTACTGTCGCACATCTGCTGGCTGGTCTGCTGCGGGCGTCGCTTCGCTCCTGCCCTGCTGGCTGGTCTGCTGCGGGCGTCGCTTCGCTCCTGCCCTACTGGCTCGTCTGCTGCGGGCGTCGCTTCGCTCCTGCCTCCGCAGACTGTCGCCGGCGGCCTGGCGGCCGCGACGGCGTTGCTTGTCGGCCTGCTGCGGGTGTCGCTTCGCTCCTGCCTCCGCAGACTGTCGCCGGCGGCCTGGCGGCCTGGCGGCCGCGACGGCGACTTGCTCTGACGCGCCATGGCGGTGGGCCGCGGTGCGACGCCAGAGCGGCCCGCCGGAGCGGTCGCGCCTGGGCCGGCCGGCCCGGAGACGGCCTACAAGTACGTCCCGCGTGCGCCGCCGGACGGGTCGGGGGCGCCGGGCGGGAGACGCCGGCGCATGTCCTCGATCTGTTGGCGGGCCTGCATCTGCTGAGCGAAGAGCGTCGCCTGGATGCCGTGGAACAGCCCCTCGAGCCAGCCCACGAGCTGGGCCTGGGCCACCCGCAACTCGGATTCGGTGGGCACGCCGTTCTCGTTGAAGGGCGGCGTGAGGCGGGCCAACTCCTCGCGCAGGTCGGGGGACAACGCCGCGGAGAGCTCGCGCTTGGAGACGTCGTAGATCTCCCGCAGCCGGTCCCGGCTGGCCTCGTCGAGAGGTGCGGAGCGGACCTCGTCGAGCAGTTGTTTGATCATCGAGCCGATCCGCATGACCTTGGCCGGCTCTTCGACGGAATCGTTCAACGCCGCCGCGGTGGCTTTCGGCAGCCCCTCCACCACTTCGGGGTGCTCGACCTGGTCGCCGGCGGGCATGTCAGTCATAGGGACTTCTTACCCGATCCTCGGAGACGGTCCTCCAAGGTCGGGGCCAGGATCAGGTGACGGCGGCCAACAGGGGGACGTGGAGCTCGGCCGCGGTGGCCGATCCGTGGCGGCCGACCATCTGGAACGGGCCGGTGTCGGTCGGCTCGACGAAGGCGATAGTCCCCTTGGCCACGAGGGCGACATCTCCGAGGCGGGAGGCGGCGTCGGCGCTCACCTGGGGCCCGAACCAACCCTGGGCCACGAGCTCGTCGCGGGTGCGCACCCAGGCATGGTGGCCGTGGCAGGCCACGGCCGCATCGACCAGCGCCGAGGCCCGGCCGGGACGGGCGTGCAGCCACCGGAACCTTCCCTCACCCGACTGCATCGACGTGTGGGCCAGCACGTCAGGGTCTACGGGGGTCACGTTCGACCCGGTCTCGACCTGGCCGTGGTCGGCGGTGACCACAACCGCGGTGCCCGCCGGTACTGACTCGAGGATGTCGCCGACCAACCGGTCGGCGGCGTGTACCTCGGCATCGAAGTGCTCGCCCAGGCCGTACTCGTGGGAGACCTTGTCGATGCCGTCGTAGTAGGCGTAGACGAACCGCTCGCCGGCCCGCACCTGCTGGCGTACTTCGGTGACCAGGCTGGAGGGCATCCGGTAGCCGTGGAAGCGGCCCCCGTCGAGGTGGGCACCGGTGAACCCGCTCTTGGCGAACTCGGTCCGGGTCACCACCGCGGGGCGGTGCCCGAGGAAGGGCATCTGGCTCTGGACCTTGCCCGGCGGGATCGTGTGGCGGGCGTCGCCGGTGGCGGTGCTCCACCGCAGGACGTTGAGGACCTCGCCGTGCACGTTGATCCGGTACCCGATGACGCCGTGCTCGCCGGGGGTGGTGCCGGTCGTGAGCGAGGTCAGGGCCGTCGCCGTGGTGGTTGGCAGGACGGTGGAGATCGGGCCGCCATCGAGCCACGACAGCGTCGGGGCGACCGCTCGGCGGGCCTGGAGCTGGTCCCAGCCGAGGCCGTCGAGCACCACGAGAACCACTTGGCGGGCGTCGAAGACGACCGAGGGCATCCAGGACGGGGCCTGCGACGGTGCGCCCAGCAGAGCCGGGACGACGTTGACGATGCAGGCTCCGGCGTAGTCGGGGACCAGCGGCTCATCCCCGTGTTCGTGCATGTTCACGTCCCCCGGGACCTCCCGGTCAAACTGCTCCAACCGCCCATTTCGCCACCCTAACCTCAGGGTCCTGCGAGGACGAGGGTATGCATCGCATCGACGGCTGCCTCGACAGCCAGCGCCCCGCACGGCGATTGTGCTCGTGCCGTAACCTCTGGCCATGGTCGCCCCGGCAGGCTGGTGTTCCCAGCCGGTCGATCACTACCCATCGCGGTCATCCGACCACGTGGCGTCGGAGCCCGGGCGGTGAAGGTCTCGACTCGCGGTGACTACGCCTGTCGGGCTCTCCTGTCCCTGGCGCTGCACGGCGACGGGCCGACGCCGACTTCGGTCCGGGACATCGCCGAGCGGACCGCCCTCCCCCAGCCCTACCTGGAACAGATCCTCCTGGCCCTCAAGGGCGCCGGGCTGGTGCGCTCGAAGCGAGGGGTCGGCGGCGGCTACGTCCTGGCCCGCCCACCGGAGGAGATCACGCTGGGCGACGTGGTCAGTGCCGTCGACGGCCCCATCGGCGTGGGCGACTTCGGCGAACCCCACCAGAACGGGGCCTGCGACCACGAGGGCCAGTGCGTGCTGTTGGCCGTGTGGGGCGACGTCAGCGAGCAGATGCGGCACCTGCTCGACGCCTTGACCCTCGCCGCGGTGCGGGACATGGCCCGGGGCGAACGAAGATGGCCGTCAGAGGGACCGCCGGCCGACCTCGCCGCGCCCGAAGCGCGAGCAGAGCGGGCAGCGCCGGCCGACCGGGCCGACGCCGGCGACGGAGAGGCGGCGCGGCCCCAGCGGATGACGAGCTAGCTGTGCTTGCCGGCGTTCCCCGGCCACGCAGGCCGCGCCCGACCGCACCTCCCCTGGCGCTCCGGCGCTCGCATCACCGGCAATCCCCGGCCACGCAGGCCGCGCCCGACCGCACCGCCTCTAGCGGAGCAGGATGAGGGCCCCGGCCAGGTCCGGCGGCAAGGGGCTCCGGAACGCCAGCCGTTGGCCGGTGCCGGGGTGGTCGAAGTCGAGGGACTCGGCGTGGAGGAAGAAGCGGGCAACGTCGAGCAAGGCCGGCCGCCTCCCCCCGTAGCGGGCGTCGCCCACGACCGGGTGGTCGATGGCGGCGAGGTGCACCCGGATCTGGTGGGTGCGGCCGGTCTCGAGCTGGCACCGCAGCAGCGACGTGGGGGCAGGACCGTCGAAGGCGGACAGGACCTCGTAGCGGGTCCGGGCCTCCTTGCCCCGGCTCGACACCGCCATTCGCGTCGGCGTGCGGGCCGAACGGCCAACGGGGGCGTCGACCGCCCCCGTGGTCGCGCTGAAGTGGCCCCACACCAGGGTCTGGTAGCAGCGGCCCATCGACCGGGCCGCCAGCTGGGCGGTCAAGGAGTCATAGGCCACCGGCGTGCGCGCCACCACCAGCAGCCCCGACGTGTCCTTGTCGAGGCGGTGCACGATGCCGGGGCGGCCGGCGGTGCCGACGCCGTCGATGTCCGGGTAGCGAGCGAGCAGGCCGTGCACCAGGGTCCCAGCAGGGTTGCCGGCACCGGGGTGCACGGTCAGCCCGGCCGGCTTGTCGACCACGACCACGTCGGCGTCCTCGTGGACCACGGTGACGGGCACGGAAGGATCGGGGTCGAGCGTCGGGAGCGAAGGCAGGGCCTCCCAGTCGACTTCGACCCGGTCACCGGCGACCACCCGGGACGATCGGGCCGCCACCGCGATCCCCTCGACGCGGACCCGTCCACCGGCGACCAACTGGGCCGCGACGGCCCGGCTGCACCCCGCCAGCATCGACACCACCCGGTCGATCCGCTCGCCATCGAGGGCGGCGGTGACCTCGGCCGCGATCACCCGGCGGCGCCGGTCCCGCGGCGGCCGCTGAAGGCCAGCAACGCCAGCGCCCCCAGCGTGACCGCGATGTCGGCGACGTTGAAGACCGGCCACCACTGCAGGTCGACGAAATCGACCACCGCGCCACCGAGGAACCCCTCCCCGGAACGGAAGGCCCGGTCGGCCAAGTTCCCCACGGCTCCCCCGACCAGCAGCCCCATGGCCAGCGCAGCGGCCCCGGACGGGGCGTTGCGGCCCATCCAGACGGTGACGCCGACGATGACGATGGCCAGCACCGCGATGATCGAGCCGCTACCGCTGCCGAGGCTGAAGGCGCTGCCCGTGTTGTAGGTGAGGTGCAGGCGCAGGGTCCACACCAGGTCGATGTCACGGTCGGCCAATGCCCGCAACGCCCACCACTTGGTGAGCTGATCGACGGCCAGCACCGCAGACCCCACCGCACCGATGAGCGCCAGGGGTCGGCTCCGCAGCGCGGGTACCAGACGAGGTCGGCGGGCCTGACCAGGGACGGCTGACATCAACTCACCGGTCCAGTCCGCCGTCACCGGCAGCTGTCGCCGGAGGCACGAGCGGCGGGCCCGAGCGCGTGCACACGGCGGCCTCCCGAGACGAGGGCCGGTACGCCAGCCAAGGCGCGGCCCGGACGGGCCTGCGGGACCGGGGGAACGCCGACGGCACGGCTTGCGGGGCCGGGCAACGCCGGCTACCACCGCTCAGCGTCGTCCCAGTCCCATGCTCTTGCACTGGACGCAGAGGGCCGCGAAGGGGATCGCCATCAGTCGTTCGGTCGGGATCGTCACACCGCACTGCTCGCATCGCCCGTAGCGGCCATCGTCGATCTTGGCCAGTGCCGCGTCGATCTCCTCCACCGCGGCGCGCGCCTGGGCTGACAGGGCCAGGTCGCGCTCACGCTCGACGGCCAGGGTGTCACCCTCGCCCGACTCCTCGTCGAACTGGACGTCGCCCGGCTCGCGCTCGGCGGCGAGCAGGTCGGCCTCGGCCTGGAGCGAGTCAGCCTGATGGGCATAGGTCGAGCGCTCCTCGAGCAATGCCGCCCGCTGGCTCTCGAGGAAGGGATCGGGGGCACCGCGCCCCTTCGGCGCCACCGGGGCCGTCTTCTTCTTCGTCGTCGCCGCCCGGCCCTTGGCCGCCGCCTTCGTGGCCCCGACGGGCGCGGTGGCGTCCTTGGCCGCCGCGGTGGACGACGCTTTGGCCACCTTCGGTGCCGACCCCTTGGTCGTCGCCCGCTTCGACGCGGACTTGGCCGACCGGGCGGACTTGCCCGGCGCGCCGGTCCTGCCGGGATCTGGGTCAGTGGCGGGGACAGCACCCTTGGCCCCGGTCTTGGCCCCGGTGGCGCGGCCCGTCGATCGGGGCATCGTGCCCGGCCCCCCGGTCACCGTCGCCGCGAACGGGCGGGACCGGGGCCGATCGCCCCGTCAGCCACCACCTCGTCGAGCCGGAAGGCAAAGGCATCCTCGTCCAGGCCAGAGATGCGGAATCGCTTGGTACGGCTCTTGTCGCCCGATACGAGCTCGACGTCCTTCTCGCCCACCCGGAACGCATCGGCCAGCGCCACCGCCAGGGCCTGATTGGCCCGGCCCGCCTCGGGCGGAGCCGCCACCCGCACCTTGAGGGCCGCACCGTGGCGGCCAGTGACCTGGGTCCGGCCGGCGCCGGGCTGGGCGTGCACGTTGAGTTCCACCTGGCCGCCGTCGCCGACGGTGAAGAGGTCATCGTTGTGGGTTTGCATCTATCGGTCCTTCCGGGGCCCTAGGCCCCACACCATCACCGCCACGCTAACTCCCGCGTACGCTGGCGAGATGCAGTCCCCGTCCGCTCCCGAGGATCCCGAGGCCGCCCCGGTACGGCCCGGCTACCCCGATGTCGAGCCGTCGCCGAAGCTCCCGGCGCTCGAAGCCGAGGTCATCGAGGGATGGAAGTCGGACCGGACCTTCGAGCGCTCGATCGCCCAGCGGGCCGACGCCGAGGAGTTCGTCTTCTACGACGGGCCTCCCTTCGCCAACGGCCTGCCCCACTACGGCCATCTGCTGACGGGCTTCGTCAAGGACGCGGTGCCCCGCTACAAGACGATGCGCGGCTATCGCGTCGAGCGCCGCTTCGGCTGGGACTGCCACGGCCTGCCAGTCGAGATGCAGGCCGAGAAGGAGCTGGGGGTGTCGGGCCGGGTCAACATCGGTGAGTTCGGTGTCGGCCGCTTCAACGCCCACTGCCGTTCGATCGTCGGCACCACGGCCAGCACGTGGGAGAGCTACGTCACCCGTCAGGCCCGCTGGGTCGACATGGAGAACGACTACCGCACCATGGACCTCGAGTTCATGGAATCGGTCATGTGGGCGCTCGAACAGCTGTGGCAGAAGGGCCTGCTGTACGAGGGCTACCGGGTGCTCCCCTACTGCTGGGAGTGCGAGACGCCCCTGTCCAACTTCGAGACTCGCCTGGACGACGCCTACCGCGAGCGCCAGGACCCGGCGGTCACGGTGTGGTTCCAACTCGAGACCGGCGAACGGTTGCTGGTGTGGACGACGACGCCGTGGACGCTGCCGTCGAACCTGGCGGTGGCGGTGGGCGCCGACATCGCCTACGCCATGTACGAGCAGGACGGTCAGCGCTACGTGCTGGCGGAGACACGGGCCAGTGCCTACGAGAAGGAGTTGGCCGGCGCCGAACGGGTGGGCACGCTCAATGGCGCCGAGCTGGCCGGCCGGCGCTACCGGCCGCTGTTCGGGTACTTCGCCGACGTCGACGGTGCCTTCCGGGTGCTCACCGCCGACTTCGTGACGACCGAGGACGGGACCGGCGTCGTCCACCTCGCCCCCGGTTTCGGGGAGGACGACCAACGGGTGTGCGAGGAGGCGGGCATCGCGGTGGTCTGCCCCGTCGACGAGAAGGGCCGGTTCACCGCCGAGGTCGCCGACTACGCCGGCCTGCAGGTGTTCGACGCCAACGCCCCGATCGTGCGCGATCTCAGGGCCATGGGCGCCCTGGTGCGCCACGACAGCTACGTCCACAGCTATCCCCATTGCTGGCGCACCGACACCGCGCTGATCTACCGGGCGGTGTCGTCGTGGTTCGTCAAGGTCACCGCCCTCAAGGACCGGATGCTCGAGCTCAACCAGCAGATCACCTGGGTCCCGGGCCACGTCCGCGACGGGTCGTTCGGCAAGTGGCTGGAAGGGGCCCGCGACTGGTCGATCAGCCGCAACCGGTTCTGGGGCTCGCCGTTACCGGTGTGGAAGAGCGACGACCCTCAGATCCCCCGCGTGGACGTCTACGGCTCGCTCGACGCCCTCGAGCGCGACTTCGGCGTGCGTCCCGACGACCTTCACCGGCCCGGCATCGACCAGCTCGTGCGGCCCAACCCCGACGACCCCAGCGGCCGGTCGATGATGCGCCGGGTACCCGACGTGCTCGACTGCTGGTTCGAGTCGGGTTCGATGCCCTATGCCCAGGTGCACTACCCGTTCGAGAACGTCGACTGGTTCGAGTCGCACTACCCGGGCGACTTCATCGTCGAGTACATCGGCCAGACCCGGGGCTGGTTCTACACCCTGCACGTGCTGGCCACGGCGTTGTTCGACCGGCCCGCCTTCTCGGCCTGCATGGCCCATGGCGTCCTCCTCGGCGACGACGGCCAGAAGCTGTCCAAACGGCTGGGCAACTATCCCGACCCCATCGACGTGTTCGACACGGTGGGCTCGGACGCCATGCGCTGGGCGCTGCTGTCCTCCGCTGCCCCCCGGGGCGGAGACCTCGTCGCCAGCCGCAAGCCGATGGAGGAGGCGGTTCGCCAGGTGGTGCGGCCGATCTGGACGGCCTGGTACTTCCTCGCCCTCTACGCCAACGCCGCCGGAACCACCGGCAAGGAGCTCCCACCCGGCCGCGCCGTCGAACACGTCCTCGACCGTTACGTCCTGGCCAAGGTCGCCGATCTGGTCGCCGACACGACGGTCCGGATGGACGCCTACGACCTGTCCGGCGCCTGCGGTGCCGTCGTGCGCTTCATCGACTCGCTCAACAACTGGTACATCCGCCGTTCCCGGAAACGGTTCTATCGGGGCGACCAGGCCGCCATCGACACGCTCCACACGGTGCTGACGGTGCTGGCCCGGGCGGCGGCCCCGCTGTTGCCGCTCACCACCGAGGCGGTGTGGGGCGGGCTCGTGGGCGACGGTTCGGTGCACCTCACCGACTGGCCCGCGACCGACGAGCTGTGGTCCTGGCACGACCCCGCACTGGTGGCGGCGATGGACACCGTGCGCGAGGTGTGCTCGACGGCGGCGTCGGTCCGCAAGTCCAACGGGCTCCGCAACCGCCTGCCGTTGGCGACGCTGACGGTGGCCGCGCCCGACGCCGAGGCCCTCGCGCCCTACGTGGAGCTGGTCCAGGACGAGGCCAACGTCCGCCACGTCGAGCTGACCGCTGACCGCGGTCAGGCCGGAGACGTCGTGCTGCAGATCGTCCCCGCCGTGCTCGGCCCCCGGGTGGGGGCTGAGGTGCAACGAATCATCAAGGCGACCAAGTCCGGGCAGTGGGTGCGCCGCGGCGACGTCGTGGTCGTCGCCGACCGGGAGCTGGCCCCCGACGAGTACGTGCTCCGACTGGTGCCGGCCGATCCGGCGGCGTCGGGGGTCCTGGCCGGCGACCGGGGCATCGTGACCCTCGACCTGAACGTGACGCCGGAGTTGGCCGAGGAGGGGACTGCCCGTGACGTCGTGCGGTCCCTCAACGAGCTACGGCGCCAGATCGGCTTGCACGTCTCCGATCGGGTCCACCTCGTGGTTGACGTCGGGCACCATCGCGACGTGGCCGATGCCCTCGGCCGGCACCGTGAGTACGTGATGGGTGAGGTGCTCGCGCTCGACCTCGTCCTCGATGGCCCGCTGTCGGACGGGCACCGCATCGAGCTGGCCGACGGCCGCGCCATCCACGCCGGGCTGCGCCGGGCCGAGACCGGTTGAGCACGGCGTAGGGCGTTCGGGACCGGCCACGCCTGGCCGGGAGCGTGGCGACGCCGGGCTCAGCCGCTCTCGTGTGCGCTCAGGCGCCGGGTGACGTTGAAGATGATCGTGCGCCGGGCACGGTTGGCCGCTTCGTAGTCGCGGACCTGGGCCAGCTGTTCGGCGTCGAGCCCGTCGAGGGCGGCGACGATATCGCTCACCGGCAGCGCGTCGTAGCCGTCGATCGGGAAGGCGGCGGACGCCGCCGGCTGGGCGGCGACCGGGGCCGGCGCGGCGACTACCGCGGCGGACGGGGCCGTCGCCGGCGCCGGGAGACCCACGGCGGACAACCGGCGGGTGACGTTGAAGATGATCGTGCGCCGGGCACGGTTGGCCGCTTCGTAGTCGCGGACCTGGGCCAGCTGTTCGGCGTCGAGCCCGTCGAGGGCGGCGACGATGTCGCTCACCGGCATGTCGTCGTAGTCGACGACGGCCAGGCCGCTGGTGTGGCCGGCCGGGGTCTCGCCAACGGGCTCGAACTCCTCGGGGGCCGGTGCCGGCCCGGCCGGTGCCGGCCCGGCCGCCACCGGTTCGGGTGCCGCCGGCTCGGGCGCCGCCGGCGTCGGCTCGGAGGGCACCGCAACCACGGGCTCGGGCCCGGCATCGGGTTCAGGGCCCGGCGCCGCCGGCGACGGCACGGCCGGGGCTACGTCGATCGGCGCCACTTCTTCCTCCGCCGGCGGGGGCACCGCGCTCAGGACTGGTGCCGCCGCCGGCCCAAGGCGGGCACGGGCGTCGGCCAACGCCCCCAACACCTCGGCCCGGGCGCGGCCGGCGAGCTCGCGAGCCTCGACGACGTCGATCTCGTCGGGGTACAGCTGGGGGACGAGGGGCAAGATTTCTCCTGCGTCCAGGTCGTCGTAGTCGGCGATCGGGAAGGCGAGGTCGTCGTCCTCCCAATCGGCGTCGGGTTCGCCCCATTCTTGGTCGGCGGCCAGCCATTCGCCGCCGGCATCGCCCTGGTCGACCGCATCGGCCGGCGCCACCCCGGGACCGGGCTCGCCGTGGCCCCGCGCTTCGGCGCCGACGGCGACCGCCGGACGCGGCGGCGCCTCGACCGCGGCCATGGTGGCGGTCGACTTCGAGATCGAGCCGGCAGCGGCGTACTCAGGCTCAGGTTCACGTTCGGGCTCGATCGGCGCCGTCGGTCCAACTGGGCGACCGGCTCGGACCGCGAGCACCAGGACCACCGCGGCCACCCCGCTCAACAAGATCGACAGATAGATCAGCGGCAGGGTGTCGGCGAGCAGTCCGAGCACGAGCAGAACGGTGGCGACCAACACCAATCCGAAGCTCAACAGGACGAGCAAATCCCAACTCTCCTCGGTCGACGATCCTTCGGCATCCTAGGCTGCGGCGCTGGCGTCCCCGGGCCACGCAGGCCGCCGTTGGGGCGCCGGCGCGGGCCGTCCGGCGTGCTCGCCGTCCACCAACGGCATCCCCGGGCGGCCCCGGCGCCCCACCGCCACGAGGCCGAGCGCGGCTCGGCCCCCGGCGTCACCGGGGGCACGAAGGCGGTTCGAGATCTCCGACGCCGGGGACGGACGGGCCCGCGCCAGACGCCGTCGCAGGGACGGGACCGTCCTCACGAAAGGCAAGGCGCCCAGCCCGGGCCGAGCCGTTCCACCCGCCGACGCAACCGCCCCTGCGACGAGGAGGAAGGGCTACCCCAGGGTCATGATCTAGCGATCTTCGGGGGTCTTCGCCGGCGGGAGCAAAGTGGCGGGACGGGGCGCGATGGTGGCGGCGGCGGGAGCTCCCGTCGGGGCCGGCGCGGCGGCGGCAGTGGCGGCCGGCGCGGGACCGGCCCGGTCCTCAGGCGTCATGGCCGGCGGCAACAGGCCGGCCGGACGAGGCGGGATGCCGGAAGGCCTGGGCGCCTGCGGCGATGCCGCGGCCGCCCCGTCGGTGCCAGCCGGCACCGAGCCCACCGGCGCTTCGCCAGCGGCCGTCTCCGGGGTCATCGCCGGCGGCAGCAGGCCGGCCGGACGAGCCCCGATCTGAGCAATGTTTTGTACCGCAGTACCGGACACCGATCCCCCTTCAGATTGCGCCCCTGAATCGGCCGCGGCAGACGGCGCCGGAGCCGGGCTTCCCGATCTTGCTTCCGGGGTCCTCGCCGGTGGAAGAAGGTCTGCCGGCCGGGCCGCAATCCTGGCCCCCTGGAAGGGAACCGACTGCGGCACTGCCGCTTCCTCGACCTCCGGCTCGGATACCCCGGCCCCCTCCGGGGCGGGCTCCGACGGAGACCCCCAACCGGCGGCAGGCGGGGATGCGGGCGACGCTGGCTGCGGCGCACCCCCCGAAGACTCAGGGCGCGACATTGCCACGTTTGGACCGGTTTCGCCCAATGAGGCGCTTCCGGCCCGCATCTCAGGCGTCATCGAAGGCGGCAAGATCGGTGCCGGCTTGAACCCGGCCCACATCGGTGGCGGCGGCTCGGTGGGCGCGGCGACGACCTCAGCGCTTTGGCCGGGGGCCGTCGAGTAGCGAGGTCCGAGCAGGTTATCGATGGCGCCGAGCACCTCGGCACGGGCCTTGCGGCCGGCCTCCAACGCTCGCACCTGCCACAGCTGCGCTGTCGTCAACCCGGCCAGGGCATCGAGGATCTCGGCCACCGGGCGTACCTCGCGGTTGCCGTCCGCATCGCCGGCACCCCCTGGAGCGGGGGCGGCGACGGTGGCTCCACCGTCGCGCATCTCGGGCGTCATCGCCGGCGGCATCCGCTCTGCCGGTCGGAAACTGAACTCCGCATCCGCATCCGCATCCCGTGCCTCGGCGGCCGGAGCGACCGGCGAAGCGGACGGCGCCGCGCCAGCAGCGCTGGAGCCTCCCTCGGCCCCACCGGCACGCTCCTCGGGCGTCATCGCCGGCGGCAACCGGTCCGCCGGCCGGAAACCCGCCCCGACCGGCGCCGCTTCAGCCGGCGCCGCTTCAGCCGGCGCCTCCTCCGGCTCCGCCGACACTCCGGCCGGCACACCCCCGGCCCCACCAGCACGCTCCTCGGGCGTCATCGCCGGCGGCAACCGGTCCGCCGGCCGGAAACCGGCCCCAGCCGGCGCCGGCGGCGGCGGGCCGTCGTCAGCCGCAGTGGAAGGGGCTTCGGCCGAGGCCGAGGCGACCGGCGGCTCGGCGGCGGGAATCTCGACCGACGGGCCAGCGGCGGTTCGGGCCAGGCGCCGCTCGATGGCGAACAGCACGCCGCTGCGGGCCCGATTGGCGCTCTCATAAGCCCTCACCTGCGCCAACTGGTCCCTGTCGAGGTCATCGAGGAGGCCCACCACGTCGTGCACCTTGAGCGAGTCGTAGTCGGCGACGGGCAGGGACGCCTCGTCCGGGGCCGCGGCGGCGGCCTCCGGCGCCGGTGCCGATCCGACCGAGGCGGGGGCCGCTGGCCGCGAGTAGTGCGGCCCGAGTAGGGCGTCGATCGCCGCCAACACCTCGGGGCGCTGGTCATGGCTGGCCTCCTGGGCCCGGGCTCGCCACAACGACGCCGGGTCGAGGCCCTCCAGGGAGCCGATGACCTCGTCGGCGGCGCGGCCTTCGTATCCCTCGGGGGGTACCTCGTCGCCGGCGGCAGCCGGGGCAGGTTGGTCGACGTGTCCAGACGAATCGGGCACGGCCCCCTCCTCGGTGTCCGCTGCTCGCATCTCGGGTGTCATCGCCGGCGGCAGCCGGTCGGCGGGACGGAACCCGCCCTCCGCAGGCGCCGGCGCCTGCGCCGCGGCCGCGTCGGGTGGGCCAGGCTGGTCGGCCTGGGTGGCCTCGGTCCGCGTCTCGGGTGTCATCGCCGGCGGCAGCCGGTCGGCGGGACGGAACCCGCCCTGCGCAGGCGCCGGGCCGGTCGAGGGCTCCTCGTCGGGCCCGGGGGCTGCTGCGTCCGTCTCCTCGGCCTCGAGTCCCATGCCCGACAACCGCCGGGCGATGGCGAACAGAACCCCGCTCCGGGCCCGGTTCGCGGCTTCGTACTGGCGGACGTCCGCCAGTTGGGCGTCATCGAGTTCGGGGAGGGCCAGGACGACCTCGTGGACCGACATTGCGTCGTAGCCCTCGATCGGTGCATCGACCGAGCCACCGTTCTCGTCGAACTGGAGGCGTGCCGCGGCCAAGGCTTCGAGCACGTCCGCACGGCCCTGACCGGCTCGTTCACGCGCCTCGACGGTGTCGAGCTCGTCGGGGTAGAGCTGGGGCACGAGCGGGAGGATCTCGCCCGGGACGAGCTCGTCGTAGTCGGAGATGGGGAAGACGGGGCCATCGTCCTCCGCGCCATCGCCGGTCGGGACCGATGCGCCGGCGACCGCCGCCGGCTCGGCCTGCGGGACCGGGCCCTGCGTCGCGGCCCCGGCCGACGGCTCGCCCTCCTGGGCAACCTGGAGGCGTCTCGCCTCGAGCGCCTCGACCAGGTCGTCCCGGCCCTTACCGGCGGTCTCCCGGGCCAGGACCATGTCGAGCTCGTCGGGGTACAGCTGGGGCACCAGCGGGAGGATCTCCTCCGACGACAGCTCGTCGTAGTCGGCGATGGGGAAGGCCGCTCCCTCGGCGGAGGCCTCGGAGTCGGTGCCCTCCCACTCCTGATCGGTCGCCAACCATTCCGCCTGGCCGGAAGCCTCGGCCTCAGGCTCGGCCTCAGGCTCAGGCTCAGGCTCCGAGGGCGGCGGCGGAGCCGCCGGCTCGGCCGGTGGGCTCGGCGCTGGCGACGACGAGGACGACCCGCCGCCGACAGCGACGAGCTCGGGTTCACGGGCGAGGGGCGCCGGCGCCGGCGCGCTCGCACCTCCGCCGGCACTGGACTGGGCTTGGACCGTCCCTGACTTCACGCCGAAGAGGAGGATGACCCCGGCGACCACGCACAGGACGATCGACACATAGATGAGCGTGAGCCCGCCTGCAGCAAACCCTGCGACCAGGAGTGCAGCCGCGACGAGCACCAACCCGAAGCTCACCGACACCAGCAACTGCGAACCCCCTCATATCGAGACCAGCGGCATCCTAGGCAATAGTTCGCGGCCGGCGAGCAGCCGGGCGAGGCCACCGGCCCGACAGCCACGGCGGTCATCGCATACCTACTGATCGGCGCCGAATCTGCATGCAATCTTTCCCTTGACCGAAATGAGCCGTTTCCGCCGTGCTGGGTCAGCTCGTCGGGAAAGTCAGCGGCGACGACCGCCCCGGGCCCGGCCCCGGTCGACGTCGTCTTCGAAGAGGCCGTCGAGGCCCTCGGGCGGGCTCGTGTCCTCCATCATCGCCTTGCGTAGCTCGGCCATGTAGACGTCTTCGTCGGCGGCGCCGACAGAAAACGACTGGGTGGCGTCATCGGTACCCGGTCCCCAGCCTTCACCGTCGAACCGGTCGCCGTCGAACCGGTCCTCGCCGCGGTCGGCCAGATCGGCGTCGGCGCTCGAGCGGCCCTGATCGGCGTCGGCCCCGGCCGCCATCGCCGGGCCGGCCTCGAACACGTCGCGACCGGTGTCGCTGGCCGCCTCCACCGGGAGGGCCGTCGGGCGCTCGGAGGAAGTCAACTCCGGTGACCCGGCCAGCCGTAGCCGGGCGGGGTCGTCGAGTAGCCGCTGCAGTTCGCCAATGGAGCTGCGGAGCCGCAGCCTCTGTTCCTCGAGATGACGCTCGAGGATGCCCTGGTCGGCTCGAAGGGTGTCACGGTGCTCTTCGAGAGCGATGATCTCGCTCACGAGCCGCTGACGGGTCTCGTCCGCTCCTCGACGGGCCTCGGCGTCAGCGGCCTCCGCCAGCCGTCGCCCTTCGTCCCGGGCGTCGGCGAGAATCTGCCGGGCCTGTTCCCGGGCCGATTCCACCGCCCGGGCGGCGGTCGCCTCCGCTTCCTTCACGGCGGCGTCAGCAGTGCGCTGCGCCAGCACCAGCGTGCGCTTGATGGTGTCGGCTTCCTCGTCGCTCATCACCGTGACGGCCGCCGGGACGGGGCTGGGGTCCGAGCGAGACGAGACATCGCGCAGGCGGTTCTCGAGGTCAGCAGCCCGCCGTTCGGCGACCACGGCACGGTCGGCCGCTTCCCGGGCACGCTCCTGCAGCCCGCCGACCGCCACCGCCACCCGCTCGAGGAAGTCGTCGACCTCGTCGGGGTCGTACCCTCGCATCTTCTGGTGGAACTCGACCTCGTTGATCACCTGAGGCGTGACGTCCATGCCCGGCAATCGTAGTCCGGGACCTACCGCGGTCGTCGGACCGCCCATCGCTACATCTGTTCAGCGGCCCGGGTCACGAACAGATGACTCGTTGCAGGATGGTGATCCCGAAGATCAGCACCATCGGCGACAGGTCGAGGGCGGCGCCGCCCAGGCGCACCGGCGGCAGCATGCTCCGCAGCGGTCCCATGACCGGCTCGGTGACGGAACGTACGAAGGCATCGACCGAGGCCATCACCCCGTCGCTGCTGACCGGCACCCAGCTCAGGATGATCCGGGCGAAGATGACGAGCAGGTAGAGCGTGAGGGCACCGCAGATGATCGCCATGTAGGTCCCTCGGGCTCAGTTCAGGCTTTTCGACGGCCGCGGCTCAGCCGCGCCGGCACACGGACGATCGGATGGACGGGACATGGAGCTGGCGCTCGTCAGTCGTACAGGCCGCGCTCTTGGAGCCGGCGACGCTCTTCGGCCGACAGCTCCACGTTGCTGGGGGTCAGCAGGTAGACCTGATGGGCCACTTTCTCCATGGCGCCCCCGAGCCCGTAGCACAGCCCGCTGGCGAAGTCGATGATCCGGCGCGACAAGTCGCGGTCGACCGCCTGCAGGTTGATGATCACCGGGACCTGGCCCTTGTACTTGTCCGCGATCTCCTGGGCTTCGTTGAACGACCCCGGCGCCACGACGTGAGGCTTCACGTTGGGGGTCACCGGGATGGGCCGTACGACAGGCGAGGAACGGTGGGGTTTGGGCTGCATCGCGCCGAGGCCCGAAGAGGGCTCGGCTGGCTGAGCCTCGAGCCGGCGGACACCGACCACCGTGACGTCGGAGTCGGGACCGGGGTCACGGTGGCGTGGGGCCATGGCCGGGCTCGGCCGGCGCTCGGCGAGCCGGGCGCGGTCATATCCCTGGTCGCGTACGGGCTCGACATCGTCGTAGTCGTCGTACTCGTCATCGGGCCCCAGCCCGAGGTATGTCATGGCCTTGCGCCACGTATTCGCCATTCCATGAACCCCTCATTGGTCCCGCCAAACCTTAGTGCCCAGTCAGGCAACAATTGCGACCCGCCCCGCCGGCCCGATCTCCAGCATAGAGAGCAGGCTCCAGGCAGCCGACCAGCCCCACGAGTCGTCACCGAGCCGGGCCCTCGGGACGATCTTTGCGGGGCCGGGGGCCGAAGAGCGCGGTGCCCACCCGGACCATCGTCGCGCCGTGGGCCACAGCCACTTCGAGATCGTCGCTCATGCCCATCGACAGCTCGGCCAACCCCAGCGTGTCGGCCAGCCGACGCACAAGCGCAAAACCGGGGCCGGCCAGCTCGGGCCCACCGGGGGGGCCTACGGCCATGAGCCCGGCGACGTCGAGGCCGACGCCGCGACATCGCACCACGAGCTCGGGCACGGCGGCGGGAGCGGCACCGCCCCGCTGGGGCTGGTCGGACACGTTCACCTGGACGAGCACCACCGCCCCCGGCGCCCGGCGGCCGAGCTCG
>JBQTIQ010000031.1:0-2378 GCA_052387955.1 Acidimicrobiia bacterium | reverse complement strand
CCATCGCGACCGCGTCACGACGGAACTCCGGCGAGTACTTCGACGGCCGCCCTCGCGCCCGCTTGCTCCTGCTGTTGGACATGGACTCCTCCTATTCGAGGTGTCCGTCCAACGGGGGGATCCCCATGTTGCTGCCGCTGCTCAACTTCGCCGTCCGCCGACGGTGCCTCTTCGTCGGCGGCCCGGGCCGGGGCAAGACCGCCAGCGCCGTACTCATGGGCGTGCTGGCCGGCTACACCGTCACCGAGGTGCGCCGAAGCATGCAGCACGGGCATCCCGAGATGTCCGTCGCCGACCTGCTCGGCAACCCGTTGCCGTCCGACCTGCTCCGGGCGACCAGCACCGACGAGATCCGGATCGCCTGGCGGGCATGGCTGCGCATGCGGGTGCGCATCATCGACGAGTACAACCGGATCCCGACCCGGACCCAGTCGGCGCTTCTCACGCTCATGGGGGACAACTACGCCGAGATGCTCGACCAGGTCCTCGAGTGCCCGGAAGCGGCCTGGTACCTCACGGCCAACGACGATGCCGGCGGCGGCACGTACCCGGTGATCGAGGCGCTCCGCGACCGGATCGACGTCGTCGTGCACGCCCTTCATTTCAACCCCCGCTTGCTGGGCGAGCTGCTCGACCGGGTGGAGGCCTCCTACCGGCCCGAGGACGTCGTGCCCGAACAGCTGGTGTTCACGGCGGCGGAGACCGACCGGCTGCACGCCGAGGCGCTGGCCGTTCCGGTCCCCGAGACGGTCCGGCGCCGGCTCGAGTTCTTCGCCAGCCAGTTCGAGTTCCTCGAGGCCGCGGCGGTCACCTTCGAGTACAAGACCAAGGACACGGCCCGGCTGGCCGGGATCGAGGCGCACCTGCTCGGTGCCGACGACACCGGGCGAGACCGCCTCGCCGACCTCGGTGCCCAGACCCGCAACGGGTTGTCGGTACGGGCGCTGCAGACGGTGCTGGTGTTCTCCAAGGCCTTGGCCTACTTCCGCGGCTCGGCCACTGTCGGGGTGCACGACGTGCGCCACGTCGTCCCGTTCGTGCTCGCCGACCGGTTGGTGGCCGACCTCGACGCCCCGTTCTTCGAGACACTGGGCAACGGCGCCTATCGGGCCGACCGCCTGGGGTGGGTGCGGCACCTGTTCGACCTGTCCTGCGCCCAGTACGACCAACAGGGACTCGACGGCGACGACCCGGTGGCTGCATCGCTGGCCGAGTTCGACACGGGCCTCGACGGCCTGTCGGAGGCCGACGTGCGCGACCGGCTGGTCCGGATCGAGCGGACCCTCACCGGATGGTCCACCGGGCGCAAGCTCTACGGCCCGCTCTACGACGACATCCTCGCCCTCAAGTACCTGCACCAGCGCTACACCAACTATCTCGCCTGGCTGACCCGGCCGTCGGCGGGGTGAGCGCGGTGCCGGTACCGGTCGACGGGGCACCAGCGGTCAGGGGCGTTCTGGCCGACGCCCTGGAGGTCCACCGTGACCGGTTCAACGCCACCGTGGCGGAAGCCCGGCGGGCACGGCCTGATCTCGACCTGGACCGGCTGACCGGCCAGCTGCTGGGGCCGGTGCAGGCCGCGGTGGAAGCCTGTGCGGTGGTAGCCCCCGGATCGGCGCCTCGGGTCCTGGCCGCCCTGTTCGGGCCGGTGGTCGATCTCGTCGGCCAGCGCCGCCTGGGGGGCGGCAGCCACGACGGGCTGATGTCCTCGCTGGCCCGCTTGGCCCCGGCCCTGGCCGACGAACCCCGTCGCTTGTTCGCCTCCACCGCCAACGCCGTCGTCAACCTGCTGCGCTCGGGCCTACCGGCGGAGCGCTGGCTGGAGCGGGTGGTGGCGGCCGTCGCCCTGGGGGCCGACGCCGACGACGCGCTGCGGGCGGGACAGGTGGCGGCATGGGCGATCGGCCTGGCCCACTGCCGCGACAGGGCCCTCGACGTGGCCGCCACCCTCGCCGACGATCTCCTGGGGGCCGCGCTGGGGAGGCCCGGCCCGCTGCCCGTCACCGCCACCGTGGAACGACTTCGCCACGACCGCTGGTGGCGCCCGGGCCAGGCCGCCCGGGCTGGCGACGGTCCCACGGTCGTGCACCGGGTAGGCGGGTTCCGGGGGTTCGGGGGCGTCTTCCTGTCCCCACCCCGTATCGGCCGTCACGAGGACCGGATCATGGTCCTCGCCGATGACGCCGCCTGGTGCCTGCACGCCGACGGCTTCGGGGCCACCCTGACCCGGGCCACGCCGGTGCCGATCACGTCCGGTGCCGCGCCCGAGGGCACGGTGCCCGACGGCGTGCGGCCCACGGCCGTTGTCGTGGCCGGCGACATCGGCGCCGCCACGACGGCGTCGACCTACCACGTCCGCGTGCTCGGGCCGACGGCAC
>JBQTIQ010000030.1:0-1754 GCA_052387955.1 Acidimicrobiia bacterium | reverse complement strand
GCCTTCATCCCCCACGCGGCGTTGCTGCGTCAGGCTTTCGCCCATTGCGCAAGATTCCCCACTGCTGCCTCCCGTAGGAGTCTGGGCCGTGTCTCAGTCCCAGTGTGGCTGATCGTCCTCTCAGACCAGCTACCCGTCGAAGCCTTGGTGGGCCGTTACCCCGCCAACAAGCTGATAGGCCGCGAGGCCCTCCCGAAGCGGAATCCATTTCCTCACTCGACCATGCGATCAAGTGGGGGTATCCGGTATTAGACCTCCTTTCGGAAGCTTATCCCGGTCTTCGGGGCAGGTTCCTCACGTGTTACTCACCCGTTCGCCACTAGGCCTTCCCCAGTATTGCTACTGGCTGGGCCCCGTTCGACTTGCATGTGTTAGGCACGCCGCCAGCGTTCGTCCTGAGCCAGGATCAAACTCTCCGTCGAGATCATCGGCCCGAAGGCCTTAGACCAGAAGAGCCGGCTTCGCCGAAGTGGAATTATCTCCGACGTCGCCGACTGGCAAATATGGAATTGATGTAATGCTTTGGTACGGCTACCCGAAGGCAGCCGCCCGCACTGGCGTTCAATCATGTGGTCACCCGGAGGCGACCCCATGTCTGCTCGTCACTGTTCCGTTGTCAAGGTGCGCTGCGGTCCCGCTGAGCGGGATACAGCCGGCACACGGACGCAAGACCCGGTGGTGCCGATCGGCCCGTGCTGCGACCCCGGCGATGCCGGGGCCGTTTCAGGGGCGGAGAGTCAACCTACTAAGGCGGGGGACGAACGTCAACCCGGACCTCGGTGCCCTCGGTCACCCTCATCATCCCGTACTGCTTTCCCCGCCGGATCAGGACGTGGCCGCCGGCAAGGATGTCATCGGCGCCCACCACCCGGCCAGTGCCAGCGCGGACGTTGTTGACGTAGACGCCGCCCTGGTCGATCTTACGGGCGGCATCGCTGCGCGACGCGGCCAGGCCGAGCCCCACCAGCACCGGGACGAGGTCGAGCCCGGCCCGCAGCGAGTCGCGGCTGACGGTGTGGGCCGGTACCTCGGCGGCGACGGTGGCCAACGTGGCGGACGAGGCGTCCCCCGGCGAGCCGCCGAACAGGATGGCCGATGCGTACACCGCGGCGGCCGCGGCTTCGTCTCCGTGGACGAGTGCCGTGACCTCCCGAGCCAGGGCCCGCTGGGCACAGCGCCGGCCCGGCTCGGCCTCGTGGTCGGCGACGAGCCCGTCGATCTCACCGACGGGCAGCAGCGTGAACCAGGCCAGGAACTGGCGTACCTGACGATCGTCGGTGCGCACGAAGTGCTGGTAGAGCTGGTACGGGGACGTGCGGGCGGGGTCGAGCCAGATCCGGGCGCCGGTGGTCTTGCCCAGCTTGGAGCCGTCGGCGGCGGTGAGGAGAGGCCAGCTCAGCCCGTGGGCCGCGCCACCGCCCCGCCGCCGGATCAGGTCGACCCCCGACAGGATGTTGCCCCACTGGTCCGAGCCCCCCACCTGCAGCTCACAACCCCGGTGCCGGTGCAGCCACCAGAAGTCGAAGGCCTGCAGCAGCATGTAGCTGAACTCGGTGAACGAGATGCCCGACTCGCTCTCGACCCGGGCCTTCACCGACTCCTTGGCCAGCATGGTGTTGACCGTGATGTGCTTGCCGACGTCGCGCAGGAACTCGAGGGTCGACAGGGGCTCGGTCCACGTGCGGTTGTCGACGAGCACCGCCTGGGTCGGGCCCTCGCTGAAGTCGAGCAGGCTCTCGAGTTGGGGCCCGATC
>JBQTIQ010000029.1:0-2420 GCA_052387955.1 Acidimicrobiia bacterium | reverse complement strand
GGCGGCTGGTGGTGTGGTGGCCGTCGGGCCGGGTGACTTCGAGGGTGTTGTCGGGCAGCAACTTGAGGTGCCAGCCGGGTTGTCGGTGGATCCGGTGGTGGTGCCGTCGGCAGAGCAAGACGAGGTTGTCGAGGCGGGTGGGGCCGCCGTCGGCCCAGTGCCAGATGTGGTGGCCGTCGCACCAGGTTGAGGGACGGTCGCACCCGGGGAACCGGCAGTGCCGGTCCCGGAGGACCAGGGCGTTGAACAACGGCGCCGGGATGGTGTGGGTGGTGGTCCCGTAGTCGAGGATCGTGGACCGGCCGGCGGTGATGACCCGGTTGATGCCGGCGTCGCAGGCCAGACGCCGGACGCTGGCCCCGTCCAAGACCGGCCCGTGGGCGAGAAGCCCGGGCCGGCGGGCGAGGAGGTCGTCGTAGTCGACGATCACGTTCAGGTGGGGCCGGTGGCGGCTGCCGACGGGCTGGTCGTGGTGCTCGAGGTACCAGCGGCACACGTCAACGAGGGCGTCAGCGCGCCGGCAGCCGGGCGACCGGGGCGGGTCACCCTCACCATCGGAAGTGATCGCCGAACGGAGCACGCCGTTGACGACGGCGGCGCTTTCGGCGTCGAGGTGCCCCGACAATTCGCTGCGCCCGTCGAGGGTCTCGGACAGGTAAAAGGCCCGCTCAGGCTCGGCGGTACGGCCAGGTTCGGCGGCAGCGGTGGACCAGGCCCGCATCACCTGGGCCGTGTCGGCGACAGTGAGCGCGGCCAACGTGGGCACGATCTCGGCCTCGCCGGCGGCGAACACCTCAACGGTGCGGGCGGTCACGTTGAGGGTGACGGCGTGGACCTGTTCGGTCGACAGGGCCCCCGCCCGCCACGCGTGGGCGGTGACGGGTAGCTGCCGCAGTTTTCGTGCCCGGCCGCAGATGGCGGCGGCGGTCCGGGCGGAGAGCCGGCAGTTGTTGCGGAGCCAGGCGGCCATGGACACGGACCCGTCGATGTCGAACAGCCCGGCCCCGTCGCAGCGCCCGACGGCATCGGTCAGCGCGGCAGTGAACCGGTCGAGCAGAGCGAAACCCTCGGCCAGCGCGTCGAGGTCGCAGGGTATGGCGAGTCCTTCGAGGGCGTCGGCCAGCTCCGCGAGCATGATCTGATCGTACATTTGTTCGATGCTGGTGGCAACGGGAAACCCTTGCCGCACAAGGGTTGGTTGCACCAAACCCATGGTTCGCCGGTCCTGCACGGGGCCAGCAGCTCGACCGCCGCCGCCGTGCCCGTCGAGGGCACCATCGGCATCGCCGATGACCCGGCGGCACGGTTGAAGCGAGTGCGCCGATCGTTGGCCCCCGACGGGGCGGGACGGTGGAAGTCGAGCCTCCCGGCCGAGCCCCGCGCCGCTCGCGGTCCGGATGAGACTGGTGGCGGCGCCGGCCCCTGGTTCGACTGGGCCACCGTGAGCTGTGACGACATCGACGCCGTCGCCCGCTCCGCCGGCCTCTACGCCGGCGCCGTCGAGGCCCGGGGCGGGCGATGGTTCGCGTGGCTGGGCCGGCGCTGACGGTGAGGCCGGGACGGTTGAACTCGTCCTGGCCCCGTCCTAGAGTGCGATCTCATGCCCTTTGGTGCGATCTGGGCGGCGATTCGCCAGATGCCGTCCGTGTCATGGAATAGCGCGACATCCAGACCGGCAGGTGCAGGCCGGGCCTTGTCGTCTGTAATCCGGCGCGGGTAGGGGCCCGAGGAACGTCATGTGAGGCCTTTGGGGATCTCGAAGGCGCAGTAGCTACGAGCACGGTCAACTGCGGTGCGGGCGTGACGCAAGCGCGGGGTCCCATTCCGGTGTACTCCACCACCGAGAGGTGGAAGCAACTGGCCAGCCTCCCGGGCCAGCAGGGCAGCTCGAGGTATGCCGAAGCCCTCGTGCTTAGCTGGGAGATCACCGACCTCAGAACCGGTGAGACCCGAACCGGGCAAGAGTGCGCCGGCCAGAACGGCGGCACGGCGAGTCCGGGCGCCGGCGCGCCGGCGCCGGAGGAGGTGTTCCGCAGTGTGCCGTTGCCGCCGACGCAGGTGTCGATGAGCCCACCGGGCTACGGGGTCGTCGGCTTCGCCACCTACTTCTGGTACGAGGACCCCGGGGTGGTGGAGGTCCCGGTATCGGTGCGGGGGTGGACGGGCACCGCCACCGTCACGCTGGAGCGCTATACCTGGAGCGTCGGCAACGACGGCGACGGCGACGGCGCCGCTGACGTCGTGACCGGGCCGGCGGGCACCGCCGAGGTTCCGTCGGCGACCTAGGTCTATGACCACGACGGCCTGTACTCGATCGTGGCGAGCGCCCATTGGCACGGGACCTACACGGTGACCAACCCCGAGGGGTTCACCGCCGTCGCCGACCTCGACGACCAGGTCCTCACCGCCGGGACCGGCTA
>JBQTIQ010000028.1:0-24114 GCA_052387955.1 Acidimicrobiia bacterium | reverse complement strand
TACCACCCGCCGCTGCACCTCGTTCATGTGCGGCAGCACCACCGTGAAGAATCGCGCGAGCCCCTCCGGCGTGACCTCCACACCGCCAAGATACCACGCGCGATTTAACCTGGCGTGGACCCTTAGTGTCGGACCAACCGGGCAGGACACGTGGATCGAGGCGGTTTCTCCCGTCGGCGCCCCGGTCGCGTTGGGGCCGTTCGGCCCGCCCGATGATCCGCCGGGCCGCCCGGCAGCGAAAAGGGGTGACCCGAGAGCACGACCGCTCTCGGGCGAGCTCGGCGAATATGGAGGATGGCGTGGGATCGGTGTCGCGTCGCTCGTTTCTACGGCAGGGATCAGTCGGAGCAGCCGGGGTGGCCGCTGCCGGCGGCCTGGGCCTGTCGGTAGTCGGTGTGAACGCCGTCGCCGACGCCGACTCCGGGCCGCGGCCCGAGGAAATCTCTGCACTGCAGCAACCGATGGTCTTGCACGTGCGCAATGCCGAGGCCGGTGAGGTCGGCATCCTCGTCGGCGATCGAGAGATCGTCATCAACGACCGGGCGCTCGTGGCGAAGATCGCCAGGGCCATCGGCTGAAGGGCGCACGACCAATGAGCTCACATCGTGAAGCACCGGCCATCTCCAAGGACCCGGTCGCCGACAGCACCGATACCTACGCCTTCGTCACTCCCGGCAACACCGTCACGCTGATCACCAACTACGTCCCGGTGGAGGCGCCGGCCGGCGGCCCGAACTTCTACGAGTTCGGCGACGACGTCCTGTACGAGATCCATGTCGACAACGATGGTGACGGCCGACCCAACGTGACCTACCAGTTCCAGTTCACGACGCAGGTCACCAACCCGGCGACGTTCCTCTACAACACCGGGCCGATCGACAGCCTGACCAGTCCCAGCTGGAACCGCCGCCAGACCTACACCGTCACCCGGGTCGACTCGGTGCGCGGCCGCCGGCGCCCGGTCGTGCTCGCCCGGGACGTCCCCTGCCCTCCCTGCAACATCGGCCCCCGGTCGACGCCGGACTACGGATCGCTGGCCGCGGCCGCAGTCCAGGACCTTCCCGGCGGCGCTCGGGTATTCGCCGGGCAGCGGGCCGAGGGGTTCTTCGTCGATCTCGGTTCCATCTTCGACCTGGGCACCCTCCGGCCCTTCCAGGGCCTACACCTCATCAAGCTGCCGGGCGCCTCTCCCAACGGCGTCGACAGCCTCAAGGACGTCAACGTCCACACGATCGCCATCCAGGTCCCCATCTCCGATCTGACCCGCGACGGGTCGGCACCGACCGACGTGATGGCACCGTCGGCGGTGATCGGCGTGTGGGCCGCCGCCAGCCGTCAGCGGGCATCGCTGCGAAGCTTGGGCGTCGGTACACCGGTCGGCCCGTGGACACAGGTGTCCCGTCTGGGCAACCCGCTGTTCAACGAGGTCATCGTGCCAATGGGCCAGAAGGACCGGTGGAACAGCCTGACGCCCGGCGACGACTCGCAGTTCGCCGCCTTCGTCCGGCGCCCCGAGCTCGCCGGGCTCCTCCCGGTGCTCTATCCCGGCGTGTTCCCGAACCTGGCCGCGTTGGACGCCGACCGCAACGACCTGGTGGCGATCCTGCTCACCGGTCTCCCGGCCGGGATCATCCCCGGCTTCCAGAACTTCACCGGACCGGTGCTGGCCGACATGCTCCGCCTCAACGTGGCGGTCCCCCCGGCGGCGGTGCCCAACCGTCTGGGCCTGCTCGGCAACGATCTTGCCGGTTTCCCCAACGGGCGCAGGGTCGGCGACGACGTCGTGACCATCGAGCTCCGGGCCGTTGCTGGCCTCACCTACCCGCTGGTCGCCCCCGGCTACACGCCCGACGGTGCCGCCGGGCTGATCGAAGACGGCACCTTCGTGCCCCCGGCGCCCCGCGACTTCCTCGACGAGTTCCCGTACCTCGGCACGCCCCACAGCGGTTTCGAGGTCCCGGCCGCATGACGGGCCTGTGCCGGCGCCTCGATGCTCGCCTCGGCGGTCGAGGTTGACGGGCGGCCGCACCCGGTCGCGGCTCCCGGGCACGCTCGAAGGCCAGATCACGCCCGGCGTCACCCCGGTGCTGGACATCGGCGACGACATCGGCGCCGTGGTGGCGTACCTCGACGCGGTGCCCGCCGGCGGGGAACTGGACATCTGCCCTGCCGGCAGGCCGGAGGCGCGTTTCCATACCGGCGTCCATCTCCGGGCCGTCGCTGGCGCCGAGGTGCCGGTGGCGTTGTTCCCGGCCGTGCTCGAGGGCCGCTACGAGATCCTCGACCACCGGTTGGCGCCCGTGGCCGCATTGGACGTGATCGGCGGTCACGTGACCGAGGTCCGGTTGTCGGCCCCCGCTCGCTAGCTGGTGAGGAGCGAGTTGGTGATGATCGAGCGCTCCTCGTCGAGCGATGCCGGGATGAAGTGCTCACCGTTGCGCTCGATCTTCTCCAGACCGTCGCGGACGGCTTCGGCGGTGAGCTCGGGCAGGATGTGGCCCGGGGTCTCGCCGAAGAAGATGCGGGCCACCCGGCCGCCGGCGACGGAATAGATGTGGCCGTTCACCGTGCATTCCTCGGATGCCAGATAGGCGACCACCGGCGTGATCGTCTCGGGGCCGACCTTCTCGCCGAGACCGCCCAACAGGCCGTCGGTCATACGGGTGAGGGCGATGGGGGCGATGGCATTGGCGACGATGTTGTGGCGGGCGCCTTCGATGGCCAGCACCCGGGTGAGCCCGGCCAGGCCGGCCTTGGCTGCGCCGTAGTTGGCCTGGCCGAAGTTCCCGAAGAGGCCTGACGCAGAGGTGGTGCTGACGATGCGCCCATAGGCCTGTTCGCGCATGATGGCGAACGCCGGCTGGGTCACGAACAGGGCACCCTTGAGATGGGTGTCGATCACGGCGTGGATCATGTCGGCGTCCATCTTGTGGAACGCCTTGTCCCGCAGGATCCCGGCGTTGTTGATCACGATGTCGACGCGGCCGTAGGCATCGAGCGCGGTCTGGACGATGGCCTGTCCACCTTCGGGTGTGGCCACGCTGTCGAAGTTGGGCACCGCCTCGCCGCCGGCCGCCCTGATCTCGTCGACGACCTGTTGTGCAGCCGTCTCGGACCGGTCGCCGCCGCTCACGGTGCCGCCGAGGTCGTTGACGACGACGAGCGCGCCCCGCCGGGCCAGTTCGAGGGCATGGGACCGGCCCAGGCCGCCCCCGGCGCCGGTGATGATGGCGACGCGGTCGTCGAAGTGGAGATCGGTCACTGCTGCCTCCGAAGAGATGGGGACGACGAGCTCAGCTCGTCGGCGGGTCGGTCGGTGCGGTCGAGGGCCGCTTCCTGGCCGTTGACGGCGCCGGTTCGTCGTCGTCCTGGTCGTCATCGGGGACGGTCTCCTGGACCATGGAGCGGTACACGGAGAGGAGGGCGGCCTTCTGCGAGGAGCTCAGCCGGCGGTCGTTGCGGATGACCGACTCGGTGGCCGCCTCGCCGGCGCTGCTGTCGTGGCCGATGACCACGCCGGCCTGTTCCAGCAGCGCTTCGACCGAGACATTCAGGGCGTCGGCGATGGCCTTCATGACCGTCAACGACGGCTTGTGCAACCCCCGCTCGAGCTGGCTCAGGTAGGGGTTGGAGATCTTGGTGAGCGCGGCCAGCTGGCGCAACGTCAGCCGGGCCAGCTGCCGTTGGCTGCGTAGGTACTCGCCGAAGCCGTCCCAGGTGGGCGGTTGGGTCGGTCTGCTGCTCACCTTGTTGTCATACCCCGATCACGTCGTGCTGACGCGAGGGGAGCGGACCCCGCGGGGCCCGCTCCCTTACGTCATCCTCCGACAAAGCTAGCGGAGGAATGGTTTACACAGCAATGACTGCGTTGCCCGTATCAGGCGGTTTCGTCCCCAGCAGACCGAGAACCGTTAGCCCGGGCCCAGCGCCTACTTGGCCGAAGACACCGTTGTCTTGGCCGGCTTCACGTTGGGGGGGACGGTGGCGGTCTCGGCCACGACCTGCTCGGCAAAGCCCTTCTGGGAGGCGAGAAGCTTCTCGAAGAACCCGAAACCGAGGTCGACGTACTCGCTCGGCGAGGGCAGCCAGTCGACGCCCGGTACCGGCAGGGTCTTGGGGAGGTCTTCAGGGACCAGGCTCTTCACCGTGGCACTCCACAGCTTGACGCCCTCGAGGATCGTGGCCTGCACGCTGTCGAGCGCCTCGAAGAACTGCTCCTGGGTGGTGGTGGTCAGATCCTTGACATCGGTAGCCATGGGGATTCGTTTTCCTTCCCGTTTCGGAACTTGCTTAGTATCCCAATCAAACCGATGGGATGTCAAGCCCCAACCCCGAAAAGTGTGGGACGCCTTGGATGCGCTCAGTCGGTCTCGGGCTGGCACAGGAAGTACTCGATGGTCGCCGCCATGGTGTCGGCCCACTGCCGGCTGAAGAGGTCGTGGTCACCGGCGAGCTCGACGTAGCGGCCGTTCGCCAGTCGGCGGGCGAGCATGCGCCCGTTGACGGCGGGGACGATCCGGTCGCTCGACCCGCTGATGACGAGGGCCGGTTGTCGGATCCCGCCGAGGAAGGGCACGCTCGTCCAGGTGGCGTAGGCCCATGCCTGCCACATGTTGGCGATCATCCCCGTCCGCTGGTCGCGGCCTTCGGGGCTGCGGTGCCAGGCCATGGCCCGGGCCAGGAGGGACAGGTTGCCGGGCGACCAGCCGACACCGCACGACGTGCACGCCAGCACCAGCCGGCGGACGCGTCCCGAGGCGTCGAACGCCAACTGTTGGGCCACTGCGCCTCCGTGGGAGTACCCCACCACATCGGCCGATTCGATGTCGAGCTCGTCGAGGACGCCGGCGGCCACCCGGGCCAGGCGCATGATCGACAGGGGCCCCGGAGGCAGGGGGCTGGCCCCCACGCCCGGAGCATCGAAGGCGACGAGCATTCGACCGGCCATCGCCTCCGCCAGCGGCCGCCATGCGGTGGTGGCCAGGCTCAACCCGTTGAGCAGCAGCAGCGGCGGCCCAGTGCCGAAGATCTCGACCCGGACCCGGTGGCCGAGGACCTCGACGAACTCCGGGTCTACCGGCGCCGACCCGAGCGGCACCATTTCGCTCCTTTCGGCCCGGGCACACTGGTGGTGCGCTCGATCAGCCCCTTGGTCGATCGGCCCGGGCCCGGGCCGGGTCAAGCCCGGGTGCGGACGTAGGTGCCGGGGGCGTCTTCCAGCGGGGGATAGGCGCGGCTGCCGAGTTCCCTGGGTGCGGGCTGCTGGGGGCCCGAACGCTCGTCCATCCAGCGCGCCCAGTCCTCCCACCACGTCTCTTCGTGGAGGGTGGCGCCGGCGAGCCAGCGGTCGGGGTCAGGGCCCAGGGTTTCGTTGGTCCAGTGCTTGGCCTTGGGATTGGGTGGGTTGACGATGCCGGCGATGTGGCCCGAGGTGCTGAGCACGTAGCGGTGGCGTCCACCGAGGAGCTGCGTCGTCTTGTACGCGGACTTCCACGGCACGATGTGGTCCTCGACCGCAGAGAGCACGTACATGTCGGCGTCGGCCTTGGCCGGGTCGACGGTTTCCCCGGCGACGACGAAACGCCCGAGGGCGAACTCGTTGTCGAGGAAGCACGAGCGCAGGTACCGGGAGTGCATCTTGGCCGGCATGCGGGTGCTGTCGTTGTTCCAGGCCAACAGGTCGAAGGCAGGCGGCTGCTTGCCCATGAGCCAGTTGTTGACCACGTAGGCGAAGATCAGGTCGTTGGCGCGGAGGGCGTCGAAGGTGCGGGCCATGTCCTTCGCCTCGAGGTAGCCGACCTTCTCCATCCGCTTCTCCAGCCCGGCGATCGTGCTCTCATCGGTAAAGGCGCCGAGCAGTCCCGTGATGGTGAAGTCGGTGTGCGAGTTGAGCAGCGTGGCGGCGTTGATCGACTTGCGCCCCTCGCGGGCTTCGTAGGCGAGGGCGATGGCGGTGAGCGTGCCGCCGAGGCAGACCGACACCGTGTTGACCACATCCGAACCGGTGATGTCGCGCACGACGTCGATGGCGTCGATCGGGCCCCGCATGAGGTAGTCCTCGAACGTGACGTCCCGCATCGACTCGTCAGGGTTGCGGTAGCTGATGACGAAACAGGTGTGGCCGTGCTGGACGGCCCATTCGATCAGGCTCTTCCCCGGGGCGAGGTCCATGATGTAGTACTTGTTGATCCACGGCGGGCAGAAGAGCAGCGGGATCTCGTAGACCTGGCTGGTCTGGGGCTGGTACTGGATCAACTCGATGAGGTCGCTGCGGAAGACGACCTTGCCCTTGGTGGCCGCCATGTTCACGCCCACCTCGAACGGTGACGAGTCCACCTGCTTGGGCCAGCCGCCGTTGTTCACCATGTCGTCGAACATGTTGCGCATGCCGTTGACGACGCTCTTGCCGCCGGTCTCGAATGCGGTGCGGACGGCGGCCGGGTTGCCCGGCAACGTGTTCGTGGGGGCCATGGCATCGAGCAGGAACTTGGCCGCGAAGCGGGCCTTGCGGTCCTGTTCGGGGTCGAGGCCGGCCACGTCGAGCAGCTCGAGGCTGAACTGTTCGGTCAGCAGGTGGTTCTGCGCCAACCAGAAGTAGACAGGGTTCGCGGCGAAGGCCGCGTCGTTGAACCGCTTGTCGCTGGCCGCCGGGACGGCCGGCCCCTCGGCGGGGTCGCCCACCAGGAGGCGCAGGGCGGCGAGCCATGCCGAGCCGTGCCCGATGAGCAGGCGCAGTAGGGCGTTGGCGGTCTCGACCGGGTGCATCGGCAACGAACGGGCGGCCGCCCCCAGCGCCCGGGTCAGCGACACCGGGTCCGCGGTCCCAAGCGCGTTCTCGGCCGCGCCGAGCACGTCCATGACCGCCCGTGACTGAGCGGGCGACTCGATCGTGGCCATGGCTACCTTCCCAGCAGGCGACAGTGAGCGGGGCGAGCCTACGAGTGCTCGCGAAACCTAGCGAGTCAGAGGGTAGCGGTGGCGCCGGGCACCTTCGTCGTGCTCCCTCAGGTGAACTTGCCCCGTCATGGCCCGCGGTGACGGCTCGGGCAACGGCTTCGACGGGGGCAGTAACCTTCGGCGCTCCTGCCGTCGCCATCGCCGTCCACACGAGGAGGACCGTGGCCCGCCCGACCGTCATAGTGGCCGTGCTGGCCTGTATGGATGCCCGGCTCGACCCGGCCGAGGTCCTCGGCCTCGAGGCCGGTCGAGCCCATATCATCCGCAACGCCGGGGGCGTGGCCAGCGAGGACGCCATCCGGTCCCTGACCATCAGCCAGCGCCTGGTGGGCACCGAGGAGATCATCCTCGTGCACCACACCGATTGCCTGATGTCGACCGTCGACGAGGCCGCGGTCAAAGAGGACATCCGCCAGGAGACCGGTATCCGGCCCAGCTTCGCCCTCGATGCGTTCGACGATATCGCCGAGGACGTCCGTCAGACCGCGGCCCGCCTCCGGGCCAGCCCGTTCGTCCGGACCTCCTCGATGCGCGGCTTCGTCTACGACGTGGACACCGGCCGGCTCGACGAGATCGCCCTCGGCTAGGGCCGCGGGACGAGCCGGCACCCGAGCGGGCCGAGCGCTCGCCGAGGCGAGGGCCCCGCGGCCCCCACCTGGCGTGAGTTCGTCGCAGCCCGGCGTGTCAGCTCAGGCGCCGACGGGAGGTGATGACACCGGTGTCGAAACCGGCGAGGTGGAGCCCGCCGTGGAAACGGGCGTGCTCAATCTTCACGCAGCGGTCCTGCACGACGTCGAGGCCGGCGGCCCGGGCCCGGGCCGCCACCTCGGGGTGCCTGATCCCGAGCTGGAGCCAGAAGGTCTGCGCCCCGACCGCCAACGTCTCGTCGAGGACCCCCGGCAGGTCGGCGGGGCGGCGGAAGACGTCGACCAGGTCGGGGGCCACCGGCAGGTCGGCGAGAGACGGGTACACCGGCCGGCCCAGGATCTCGGAGCCCGCCGGGTTGACGAAGTACACGTCGTAGTCGGTGCTGGCCAGGAGGTAGGTGGCGACGAAGTAGCTGGCCCGGGCGGGGTTGGCGGACGCACCGACCACCGCCACCGAGGCGGTGCGGCGCAGGATCGCCAGGCGCTCGGCGGCGCCGGGCTCAGAGGCGGCGGCGACCGTCGTCACCGGCGGCCCACCTTGGTCGAGGCGTCGAGGCCCCGGTCGAGGTCCCAGAGGATGTCGTCGAGGTCCTCGAGCCCGACGCTGATGCGCACCAGGTCGGCGGCCACGCCGCACGCCTCGAGCTGGGCGTCGGTGAGCTGCTGGTGCGTCGTGCTGGCGGGATGGATCACCAGCGTGCGGGAATCGCCCACGTTGGCGAGGTGGCTGCACAGCTCGAGGGCCTCGATGAAGGCCCGGCCGGCGTCGCGGCCGCCTCGGAGCGAGAACGAGAACACCGCCCCAGGCCCGAGGGGCAGGTAACGGGCGGCCCGCTGGTGATGGGGATCGCCCGCCAGCCCGGCCCAGCGCACGGCCGCCACCCGGCCGTCGGCGGCAAGCCACTCGGCCACGCCGCGGGCGTTGGCCATGTGGGCCTCCATGCGCTGGGGGAGCGTCTCGACCCCTTGCAGCAGGAGGAACGCGGCCAGGGGCCCGAGGCTCGCCCCGATGTCGCGCAACTGCTCGCAGCGGAGCTTGGTCAGGAAGCCGTACTCGCCGAAGTTGTCCCACCAGCGCACGCCGCCGTAGGACGGCACCGGCTCGGTCATGGTCGGGAACCGCCCGTTCCCCCAGTCGAAGCGGCCCGACTCGACCACGACGCCGCCGAGCGTCGTGCCATGGCCGCCCAGGAACTTGGTGGCCGAGTGCAACACGATGTCTGCTCCGTGCTCGAAGGGCCGGCACAGGTAGGGCGTGGCCATGGTCGCGTCCACGACGAAGGGCACACCGACGGCGTGGGCCACCTCGGCCAGGCCGGCCAGGTCGGCGACCTCGCTGCTGGGGTTGGACACCACCTCGGCGTACACGAGCTTGGTGGCGTCGGTGGTGGCGGCGGCGTAGTCGGCCGGGTCGGTGCCGGCGACGAAGGTGGTGTCCACGCCGAAACGGCGCAGCGTGACGTCGAGCTGGGTGAGGGTACCGCCGTAGAGCGAAGCGGCGGCGACGATGTGGTCGCCGGCCCCGGCGAGGGCCGCGAAGGTGAGGAACTCGGCCGCCTGGCCGCTCGAGGTCGCCACCGCGCCGATCCCGCCTTCGAGGCTGGCGATGCGCTCCTCGAAGGCGGCCACCGTGGGGTTGGCGATGCGGGAGTAGATGTTGCCGAACTTCTGGAGCGCGAAGAGGGCGGCGGCGTCGGCCGTATCGTCGAAGACGAAACTCGTCGTCTGGTAGATCGGTACCGCTCGGGCACCGGTAGAGGGATCGGGCGCCCCGCCGGCGTGCACCGCCCGGGTGCGGAACCCCCAGCTGCGGTCTTCCACGGTTCGAAGCTACCGGCAGGCGGCGCAGAGGCCGGTGACGGCGACGTGGTGGGGGGACAGGGTGAACTCGTAGCGCTTGTCCAGCTGGCGGGCCAACGGGGCGAAGGCGCTGTCGGGGACCTCGGTCACCGACCCGCACGACTCGCACACCAGGTGGTGGTGGGCGTGGTCGACGAGGTGGTAGACGGCGCCGCCGTGACCGAGGTTGACCCGGGACAGCACCCGTAGGCGCTCCAGCGAGTCGAGGGTGCGGTACACGGTCGAGACATGGACATCAGGATGATCGGCCTGGACGGCGGCGGCGATGTCCTCGGCCGTGACGTGGTGGTCGGGGGCGGCCAGGAGAGCGTGGACGATGGCTCGACGCCCCGTCGTGATGCGGCCCCCATCCGCTCGGAGAAGGTCGAGGACGGCGACCGTGTGCGCCTCGATGTCGTCGTGGATATGGGGGTCCCGGTGATGGGCGCCGGCCATGGTGGCCCAATGTTGGCCCAAGCTGCGCCCCGCTGCCGCCAGTAGGGTGCCGGCCTATGGCGATGGGGCCCGACGGATTCGGTCGCGCCTACGAAGCATCGCTACCCGCCGATCGTCGTCGCGCCGGCGGGATCCACTACACGCCGCCGGCGCTGGCCGACGAGATGGTCGCTCTCGCGCTCCAGGGCCGGGCGGGGCCGGGCGTACGGGTGTGCGACCCGGCCTGCGGTGCCGGTGCCTTCCTGCTCGCGGCGGGGCGGGCGCTCGAGGCCCGGGGCGTCGATCGGCGCAGTATCGCCACCGAGGCGTTGTGGGGGTGCGACGTCGACCCCCGGGCGGTCGGCCTCGCTCGGGCCGCGGTCGAGGCGTGGGCCGGGGTGGCGCCGCCGGCCGACCATCTCGTGGTCTCAGACGGGCTGCGGTTGGGCGAGCGGGGCTGGCACAGCTTCGACGCCGTCATAGGCAACCCCCCGTTCCTCAACCAGCTCGAACGGGCGACGGTTCGCTCGGGCCCGGTCCCGGCGGCGCTGGCCGCGGTGACGCGGCCCTACACCGACACCGCCTGGCTCTTCCTCGCCGTCGGCTGCGACCTGACGGCGGCCGGGGGCCGGGTGGTGCTGATCCAGCCCCAGTCGGTGGTGTCGGCCCGCGATGCGCTCCCGGTCCGCGACGAGGTGGCCCGGCAAGCCACGCTGGAACGCATGTGGACCGGCGTGGGGCGCCCCTTCGCCGCCCGGGTCGACGTGTGCGCTCCGGTGCTGCGGGTGGGGAGGGCCGATCCCCGTCATGGGCCGGGCTACTGGGCGGTGATGTCCACTGCCGCCTCCGGGGCGGTCGAGGTCCCGCCGCCGATGACCGTCCCACCCGGCTCGCCGACGTTGGGCGATCTGGCCACCGCCACCGCCGGCTTCCGGTCGCAGTTCTACGGGCTGGCCCCCTACGTCGTCGACCGGGCCGAGGCCGACGACCGTCGGTTCCCTCGCCTCGTGACCTGCGGCCTCGTCGATCCGGGGAGCTGCGACTGGGGCCGGCGGCCCGCCCGCTTCGCGGGCCGGCGCTGGGACGCTCCCCGGGTCGACCTCGATGCCCTGCCCTCGGGCCCGCTGCGACGCTGGGTGGCGGCCCGCTGCAGCCCCAAGGTGGTGGTCGCCACCCAGACCCGGGTGCTCGAAGCGGCGGTGGACGAGCACGGGACGTGGGTCCCTTCGACCCCGCTGATCGCGGTGCACCCCCGTCACGCCGACCGGCTGTGGGACATCGCCGCTGTGGTCATGGCCCCCCCGCTGTCGGCCTGGGTGTTGGCCAACCACCGCGGCGCCGCCCTGCACTCCGACGCCATCAAGCTGTCCGCCGCGCAGGTCCTCGACCTCCCCACGCCGGCCGACGAGGACCGGTGGCGGGCCGGCGCCGTGTGCTTGCGCGCCGGGGACGTCCTCGCCGGCGCCGAAGCCATGACCCGCGCCTTCGGCGCCGGCGACGACGTCTTCGAGTGGTGGCGCCGGCGGGCGGCGCCCCTGACCAGAGGGGTGCCGGACGGGGCCATCTAGCTGGGCGGCTGCGCCCCCCCGGCCCCCATCGCCGCCCGGCTCCCTGGCGGTCGCTCGGTCGGCATCTGCTCGGTCCCGGGACTTGTCACATCGTCAAGCATTCTCAGGACCGAGCAGATCTAGCGTGTGGCCCCGATGCGCCGTCGTCTGCTCGCGGTTGTCTTCGGCGTCGCCGTGGTGGCAGGCGCCCTGGCGGTGCGCTCGGGCGGCGGCGCCGGTCCGGGCGCGCCCGGGGCCGGGCCCACGGTGACCACGCTGGCGGAGGGCACCAACGAGTACGACGTGTTCGAACGGGACGAAGTCTCCCTGCTGTGTGCCGAAGACCTCGTCGGCCTGTGCGAGAGCCTCGACCTGCTCGGCTTTCGCAGCACGGTCGAGCCGGTCTGGGACACGGTCGGTCGCCTGCAGGCGGGCCAGGAGCTGGGCGCCGACGCCTGGCTCACGTTCCGTCCCTTCGACGAGTTGGTGACCCAGGAGCACCTCAGTTCCGGCACGCTGGCCCGCAGCCCCGTCGTGCTGGCCGGGGGAGGCGACGAGATGGCCAGGCTCGCCACCGCCTGCCCCGACGACGCCTTCGGCATCGCCTGTCTCACCGGCGGTACGCCCAAGCCTCTCGATCCCGCGGTGCCGGCCGTAGGCCCCGCGCCAGGGTCAGGTCCCGACCTGCCTCAGCCCAGCCTGCGTGACCCGGCGAGCGGGCTCGGCAGCCTGACGCTGGCAGTGGCGGCGATCGAGCTCGGGGCCGCGCCCTCGGGCGAGGGGCCCCAGCCCGTGGTGGCGACGCGGCTGCGAGCCCTGGTCGAGGGAGCCCGGGTCAACCAGGTCCCCTACGAAGACGTCCGACGCGGCGGCCAGGGCGTGGCCCTCGCCCTCGAGGCGGACATCCTGGCCGACGCCCAGGGCCTGGGCACCGAGGGCCTGGTCGCCGCCGACGTGGCCATCGCCTACCCCCGCGACGTCCGTAGTGCCGAGATCGTGGCCGTCGTCGACCTGGATTTCGATCGGCCGGGGCCGGTCATAGCGGTGCTGCGGAGCTCGGCCGCCAGCTACGACTTCGCCTCCGTCGGTTTCCAGGCGGTGGGACGGGAGCGCTCGTTGCGCGACGGTCTCCCCGAGGCCGGCGAGCGGCCCGCCATCCGCACCGACCTGGCGCCGCCGTCGCTCGCCCTGCTGCGAGCCGTGCGCGACGCTGCCACGCCATGAGCGGGCTCCGACGTCGGCGTGCCGGTCCCGTCTCGCTCGACGAGAGCGGGCCCCTTTGGCCGGGCCCCGCTCGGCGGCTCCGCCGTGGGGCGCAGCGGGCGATGAGCACCCACCGGCCCCGTCTACGCGACCGGGTCTTCCGCCGTTCGGTCGGGGCGGCTACGACCGCCCCGGCCGCCATCGTGTTGGGGTCCACCGCGGCGGCGGCTGCGCTGGCCACCGGCGTGCCGGTGCTTGTCGCCGTGGCCGCCGGGGCGGTGGCGTGGCTCCTGCCGGCGCTGCGGGCGGCAGCTCGTCCCCTGTCGCCGGCGTACCGGCGTCGCAAGCAGGTCCTGGCCGAGGTGGCTGGGCAGTGGAAGGCCTACGTCGTCGACGCCGAGGGTGCCCTCAGCCGCTTCCGCCGTGCCCGCGACCGTCTGCCCCGCGGCCCGCTGCGCGACCGCCTCGACGAGTTCGAGGCCGAGCTGGTCGAGTCGGTCGACAGCTGTGCCGACCTGGCCCGATGGGGTCATGAGGCGGCGGCGGCGCGGGCCGAGCTCGACCCGAACGCCCTCGAGGCCGCCGGGTCCGGGCTCGACGAACGGATTGCGGCACTGGCCCGGGCCGCCGCCGCCGACCAGCGCGACGTCCGCGGTCAGCTGAAGGCGGTCGAATCCGAAGCCGCGGGCCGGTTGCGAGTCATCAACGGCCGGCTCGACGAGGCGGTGGGACGGGCGGTGGAGTTGGCCGGTCGTGCCCGGGCCCGACGCGACGACCTCGACCTGGGGACGGGCGAGCTCGCGGCCCGGGTCAGTGCCCTACGAGAAGCGGTGGCCGAGGTCGAAGGCCTGGGGTTGCCGGCCGGCGAACCCCGGCCGGGCACGGCGCCGGCCTGAGCGAGTGAGAGCCAGAGCTCAGTGCAGCTGCTCGGCGAGGTACGCGACGGCCCCGAGCTCACCGATGGCGTGGAGCTGGGTCTCGAGCCAGTCAGCCCCCTCCTCCTCGCCTTCGAGGATGTGGGTGAGGAGTTCGCGGCTGCCGGCGTCGGCCTTGGCCTCGCAGAGCCCGATCGCCCGGTTCAGGCGCTCGATGGCCTCGGTTTCGAGGCTGAGGGCGAGCTCGAGCTTCTCCTGGGGGTTCTCGCCGACCCGGACCGCGCCGAGGCGCTGGACGTTGGGTAGCCCGTCGAGGTAGAGGATGCGGTCGATGAGGGCCTGGGCATCCTTCATCTCGCCGATCGACTCGTTGTAGAGCCGCTCGGCGAGCCGGTCGTACCCCCAGTTGGCACACATCCGGGCGTCGATGAAGTACTGGTTGATGGCCGTCAGCTCGGCCGTCAGGACCTCGTTCAGCATCTCGATGACCTCGGGATCACCCTGCACGCTGCGCTCCTCGCTCCGGGGTCGATTGGTCGTTGGCGGCCCGCCCGCCCGGCCGCCAGGCCGGCCGCTGCGCCACCGTAGCGGTGACAGCCCCGACGCCGTTGCTGGTTGCGCTCCCCGGCCCCCCAGGCCGGGCCCAGCGGTGCCGGCCCGGTGGGGCCAACCCGTCAGTCCGTTGCGCCGGCGCCGACGAGACCAAGCTCGTCGAAGATCTCGGCCAACGCCGGCACGCATCCGCCGCACCTCGACCCGGCGCCGCAGCGGCGGGCCAGGTCGGCAAGGTCTCGGCAGCCTTCGGCGACACAGGCCCCGACGGCCCGGTCGGTGACGAGACGGCACTGGCAGACGTACATCTCAGCCCGCGACCGCTGCTCGGTCGGTAGTGCCGCCACCGTTGCCGACCGGTGTGCGCCGCAGCACGGTCGGGATGCCGGCCTTGGCCATCTGGATCCCGGTGAGCACCGAGATGGTGACGGTGGCAGGCCGGCGGTGCCGGGTGCCGTGGGCCTCACAGGTGATGCCGCCGTCGCTCTCCACGAACCGTACCCAGACGAGCGAGTCGAGCCCCGAGCAGGGTGGGTCTACCCACTGCCGGCTGGCGACCGTTCTGAACACTGGAGGTTAGGCAACCCTATAGAGCAGGGCCCTGTCAAGACCTCGGACCGGAGGGCGGGACAGCGCCGGCCGGCAACCAGTCCCCCTGGGACTTCTCGGCACCCCCTTGCGTCGAATGTTAGGTGTACTTTACAGTCGGCTCATGGGGTCAACCGACGGGACGCTGTCAGACCAGGCCTTGGCTGCGATGCGGTCCACCGCCGCGCTAGTGGCGGCTTTGCCGATGACGCGGGCCCGGGTCCGCACCGGCAGCACCACCCTGTTCGAGGTGCGCCGGCCGCCCCACGATCCGTACGTGGGCCACCCGGTGCTGACCCCGTGCGGGTTCCACGCCACCATCGCCGCCGTTCACGCCCGGCGGCGGGCCGGCGATCGGACCGGGCTGCGGGGCTTGCCGATGGGAGCCGAGCCCTGCGTCCTGTGGGCGTCGGCTCCGGGTGACCTCGTCCTGCCGGCGTCGATGGTCCGGGTTTCGGTGGAGGACCGTTGGTGGCACGTGGCCGCGGTGACGATGCGGGCCCCCGAATGCCGGGCCGCGGTCTGGGGTGACGACGGTGGCCCCCCCGACCTCGGGTTCCATGCCGACGAGAAGCTCGAGATCACCCTGGTGCACACCCGGGCTCCGATCGGCGACCACGGCGCGTCGAGGGATGCGTTCGCCGCACTGGAGGTGGCCGTCGCCCGTAGCGCGGTGCGCGAGCTCGTCGAGTACCTCGACGCCCGCGCCCCCGACGTCGCCTGCCTCGGATGAGCGCGCCTGGTCCTGGCGGGCACGGCCGGCGAGGACGGCGTCGCCGGTAGCGGTACCGCTATCGTCCGGGCCGCATGCAACAGAACGAGGTCAAGGCGGTCGTCGACCGCTGGGTCCGGGCCTGGAACGGCGACGACCCGGCCGCGGTCCACGCTCAGCTCCATCCCGACATCACGGTGTCGCATCCGGGCGGCGAGGTCGGCCCCGAGGATGCCTTCGAATGGGTCGCCACCACCATGAAGGGCACGCTTCCCGCCATCGTGCGCTGGTACGGCCTCGACGGTGGCAACAGCGTGGCGGTGGTCGGCGCCCTCGCCAGCCGTGGTCGCCAGGTCGACACCCTGGTGCTGGCCGACGACGGCCGGGTCGTCCGTCTCATGCGCCACCACGTCGATTGACAGACGCGGCCCGGTCGCGTTCACTGTCATCTGGCATCAGGAGTGGCCCCGGCAACGGGGTCCGGCAACCTGGCACGGACAGCCAAGGTGCCCACCGTCCCCCTCGGGGTCGGGATGCGGTCTCGGTAGGAGCGAGGCAACCAAGTGCCCGGAGGAAGCATGTCATCGAACAAGGACGGCGAGCCCCACCTCGAGCCTGACCCGTCGGTGGCGGTGCGACGGTCGCACCCCTCGATGTTGCCGGCGTCGGGGGCGTGGCGCCCCGGCGACCCACCTGGTCGGCGCCGGTTCCTGCACTTGGCCGTCGACCGCCCGTTCGTTCTCGAAGGAGGCGGCCTGCTGGCTGCGGTCGAGGTCGCCTACGAGACCTGGGGCGAGCTCGACGGCGACGGGGCCAACGCCGTCCTCGTCTGCCACGCCCTGACCGGCGACAGTCACGCCGCCGGCCGGGCCCAGGAGGGCCACGCCGCTCCCGGCTGGTGGGACGCCATGATCGGTCCCGGCCGTCCCCTCGACACCGACCGCTACTTCGTCGTGTGCGCCAACGTCCTCGGGGGCTGCCAGGGCTCGACCGGGCCGTCTTCCGCCCACCCCGGCGACGGCCGGCCCTACGGGCCGCGGTTCCCGGTCGTGTCGGTGCGCGACTGGGTACGGACCCAGGCCGCGTTGGCCAACCACCTCGGGGTCGGTCGTTGGCTCACGGTGCTGGGCGGGTCGATGGGCGGGATGATGGTGCTGGAGTGGGCGGTGATGTTCCCCGAGCGGGTGCGCTCGATCGTCCCCGTCGCCACGTGCGCCGCCGCCTCCGCCCAGCAGATCGGCTGGTGGTCGACAGGCCGGCGGATCATCGGCATGGACCCCGGGTTCCGCAATGGCGACTACTACGACGCCGCCCCCGGGGAAGGGCCCCACCAAGGGCTGGCCCTGGCCCGCATGGTCAGCCAGATCACGTTCCGCAGCGACGACGTCTTCACCGACCGGTTCGGCCGAGAGGTCGTCGAACCCCTCGACGGCGGCTTCTCGCTGTGGCAGCGATTCGAGGTCGAGCGCTATCTCGAGTACCACGGCGACAAGCTGGTGCGCCGTTTCGATGCCAACACGTACCTGTTGCTGACCAAGGCGATGGACCTGCACGACGTGGGCCGGGGGAGGGGTGGGCTGGCGCCGGCGCTGGCCCGGGTGCGGGTCCCCACCCTCGCCATCGGTGTCAGCTCGGACGTGCTCTACCCGGTGTACCAGTCCCGAGAGATCGTCGACGGGATCAGGGCCGGCGGGTCCCCCGCTGACTATGCCGAGATCGACAGCCCCCACGGCCATGACGCCTTCCTCATCGAGGTCGACCAGATGGGTTCGCGTCTCGCCGATTTCCTCGAGACCGTGGAGAAGCACGATGGCTGACGACAGCTGGCGCTCGGAGACACGGGCCGTCCGGGCCGGGCGGGCCTACAGCGGCGAATCGCTGGCGTCGCCGCTGTTCCCGTCGACCACCTACCTGAGCCGATCGGTCGACGAGCAGTTCCGCCGGGCAACGAGCGTCAACCCGCCGATGTTCTACAGCCGAAACGGCAGCCCGACGGTCGAGGACTTCGAGTCGGCGGTAGCCGCCCTCGAAGGCGCGGAGGCGGCCCTGGCCTTCGGATCGGGCATGGGTGCCATCGCTTCGGTGGTGCTGACGTTCTGTGGTACGGGCGACCATGTCGTCGCCCAGGACACCACCTTCTCGGTCACCAACCAGCTGTTCACGATGCTGTGCCCCCGCCTCGGCATCGAGGTCAGCTTCGTCGACGCCACCGAGCCCGGAGCTCTGGCGGCCGCGGTGCGCCCGGGCCGGACGCAGCTGGTGTTCGTGGAGACGCCGGCCAACCCGGTTCTCGACCTCGTCGACCTCGAGTCGGTCGGTCGCATCGCCGGCCCGTTCACGGTCGTCGACGGCACCTTCGCCCCGCCGCCGGTTCAGCGGCCGCTGGACTTCGGGGTCGACCTGGTGCTGCACGCCGCCACCAAGGGGATCGCCGGGCACAACGACGCCATGATCGGCGTGATCGCCGGCGAGCGCGACCTGGTCGACGCGGTGTGGGGTCACCACCTCGTGCACGGGGCGGTGTGCTCGCCCTTCGACGCCTGGAACGCGCTGCGAGGAGTCCGGACCCTGCACGCCCGCATCCGCCAGCAGGCCGAGAGCGCCCAGGCTCTGGCCGAGTTCGTGGAGGCCCACCCGGCGGTGGCCCGTTCGCACTATCCGGGCCTCGACTCCCATCCCCAGCGCGAGCTGGCCCGGCGCCAGATGACCAACGGGGGGACCGTGCTCACCTTCGACCTGGCCGGGGGGCTCGACGCCGGCCGGCGTTTCGTGGAGTCGGTCGAGCTGGCCCAGGTGGCGCCGTCCCTGGGCGGGCCGGAGACCCTCGTGGTTCACCCGCCGACGATGACGGCGGCGACGCTGCGCCCAGAGGAACGGGCCGCCATGGGCATCAGCGAAGGCATGGTCCGGGTCTCGGTCGGCCTCGAGCACGTCGACGACCTGATCGCCGATTTCGCCGCTGCGTTGGCGAGGAGCACAGCTGCGTAGCACCGTCGGGCGCGGCGCGGTCGCCCGGGCGCGCCTCCCGTCCGCGGGAGCAAGCGCCGATGCCTGAGCTGATCGAGATCGAGTCGTACCGGCGCCTCGCCCAGGACAATGCCCTGGGCCGAGGGGTCGTGGCCGTCGACGCCCCCGACCCGTGGTACCTCAAGGAAGCCACTTCGGCCGCCGGCCTGGGCGAAGCCCTCCGGGGCCGGTGCTTCACCGCCGCCCGGCGCACCGGGAAGCTCCTGGTGCTCGACACCGATGGTGGCGCCGGGCCGTCGTTGGGCCTGCGCTTCGGCATGACCGGGGTCCTCGTCGTCGACGACGACCGTGGCGTCGACGCACTCGAGTACTCGAGCAGCCGCCTGTTACCGGCCTGGAACCGGTTCACCATCGGGTTCGCCGACGGCGGCCATCTGCGGGTCAACGACCCCCGGCGGTTGGGAGGCGTGGTGCTCGCCCCCGACGAGGCCCGCCTCGGGATCGACGCCGGCGCGGTCACGCCGGCCCAGCTGGCCCGCCTCCTGGGCGACAGCCGGGCGCCGCTCAAGGCCCGGCTCATGGACCAGGGGCGCCTCGCCGGGCTCGGCAACCTGTTGACCGACGAGGTGCTGTGGCGGGCCGGGCTCGACCCGGCCCGGCCGGCGGGGTCACTGACCGGCGCCGAGCGCCGGCGCCTGCACCGCCACCTCGCGGCCACGGTCGCCGAGCTGGGGGAGCGGGGCGGTTCGCACACCGGTGACCTCCACGTCGCCCGGGCCCGGGGCGGGCGCTGCCCTCGTGACGGCACCGTGCTCGAGCGCCGGACGATCGGCGGCCGCACGACGTACTCGTGCCCTCGGCACCAGCGCTGACCGCCGCGGTCGCCGGCTCGGGCCGCTCCGACAAAGGTTGTGGCCAGGTGGCGACCGCATGAACGGATGCCCCTCCAGCGGCCGGTACGATCGCCGGCCGGTCAGGCCGCGAAGCGAGAGGGCGTGTCGAAGCGAACCACGGGCGCTCGGAGGTGGGGGACCACGGCACTGGCCGCGCTGTTCGCGGTGCGGATGGTGACCGGGGCGGCCGTTCAGGCCGGGGCCCAGGTCCCGTCCGACGACGAGAGCGACGCGCCGGCGTCGCTGTCGCCCGACGAAGGGCCGGTCACGACCACGCTCTCCTCTCGCGGTGGAGCCAACCCACTGCTGGTACCCGGGCCGGCGCCCGATACCGAATCGCCACCGACCACCGCGGTCGACACGGCGACGACCGAGGTCGTCCCGTCGGAGATCAACGACGACCGCGCCGGCGACCTGGCCCGGCTGGCGCTCGGCGCCCTGGGCGCCGGCGCCCTGACCTCTTTCCTGCTGACCGTCTGGCTGGGGCGCCGGAGCCGGCCCCGGCCGGCGCCGCCAACGCCACCGGTACCACCGGCGCCGGTCGCCCCGCCGGCCGCCGCGGCCCCGGCAGCTGGAGGCCCGGCGTAACGACGTCCCGGCCCGGTCGTCGGTTGCCGGTCGAGGGCCGACGCATGCCGCCGGCCAGCAATCCGACGCCGGCCCCCTGAGTTCCGCTCGCGGGTGGCTCGGCGAGCAAGATCTGGTCATGGCAGACCAGTTCGACGTGGAGGGCATGCTCCAGCGGTTCCGGGACCGGGCGGCGGCGGTGCGCCGGCGGACGTTGCCGCCGGTAGGCGGGGACGAGCGCACCGCATTCATCAGGCAGGCCCAGGAGGACTTTCAGGACTACGCCCTCATCGGCGACGCCCAGGCTGCCGTCGAGGACGGCTTCCTCGTGCTGCGGGTCGACCTGCGGCCCCCGGGTACGGAAGAGCCCGGAGGCGCTGGGTGACGGTCCCGCGTTACGACCTTGCCGTCGCCGCTATCGACACCGCCAACGCCGACGACCCCAACACCATCACGGTGGACGGCGTGGAACGACCAAAGGAGCAGGCCCACGCCGAGATGGCCGAAGCCTGGCTGCGGCGCCTCGACCCCGCGGCCAGCGAGGTGCAGCTGTTGGCCGCCCGAGGCCACCACCTCCGACGATGGTCGCTGCCTCGATCGTCGTACCCCGACGGCCGGGCCGGGTACCTCCGGTGGCGGACGACCCTCAAGCGCCAGCATGCCGAGGAGATGGGCACGATCCTGCGGGCGGCCGGGTACGGCGACGACGACGTGGACCGGGTGCAGCGAATCGTCCGCAAGGAGGGGCTGGGCTCGGACCCTCAGGTCCAGGCCCACGAGGATGCCCTGTGCCTCGTCTTCGCTCAGACTCAGCTTGCCGATGTGGCCGGCCAACTCGGCGCGGACAAGGCCGTCGAGGTGGTCCGCCGTACGTTGCGCAAGATGAGCCCGGAGGCGATCGCGCTTGCCGCCGGTGTGGACATCCCCCCGTCGGCGCGGGAGGTCTTGGAGCGGGCCCTGGCGAGCGATCGCTCCTAACATCGGGCAACCCAGGCCACGGAGGCGGTCCCCTATGGGCGAGCGTTCGAACAACTCAACGGCCCTGCGCTTCGGGACCGGCGGTCGTCCATGGTGCGGCGCACCGACGACTCGTGATGGCCGCCCGGCGGGAATGGGGGAGCGATGAGCGACGACAGCGCCGGCGGCGACGAGCCCGAGATCTCCGACGCCGAGGACGACGTCTCGGCCGTCCGGGATACCGCCCCGCCGCCACCGCCGCTCGATCCGCCCTTGCCGCTGGCGCCACCAGCCCAGGTCCTGCCTCCGCCGCCATCGCCTCCGCTCGATCCGCCGTTCCCGCCGGCGCCACCGGCCCAGGTCCTGCCTCCGCCACCGCGGCTCGATCCGCCGTTCCCGCCGGCGCCACCGGCCCAGGTCCTGCCTCCGCCGCCACCGCGGCTCGAACCGCCGTTCCCGCCGGCGCCACCGGCCCAGGTCCCGCCTCCGCCGCCGCCTCCGGCCGGAGCCCCCACTACCGCTCTGCCACCCATGCCCGGAGATCCGGCCGTGGCCCTGCCCGATCTGCCGACGACCGCCTTCGGGCCCCTCCCGGCCGAGGTGTCGACCCCGCTTCCCGCCGTGCCGCCGGCTTCGCCTCCTCCGCTTGCCTCGCCTCCTCCTCCTCCTGCCGCACCGCCCGGTCCCGAGTGGTCGCCGCCCCCACCCTCGGCCTCGCCCCCGTCGCCCGCCTCGCCTCCTCCTCCGGCACCGCCGGCAGCGCCCGGTCCCGGGTGGTCGCCCCCGCCGCCGGTCCCGTCGCAGCCTCCGGGCGATACGGGATGGCCGGCTCCAGAGTCGTCGCCGTCGCCTCCGGGCGCGTTCCCGGTCCCGCCCCCGCCGGCCTTTCAACCGTCGGTCCTTCCTCCGCCTGCTCCGGTGCTCAACGACCCCAACGGGTTGGGCGCGGCTGCCGGGCGGATGAGCGGCGGCGCTCGCCGGGCGGCACGGGCAGCCCTCACCGCGGCCGGCGTCCTCCTGGCCCCAGGCGAAGTCGTCGAATGTGCCGTGCATGGCAGCATGAATGGGCACGACGGCGTCCTCGTGCTGGCCGGCCGGCGTCTGCTCATGGTGAACGACCGCGAGTGGCGGGCCGACGTGGCCGAGTTCCCCGTCGACGAGGCCGTCACCGTCCAGGGCTGGCAGGACGACCGCTCCGCCACGTTGGTGGTTCGGCGTAACGCCGACGCGGGCCAACTCGAGCGCATCGGCGACCGCTCGCTGGCCGTGGAGATGGCGCAGCGGATCCGCGCCCGGGTGGCAGCCCCGAACTGAGCCCCGCGCCTTGGGCCATCTCGGGAGGCTTGCTAAGGTGACACCCCCACGCGGACGTGGCTCAGCTGGTAGAGCACAACCTTGCCAAGGTTGGGGTCGCGGGTTCGAATCCCGTCGTCCGCTCCACAGAACTCGGCGGTCGGGGACCCCTTCGGAGTTCCTCACCGCCGCCGAGCGGCACCCTGAGATCGCCCGCCGGCAGGCGCAAGGCCATCGCCGCCCTCGACCTGTAGGCGCCCCGGGCGGCCGACGGTCAGGTCGATCGCAGGTGGGGCAACACCAAGAGCGCTTCGTCCTCGTTGCGACCGAACGCCTCGATGTCCTCCGCGTGGTCGACGATCACCTGCAGGACGGTCGAGGTCGAGGCATTCCCCACCCGGAGCCAGACGACCTTCGGTGGGGGCCCGTGGAGGAAGGCCAGTTGACGGAAGTCCGAGTCCTTCGAGACGATCCCGAGATCGTGCTCCCGGCGTACTCCCAGATCTCCTGGTCGGTCGCGCCGTCGAGCCCTACCGCCGAGACGTGCTCGCTCTCGGGGAACACATCGCGCACGGGTCCTACGAGGCGTCGGGAGAGGTTCTGGTCGAGCAGGAGCTTCACGCCGTGGCGAGCCGACGCTCCCGAAGGGCCGCGAACTCGATCGCGGCGCGGACGAGGTCAGGCGTGAGCTCCGGGAAGTCGGCAACGATCTCCTCGGTGGTCATCCCCGACGCCAAGTACTCGAGGACGTCGTAGACGGCGATCCGGGTGCCGATGAAGCACGGCTTGCCGCTGCGCACCCCGGCAGTGGTCTCGATCACCGTCGTGAGATCCATGGACTCCAAGGTACCCGCACCCGCTAGCGCACCGTCGCTGCTCGACGAGGCACGTCCCACCCTCGCGCGGTCGACGAAGCCCAGACCTGGTCACGCGGCGGCCGTACAGTCACGCGAATGCCGACTGAGAAGGGGCAACGGTTGGAGCCGACCGGCCGCCTAGAGCTGACGTGGACGAACAAGCACCTTCGGCTGATCTCGGATCCCCAGGGCAGCTACGAGTGGGTCGAGCCGACGGATCCACGTGTCAGCGAGGTGCGACTTCTGCATGAGGTCGACACAATCGGCGATGCTGCTTCTGCCAGCGGCAACCTTCTGATTGAGGGTGACGCCCTCCACGACCCTCACCGCGCTGAACCGCATCCCTGAGTTCGCCCAGCGCTACGCCGGTCAGGTCCGACTTGTCTATATCGACCCGCCCTTCAACACCGGGCAGGCCTTCCCCAACTACGACGACAACCTTGAGCACTCAGTTTGGCTCTCGATGCTGCGAGATCGTCTTCTCCAGATCAAGCCGTTGCTCTCCGCGCAACGGCAGCATCTGGGTCCACCTCGATGATGCCGAAGTCCATCGCTGCCGCTCTGTCATGGACGAGGTGTTAGGCAGCACGAATTGGGTTTCGACCATCGTTTGGCAGAAGCGAACTTCTCGAGACAATCGAGCGGCTCTTTCGTCCATGCACGACTACCTCCTCGTGTACGCAATTAACGGTCCGCAGCGCTGGAAGGCATTCCGGAACCGCCTACCGGACAGAGGCGACTATTCGAACCCCGATCACGACCCTCGCGGGCCATGGCGATCAGTTCCGATGAGCGCTCAAGCTGGACGCGCTACGGCAAACCAATTTTACGAGATCACCACTCCCACGGGCGTCATTCACCCACCACCCGCTGGCAGAGCATGGACCTACACGCGATTGCGCTTTGAGGAGTTGATTGAGGCGAACCGGGTGTACTGGCCAAAGAACGGCGATGGGAAGCCGCGACTCAAGAGATTCGCCGACGAGGACGAGGGGCTGGTTCCGTTCACCTTCTGGTCGGCGACCGAGGTTGGCGAGAACAGCGCTGCAAAGACGCATATTCAGAACCTATTTCCCGACGAAGAGCCGTTCGCTACACCTAAGGGCCCGCCGCGGGATTGATTGAGCGATTCACGCCGTGACGTCGTAGTTCCAGTCGCCGTGCCAGTCGTGGCGGCGGAGGGGGATGGAGGCGAACGCCGTGTCGCTGACCTTCTCGCCGGTGG
>JBQTIQ010000027.1:0-42645 GCA_052387955.1 Acidimicrobiia bacterium | reverse complement strand
TCCGTGGAGCGGCTGCGCTCTGCGGGACGACACACAAGACCGTGAAGCGGGTGGTGCTCGAACATCAGGCCGGGGAATCACCCGAGCGGCCGCGCCGGCCGGTGGCCGCGAAGAACACCGAGTGCGTGGCCACTAGCGGCGGCACCCCTCTGGTGGTGTCCGAAGGGACGAACGGCCAAACCGAGGTCCTCGGCGTGGTCCACCTCAAGGACATCGTCAAGGAGGGAATGCGGGAACGCTTCGACCAGCTCCGGGCCATGGGCATCCGCACCGTGATGATCACCGGCGACAACCCCCTCACCGCCGAGGCCATCGCCGCCGAAGCCGGCGTCGACGACTTCCTCGCCGAAGCCACCCCCGAGGACAAGATGGACCTGATCCGCCGGGAGCAGGAAGGGGGCCGGCTGGTCGCCATGACCGGCGACGGCACCAACGACGCCCCCGCCCTGGCCCAGGCCGACGTCGGCCTGGCCATGAACACCGGCACCCAAGCGGCCAAGGAAGCCGGGAACATGGTCGACCTCGACTCCAACCCGACCAAGCTGATCGAGGTCGTCGAGATCGGCAAGCAGCTGCTCATCACCCGCGGCTCGCTGACCACCTTCTCGATCGCCAACGACCTGGCCAAGTACTTCGCCATCATCCCGGCGATGTTCATCGGGGTCTATCCCCAGCTCGACCGCATCAACGTCATGGGCCTCGAGTCGCCCCGCTCGGCCATCCTCTCGGCGGTCATCTTCAACGCCCTCATCATCGTCGCTCTCATCCCGCTGGCCCTACGGGGCGTGCACTTCCGGGCACTGGGGGCCGCCGCGGTGCTGAGGCGCAACCTGTTGATCTACGGCCTCGGCGGGATCATCGCCCCCTTCATCGGCATCAAGGCCATCGACATCGTCATCACCACCCTCGGAGTGTCCTGATGCGCGCCCAACTCCTCGCCGGCCTACGGGCACTGCTCGCGCTCACGGTCGTCTGCGGCATCGTGTTCCCCCTCGTCGTCACCGGTGTGGCCCAGGCCGCCTTCAACGACAAGGCCAACGGCTCGCTCATCGAGCGCGACGGCCGCATCGTCGGATCCCGGCTCCTGGGGTAGGCATTCGACGGCGAGGAGTACTTCCACCCCCGTCCGTCGCACGCCGGGGCGGCGGCATCGGGCTCGCTGGTCGAGGTCACCGACGACGCCGGCGAGCCCACCGGTGAAACCGGACCGGCCGACGTGAGCGACCTTTCGCTGGTGGCGTCGGGGGCGTCGAACCTCGGCCCCACCAACGAGGACCTCCTGGCCTCGGTCCAGGAGTGGGTCGACGCCTACCGGGACACGAACGGCCTGTCCGAGGACGCTCGGGTACCGGTCGACGCCGTCACCGGGTCCGGCTCCGGCCTCGACCCCCACATCTCGGTCGCCAACGCCCGCCTCCAGGCCCGCCGGGTCGGGGAGGCCCGCGGCCTCGGCCTCGACGAGGTCCTCGGACTTGTCGACGACCACACCGTCGGGCGCAGCCTCGGCTTCCTCGGCGAGAAGGGCGTCAACGTCCTCGAGCTCAACCTCGCCCTCGACGAACGAGAGCGTTAGGGCTATCGGTTGTCCCTGCCTCCGACCTCGACGACCGGTGCCCGCACCAGCGGGCGTACGTTCGGGGCCATGTTGCTCGTCGTGATGGTGGCGGTCGGAGGCGTCACCTTCCTCCCCGCGCTGATCCTCGGTGCCGTCCTCGACCAGCCCTCGTCATGAGCGCAACGGCCGTCCCCAGCGGGTCCCGCCCCGCCAAGCGGGGCTCGCTACGCGTCTACCTGGGTGCCGCCCCGGGCGTCGGCAAGACATTCGCCATGTTGAACGAGGGATGGCGCCGTAAGGAGCGGGGCGCCGACGTCGTCGTCGGCTCCGTCGAGACCCATGGCCGGGCCCATACCGCGGAGCAGGTCCGCGACCTCGAGGTGGTCCCCCGGGCCCGGCTCCGGTACCGCGGCGCCGGCTACGAGGAGATGGACATCGACGCTGTCCTCGCCCGCCGTCCCGAAGTCGTCCTTGTCGACGAGTTGGCCCACTCCAACGTGCCCGGCACCCGCAACGCCAAACGCTGGGAGGACGTCGAGGAACTCCTCGACGCCGGCATCCACGTCATCTCGACCGTCAATATCCAGCACCTCGAGTCGCTCAACGATGTCGTCGAGCGCATCACTGGGATAACCCAACGCGAGACGATCCCCGACCACATCGTTCGCGGCGCCGAGCAGGTCGAGCTGGTCGACCAGACCCCCGAAGCGCTGCGCCGGCGCATGGCCCATGGCAACATCTACGCCGCCGAGCAGGTCGACGCCGCCCTCGGCAACTACTTCCGGGCCGGCAACCTCGGCGCGCTGCGCGAGCTCGCCCTGCTGTGGGTGGCCGGCCAGGTCGACGAAGCCCTGGAGGACTATCGGCGGCGCCACGGCATCGACGAACCGTGGGAGACCCGGGAACGGGTGATCGTCGCCATCACCGGCGCCCCCCACAGCGAGCACCTGATCCGAAGGGCCGCCCGCATCGCCGAGCGTGCCCACGGAGAGCTGCTCGGCGTGCATATCCTGGCCGACTCCGGTCTGTCGAGCCTGCCCTCGGACCTCGTCGTCGCCCACCGCCACCTGCTCGAGGAGCTCGGCGGCAAGTACCGGGAAGTGTCCGGGAGCGATGTTGCCGTCGCCCTCTTCGAGTTCGCCCGGGCCGAGAACGGCACCCAGGTCGTGCTCGGCGCCAGCCGTCGTTCCCGCTGGCAGGAACTGAGCCAGGGCTCGGTCATCAACCGGGTCATCCGTCTGTCCGGGCCCATCGACGTGCACGTGATCTCGGCCGCCGCCGGCGACGAGAACGAGGACGGCCGGGCTCGATTACCGGTCCCGGGGCGAGGGTTGAGCCCGCTCCCGCCCCGGCGTCAGGTCGTTGCCTGGTCCCTGACCGCGGCCGGGCTCCCGCTGCTGACGGTGGTGCTGGCCAACCTGCGGAACACCGTCGGACTGTCAAGCGTCCTGCTGCTCTACCTCCTGGTGGCGATGGCGGTCGCCGCCGTAGGCGGTGTGGTCCCGGCGATCGCCGCGTCAGTGAGCGGCTTCCTGCTCGCCAACTGGTACTTCACCCCCCCGATCTACCGCTTCTCGATCGGTGACAGCGAGAACCTTCTGGCCCTCGTCGTCTACCTCGGCGCGGCCGGCCTGGTCAGCGTGATGGTCGACCGGGTGGCACGCAGCCGTCTCGATGCCACCCGATCGCGGGCCGAAGCCGAAGCCCTGGCCGCCCTGGCCGGCTCTCGGGCCGAAGAAGAGTCGTTGCCCACCATTCTGGCTCGACTGCGGGACGCCTTCGGCATGGCTTCGGCCAGCCTGTTGCACGGCGACAGCGGCGAGTGGCACGTGGAGGCCAGCGCCGGTACCGCTGACTTCGTCCCGCCCGAGGGCGCCGACGTGGTCAAAGAGCTCGAGGACGACTACGTCCTGGTGCTGTCGGGCCGGCCCCTGGCCGCCAACGACTACCGGGTCCTCAACGCCCTCGCGGCGCAGCTCTCGACCGCGATCGAAGCCAAGCGGCTCGCGGCAGAGGCGAACCGGGCCCGCGGCCTGTCCGAAGCCAACGACCTACGCGCCGCGCTGCTGCAGGCGGTGTCGCACGACCTGCGTACCCCCATAGCGTCGATCAAGGCGTCGATCAGCAGCATCCGCCAGCCCGACCTCGATTGGCCGGTCGACCAGCTCGAGGAGTTCCACGCCACCATCGAGGACGAGACCGACCGCCTCGACACGTTGGTGGCCAACCTGTTGGACATGAGCCGCCTCCAGGCCGGCGCCCTCGACGTGCAGCTGGGCCCGCTCGGCCTCGAAGAGGTCGTCCCGGCAGCCGTCGCCGGCCTCGGTCCCCGGGGCCAGGCCGTGGAGGTCGACGTGCCCGAGACCCTTCCCCTGGTGCTGGCCGACAGCGTTCTCCTCGAGCGGGCGCTGACCAACGTGATCGACAACGCCCTGACCGCGTCGCCCGAGGGCTCCCCGGTGAAAGTCGAGGCCGGCGCCATCGCCGGTCGTGTCGACATCCGCGTCGTCGACCAAGGCCCGGGCATCCCCATGGGCGACCGGGACGCGGTCTTCCAACCCTTCCAGAGACTGGTGGACCACGGCACCGGCGTCGGCCTCGGCCTCGCCATCGCCCGCGGCTTCATCGGCGCGATGGGCGGTGAACTGGTCATCGAGGACACCCCCGGCGGAGGCGTGACCATGGTGGTAAGCCTCCGGACCGGGCCGACATGACCGTTCATGCTCGGGGGCTGCGCCCCCGGTCCCCATCGTCGCCGGGCTCGCTGGCGCTCGCGCCGTCGACCGGTCACCCGGGGGGAGCGCAAGCGATGGTGCACCAGTGACCAGGGTGCTGGTCGTCGACGACGCAGCGCCGATGCGGCGCACCCTGTCGGTCAACCTGAACGCACGCGGCTACAAGGTCGACCTTGCTGCCACCGGCGAGCAGGCCCTCGAGCTCGCGGCACGGGAACACCCCGACGTCGTCGTGCTCGACCTCGGGCTGCCCGGGATCGACGGCATCGACGTCGTCTGGGGCCTACGGGGCTGGAGCCGGGTGCCGATCATCATCCTGTCGGCGCGTGGAGCGGAGCGCGACAAGGTGGCGGCGCTCGACGCCGGCGCCGACGACTACGTCGCCAAGCCCTTCGGGATGGACGAGCTCCTCGCCCGCCTGCGCGCCGCCGTGCGACGATGGGCGCCCGCCGAGGAGCTCCCTACCGTCGAGACCGCAGACTTCAGGGTCGACCTGGCGGCGCGTCAGGTCCTGGCCGGTGACGGCCAGCCGATCCGGTTGACGCCCATCGAGTGGCATCTCGTCGAGTACCTGGTGCGCAACAGGGGGAAGCTCGTCACCTCGCCGCAACTGCTCGAGGCCGTCTGGGGCCCCACCTACACCGAGAAGACCAACTACCTGCGGGTCCACATGGCCCACGTGCGCCGCAAGCTCGAACGCCCTGGGTCACCCCGCTACTTCCTCACCGAACCCGGGATCGGCTATCGCTTCGTCCTCGCATCGTCCTCGCCGGGAAGCGCCTCTCGCTAGCTGGGGGGCTGCGCCCCCCCGGCCCCCATCGCCGCCCGGCTCCCTGGCGGTCGGTCGGTCGGCATCTGCTCGGTCCCGCAACTTGTCACAATGTCAAGCCTTCTCGGGACCGAGCAGATCTAGGACGGCCTCTATCGGGTCGGACCGTGCGGACCGGTGGACGCCGGTTCGCCCGGTTCCACTAGCTTCGGGAGCGAAGCGAGTGTGGGGTGTGCCGGGAAGCCTGGTCGGCGTCTCGAACCATGCCGCCCCGACGCCGCCCGCTCCCCACCCCGCCGGCGGCGAGCCGTGCCCGGGCGCTGTGGGCCTACCTCCGCACCGAGACCGCCAGCGGAGCGGTAGTCATCGTCGCCGTGGTGGCGGCGGTCGCCTGGGCCAACTCGCCGTGGCCGGGCGGCTACACGACGCTGTGGGCCACCGAGCTGGGTATCGCCGTCGGCCAGTGGGAGCTGACGCTCGACCTCCGTCACTGGGTGAACGACGGCCTGATGGCGCTGTTCTTCCTCGTCGTCGCGCTGGAGATCAAACGGGAGCTGGTCGAGGGGGAGCTGCGTGACCGGCGCAGCGCAGCATTGCCGGTCGCGGCCGCCATCGGCGGCATGGCCGTGCCGGCGTTGGTCTACCTCGCCGTGGCTGGCGGCACAGAGGCGTCCGGGGGATGGGCCATTCCCATGGCCACCGACATCGCCTTCGCACTGGGTGCGTTGGCGCTCGCCGGCAGCCGGGTGCCGGCGTCGCTGAAGCTGTTCCTCCTGGCCCTGGCCATCGTGGACGACGTCGGCGCCATCGTCGTGATTGCCCTGGTGTACAGCCGGGGGGTGGAGGCCGGCTGGATGCTGGCCGCCGCCCTCATCGCGGTCTTGGTCGTGCTGCTGCACCGTGCCAACGTGCGCAGCGCATCGATCCACTGCGTGTGCGGGCTCGGGCTGTGGCTGGCGACCCACGAGGCCGGTCTCCATGCCACCCTGGCCGGTGTGACCATCGGCCTGCTGACGCCGGCACGCCCCCGCGTCGGCACCGTGACGATGCCCGAGGCGGCGAAGCGCCGGGCCGATCGCTCCACGCCCACCGCCGCCTTCGAGAGCGCGCCGGCGGCCCCTGCCCCCGTATCGCGCCTCGAGCGCCTCGAGCGCCTGCTGCACCCGTGGACCAGCCTCGTGGTCGTCCCGGTCTTCGCCTTCGCCAACGCCGGCATCGTCGTGTCGGGCCCGGCGCTGACCGACGCGCTCGGGTCCTCCACCGGGCTCGCGGTCGTGATCGGTCTCGTCGTCGGCAAGCCGGCCGGCATCCTCGGCGCCACGTGGGTGGCCTGTCGCACCGGCCTGGGCCGGCTGCCCCCGGGCGCGACCTGGTCTCAGGTCGCCGCGGTAGCCCTGCTCGGTGGCATCGGCTTCACCGTCTCGCTCTTCATCACCGAACTGGCCCTGCCCGCCGACCTCGTGGACGGGGCCAAGATCGGTGTCTTCACCGCCTCGGTGATCGCCGGCGCCGGCGGCATCGTCGCCCTTCGGTTGTCCTGTCGCCCGGATCGGCGACGCCCCGGGACCGAGAGCCGTCCGGGCTTGCGCCGCCGCCGCGCCGCCGGCGAAGGTCGCCCGGTGCCCAGCCCCGACGATGGTCCGCCGGCGTCGAGGGCGGCGGCCCGGCCGTGACCGGCGAGGGGCTGGACGCCGACGAGGCCCGGCGGTTCTACGACCGCCTGGGACGATGGCAGGACAGCCAGCGGTTCTACGAGGCGGTCGCGGTCGACGCCCTTCTGGGTGTGCTCGACCTGGGCCGCGCCCGCAGCATCGTCGAGCTCGGTTGCGGGACCGGGCGGGTGGCCGCCCAGATGCTCGGGGCCCACGCGGCGGCCGCCACCCGCTACATCGGTGTCGACATCAGCCCGAAAATGGTCGCCATCGCCACCGACCGGCTGCGGCCCCACGCGGCCCGAGCCGAGGCCCGGGTGGCGCCCGACCCCTCGACGATCCCTGCGCCCGACGACAGCGCCGACCGGTTCGTGTCGACCTACGTGTTCGACCTCTTGTCCCGGCCCCGCCGTGAAGCGATGCTGGCCGAAGCGGCCCGGGTGCTGGCGCCGGCCGGGATCGCCGGCTTTGTCAACCTCTCCTTCGGCGAGCAGGGGTTGTCCCGTTCGGTGTCGCGGCTGTGGCTGTCGCTGTGGCGCCGTTGGCCCAAGGCCGTGGGCGGCTGCCGCCCGATCGACCTCGTGCCCTCCCTTACCGACACCGGCTGGACCGTGGCGCACCGCCAGAAGCTGACGGCCTGGGGCATCACCTCAGAGGTCGTCCTGGCGACGCCCCGCCGCCCGACCGATCGGGGCGGTCACCACAACAGTGACCGGGTGACCCTGGGGTGACGTCCGAAGCCGAAACGCTCACCTCGTGCTCGTGTACGCCGATGGTGGGTGCGGCATGGCCGGAGTGCCGGGCTTCGCCGTACCGCGGGCCAACGGTTACCCGGGCGCGACATCGGCCGGTCATCGTCGTGGGTGGGACATGATCGTCCTGGATATGGAGCGGACCAGGTGAGGACCGGGGGGGCCGACCGAGTGGCCGGCGGTAGAAGATCGGATCCTGGGCCCGATCGACCTTTCCCAAATGCGCGGGATCGAGGTCGGCGCCCTGCACAACCCCCGACTGCCTCCCGACCATCCGAATGTCTTCTTTCTCGATCACGCCAGCGCGGAAGGGCTTCGCGAGAAGTATGCCGCCGATGCAATCATGGCCGCTCACATGGACCAGATCGTCGAGGTGGACTACGTCTGGAGTCCCGGCCAGACGCTGAGCGATGTCGTAGGTACTATGCGCCGTTTGACTTTCTACTGGCGTCGCATGTCGTGGAACATATACCCAACCCAATCGGCTGGCTTCAGCAGATTGCCGACATACTGACCGACGGTGGGCTGATCTCGCTGATCATTCCGGACAAGCGCTATTGCTTCGATGCCAAGCGTGCCCTGACGGTCCCGGGACAGTGGGTGGACGCCTACCTGCGATCAATCGACCAGCCTACGTTCCATCAGATCTTCGATCACGAGTCGAACTACCTTGGCGAGGTAGACGCTGCGGACTTGTGGGACGGGCTCAATCCGCTGCCGTTGCGGCGACTCGACGTTGAGGATCCCAATCGCTTCGCGTATGAGCGTTGTCTCGCTCAGCGCGATACTGAGGAGTACATCGACGTACACTGCTCTACTTTCACGCCCGAGTCCTTCGTCGGCTTGATACGGGCTTCGGCAGAACTCGACTTGCTCCCCTTCAGTATTCGCTCCTTCTACCCAACTGAGCCGGGCTCGTTCGAGTTCTACTGCACGTTAGAGCGATTGCCGGCAGCGCGAAGTAGAGCTGAGTCTCGACCACTACAAGCGTCTTCCTTCGACGCCGCTTTGGCAGCCTGTCGCCCGGACCTGGTGCGATTCGATTCGCCGCACGGTCGGGTTCTTCTGACAACGTCGACCCGAGTCTACTGATGCAAGTCAGCCAACTCGAGCGCAAGCTCATCGCGGCCAAACGTCGAACCATGGGCCAGGTCCGAAGTGTGATGGATCAGGTTCGGCAAGCAGTAGCGACCGCCCGGCCCCGTTGAGTGACGTCGCCTGGCTGTTTCCGCAGGGAGGAAGAGCTGGCGAACCGGGTGTCGTTGAGTCAGGCCCGGCCTGTTGGTGATCAGGCTGATCCAGCGTGCAGTCGGCGACGACATCGTCGTGAGCGTCAGCCGCGACCCGCGTTGCGGTCCCCGGGGACCCCTGTCTGTTTCCTCGAGCCAGGCGCCAAGCAGCGGGCGGCTGACGGTCAGCGCCGGCGTCGCCGCCGCGCCGCGATCGAGGCGGCGGCGAACGTCCCGGCGCCGGCCGATAGGGCCACCCAGACCCACGGCGCGACGCCGTTGTCGGCGCCGGCTTCGTCGCCGCCGGTCGGAGGCACGGGGGGCGGCGCCGGCGCTGGAGCCTCGCCGCCGACCGCCACCCGGTAGAGCGGCGCTCCGGCCCCTTCGCTGGTGATGTACACGGCGGCACCGTCGCCGGCGTAGCCGATGGCCTCGCCCTGGCCCGTCGCCGGCGCCGCCACCGGCATTGCCGGGCCCTGGCCCGGGGCGTCGAGCACGGAGCGAGCCGGGTCGTCCTCGGCCCACTCGTACACCGACAGGTAGGTGCGCAGGACGAGACGGCTGCCGTCGGGCGAGATGTCTCCGCCGGTGAGCTGGCCATCGAACGCTCCGACCAGGCCGCCGAGCGCACCGACGTCGAGGTCGGCGCTCCGGGCGGCCACCACCGGTCCTCCCCCCGTTAGCGGGAACGGGTAGATACCCGACGGCCCGTCGATGGCCTTGGTGACGATGGCGAGGCGAGCCGAACGGGGGTCCCACACCAGCGTCTCGGCGTCGTGGGGCCCGTCCTGGTAGGTGATGTCGTAGCGGGCGCGCACCGCGACCGGCGTCTCGGCGGTGGGGTCGGCCGGGCGGGATGCCGGCTCGGGCACCTCGTAGACGGTGACACCGGGGCGCTGGGCCGCGTTGTCGCCGATGTCGCCGAACCACAGCACCGCGGCACCGTCGGGCGCGGTGCCGGCGGTGGCGTCCTCCCAGTCGACGGCGTCCGCATCGGTGACCAGGTAGGTGGCGGTGGTGGCGCAGGTGGCGACGTCGACGCCGAAGAACCGAGGACGGTCACCGGAGTCGTTGTGCAGCCACACGACACCGTCGTCGCCCGAACGGGCCAGCCCACTGGCCTCGTCGATGCGGTCGTCGGCCAGGCGGCACAGGGGCCCGTCCGGCGCCTGGGCGGCGACCGTCGCCGGCACCACCGCGACGGCCAGCACGATCAGTAGCGAGACCGGGGCATTCCGTAGGCCGCGCACGCCGGTAGCTTCGCCCACGGGCGGACTCGTGGCGGTCTCGCCGGCGGCGGCCCGGCCGTGGTTCACTCCGGTGGTGAAGCAGTCCATCGACTTCGCCTTCGACGACCACGCCGGTGACGACGTCGAGTTCCCGACGATGGCCTGGTCCGTGCACGTCCTCGACGACTGCCCGGCGTGCGAAGACCTGCGGGTCGAGCTCCTCGTGGAGGAGGTCGGCCGGGCCGGCGCCGGCGCCGCACTGCACCTGTCGCCGGCGACCGCCCGCAGGCTGCGCGCCGCGCTGGCGACGGCCCTACGCGAGGTCGGAGAGGACCCCGGCTAGATCTGCTCGGTCCCGAGAAGGCTTGACGTTGTGACAAGTCCCGGGACCGAGCAGATGCCGGCCGAGCGACCGCCAGGGAGCCGGGCGGCGATGGGGGCCGGGGGGGCGCAGCCCCCCAGCTAGCGCGCCGGGTGGGCGACAGCTGAGGGCCACACCGCCGGTGCATCCGGGTCACGAGGAGGAAGGACCGCTCCCTCGCCGCGAGCCCGTCCGGTCAGACGACCCGGACGTCGATGGTGTGGTGGCCGGTGGCGCCGTCCGGGAACGGTGATCGCTTGACTTCGGTCTGGACTTCGCCGTCGGCGGTCGTCGCCCGCACCGTGACCGTGTGGTTGCCGGGGGTCGCGTCCCAGTCGAGCGCCCACTGCCGCCAGGCGTCGTCGGCCAGCTCCTGGCCCAGCCGGGCGGTCTGCCAGGCGCCGCCGTCGACGCTGACCTCGACCCGGGCGATGCCGCGGTTGGGTGCCCACGCCACCCCGGCGATCGCCTGCCGGCCGGCCTGGGCCCGACCGTAGTCACGGGGGACGTCGATGCGCGACTGCACCTTCACCGGGCCGAGCTCGGCCCAGTTGCGCTCGACCCAGTAGGCGTCGAACGCCTCCCAGGTGGTGAGCTCGATCTCCTTCAGCCACTTGGTGGCTGACACGTAGCCGTAGAGGCCGGGCACCACCAGCCGGGCCGGGAACCCGTGGTCGAGGGGCAGGGGCTCGCCGTTCATGCCCACCGCCACCAGCGCGTCGCGGCCGTCGAGCGCCGCTGCGGTGGGGAAGCCGACGGTGAAGCCGTCGACCGAGCGGCCCACCAGTTGAGCGGCGCCCGGTTGCACCCCGGCCCGGTCGAGCAGGTCGCGCAACGGCACGCCCTGCCACACGGCGGTACCCACCAGGCGGCCGCCGACCTCGTTCGAAACGCACGAGAGCGTGATCGGCCGTTCGACCATCGGCAGGCCCAACAGCTCGTCGTAGGTCAGCTCGAACGGACGGTCGACCATGCCGGTGAGCTCGAGGCGCCACCGGGTGACGTCCACCGAGGGGACGACGAGGGCTTCGTCGATCCGATAGAAGATCCGGTTGGGGGTGACGAGCGGGCTGATGCCGGCGATGTCGAGGCCGGCGGTGCCCGACGCCGGCGTCGCGGCCCCGCCGGTGACCGTCGGCAGCTGGACCAGCGCCCGTTGGGCTTCGGCCATGCTCTGGCGCCGCAGCCCCCAACCCGTCGTCATGGCCACCACCACGCCGCCGGTGGCGGCCGAGCCGACGGTGAGGAACCGTCGTCGGCTCACGGCCGACCCTGGCAGCCGGTAGCTCGGGCCGTCCGACGCCTCGGCCCGCCGGCGGGCGATGTCGGCGTCGAGGGCGCGCAGCAGGGCCCGCAGGGCGAAGGCACCGGCGGCGGCACCGAACGCCGCGCCCACCGCCGCTCCCAGTACCGAGACGCCGACCAGGCTGGCGGCGCTGACGACGCCGACCAGCCCGAACAAGGCGAAGACGACTGGGCCGAGCCACGGCCGGCGGCGGGCGGCGGGGCCCAGCGCCCCCCCGATCAGCAGGGACACCACGACCGTCCCGATCACCAGGAGCGGCTTGTCGGCGGTGCCCACGGCCTCGATGGCGAAGCGGCTCAACACCCCCGGGACCACCCGGATGACGGCCTGGGCGACGGTGCTCACCAGCGACGGGACGGTGTCGGAGACGGCGTCGACGAGGGTGGTCACCGACAGGGCGACGACGGCGGCCAGTACCCCTGCCAGGCGCTCCTGGAGGCGGACCGAGCGAGGCGTCGGGCTCGCCTTTTCGTGCACGGCAACAGCATGGCCAACACCGGCCCAACTGCGGGGGTCGGAGCCGGACCGTTCTCCGAACCTTCACTTCTGCCGGGGAGGCGCGGGCCGGCGGTTCGCTACGGTGGGCCGCGCATGACGCGGCGAGTGGTGGGTGGGCGCCGGACCAAGATCGTGGCCACGCTCGGGCCGGCCTCTGACCGTCCCGACGTCCTACGGGCGATGGTGGCGGCCGGCGCCGACGTGGCCCGGGTCCCCTTGGCCCACGGGACCCTCGACGATGCCCTCGAGAGGATCCGCCGGGTCAGGGTGGAGGTCCCCGGGATGGGGGTGATGGCCGACCTGCCCGGCCCCAAGGTGCGCGCCGCCTCCTTCCCGGACGGCGGCGTCGTGCTCGTCGCCGGCTCCGTGGTGAGGTTGGTGCAGGCCGGCGACGGGTCGACGTCGGCGTCCGACCGGGTGGCGGTCGTCGACGAGGGTGTGGTGGCGAGCCTCGAGCCCGGCGATCGGGTGGCGATCGGGGACGGCGGGATCGCCCTCGTCGTGACCGAGACCGTTGCCGACGAGGCGGTGGCCGAGGTCCGCAGCGGCGGTCGGGTGATGGGCCGCCCCGGCATCACGGTGCCAGGGGGACGGGTGGCGATGCGCAGCCCGACGGTGTTGGACCTCGAGCGCCTGGAGGCGCTGGTGGCCGCGGACGTCGACGCCGTGGCGGTGTCGTTCGTGCGTTCGGCCGAGGACCTCGAACAGGTTCGGGCCGCGGCCGGCGCCGACCCGCCGATGCTGGTGGCCAAGATCGAGACCCCGGAGGCGGTGGCCGATCTCGACCGGGTCCTGGCGGTGGCCGACGCCGTCATGGTCGCTCGCGGTGACCTCGGCGTGCGCCTCCCGCTGGAGGAGGTGCCCCATATCCAGAAGCAGATCATCCGGGCCGGAGTGCGCTACGGGCGCCCGGTCATCACCGCCACCCAGATGCTCGAATCGATGGTGTCATCGGTCGCGCCCACCCGGGCCGAGGTGACCGACGTGGCCAACGCCGTGCTCGACGGCACCAGCGCCGTGATGCTCTCGGCCGAGACCGCCATCGGCCACGACCCCGTCGGCGTGGTGGAAACCATGGCCCGCATCGCCCGCCGGGCCGAGCAGGAGTTCGACTACCACGGGTGGGGAAGCGGCCTCGGCGCCCAGGAGATCACCGGCGGCCGGGGTTCGCCCGAGGGGATCACCGCGGCCACGACGGCGGCGGCGTGGCGGGCCGCGGCCGAGAACAGTGCGTCGGTCATCATCGCCTGCACCCGCTCGGGCACCACCGCCCGTTCGATCGCCCGGTTCCGGCCCGAGATCCCCATCGTGGCCGCCACCCCGTCGGAGCGCACGGCCCGTCAGCTCACGATGAGCTGGGGCGTCGACGTGCTGGTCGTCGGCGAGTCGGACAGCACCGACGACATCGTGTGGTGGGCGGTCCAAGCGGCCGTCGACGCCGGCTACGCCCGAGCCGGGGACGTCGCCGCCGTCCTCGCCGGCTCACCCACCGAGCCCCAGCCCGCCACCGACACCCTGCGCCTCGTCCGCGTGCGCTAGATCTGCTCGGTCCCGAGAGGCCTGACGTTGTGACAGGTCCCGGGACCGAGCAGATGCCGACCGAGCGACCGCCACGGAGCCGGGCGGCGATGGGGGCCGGGGGGGCGCAGCCCCCCAGCTGGCTGTCGCCGCTACCCCGCTTCGTCCAGGAGGGTGCCGATGTGGCGGCCCAGCACGAGCTCGTCGACCTTCCCGAAGTAGTGGTGGCGCTGCGAGCCCGACCGGTCGATGAGGACGAGGGACGGCGTGCCCCGCATGCCGTAGGCGCGCATCGTCGCCGGGATGCGCTCCGGTCCGTCGTGGCGGTCGACGGCCACCGGCATGGTGATGCGGAACTCGTGGAGGTGGGCGGCGAGGGAAACGTCGGTCATGGCCTCGTGGTGCTCGAAGACCGTGTGGAGCCCGATCACGGTCAGGCCGACAGCGCCGAAGACGTCGTGCAGGCGCTGGGCCAGCGGGGTCCCGTGGAGCACGCAGCCGGGGCACAGCATCTGGAAGGCGTGCAGCGCGACCACGTTCCCCCGAAGCCCGGCGAGCGTCGGCGCGCTGTCGGTGTTGAACCAAGCGGTGACGTCGAGCTCGGGCGCCGTTCGATCGTTGCCGGCCGACGGCGGCGCCGTCGAGCTGGTCGAAGCATCCATGGTGTGAATCCTTTCGCCGGGAGCATTGACGCTGCGGTCATCCTGGTCGAGATGACGAACGGCAGGGCAGAGCGTGGCCGCTGCTTGCACTCTCGGCCAGCGCGACCACGAGGAGGGTGGTGTCGGACCTCGATCGCCGGGATCATCTGGGGAGCAGGGCGATCACGTCGCCGGCGAGGTCGGTGACGAAGTCGGGGCTCGCCACTCGCTGCACGGTGTCGATCACCCGGTTGGCCCCGTCGAGGGCCGTCGTCCCGGCGCCGACGGCGAGGCCGAGCGCCGGCGCCAAGGGCCCCGGCAGGCGCTCGACGAAGTCCCGCGCCACTCGGGCTGCTCGGCTGACGGCAGCCTGGCGGCCGTCGACGGCGGAACCCACGCTGCGCCGCCACAGGTCGTCGACGGCGCCGGCAGCCCGTTCCGCCGCCGACGGCACCCGGGTCTGGAGACGGTTGTCCTGGCCGACGACGACAGCGGCGACGTTGGCCAGCGCGACCGATCCGGCGTCGAGGTACGAGCCGTGGCCGACGGCGTCGCCCGCGTCGCCGGTGGACAGGCGGGTGGCACCGAACCGGGGGTCGGTCGGGTCGCGCCCGAAGGTCTCGCTCAGGGCCACGGCGTCGAGCGGTGCACGGGCGGCGTAGAGCTCGGCGCCGTGGAGGGGAAGGTCGTCGATCGACCCCACCCCGAGCCCCGGGCTCCCGAGGACCACCACGTCGTCTACGGCCATCCCGTTGCCGAGGGCCTGGGCCGCAGTCACCGACCCGTGACCGTGGCCGACGACCGTCGTCGTCGCATCGGGTCGATGGTCCATGGCGGTGACGAAGCTGGCGAGCTCCTGGCTGCCGCTCCCGGCGGCAGCCGGGGCGAGGGAATCGAGGAAACCGGGACGCTCGTGGCCGGTCCACGCCAGCACCGCCACCGCCCCGGGATCGAGGGCCTCGGCCGCGGCGTAGAGGCGCTGGGCGTCGGCCCGCACCGTGTCGGTGCCAACTTCGGGTACCACGACCGCGATGTGCTCGGCGGTGGTGGGGTCACCGAAGACGACCGCCACGCCGACGGGAAGGGCGTTGGAGGGAGTGGACCGGTCGGGACCGGCGGTGACCGGTCTCGGCGGCGGAGCCCAGGCCGGCCCACCTCCCGCCCGGGAGACGTCGGTGGCGCCGGAGGCGAAGCGGCCTGGGCCCGCGGTCGCCAGCGGCGCCGCAGTGAGCGGGCACGACGGTGCAGACGCCCCGCCGGCCTGGGCGATGGCCGCGCCTACTCCGGCTCCCCATCGGTCGAGTGCCGTCAGCCGTTCGCTGGCTTCGAGGACGAAGCGGGCGAACAAAGCCACCTCGACGTCGGGGCGGCCCGGTGCCGGGTTGGCGGCGACGAGCGCCCGGGCGGCGGCGTGCATCGCCTCGGATCGTTCGGCGGTGCTGTAGCCGAGGGCGGCGAGGGCTTCGGGGTCGGCAGCCACGGCCGCGCCCGGACCGCCGGGGGGTGGTGACGCGGCCTGGCCTTCCGAGACGATGGCGGGAGGCGCCGACGACCGCGTCGACATAGTCTGTAAGCCGGTCTCCATAGTTTTCAGCATGTTTCATGCTCTATCATTGCCACATGCTGATGACAAGAGGCCGGCGGTGAGCCGGGTCGTGCACCGAACCGCCGGCGGTGACGAGCACGACGTCGTCCTCGAGGTCGTGGGCCGCGCCGCCACCGTCGCCGAGCTGGCCCGGGCGTTGGCCGGGGCAGAGCCGGGACGGGACCTTGGCCTCCTCGTCGACGGTCGATGGGTGGCGCCGGCGACGCCGGCCCCCGATGCCGGCATCCTCGATGGCTCGTCGGTCGAGGTCGTAGCTGCCGCCGGCAAGGCACCGCCAGCACAGGTCTCGGCCGGATGGCGGGTCGACGTTGTCGGCGGGCTGGCGGCCGGGGCCTCCCATCGGATCGGTCCCGGGTGCTGGGTGGTGGGCCGGGCGCCTTCGAGCGACGTGACGGTGGACGAACCGACGTTGTCCCGGCGCCACGCCGTGGTCATGGTGAGCCCGTCGGGAGCGCTGGCGGTCGCCGACCTCGGCTCCCGCAACGGGACCAGGCTCGACGGTCACCCGGTCGGGCCGGGGGTGGCGGTCGGCCCCGGGGCGGTGCTGCGCCTGGGGGCGGTCGAGGTCACGGTGCGGCCGCAGCGGACCGACGACCGCCCGAGCCCGGCACTCCCGAGTCCCGCGCCGGCCGCGCTCACGCCCGACGACCGTGCCGGTACCCGCCCCTTCCGTCGGCCGCCGCCGCCGGCCCCGATCGCCGGCCCTCGTCCGCTGCCAGTGCCGACGGCGCCGTCGCCTCGGCCTCCCCGGCTCCCGTTCAGCGTCGTCGGCGTGGTGGTCCCCCTGGCCATGGCGGCGTTGATGGTGTGGGTGATGGGCAACGTCCTCTTCGCCCTCTTCGCGTTGCTGGCGCCGGTGTCAGCCGTCGGTGGTGCTCTGGAGCAGCGGCGCCGGGGACGTACGGCCACCCGCCGGGACGGCGCCCGATTCGCCGCCGAGCTGGCATCCTTCGGCGACTGCCTGGAGGCAGCGGCCGACGACGAACGCCGCCGGCGGTCCTTCGCCTGGCCCGACGCGGCTGAGGTGCTGCGGCGGGCCACCCTGCCCAGCGTCCGGATGTGGGAACGCCGGCCGGGCCATGCCGACTTCCTGCGGCTGCGGGTCGGCACCGGTGACGATCCGGCGGCGCCGCCCCTGGAGGAGCCCGCCGGGCCGCGACCGGGACCGGTCGACGCCGTCGTACGCCGTCGGGGCCGCCTCACCTCGGTCCCGGTGGCGGTCGATCTCGGTGCCGGCGGCGTGTGCGGCATCGCCGGCGAGCGATCGCCAGCGCTGGCGCTGGCCCGCTCGCTGGTGGGCCAGGTAGCGGTGCATCACGGGCCGGCCGACGTCGAGCTGACCGTCCTGTGCGAGGAAGGCCGGTCCGCCGCCTGGGACTTCGTCAAGTGGCTCCCCCATGCCACCGACGACGCCGGCATCCCCCGGGTCGTCGTGGGCCAGGACCGGTGCGCCGGCGCGGCCGAAGCGCTCCTGGCCGCGCCCGCCGCCGCGCCCGGTCCCGCCGCCGCCGCCGCCCTGCTGGTGATCGACGACGATCGTCTCCACGACGACCGGCTCGTGCTCGAGGCCCTGCGGCGGCCCGGGATCGCCGGGATCGTCCTGGCTGCCGACGGTGACCGGCTGCCGTCGTCGTGTACCGACGTGGTCGAGCTGCATGGTCGCGACGGTGAGGCGTCGGTACGGGGCCGCACCAACCCAGAGGGCCTGGCCCGGGTGCTGGTCGCCGGGTACGGACAGTGCCGAGCCCGTACCCTGGCCCGGGCGCTGGCGCGCTGGCGCGATCCCGAGCGGGCCGGCCCCGGCTCCGGCCTGCCGTCGATGGTCCGCCTGGTCGACCTCCTCGGTCTCGAAGGCGAACCCGATCTGGCCGCCGCCGTTGGCCGCCGCTGGGCTTCCGCCGGGGCCGACCCGCCGCTGCGGGCGCCGGTGGGCGCGGCCGTCGGGAGGCCCTTCGTGCTCGACCTCAGCGGTGACGGTCCCCACGCGCTGGTGGCGGGAACGACCGGGTCGGGCAAGAGCGAGCTGCTACGCACGCTCGTCGCCGGGCTGGCCACGGAGATGTCGCCCGGCCAGCTCACCTTCGTCCTCGTCGACTTCAAAGGCGGTAGCGCGTTCGACGCCTGTGGGCGACTTCCCCACACGGTCGGGCTCGTGACCGACCTCGACGAGGACCTGGCCGACCGTGCCCTGCGGTGCCTGGAGGCCGAGGTGCGCCATCGCGAGCGGCGCCTGCGCGAGGCCGGCGTCCGAGACGCCTCCGAACTTCGCCGCCAGGCTAGCCCCGGCGACGCGCCGATGCCCCGGTTGGTGGTGGTGGTCGACGAGTTCGCGACCTTGCGTGCCGACGTGCCGGGCTTCGTCGACTCTCTGGTGAGCATCGCCCAGCGGGGCCGCAGCCTCGGCCTTCATCTGGTGCTGGCAACCCAACGGCCGGCGGGCGCGGTGAGCGAGAGCATCCGCACCAACACCAACCTGCGGGTCTGTTTGCGGGTACAGCACCCGGCCGATTCGACCGACGTGCTCGGCGTGGCCGCCGCCGCCGACCTGCCCCGCCGGCGCCCGGGCCGAGCCCTGGTCCGTCTCGGCGCCGGAGAGATGGTCGAGGTGCAGGCCGCCCTCGCCACCGGGCCGGCGCCGGCGTCCGGGCCGGCCGTGCGGGTCACCCCGTTCGGCCTCAGCCCGGCGACGGTGGCCGGGGACGAAGGGCCGGCGGAGCTCGACGTCACCGCCGGCGACATCGAGCGCGTCGACAGCCAGGGGGAAGACGAAGGCGCCGACCATGACCTGGCCACGCTCGTCTCGGGCTGCAGGGCAGCGTTCGCGCTTTCGGGGGCGCCTCCGCCCCGGCGGCCGTGGACCGACCCGTTGCCGGCGGCCGTCGACCTCGACTCGATCATCGACGCCGGCGCCGCCCACGACGACGACGGCCTCGCCGCCTTCACTCTGGCCGATGACCCCGACCACCAGCGGCGCTTGCTCGGCGGCTGGCGTCTCGGGGCCGGGAACCTGCTCGTCGTCGGCATCCCCGGGAGCGGCGCGTCGACGGCGCTGGCCGCCGCCGGCTTGGCTCTGGCCCGGCGCCATCTCCCCGACCGCCTCCACCTCTACGTCGTGAGCTTCGGTGCCGGTGAACTGGCCCCCCTGGCGCACCTCCCTCATGTCGGTGCCGTGATCGAGTCGGGCCAACGCGAACGCCAGGTCCGCCTGGTGCGCTTCCTCCAGGCGGAGATGTCCCGCCGTCGGCGTCTCGGTCCCGACGACGCCGGCGACCGTCCTTCGATCGTCGTGCTGCTCGACGGCTACGCCGGGTTCGCGGCCCAGTTCTCCGACCTCCCCGGGCTGGCAGTCGTCGATGCCTTCGCCCAGGTGTTCGCCGGCGGCCCCGACGTCGGCATCCACGTTGCGGTGGCCGCCGACCGGCCCGGAGCGGTGCCGGCGGCGCTCACCGCGCTGGTCCAACAGCGCCTCGTCCTGCGGCTCGCCGACCCGACCGACTACGCCGCCTTCGGCCTCGGGCGCCGACGCCCGGGCCGGGCCGGCGCCGGGCGGGGGATCGAGGCCCCGTCAGGTCTGATGGTGCAGGTCGGCTGGCCCGACGGCGGTATTGCCGGCGGCGCCCAACGGGTAGCGGCGTCGGCGCCGCCGGTGAGCGTCGCGCCCCCGCCCATCGGTTCACTCCCCGCCGCCGTGCGCCGCCAGGACATCGCCGTCAACGCCCAGGTCGGCGAGCGTCCCTGGTCGCTGCCCATCGGTATCGGCGAGCGCGACCTGGCCCCTCGGGGCCTCGTGGTCCATGCCGGCGAAGGAGCGCTCATCGCCGGCCCGGCCCGGTCCGGGCGCTCGACCGCCCTGGCCGCGGTGATCGCCTCGTTTCGGGCGGCCTGCCCCGACGGCAAGGGAGGCCTGGTCGCGGTCGTGGCCGGCGAACGCTCGCCGTTGTCGGTCGAGCTCGACCGATGGGGCCCGGCCGGCGCCGCGGCCGCGGTCGAAGCGGTGCGGTCCCATCCCGGTCCGGCGCTGCTGGTGGTGGACGACGCGGAGACCGTCGACGATCCCGGGGGAGCCCTGGCCGGCCTCGTCGCGACCTTGCCGGCGACGGTGGCGCTCGTCGTCGCGGGACGGTCCGAGGTGCTGCGCACGGCCTACCAGCACTGGTGCCGGGGCCTTCGCCGCCACCGGCTCGGGATGTTGTTGCAGCCCGACGCCGACTTCGACGGCGAGCTGGTCGGTCACGCCCTGCCCCGGCGAGCGCCGGTGCCGTTGACCCCGGGCCGCGGATGGCTGGTGGTCGATGGCGACGCCGAAGTGGTGCAGGTGGCGTCCGAGCCTTGACAGGAAAGAGACTGAAATTGTATGAATAGGTAGAAAGAACCCTACAACGGAGGTCCTGCCATGTCCATGCGAGTGCTGGCCAGCGAATCGGCCAAGACCCATGTCCTCCACTTGAAGGCCACCATCGATGGCGGCTTCCTCGACACCTTGAACCAGGTGTCGGTCGACTGCACCGAGTTGTCCCGACCCGACATCTGGGACGGCCCCCTGGCCCGCCAGTTCCAGGCCCAATGGCCCGAGCTCCAGAAGGGCCTCCACACGGTGCACGATCAACTCACGCAGCTGGCTGCCAACATCGACACCATCACCACCCAGATCCTCGCCGCCGGCGGGATCTGATGTGGCCATGACCTCTGCGCCCTTGCCGTGGGGACTGCCGGTTGCCGTCAACGGGCCGCTGCAGAGGGCGACGATGGCGTCGTGGCAGGCCGCGGTGGTGTGCTGGGGAGTCGAACAGGAACTGGGCCGGGTGATGGACGAGCGTCGCCTGCTGGTGGTGGCCGCCCTCCACGGGTGGCGGGGGCCGCACCAGGCCCGGTTCGTGGCCGACAACGCCGAGCTGGAGGCGTTCGTCAGCGCTTTGCGTTGGTCGCTCCGCCAGGCCAGCCAGCGCATCATGGCCGAGGAGGTCACGGGCCAAGGCCGACCAGCCCTGTCTCCGGGCGCCGGCTGATGGTCCTGTCGCCCGCCGCGCTGGTCCGCCAACACCCGCTCGGTGGCCCCGCAAGCCGAGTGTGGCGCGCCGTACCCGCCCGCGGCGGCGCCGGGCCGGCGGTCGCGCTGAAGATGGTGAGCGATCGGTTGGCCCTGCACGCCGAAGCCGCCGCCCTGGCCCGATCCCGGCACCCGAACGTCGTGCGCCTGCTCGACGTGGTGGAGCAGTCCCGAGGCGGTGCCCTCGTGCTGGAGTTGGCCGACGGCTCGCTGGCCGGTCACGTCGCCGTCACCGGGCCGGTGGCGGCGACCGAGGTCGCCGTGGTCGGCGCCGCTCTGGCCGACGCCCTGGCGGCCGTGCACGGCGCCGGCTTGGTGCACGGTGACATCCACCCCGGCAACGTCCTGCTGTCCCGGGGCCGGCCCCTGCTCGCCGATTTCGAGCCCGCATTCGCCGGCGGCTGGGGCGCCGCCGGCTTCACCGCCCCCGAGGTCGGGGCCGGGCAGTCGGCCGGCACCGGCGCCGACATCTGGTCGCTGGGCGCGGTGTGCCGGTGGATGCTCGGCGGGGGCACGGCTGGCGCGCTGGATGGGGTCCTGGCCGGGGCAATGGCGGCCCAGGAGTCGGCCCGCTGCTCGGGCGCGGCGGCATTCGCCGAGGCGCTGCGAGGGGCCACCGCTGCGGCCTGGTCGGCGCCTACGGGCCCGGCACCGTCGTCACCGCCGCCCCCGCTTCCGGTCGTCCCCGCCGTCCTGTCCGGGCCGGTCGTCATCACCCGGCGTTTCGGCCCTCGCCCGCCCGGCCCGCCGCCGGCGGCGAAGGCCCGGCGCCGGCGGCGATCGCCTGCTGCGGGACCGGGGGCCCGGTGAAGGTCGTCGGGCCGGGCCTATTGTGACGCCCTCGGTGCGGCCGCCGACGCCCGCCGCACCCGGTAGCGTGCCGGGATGATGCGTGGCGTCCCTATCTCATGCGCCGCCCGCGGCATCCGTACCTCGCTCGGCCCGGTGTGGAGCTGATGGCTGACCAGGCGGGCTTCGAGACCCAGGCGATGCCCTTGATGGACTCGCTGTACGCGGCGGCGCTGCGGATGACGCGCAACCCGGCTGACGCCGAGGACCTGGTGCAGGAGACCTACCTCAAGGCCTTCCGGTCCTTCCACACCTTCCAGGAGGGCACCAACCTCAAGGCTTGGCTGTACCGGATCCTGACCAACACGTTCATCAACATCTACCGGGCCAAGAAGCGTCGCCCCGACGAGTCCGACCTCGATGACGTCGAAGACCTCTACCTCTACCGGCGCCTCGGAGGCCTGGAAGCTGCGGCGGCCGGGCGCAGCGCCGAGGACGAGCTGCTCGACATCTACACCGACGACGAGGTCAAGGCCGCCTTGGAGTCGCTGCCCGAGCAGTTCCGGCTCGCCGTGCTGCTCGCCGACGTCGAAGGATTCTCCTATAAGGAGATCGCCGACATTCTCGAGGTCCCCATCGGTACCGTGATGAGCCGACTGCACCGGGGAAGAAGAGGGCTACAGAAGCGGTTGTTCGAATTCGCGGTCGAACGAGGACTGGTTGCAGCCAGTCCGGATGTATCGAGATGAGGCCCAGGACCATGGCTGAGGGACACTGCGAAGACGCACTCGCCGAGCTCTACCAGTACCTCGACGGTGCCCTGACGCCCGAGAAGCGCGCCGCGATCCAGCACCACCTCGACGATTGCCCGCCCTGTTTCGAGGCGTTCGACTTCGAGGGCGAGCTGCGGGTGGTGATCGCCCGGAAGTGCCAGGAGCGTGTTCCCGACGCCTTGCGGCTCCGGGTCGCCGAGGCGTTGCGCATGGAGAAGACCGACAGCTGACAGGGGGAGGGCTTGCCCTCCCTCGTCCTCGTGGCCGTCGTTGCCCCCAAGAGAGCTAGCCTCCGGGCATGGCATTCGCCGCCGTCGTCTGGCACTACTGGCTCGGCGTCTTGATGTTCTTCGGGGCGATCGGGACGATCCTGTTGGTGCTCGTCCTGTACGTGATCAAGGTGCAGGCGCCCAAGTACCCGAAGCACAAGTAGCTCGTGTCCCGACACCGCTAGCCCTGGGCGGTCGACCGGGGTTTTGGCTCGGGCGCTTGTACAGTTCGGCGGATGCCCGCCAGCGGTCCCATCGACTGGTCGCTGGCCGAACGCATCGCCGTTCGCTCCGCCGGCCGAGAGCCGTTCGCAGAGTCCTATCACTACGAGTCGCTGGCACCGGATTTCGCCGAGCTGACGGCCGAGGCCGAAGAGCTGGTGGCGGAAGCCACCGGGTTGCGCTCCCTGAGCGGCCCCGCCCGTGCCCGGGTCACCGACCGGCAGGGCTGGGTCAAGGCCAACGTGGCGTCCTTCGAGCGCCTCCTGCGCCCCCTCACCGACAAGCTGGGCGAGAAGCTCGGCCGTGGGCCGATGGTGCCGATCACCCGCAAGGCCACCGGGGCCGAGGTGGGCCTGCTGCTCGGGTGGATGAGCACCCGGGTACTGGGCCAGTACGACCTGCTGGTGGTCGAGGACGAGGACACCGAGAACCAGGACCTGGTGTACTACGTGGGGCCCAATATCCTGGCCCTGGAGAAGCGCTACGGGTTCCCGCCTCGCGAGTTCCGCCTCTGGCTCGCCTTGCACGAGGTCACCCACCGGGCACAGTTCACCGGTGTCCCCTGGCTGCGGCCGCACTTCCTTTCCCTGGTCGAGCGCAGTGTGGATGCCGTCGACCCCGACCCCAAGCGGGTCATCGAGGCGCTGCGGCGGCTCTTCGACGACTCCCGCAAGGGCGCCAAGCCGCTCGACGACGGGGGCCTGGTGGCCGTGTTCGCCAACGAGCAGCAGCGGGGGGTCCTCCAGGAGATCGGCGGGATGATGAGCCTGCTCGAGGGCCACGGCGACGTGACCATGGACCGCGCCGGCGCCGACCGGGTCCCGAGCGCGGCGCGGTTCTCACAGGTGCTGCGCCAACGCCGGCGCCAGCTGAGCCCGGCGGCGAGGATGATCCAGAAGCTCATCGGGCTCGAAGCCAAGATGAACCAGTACGAGCAGGGCGAGCGTTTCGTGCACGCTGTCGAGGCCACCGGCGGCCAAGCCCTGCTGAACCGGGCCTTCGAGCGGGCCGAGCTGCTGCCTTCGCTCGCCGAGATCCGCCAACCCGGCCTATGGATCTCGCGGGTCAGTCCCGCCATCTCCGCCTCGGCGTAAAATTCGACATGGCGCGCATCCTTGTCGTGGACGACGAGGACGACATCCGGCTCCTGGTGCGCTTCGAGCTCGAGGCCGGCGGGCACCAGGTGATCGAGGCCGGGTCCGGTGCGGTCGGGCTCGAGCGGGTCCTCGCCGACCGGCCCGACCTCGTCCTGCTCGACGTCATGATGCCGGGCGTGAACGGGTGGGCCGTGCTCGAGCAGATCAAGAGCCAGGCCGACCCAGCCGTGCGCGAGATCCCGGTGGTGATGCTGACCGCCCTCGAGGCGCCCCTCGACCGGGTGAAGGGCGGCATCGAGGGCGCGGTCCGCTACCTGACCAAACCGATGGACCTCGACGATCTCAGCGAGGCCGTCACCGCCGCCCTCGCCAGCCCCGAGGCGCCCCAGCGCCGGGCCGCCCAACAGCAGGCGCTGGAAATGCTGGCCCGCATCGAGGCCAACACTCCGGCCGGCGCCCCCCGGCCCGGGCCGCGTCCCCGCTTGAGCCGCCTCGAACGAGGCCCGACGGCGGCGGCTCCCGCCCCCGGGCCCTTGCGGGTCACGCCCGAACGGATGGAGTCGTTGACCGAGAAGCAGCGCGGCCTGCTCGAGCTGCTGGGCCGGTTGGCGACGGTGATGGAGGTGGCAGCCGAGCTCGGCACGAGCCGGTCGAACATCTACGCCAGCCTTCGCCGCATCAGTCGCAAGCTCGGGGTGCGCTCCGTCACCGAGCTCCTGGGCCTGGTGCGGTCCGGGAGCCTCTGAGGCCGGGTGAGACCTGTCGTCGGTGACCTGCTCGCTCGGTGCCGGTTCCCACCGGCCGGGACCGAGGTCGCCTGCGCCGTTTCTGGCGGGGCCGATTCGCTGGCGTTGCTGGTCCTGGCCACCACCGCCGGGTGCGACACCATCGCGATCCACGTCGACCATGGGCTGCGCCCCGGCTCGGCGGCGGAGGCCGGCACGGTCCGGGCGGCGGCGGCCCGTTTCGGGGCGAGGTTCTCGGCCGTCGCGGCCACGGTCGCCCCGGGCCCCAACCTCGAGGCCCGGGCCCGCACCGCTCGCTACGGGGCCCTTCCGGCCGGCGTGTACACCGGTCACACCGCCGACGACCAGGCCGAGACGGTCGTGCTCAACCTGCTCCGGGGCGCCGGCCTCGACGGCTTGTCCGGCCTACGAACCGGGGGAGCCGGGCGCCGGCGCCCGTTGCTGGGGCTCCGCCGGGCCGAGACCGCAGGGCTGTGCGTCTCGCTCGGGCTCGACCCGGTCCGGGACCCTTCCAACGAAGACCCTGCTTTCAGGCGCAACCGGGTCCGCCACGAGGTACTCCCGCTGCTCGACGAGGTGGCGGGCCGGGACGTCGCGTCGATCCTGGCCCGCCAAGCCGAGCTGTTGGCCGACGACGCCGCCGCCCTCGAGCAGTTGGCCGAAGCCCTCGACCCCACCGACGCCCGGGCGCTGACGGCGGCCCATCCCTCGCTGGCCCGACGGGCGGTCCGGGCCTGGCTGCGGCCGAGCACCGACGACGAGCACCACCCCCCCGACGCCGCCACCGTGGCCCGGGTGCTGGCGGTGGCCCGGGGCGAGGCCGTTGCCGCCGATGTCGGCGGCGGCCGACGCGTCGCCCGCTCGGGCGGCCACCTCACCTTGTCCGGTACGGTTCGTGAGCCATGAATGCAGCGTCGTCGCCGGGCCGGAGGCCCTGGGCCCCGACGGCGGAGGACCGGTGAGCCCGGCCCGCGACCCCAGGCTCGGGCCGGTGGTCGTGTCCGAGGACGAGCTCAAGGTCCGCATCGCCCAGCTGGGCAAGGAGATCACCGCCGACTACGAGGGCCGGCCCCCGCTGCTCGTCGGCGTACTCAAGGGCGCCTGCATCTTCATGAGCGACCTGGCCCGGTGCATCGACCTCCCGGTCGAGATCGACTTCATGGCCGTCTCCTCCTATGGCACCGCCACCAAGAGCAGCGGGGTCGTGCGCATCGTCAAGGACCTCGACGTCGACCTGACCGATCGCCACGTCCTGCTGGTCGAGGACATCGTCGACAGCGGGCTGACGCTGCGGTGGCTGCGCCGCAACCTCGAGTCCCGCTGCCCAGCCAGCCTCGAGGTCTGTGCCCTCCTGCTCAAGGAAGGGCTCCAGCGCGACGACCCCGACCTCCGCTACGTGGGCTTCAGCATCCCCGCCGACTTCGTCGTCGGCTACGGCCTCGACATGGCCGAGCGGTGGCGCAACCTCCCCGAGGTCCGCCGATGGGAGGAGTTGCCCACCCCCGCCCGCCGGGGCTCAACCAGCCGACGCCAGCAGAGCAACGAGGGAATCTGAGGACGATCCGCTGGGCCGAGCCGGTCCCCGCTAGGTAACCTTCCTCCAATCGTGAAAAAGAAGCTCACCCGTCCGGTTGTCCTTTATCTCGCCCTGGGTCTGGTCGTCCTGGTGGTCGGTCTCAGCTGGCTGCGCTCGGGGCCGGAGCCCAACAAGCTCGGCCTCGACGAGTTCCAGACCGCGATCGCCGACGAGCGGGTGGCCGAGGCCACCCTCAAGGACAGGGCGCACAAGGTAACCGGTGAGTTCGCCGACGGCACCGACTTCGAGGTGACGTTCCCGGCCACCTACGCCGACGAGCTGACCGAGCAGATGACCGACGCCGGCATCAAGCTCGAGGTCGACCAGCAGGGCGAGTCCATCTGGCTCTCGCTGCTGTTCAACCTGCTGCCGATCGTGCTGCTCTTCGGCCTGTTCCTGCTGTTGATGAACTCTATGCAGGGCGGCAGCAAGGTCCTGCAGTTCGGCAAGGCCAAGGCCCGGAAGCCCAACGACGCCGCCAAGGTCACCTTCGCCGACGTAGCCGGCTCCGACGAGGCGGTCGAGGAGCTCCACGAGATCAAGGAGTTCCTCGAGAACCCGCTGCGGTTCCAGGCGATGGGGGCCAAGATCCCCAAGGGGGTCCTCCTTTTCGGCCCCCCCGGCACGGGCAAGACGCTGCTGGCCCGGGCGGTGGCCGGCGAAGCCGGCGTCCCCTTCTTCTCGATCTCCGGGTCCGACTTCGTCGAGATGTTCGTCGGTGTCGGCGCCAGCCGGGTCCGCGACCTGTTCGAGCAGGCCAAGAACGCCGCCCCCGCGATCATTTTCGTCGACGAGATCGACGCCGTCGGCCGCCATCGAGGTGCTGGCCTGGGCGGAGGTCACGACGAGCGCGAGCAGACCCTCAACCAGCTGCTGGTCGAAATGGACGGCTTCGACGCCCACAGCGGCGTGATCATGATCGCCGCCACCAACCGGCCCGACATCCTCGACCCCGCGCTGCTGCGGCCCGGGCGTTTCGACCGCCAGATCGTGGTCGACCACCCCGACCTCGTCGGGCGCCGGGCCATCCTCGAGGTGCACGCCAAAGGCAAGCCCCTGGCCGACGGGATCAACCTCGACACCCTGTCGAAGCGCACCCCCGGCTTCACCGGCGCCGACCTCGCCAACCTCATGAACGAGGCGGCGCTGTTGTCGGCCCGGCGGAACCTCGACAAGATCGGCATGGTCCAGCTCGAGGAAGCCATCGACCGGGTCGTCGCCGGGCCCGAACGCCGCAGCCGGGTCATGAGCGACCACGAGAAGCGGGTCATCGCCTTCCACGAGGCCGGCCACGCCCTCGTCGGCCACGTCATCCCCGACGCCGACAGCGTCCACAAGGTCTCGATCGTCTCCCGGGGCCGTGCCCTCGGGCTCACCTGGTACCTGCCGGAAGACCGCTACACCCACACCAAGGCCCAGCTCGAAGCCAAGATGACGGCCGCCCTCGGCGGCCGCACCGCCGAGGAACTGGTGTTCGGCGACATCACCACCGGCGCCGCCAACGACATCGAGCAGTGCACTGCCATCGCCCAGTCCATGGTCACCCAGTACGGGATGAGCACGGTCCTCGGTCCCCGCAAGTTCGGCCAGGAGCAGGGAGAGGTCTTCCTCGGTCGTGACTACGGCCACACCCGTGACTACTCCGACGACATCGCCTCCCGCATCGATGACGAGGTCAACCTCCTCATCGACAGGGCCCACGACGAGGCCCGGGCCATCCTGGTGGCGAACCGGGCCACGCTCGACGCCTTGGCCGCGGCGCTCATCGAACGAGAGACGGTCGACGACACCGAGCTGGCCGAGCTGTTCAAGTACGTCGACCCGTGGCGCCGTCGAGGCCGTGACAACGGGGGCGAGCCCACGATGCCGGTGCCGATCGCACCGACGCCCATCCCTGTGGCGGTGGCCGAACCGGTCGTCGTCGGGACGCCCGAAGCGGCGCCGGTGCCCCTGCCCCAGCGCCAGCCGGGCCTCGTGAAGCGGGCCTTGAGGAGCTGGCGCCGGGCGGCCAACCCCGGCGCCGGCTGATGGCTGCCCTCGAGCCCGTCAGCTCGCCCCAACCCTTCGTCGTCGACCGGCCCCGCATCGAGCGGGCCGTACGAGAGATCCTCGAAGCGATCGGCGAGGACCCCGAACGCGATGGCCTGCAGGACACCCCCGACCGGGTGGCCCGCATGTACGAGGAGATCTTCAGCGGCCTGCGGGAAGACCCGGGGGGCTACCTCCAGACCCGGTTCGAAGCCGACCACGACGAGATGGTGATGGTCCGCGACATCCCCATGTACTCGGCCTGCGAGCACCACCTGCTGCCGTGGGTGGGCAAGGCCCATGTGGCCTACATCCCGAGCGACGACGGACGGGTGACGGGGCTGTCGAAGCTGGCCCGGCTGGTCGACGCCTACGCCAAGCGGCCCCAGGTCCAGGAGCGGTTGACGTCGCAGATCGCCGACGAGCTCGACCGGAGCCTGTGCCCCAAGGGCGTGATGGTGGTGATCGAGGCCGAGCACCTGTGCATGACCATGCGCGGTGTCCGCAAGCCGGGGGCCACCACCGTCACCTCCGCGGTCCGGGGCCTCTTCCGTCGCAACGTCGCCACCCGCGACGAGGCGATGCGCTTCATCCGCTAGGGCGATGGCGCGGCCGCTGGTCATGGGGGTCCTCAACGTGACGCCCGACTCGTTCTCCGACGGCCGGAGGTACCTCGAAGCCGAGGCTGCCATCGAGCAGGGGATGGTGCTGGTGACCGAAGGCGCCGACATCGTCGACGTCGGCGGAGAGTCGACCCGGCCGGGGGCGGCGCCGGTCAGCGTCGCCGAGGAGCTGCGACGCGTGGTGCCGGTGGTCCAGGCGTTGGCCCCCCTGGTGCGGGTGTCGATCGACACCCGCCACGCCGCGGTGGCCGAGGCTGCCATCGCCGCCGGGGCCACCCTGGTCAACGATGTCTCGGCCTCGCTCGGGCAGGTGGCGGCCCACGCCGGCGTCGGGTTCGTGGCGATGCACATGCAGGGCGACCCCCGCTCGATGCAGGCGCAGCCGACGTACGGCGACGTCGTGTCCGAGGTCGGCGACTTCCTCGTCCAGCGGGCCGACGCCGCCGTCGCTGCTGGCTGCGACGAGGTGTGGGTCGACCCCGGCATCGGGTTCGGCAAGACGGCGGCCCACAACCTCACCCTGCTGCGCCATCTCGACGTCCTCGTCGGCCGGGGCTACCCGGTGCTCGTCGGCACCAGCAGGAAGCGTTTCCTCGGTGACATCCTGGCCGGGTCCGACGCCCGTGCCCCCGCCGCCATCGGAGCGCGAGCGCCGCGAGCGCTTCAGCCCGACGGCGCGAGCCCCAGCTCGCCCGGTGGCGATGGGTGGGGGCCCCAGCCCCACGGGAACTCCGTGCCGGCGGCGGTCGGGCCGGTCGACGCTCAGGACCGGGTGGAAGGTTCTCTCGCCACCGCCGTGTGGGCGATGGTGCAGGGTGCCCGGATGGTGCGCGCCCACGACGTCACCGCCACCGTCCAGGCCGCCATGGTGGTGGCGGGCTGAATCACGGGGTGGCCAGCTCGCTCGGTGTGGCGATGGGTTGGGGGGCGCAGGCCGCTCGAGGGAATGGGCGCGATCGGCGCGCAACTCCAGCACGATGGATTGAACACCGCCTCCGGCCCGGTACGTTTTGGCTGTTCACCGCCGACGTGGACGGTGTCGCCGCGGGTTGCCGGCCGTCGGGCCCGGGTGCAGGAGACGGAGGGAACGCAACCGTGCCGCCGATGAAGGGCAAGTGGGCCCAAGGCATCCAGCCCCGCAACTTCGCCTGGGTGCTCAAGGAGCGCCTGGCCGTGTGCGAGCGGCCCGGGGGGTACGGCGCCAACCATCGCCGGGTGCGGCGTCAGGAAGAGATCATCTGGATCCGCGAGCAGGGCTTCACCTGTGTGGTGTCGCTCATCCCCTCGCCCCACAACCTGCACAACTACGACGAGTTGGGCGTGCCGTGGCGCCATCGGCCCTTCGGCGTCCACGACGATTCCGGCGTCTTCCTCGCCGCGATGCTCCCCGAGCTGTGGACGATGCTCGGCGCCGGGGAGCGGGTCATCGTGCACCAGGACGACCTCGGCGACCGGGTCTCGGGGATCATGGCCGGGTTCCTGCTGTGGTCGGGAACCGTCGACACCGGGCCCCGGGCCATCTCGGTCACCGAGCGCCTGGTCCAGCGCCAGCTCGGGCCCCAGGGCCGCGAGCTGCTGCAGCAGTCGACCCGAGTGCCCCACCCCGAGTCCAGCTCGTGACCGACGGGCCAGCAGACGACCTGATCGAGCTCCGGGGCCTGGTGGCAACCGGGTACTGCGGCGTGCTGCCCGAGGAGCAGCTGCGGCCGCAGCCCCTCGAGGTCGACCTCGACCTCCATGTCGACATGCGCCGGCCCGGGACCACCGATTCCCTGGGTGACACCGTCGACTACGGCGCGGTGTGCGCTGCGGTGGAGAACGTGCTCACCACCGAGCGGTTCACGCTCCTCGAGAGGCTGGCCCAGCGGGTGGCCGAGGTGGCACTGGCCGACGACCGCACCGAGGCGGTCACCGTGACCGTCCGCAAGCTGCGCCCCCCCGTCGCGCAGCCGCTGCGTACCGCCGGCGTACGGGTCCACCGTGCCCGGCCAGGAGCGAGAGCGGCCACCGATGAGTGACCTGGCCAGCACGTCGGCCGACCCTGGCCCGGCCGACGGCGCCAACCGAGGCCCGACACGGGCACGACGGGTGCTGCTCGGACTGGGTTCGAACCTGGGCAACCGCCGCCGCAACCTGACCGAGGCCGTCGATTCGCTCAACGTGGTCGCCGTGTCCGGGGTGTACGAGACCGAGCCGATGGGAGGGCCCCCGGGGCAGGGCGCCTACCTCAACGTGGTGGTCGCCATCGAGTCTTCGGCCACCGCCCGCCAGTTGCTCGGCGTGTGCCATCGCCTGGAGTCGGCCGCCGGCAGGGTCCGCGGTGAACGTTGGGCGGCGCGCACGCTCGACGTCGACCTGCTGTGGATCGACGGCGAGCGCATCGACGAGGTCGATCTCGTGGTCCCCCATCCCCGGATGTGGCAGCGGCGCTTCGTGCTCGTCCCCGTCGCCGACGTCGCCCCCGACATCCTGCCCCCCAACTGGGAGGACCGCGCCGAAGGCTGGGTCCAACCCGTCGAACCTCTCTAGTGCTCGCTCGAAGCGCCTTCGGCCCCTCGCGAGCAGATTTGTGAGGGCGGTCGGCGGGCATCAATCTTCCGCCGGGCCCGCCGTTCGGGAGCGCTCTGGCACAGTGGCGGGCGGTGCCGGCGGTTCGGGTCGTGGGGGCGGGGCGGGCGGGGTCGTCGCTCGCGCTGGCATTGCGGCAGGTCGGTTGGGCCGTCGATGGGCCCCTGGGTCGCAGCCACGACGTTGCTGGTGCCGCGTTGGGAGTCGACTTGTTGGTGCTCGCCGTGCCCGACGGGGCCATCGCCGGCGTTGCCGGGGCGGTGGAGCCGGCGGGGGGGACGGTGGTGGCTCACGTGGCGGGGGCGGTGGGGCTCGAGGCGCTGGAGCCGCACTACCGGCGGGCGGGGGTGCACCCGTTGATGGCGCTGCCTGACGGCGAGCGAGGAGCAGAGCTCCTGCTCGGCGGCGGGTGGTTCGGGGTCGCCGGCGACCCGATGGCGGGCGAGGTGGTGGCCGCCCTCGGAGGGAGGTCTTTCGCCGTCGCCGAAGAGCAGCGCACGCTCTACCACGCCGCCGCGGTGATCGCCTCGAACCACCTGGTCGGCCTGCTGGGCCAGGCCGAGCGGATCGCATCGGCGGTGGGCGTGCCCTTCGAGGCCTACCTCGACCTGGCCCTCGGGGCCCTCGGCAACGTCGCCCTCCGGGGGCCGGCGGCGGCGCTCACCGGTCCGGCGGCCCGGGGCGACGAAGCCACCATCGAGCGCCACCTGGGCGCCCTGCCCCCCGACGAGCGCGACGCGTACGCGGCGATGGCCGACCAGTGCCGCCGCCTGGCCCGATGATGCTGGTGTTCCCCGGCCACGCAAACCGCGCTCGACCGCGCCTGCGCTGGCGCTTCGGCGCTCGCACCGGTGACCGGGTCGGACGCTCCCGTTGATGCTGGCGTTCCCCGGCCACGCAGGCCGCGCTCGACCGCGCCTGCGCTGGCGCTTCGGCGCTCGCACCGGTGACGGGGTCGGGCAGTAGTGCGCGTCTTCGCCACGATCGCCGAGGCCCGGGCGGTGCTCGACGAGGCCCGCCGGCGAGGGGGCCGCACCGGGCTGGTGCCGACCATGGGCTTCCTCCACGACGGCCACCGGGCCTTGATCGACCGCTCGGTCGTGGAGTGCGACGCCACCCTGGTGACGATATTCGTCAACCCGCTCCAGTTCGCGCCCACCGATGACCTCGACGCCTATCCCCGGGACCTGGGGCGCGACGTGGCCATCTGCGAGGCCGCCGGCGCCACCGCGGTACTGGCGCCGGCGGTGGCCGAGATGTACCCCGCCGGCGTCCCGGTCCTGACGTCGGTGGCCGTGGCCGCTCTCAGTACCACGATGGAAGGCGTCAGCCGTCCAGGCCACTTCGCCGGCGTGGCGACGGTGGTGGCCAAGCTGTTCAACATCGCCGGGCCCTGCCGGTCCTACTTCGGTGAGAAGGACTGGCAGCAGCTGGCGGTGGTGACTCGCATGGCTGCCGACCTGTCCTTCCCGGTCGAGGTCGTCGGCTGCCCGACCGTGCGCGAGCCCGACGGGCTGGCGCTGTCCAGCCGCAACGTGTACCTGAGCACCGAGGAACGGGCCGCCGCCCCGGTGCTCTACCGCGCCCTGAGGGCCGGGGCCGCCGCCATCGAGGCCGGCGCCCGCTCGCAGGGCGAGGTGCGGGCCGTCGTGCGCGACGTCGTCGCCGCCGAGCCCCTGGCCGAGCTCGACTACGCCGCGGTCGTCGACGCCGCCACCCTGGGCGTCTTCGACCCTCTGGTCGGTGACATCCGGCTGTTGGTGGCGGGCCGGTTCGGACGTGCCAGACTGATCGACAACGTGGGGGCGACCGCGAGGCCCTGATCCCGGGGTACACGGCGTCCACCAGCGCAGGAGGCAGCCGCACGTGCGACGCCGCATGATGAAGTCCAAGATCCACCGCGCCACCGTGACCGACGCGAACCTGCACTACGTCGGCTCCATCACCCTCGATCCCGACCTGATGCACCTGGCCGACCTGTTGCCCTACGAGCAGGTCGCCGTGGTCGACATCGACAACGGCGCCCGCCTCGAGACCTATGTCATCGAGGGCGACGCCGGCTCGGGCCAGGTCTGCCTCAACGGCGCCGCCTCCCGGCTGGTCCAGCCCGGCGACAAGGTCATCGTCATCAGCTACGCCGACTACGACGACGCCGACCTGTCCGCCGACGGGCACCGGCCCACGATCGTCCACGTCGACACCTCGAATCACGCCATCGACGAGGCGCTGGCCCGCGAGCTGGCCGGTGAGCGCTACTACCGCGAGATCTCGAAATTGTGACGCCGGCCGCCCGGTCACCTGATGGGGCGCTGGACCTGCTCGTCGTCGGGTCGGGGGTAGCCGGGCTCTCGGCTGCGGTACGGGCGGCCGAGATGCACGGGATGAGCGTCGGCGTGCTCACCAAGGGCGCGCTGCACCAGGCCACCACCCGCTGGGCCCAGGGCGGGGTGGCGGCCGTGCTCGGCGGTGACGATCCCGACTCGACCGACCTGCACCTGGCCGACACCCTGGCTGCCGGCGCCGGGCTGTGCGACCCCGACGCGGTGCGGGTGCTCGTAGACGAGGGGCCGGCCCGGGTCAACGAGCTGATCGCCATCGGGGCGGTGTTCGACCGTGACAAGCACGGCCGCCTCGATCTTGCCCGGGAGGGGGGCCACAGCCGCGCCCGGGTGGTGCACGCCGGAGGTGCCGCCACCGGCCTCGAGATCGAACGGACCCTGGTCGACGCCGTTCGCAAGACCGCCACTGCGGTGTACGAGAGCTGGTTCGCCCTCGACGTGGTCCACCACGATGGGCGCTGCCGGGGCGTGACCGCCCTGGACGAAGACGGTGTGGTGGTCACGGTCCCGGCCGCCAACGTGCTCATCGCCACCGGCGGCGCCGGCCAGTTGTTCGCCGTCACCACCAACCCGGCCGAGGCCACCGGTGACGGGGTCGCCATGGCCCTGCGGGCGGGGGTGGCCGTCGCCGACCTCGAGTTCGTCCAGTTCCATCCCACCGCCCTGCACCATCCCGCCATGCCCCGGCCGCTGTTGTCCGAAGCCCTGCGAGGCCACGGGGCCCTGCTGCGCGACGCCGGCGGCGAGCGCTTCGTCGACGAACTGCTGTCCCGTGACAAGGTCAGCCGAGCCATCGTGGCCCGCATCGCCGAGACCGGTACCGACCACGTGTGGCTCGACGCCACCGGGCTCGAGCGGTTCGAGGAGCGCTTCCCCACCATCGCCGCCGCCCTCGCCGAGGTCGACCTCGACCCGGCCCGCGACTGGCTGCCCATCGCCCCGGCGGCCCACTACGTGTGCGGCGGGGTGGTGGTCGACCTCGACGGGGCCACGTCCCTGCCCGGCCTCTGGGCCGCGGGCGAGGTTGCGTGCAACGGGGTGATGGGTGCGAACCGGCTCGCTTCGAACTCGCTGCTCGACGGGATGGTGTTCGCCCCCCGGGTGGTCGAAGCCATCGGCCGGGGTGTGCCCGGCCCGGCCGCCACCGGCGCCATGCGGGCAGTGCTCGACGGCGGTCGTCCCGGAGGCATCCCCGGCCGGCGCATCGCTCGCGCCCCGGCCAAGGTCGCCGGCACCGAGGCCGGCACGGCCCGCGATCGGCGGGCGCGCCTCCAACGGGTGATGACCGCCAACGCCGGGGTCCTGCGGTCGGCGTCGTCGCTCGCCGAGACCGACCGGGAGCTGAGGGCCCTGGCCGTTGGGGGCGCGGCGACCTCGACCGACCGGGCGGAGCGGGAACTGGCCAACCTCGTCACCGTGGCCCGGGCCGTCGTGGCGGCGGCGGTGGCGCGGGCCGAGAGCCGAGGTTGTCACACGCGCGACGACTGTCCCGACGAAGATGACGCCTTCAAGCTGCGTTTCATCACTTGACCGGCCCTGCCCGGACAGAACTCGGGGGCACGCTCTACCCTCGCGATCGTGGAGAACATCGATACGGCGGGCACGTACGAGGCGAAGTGGTACCCGGACCCCTGGGGCCGCCACGAGCTGCGCTACCACAACGGGACGATCTGGACCGAGCACGTCTCGTCCCACGGCCGCCAGTCGGTCGACCAGCCCGGCGGGGGTAGCCGGGTCCCGACCGTCAACCGGGCCACCGAGAAGGTGCAGCGCGACGTGCAGAAGGCCGGCGTGCAGGCCGGGAGCGAACAGGGTGGGGGCACGCTGCTGACCGAGCCGATCCTGGTCGTCAACCAGAAGGCCAAGCTGATCGAGGTCAACAACGAGTACGCCGTCTACGACCAGTACGGCACCCAGGTCGGGGCCGTGCGCCAGGTCGGGCAGAGCAAGGCCAAGAAGGTCCTGCGGGTGGTGGCGTCGGTCGATCAGTTCATGACCCACAAGCTGCAGATCGTCGACATGTCGGGCCAGGTCATCCTGGCCATCACCCGTCCGGCCAAGTTCTTGAAGTCCCGGTTCTCGGTCAACGACGGCTCGGGCCGTGAGATCGGCCAGGTGGTGCAGCAGAACGCCATCGGCAAGATCAACTTCGGGCTCGAGGCCGAGGGCGTGGCCCACGGGTCGATCAACGCCGAGAACTGGCGGGCGTGGAACTTCTCCATCCGCGACCGCAACAACGAAGAGGTGGCCCGCATCACCAAGACGTGGGAGGGCGCGGCCAAGACGATCTTCACCACCGCCGACAACTACGTGGTGAAGATCCACCGTCCGCTCGAGGAGCCCCTCCGCAGCCTCGTCGTCGCCGCCGCCCTTTGCATCGACACTGCCCTCAAGCAGGACCAGCGCGGCTTCGGCTGAGTATTCGTCCTCGCTCAGGTCGACGCAGTCCCGCTCGTGCCGGCTCGGCCGCGCGCTGGCCCGCCGGGCTCGCACACCTGCATCGATCGCTTCGCTCGCTCCGTTCGAGCGAGTTTGGTGGCGCCCGCTCCGGCGGGCTTCGGGCCCGTCAGTCGGCGTGCTGGCTGGGTTCCCCGGCGCCGCAGGCCGTGCCGAGCCGCACCGCTGGTGCGAGGCTTGGCGACGATGGACATCGACGCCCGCCCCCCCCGCCACGCCGTCCAGGAGGCGGTCGCCCGAGCACTCGCCGAGGACATCGGCCCGCTCGGCGACCTCACCGCCGCCGTCCTTCCGGCCACGGCCACCGTGTCCGCCGCCTTCGTACCCCGGGCCGAAGGTGTGCTGGCCGGCGTCGACTGTGCGGTCGAGACCTTCCGTCAGGTCGACCCCGACGTCGACATCGACTGGCTGGCGGGGGACGGTGACCGCGTCGGCGCCGGCGCCGTGATCGCTCGGGCGCGCGGACCGCTGCGGTCGGTGCTCACCGGCGAGCGCTGCGCTCTGAACTTCCTCTGCCACCTCTCCGGCATCGCCACCTGCACCCGCCGCTTCGTCGACGCCGCCGCCGGTGCCGGCACGGCACGGGTGTGGGACACCCGCAAGACCACACCCGGCCTGCGGTCGCTGGAGAAGGCCGCGGTGCGGGCCGGGGGCGGGGCCAACCACCGCGGCAACCTGTCCGATTGGGTCCTGCTCAAGGACAACCAGCTGGCCCACCTCGGCGTCGCCGAGGCGGTCCGCCGGGCGCGCCAGGCCTGGCCGGCCCGCACGGTCCACGTCGAGTGCGACCGTCTGGCCCAGGTCCTCGAGGCCCTGGCGGCCGACGCCGACGCCGTGCTGCTCGACAACATGTCGCCCGCCGAGGTGAGGGTGTGTGTCGAGGCCGCCGAAGCGCACGCCACCGAGCGGGGCGGCCGGCGACCGCTCCTCGAAGCCAGCGGTGGGGTGACGCTGGAGTCGGTCTCCGAGTACGCCGCCACCGGCGTCGATTGCATCTCGGTCGGGTCGATCACCATCGGGGCCCCGGTCCTCGACATCGGCCTCGACCTCGTGCCCATGTAGCGGCTTGGCCGGGGAATGCGACCAGCCCACCACGACCCCTAACGTGGGCCGGCCATGCTGCTCGCCATCGACGTCGGCAACACGCAGACCGTCATCGGTCTCTATGGCCAGGACGAAGACCAGCCAACGGTGGGCTCCGGCGCCGACCGGGACCTGCTCGACCACTGGCGCATCGCTACCAGCGCCCAGCGCACGTCCGACGAGCTCGCCCTCATGGTGCAGGAGTTCCTCGGGTTCCACGGGTTCAGCTTCGATGACGACATCGACGGGGTCGCCCTTTGCTCCTCGGTCCCGTCCATCACCGCCGCCGTGCGGCAGATGACGCTGCGCTATTTCGGCTTCCCGGCGGTGGTGATCGAGCCCGGGATCCGCACCGGCATGCCCGTGCTCTACGAGAACCCCAAGGAGGTCGGGGCCGACCGCATCGCCGACGCGGTGGGGGCGTTCGACCTCTACGGCGGGCCGACCATCGTGGTCGACTTCGGCACCGCCACCACCCTCGAGGCGGTGTCGGCCCTGGGTGAGTACCTCGGAGGCGCCATCATCCCTGGCATCGAGATCAGCCTCGAGGCCCTCTACGAGCGGGCCGCCGCCCTGCGCATGGTCGAGCTGGTGGAGCCCCGCAGCGTCATCGGCAAGAACACCGTGGAGTCGATGCAGTCGGGTGCCGTGTACGGCTTCGCCGCCCAGGTCGACGGCCTGTGCCAGCTCATGATCGCCGAGCTCGGTCAGTGCACGGTGGTCGCCACCGGTGGGCTCGCCGGCCTCATCACCCCGTTCTCGAAGTGCATCCAGCACCACGAGCCGTGGCTGACGCTGCACGGTCTGCGACTCGTGTTCGAGAAAAACCGCCCATGACCGTGCGTGCTCGGGGGCTGCGCTCCCGGGCCCCGTCGTCGCCCGGCTCGCTGGCGCTCGCCCGGTCGACCGGTCACCCGGGGGTATCGCAAGCGAGGGTGCACCGGTGACCGTGCTTGCTCGGGGGCCGCGCCCCCGGCCCCATCGTCGCCGGGCTCGCTGGCGCTCGCGCCGTCGACCGGTCACCGGGCCGGCGCAGGCGATGATGCTCCAGTGACCGCTGAGATCCCGTACCGGTTCGAGGTCGACGCCCACGCCGGCGAGCTGGCGGCGGAGTTCGCCGGCCTGGCTGCGGGGGCCGAGACCGAGCGCAGGGTCACCGTTGCCGGCCGGCTCATGCTGCGCCGGGAGATGGGCAAGCTCGCCTTCGGCACCCTGCAGGACTTCACCGGGCGCATCCAGCTTTTCGCCCGCGCCGGCGACACTCCCGATTTCGAGCTCTTCTGCAAGCTGAACCTGGGCGACTGGATCGGGGTCAGCGGTGTGGTCATGACCACCCGCAAGGGTGAGCTGTCGGTGCGCGTCGAGAGCTGGGTGGTCCTGGCCGAAGCCCGCCGGCGGTTCCCCGACAAGTGGCACGGGATGACCGATGCCGACCTGCGCTACCGGCAGCGCTATGTCGACCTCTGGGTCACCGAGGAAGCCCGGCGAGCCTTCCAGCTGCGGAGCACACTGGTGCGCCTCGTGCGCCGCTACCTCGAGGACCGCGACTTCATCGAGGTCGAGACACCGGTCCTGCAGGCCGTCCCCGGCGGCGCCACCGCCCGTCCCTTCGTCACCCACCACAACGCCCTCGACATGGAGATGTACCTGCGCATCGCCCTCGAGCTCCCGCTCAAGCGGCTCGTCGTGGGCGGCTACGAGAGGGTGTTCGAGCTGGGACGGGTGTTCCGCAACGAAGGCATCGGTTACCGCTGGAACCCCGAGTTCACGATGCTCGAGCTCTACCAGGCGTACGCCGACTACATCGACATGATGGCGCTGACCGAGTCGCTGGTGGCCCATCTGGCCACCGAGCTGACCGGTGGCACCACCGTCACCTACCTCGGCCGTGAGCTCGACCTGTCGGTGCCATGGCGGCGGGCCACGATGAGCGAACTGGTCGAGGAGCGGATCGGGGCCTATGTCGACCTCGCCACCCCGATCGAGGAGCTGCGCCGGCTGTGCGACGCCCACGGCGTCGCCTCGGAGGAGGCCGACGGTCCCGGCAAGCTGCTCCTGGAGCTCTACGAGAAGACGACCGAGCCCGAGCTGTGGCAGCCGACGCTGGTGATGGACTACCCCCAGGAGGTCTCACCGTTGGCCCGGCCCCACCGGGACAAGGACGGCTACGTCGAGCGCTTCGAGGCGATCGTCGCCGGCCGAGAGATCGCCAATGCGTTCTCCGAGCTGACCGATCCCGATCTGCAGCGGGCCAACTTCGAGCGCCAGGCCAACCTCAAGGAGGCCGGCGACGACGAAGCCATGGCCGTCGACCATGACTACCTACGGGCCCTGGAGTTCGGCCTTCCCCCCACCGGCGGGCTCGGCATCGGCATCGACCGACTGGTGATGTTGCTGGCCGACGTCGCCACCATCCGGGAGGCGATCCTGTTCCCGACGCTGCGGGCCGAGGCCCCCACCCCGGCCGCCGGGACCGAACAGCACCCGGGTCAGCCGACGGCGACGGAAGCGGTGAGCAACGAGCGGGCAGCTTCGGCCAGCCAGTCCGTCGCCTCCCCTGGGGCCAGCGCCTCGAGCGCGCCCAGGGCCGAGCCGACGTAGGTCCCGGCCACCGCCACCGCCGCGGGCACGGCACCGTTGGCGCGGACCAGCGCGAGAGCCTCGGCCAAGTCGGCCCCGTCGATGGGGCGGCCCAACCGCTCTCGCAACGCTCCCGCGGCGGGGTCGGCCAGGGCTCGCAGGACGGGCAGCGTGTAGACCCCCTCGACCAGGTCCTGGCCGGTCGGTTTCCCCAGCGCCGCCTCGGTGGCGGTGACGTCGAGGACGTCGTCGATGATCTGGAACGCCATGCCGTAGCTCTCGCCGAACGCGGTCAGCGCCTCGACGGAGGGACGGGCGAGGCCGCTCACGATGCCGCCGATCCGGCACGAGGTGGCGAACAGCGACGCCGTCTTGCCCTTGATCGACGCCAGGTAGTGGTCCTCGCTGCGGCCGATGTCGAAGGCGGACCGCAGCTCACTGACCTCTCCCTCGCACAGCCGGCCGATGGTCCGGGCGAGGAGAGCAGCCACCTCGGTGCCGAGCGATGCCGCGATCTCCGAAGCGCGGGCGAGCAGGAAGTCGCCGGCGAGGATGGCGGTGAGATTGCCCCACCGGGCGTTGACGCTCTCGACGGTGCGCCGGGTGACGGCCTCGTCGATCACGTCGTCGTGGTAGAGCGAACCGAGGTGCACCAGCTCGACGGCGACGCCCCCCTGGACGCAATCGTCGTCGAGGTCGCCGAAACCGCTCCCCGTCGCCGACGCGGCCAGGGCGAACATGGGCCGGATGCGTTTGCCGCCGGCCCGGATCAGGTGGCTGGCCACCTCGGTGAGGAAGGGATCGGGCGTGCGCACGGCGTCGAGCAGCGCCGACTCGAGCTGGCCCCGGGGCCCGGTCAACACCCCGACTTCGCTCATTGGCGTGCCGGCCGGTGTGAGAACGCCCTGCATGGCCACGTCGTCAAGGGGGCCCAACCGGCTTCGGCCGGGACCGATGCGAGCGCCGGAGCGCCTGCGCAGGCGCGGCCGAGCGCGGCCTGCGTGGCCGGGGAACGCCGCGATACAGGGTGAGTCGCGGGGCGGTCCAACGGCGTGATCGCCACGAAGGCAGGCTAGAGGAAGACCCCGGAGATCCCGAAAAGCGCCGGTCTGCCGGCCAGCCTCCCCGAGATACGGCTCAGGGCGGGTGGATGGCGTACCGATGGGTCGTGGGTAGACTCACGCCACCGGAAACCCCTACGGGGGGGAGGCGATCTTGTTCGAACGTTTCACCGACCGAGCCCGTCGGGTCGTTGTCCTGGCCCAGGAAGAGGCGCGGCTCCTCAACCACAACTACATCGGGACCGAGCACATCCTGCTCGGCCTGATCCACGAGGGTGAGGGCGTCGCCGCCAAGGCGCTCGAGTCACTCGGCATCTCCCTCGAGGCCGTGCGCAGCCAGGTGGAGGAGATCATCGGTCAGGGAGGGTCCTCGCCCAGTGGGCACATCCCCTTCACGCCGAGGGCGAAGAAGGTGCTCGAGCTGTCCCTGCGCGAGGCGCTGCAGCTCGGTCACAACTACATCGGGACCGAGCACATCCTGCTCGGCCTGATCCGCGAAGGCGAGGGCGTTGCCGCCCAGGTGCTGGTGAAGCTGGGTGCCGACCTGTCCCGCGTCCGCCAACAGGTCATCCAGCTCCTGTCCGGCTACAGCGGCCCCGGCGGCTCCCAGGAGAAGGCCGGTGCCACTGCTGGGCCGGGCTCGAGCGAGGCCCAGCCCTCAGGTTCCCTGGTGCTCGACCAGTTCGGGCGCAACCTCACCCAGCAGGCCCGCGAGAAGAAGCTCGACCCCGTCATCGGCCGTCATCGTGAAATCGAACGGGTGATGCAGATCCTGTCCCGGCGCACCAAGAACAACCCGGTGCTGGTGGGCGAGCCCGGTGTGGGCAAGACCGCCATCGTCGAGGGCCTGGCCCAGAAGATCGTGGCCAACGACGTGCCCGAGACCCTACGGGGCAAGCAGCTCTACACGCTCGACCTCGGCGCCCTGGTCGCCGGCAGCCGCTACCGCGGCGACTTCGAGGAGCGCCTCAAGAAGGTGCTCAAGGAGATCAAGACCCGGGGCGACATCATCCTCTTCATCGACGAGCTCCACACCCTCGTGGGTGCCGGCGCGGCCGAGGGTGCCATCGACGCCGCGTCGATCCTGAAGCCGATGCTCGCCCGCGGCGAGCTGCAGACCATCGGCGCCACCACGCTCGACGAGTACCGCAAGTACGTCGAGAAGGACGCGGCCCTGGAGCGGCGCTTCCAGCCCATCCAGGTCGGCGAGCCGACCGTGGCCCACACGATCGAGATCCTGAAGGGCCTGCGCGACCGCTATGAGGCCCACCACCGCGTCACGATCACCGACCAGGCGATCGTCGCGGCCGCGAACCTCGCCGACCGCTACATCTCCGATCGTCACCTCCCCGACAAGGCCATCGACCTGATCGACGAGGCCGGCAGCCGCATGCGCATCATGCGGATGACCGTCCCGCCGGATCTGCGCGAGTTCGACGACAAGATCGCAGAAGCCTCTCGCGACAAGGTCGAGGCGATCGATGCGCAGGACTACGACCGCGCGAATGCCCTGCGCGCGCGCGAGTCGGAGCTTCG
>JBQTIQ010000026.1:0-2234 GCA_052387955.1 Acidimicrobiia bacterium | reverse complement strand
CCAGAAGCGACGCACACATCAGGCCACGGTCCCAAAGAGACACGCGCCAACCGCGGCTCCCACTCATGTGCTGCAACCGGCATCGACCTCGACGGGCCGAGCCACTCTCCTCATCCGGGGCATCCGTGGCCAGCCAGGTGTGGCAATCAGACCAACGGGGCTAAGCCCTCACGGACCTCCCCCAGAGTCGAACTCGACGCCACCCCCCGGACCAGCCGGGATGACCATGCAACCCTGGGACCCCGACCCCGTGGTGGACCCACAGTGCCGATGTCCCTTACATGAGTCTGCTGGGGGCTGCGCCCCCGCTCGCTGTGCTCGCGCCCCATCGCCGTCCGGCTCGCTGGCGCTCGTCCGGCCGGCCAGGATAGGCGGCAATCCAGCCGCATATCCTGAGCCCCGTGCCCAGCGCCCCTGAGCCGGCGCGACCCTTGCTGAACTCACGCCTGGCTGGGTTCGGGACCACGATCTTCGCCGAGATGTCGGCGCTGGCCGCACGTACCGGCTCGGTGAACCTGGGCCAGGGCTTCCCCGACACCGACGGTCCCGCCGAGGTTTCCGAGGCCGCGGTACAAGCCATCAGGGATGGCCACAACCAGTACCCGCCGGGCCCCGGCATCCCCGAGTTGAGGGCTGCTATCTCCCGCCACCAACGGCGGTTCTGGGACCTCGACTACGACCCCGACGGCGAGGTCCTGGTGACGGCCGGGGCCACCGAGGCACTGGCAGCCACGTTCCTTGCCCTGTGCGAGCCGGGCGACGAGGTGATCACCTTCGAGCCCTACTACGACGCCTACGCCGCCGGGGCGGCGATGGCGGGTGCCGCACACCGGTCGGTGACGCTGAGGCCGCCCGACTACGGCTTCGACCCGGCCGAGCTCGAGGCCGTCGTCACCCCCCGGTCCCGTCTGGTGCTGCTCAACTCACCGCACAACCCGACCGGCAAGGTCTTCTCTCGGGCCGAGCTCGAGATCATCGCCTCGTTGTGCCGGCGCCACGACCTGTTGGCCGTCACCGACGAGGTCTACGAGCACCTGGTCTTCGACGGCGAGCACGTCCCGTTGGCGTCGCTCCCGGGTATGCGCGAGCGCACGGTCACGATCTCCTCCGCGGGCAAGACGTTCTCGTTCACGGGCTGGAAGATCGGTTGGGTGTGCGCCCCGGGACCGCTGGTACGGGCGATCACGACGGCCAAGCAGTTCCTGACGTTCGTCAACGGGGCACCGTTCCAGCACGCCATCGTCGTCGCCCTCGACCTCGACGACAGCTACTACGCCGGGTTCGCGCAGGACCTGCGGGCCAAGCGCGACCGGCTCTGTGCCGGCCTCGTCGACGCCGGGTTCGAGGTGTTCACGCCGGCCGGCACCTACTTCGTCACCACCGACATCCGTTCGGTGGGAGCCACCGACGGGATCGACTTCTGCCTCGCGCTGCCCGAACGCTGCGGGGTCGTCGCCGTGCCCAACGTCGTGTTCTACGACCGTGAAGCGGAGGGCCGGCACCTGGTGCGGTTCGCCTTCTGCAAGCGTCTCGAGGTCCTGGACGAAGCGGTGGTCCGCCTCAAGACGCTGGCCTCCTCCTGAGGGTCGCGGTCGGTCAGCCGGCGGCGGGCCGCCATCGGCTGGGCCGGTACCGGGGCGCCGCGGGCCGCGGTCACGGGTACGCTGACCCGGTGCCGACCCGGGCCCTGCGCACCCTCCTCGTCTTCGTCGCGGCGTTGGCCGCGCTCGGGCTGGCGGTGGCGGTGCCGGTCGTGGCCGCAGTGGCCACCGGATCGCAGGCCGGCGATTCGATCACTGCCGTGCGCCACGAAACGCCGCCAGTGGCGGTGCGAGGCGAAGCCCTTTCGTTGGCCGAGCAGGTGGCCAAAGGCGTCGCCAAGGCGACCCTCGGCGCTCTGGCCCTGCTGGTCACGTTGGTGGCGGCAGTGCCGGTGGTCGTCTTCGGCCGGCGCCGACCTCGGGGCAGCGCGCCGGGCGTCGAGCTCCGCCGTCACGCGATCACGCTCCGAGCTCCGCCCGCTTTCCTCAGCGCCTTCTAGACGCCCGCGCCCGAGGGCGCGCACGCGTCTCGCCACTTCGACCTCGCCGCAACCGTGCCGGTGGCGGCGACGCCCTGTGACGACCCGGTAGGTGGCGCCCGCCCCCCCCGGCGCCCCAACATGGTACACCACCCTCGAACCAGATCCCGGGAGGCATCATGGCAACCCCCACCCCCCCGGGGGGGCATGGCCA
>JBQTIQ010000025.1:0-18030 GCA_052387955.1 Acidimicrobiia bacterium | reverse complement strand
TCGTCTCGAAGGGCGGGCTGGCGATCGTGATCCACTTCATGGCTTCCTCCTCGTCCGGCGGCCTGTCAGCCGCAAGCGCCACGCTAAGGAAGCGGCCGTGCCCGGGCATCCGCCGGATCACCCATCGCAGCACTCAATGCCGGTCACCGGCTCCCGACACGGGCGTGGTACCAGGCGCCGAGCTCGGTGCGGTTGGCCACGCCGAGCTTGGTGAGGATGTGCTGCACGTGGTTCTGGGCGGTGCGCTCGGAGATGACGAGCCGCCCGGCGATCTGTCGGTTGGTGAGGCCCTCGGCGACCAGGGCGGCGACCTCTGCCTCCCGCCGGCTCAAGGGGGCCCGCTTCCCGTCGCCCACCCGGGCCACCAGCGCGGCGGTGCGCTCGACGTAGGCCGACATGCCCAGGGCGCGGGCCAGGCGGTCGGCGTCGCCGGCGGCGGACGCGGCGCGGTCGTTGTCGTCGGGACCGTTGCGCACCAGCAGCGCGGCGGCGAGGTGGAAGGAGGCCTCGGCCATGAAGCCGGGCGCCCCGGCCCGGGCGGACTGTTCGACCGCCGCCTCCAGGTCGTCGACCGCCTGGTGGTGGCGGCCGAGCGCGGCAGCGCCACGGCCGAGGGTGAGCTCGACCGGGCCCAGGTAGAAGACGTCGTTGCCGGCCGCGTGCTCACCCCGGAAGTCCTCCAGCCGGTCGAGCAGGGCGGCGACGTCGCCGTGGTGACCGAGATCGGCCGCCGCCAGGGTGCCGTAGACGTACCCAGGCACCCGGAAGAACACAGGCAGTGACCAGGCCTCGATCGGCCCCGCCTGCTGGTAGCAGACGGCGGCCTGGTCGGGGAGCCCGGCTCGCAGGAGCAGGAACGCCCGTGACAGCCGGGCCATGGTGCGGAACCGGGGCAGCGGTTGGAACGGCGACTGGGTGAGTGCCGTGGCGTCATCGTCGGCGTCGACGTGGCTGGCGAGCGCGCACTGGAGCGCGAAGTAGGCGCCGGTCGCAGGACCAGGCTCGACCGCCCGCATCCGGTCGAACCCGCGGCGAGCGACGGCCTCGGCCTCGGCGAAGCGTCCCTGGGCTTGGGCCACGCAGGCTGTGACCCGGTCGTGGTGCCAGGCGCTGACGGGCCCGCCGACTCGTTCGACGGCGACGTGCAGCGCGGGGAGCTCGTCGGCCGCCGCCGCCAGCCGTCCGCTCTCGATCAGGGCTTCGATCCGCCACAGCTCACCCCACATGGCGGTCCGGGGGCTGTCGGTGCGGACCGCCAGCATCAACATCTCGTCGGCCAGGCCCAGCCGCTCGTCCCGGCCCGACGGTCCCGGGCACGCCTCCTGGCGGGCGTGCAGGGCGTCGACGAGCGCACGGTCGTCACCTGAGCGCCGGGCGAGATCGAGGGCGGCCGCACTCAACGACTCGACGCGGTCCTGCTCGCCGTCGTAGAAGGCGAGATGGCTCCGCTGGGCCAGCAGTCGTGCCCGGAAGGCGTCGTGGCCGTGGCCGCCGAGGCCGGCCACGGCCTCGTCGCACAGCTGTCGGGTGACGGCATTGACCGCGGGGTCAGGTGTTGCTTCGAGCACGAGGGCGGCGGCCGCCAGGAGGCCCGGGTCCCGGGCGGCGCGCGCCGTGGCCGCCGCCGCGGTGGCGGCCACCACGCAACCGGCAAGGTCGCCGGCCAGGTAGCTCGCACGGCCCAGCGCCACCTCGGCGCGGCTGCGCTCGGCGTGGGGCAGGGGCGCGGCGTCGGCGCTCAAGGCGGCGCGGTAGAGCCGGGCGCCGTCCTCGTAGGCGAGGCGCCGTACCGCGTTGTCAGCCGCCCGGATGGCCCAGGCCCGGGCGGTGACGGCCTCGCCGTAGGGAGCGAGCGCGGCCCAGTGCCGGGCTATGTCGGCGAGGTGTTCGGAGAGGTCGTCGGCGAAGCGTGCCGCCGTCGCCACGGCGACGGCGCGGTGCAGGGCGACGGCCTCCGCCGTCGTGAGCGAAGCCTCGACCGCGTCCCGGGTGAGCGCGTGCACGAACCGGTAGTCGCCGACGTCGCCTACCCGGTCGACCAGGCCGGCGGCGATGGCTTCGTCGACGAACGGGAGGTCACTCGTGACCGGCTCTCCCAATGCCGCCGCCACCAGGGCGACCGGGAAGTCGCGCCCCACGATCGCGGCTGCCTGCACCAACCTCCGGCACCCGGCCGACACCCGCTCGAGCCGGGCGCCGACGACGTCGAGCACGCTGCCGGGCGGCCGGTCCGGGCGCCACGTACCGTCCCTCACCGCCCGGGCGATCTCTCGGACGAACAACGGGTTGCCGCCGGTGACGTCGAGCACGGCGCCGGCGTCGGGCCCGGGCTCGCCGCTCGACGCGCTCGAGAGCTGGACAAGCACCTCGTCCAGGTCGAAGCCGCGCAGGTCGAGACGCTCGAAGGCCGGTGAGCGCAGCAGCTCGGCGAGCATCCCCCGCACGGTCTCGACCGGCGCCGGGTCACGGCATGTGGCCAGGACGAGCAACGGCGTGACCGCGATCCGCTCCCCGAGGTGGCGCAGCACCAGGAGCGAGGGCGCGTCGGCCCAGTGGATGTCGTCGAGGATGACGACCAGGCCGTCGGTACCGGCCGCGGCGCGCACCGCTTCGGTGAGGTCGTCGACCACCCGGAACCGGTCCTCGGGCGAGTCGGCGGCAACGACCGTCCCCGGGTCGGCTCCGAGGGAGCGCAGGACCTGACGCCACGGCCAGAACGGCGGTGCGCCTTCGATTTCGGAACAGCGGCCCCAGGCCACGGCGCTCCCCGCGGCCAGAGCGACGCCGGCGACCTCTTGGGCAAGACGGGTCTTGCCAATCCCGGGCTCACCGGCGCACACGACCAGACGGCCCGAGCCGGCCCGGGCCACGCCCAGCCAGGCCCGCAGGACGTCCATCTCGCGCCGACGGCCCACGAGCACGTCGTCACCGAAGCGCCCCGGTCCCGGTGTCATCGTCTCCCGGCCGGCGCTGGCACCGGGCCCCTTTCGGGCTCAAGAACGGCATGCGATCGACCGAGAGCCCGGGCCGGCCTTGTTCGCCGCACTTGAGTGCGTCGGTCAGACGTCCTGTACGGCGCAGCCGCTGGGGGTGCGGGGGGCACCCCCGCATATTCGCCGGAGGGTGGCTTGGCCGCCCGAAGGCGTTCGAGCCCGCCGAAGGCGGGCGCCATCAAGCTCGCCGCAACGGAGCGAGCGAAGCGATCGATGCAGTTGTGCGAGTGCCCGCAGACCTTCACGCCGCCGGGCCAGCACGAGCAGAACTGCGTCGACCAGGAGTGAGGACGACTACTCAGCTGAGCTGCTTGCGGCGGATGATGTTGAGGGCGGAGCCGGCCCGGAACCAATCGATCTGCTCGGGACTGAAGGTCTGGGTGCACTCGAAGTCGACGGTGGAGCCGTCGGGCTTGGTGATGCGGCACCGCACCGGCTGGTCGGGGGCGAGGTCGGCGAGACCGAGGACCGAGATGCGGTCGTCCTCGTCGATCAGCTCGTACGTCGCCGGGTCGGCGAACGTGAGGGCCAGCATGCCCTGCTTCTTGAGGTTGGTCTCGTGGATCCGAGCGAAGCTGCGGGCGAACACCGCCGCCCCGTTGCGGAAGCGGGGTTCCATGGCCGCGTGCTCCCGCGACGAGCCCTCGCCGTAGTTCTCGTCGCCGACCGCGCACCACGGCACCCCCTGCTCGTGCAGGTGCTGGGCGATGGTGGGGTAGGGGACGGTGCGGCCCGACAGGGGGTCCTTGCCCTGGCCGGCGTCGCCGGTGTAGGCGTTGATCACGCCGAGGAACAGGTTGCCCGAGATGTTCTCGAGATGGCCCCGGTACCGCAGCCACTTCCCGGCGGCCGAGATGTGGTCGGTGGTGCACTTGCCTTTCGCCTTCATCAGGATCGGCAGGTCGATGTAGTCCTCGCCGTCCCACGCCGGGAACGGCTCCAGGAGCTGGAGGCGGTCGCTGTCGGGCGCCACGACGACCTCGATGCCGCCGCCGTCGGCTGGAGCCTGTTCGAAGCCCGATTCGCCGGGATCGAACCCGGCGGGCGGAAGGTCGATCCCCACCGGCGGGTCGAGGCGGACCGCCTCGCCGGCGTCGTTGACGAGCTCGTCGGCGGTGGGGTCGAAGTCGAGGGTGCCCGACAGGGCGTAGGCGATGACCAGGTCGGGCGACGTGACGAACGCCTTGGTGTTGGCGTTGCCGTCGTTGCGCTTGGGGAAGTTGCGGTTGTAGCTGTTGACGATGGTGTTGACCGTGGAGGGATCGAGGTCGGTCCGGTCCCATTGGCCGATGCAGGGCCCGCAGGCGTTGGCCAGCACGGTGCCGCCGATGGCCTCGAGGTCAGCGAGCAGCCCGTCACGTTCGATGGTGGCCCGTACCTGCTCGGACCCGGGGGTGATGAGCAGCTGGGTCCTGGCCTTGAGGCCCCGAGCCGATGCCTGCCGGGCGATAGAGGCGGCACGGGTGATGTCCTCGTAGGACGAGTTGGTGCACGACCCGACCAGGGCCGAGGCCACCTCGGTGGGCACGTCGTGCTCGCGGGCCCAGGCGCCGACCTCGCCGGCCTGGTGAGCCAGGTCCGGGGTGTCGGGCCCGTTTATCATCGGCTTCAAGGTCGACAGGTCGACTTCGATGACCTCGTCGAAGTACCGACCGGGGTCGTCCCAGACCTCGGCGTCGGGGCGCAGGTCGCCGGCGACGGCCCGGGCCGCCGCCGCCGTCTCGGGCCGGCGGGTCGCCTCGAGGTAGGCGGCCATGTTGTCGTCGAAAGCGAACAGCGACGTGGTGGCGCCGATCTCGGCCCCCATGTTGCAGATCGTGCCCTTCCCGGTGGCGGTGATCGTGTCGGCTCCGGGACCGAAGTACTCGACGATGGCACCGGTACCGCCCTTCACGGTGAGCACCTCGGCCACCCGCAGGATGACGTCCTTGGGCGACGTCCATCCCGACAGCGAGCCGCTGAGGTGCACGCCGATGAGCTTGGGCCAGCGCACGTTGAACGGGAAGCCGGTCATCACGTCCACGGCGTCGGCGCCGCCGACGCCGATGGCGACCATGCCCAGGCCGCCGGCGTTGGGGGTATGGCTGTCGGTGCCGATCATCATGCCGCCGGGGAAGGCGTAGTTCTCGAGCACGACCTGGTGGATGATGCCCGAGCCCGGCTTCCAGAACCCGATGCCGTACTTGGCCGAGACCGTGCGCAGGAAGTCGTACACCTCGCTGTTGACGTCGAGGGCGAAGCGCAGGTCGATGCCGGCCGCCACCTTGGCCTGGATCAGGTGGTCGCAGTGCACCGTCGACGGCACCGCCGCTTCCGACAACCCTGCGGTCATGAACTGGAGCAGCGCCATCTGGGCGGTGGCGTCCTGCATGGCGACCCGGTCGGGGTCGAAGTCGGCGTAGCTGCGGCCTCGGTCGAGCTCCTGGCCCTGGGGGTCGCGTAGGTGGTTGACCAGGATCTTCTCCGCCAGGGTCAGCGGCCGCCCCATCCGTTCGCGGCCCAGCGCGGCCCGCTCCGGCAGGCGGCTGTAGACCTGCTCCACGAGCTCGATCGGGGTCGAGGCGGTGACGGCCATCAGGTGTCCACTCCTGTGCGCGGTGCGTCTTTGAGCGACGGTCTCGCTCGCCCGCATCCTAGGAGCTGGTAGTAGTTGGCTGGCTCGCTCCGGGCTGGGGGCCCTCCGCTCGCGGGTCGGCTGCTCCCGAGGGCTGGCCCGGCGCTTCAGCTGGCGCGGTGGGCGCGGGCGGGCGTCGCGCCGAGGACGTGCAGGAGGCGGCGTTCGTCGGCTTCGAGTCCTCCGGCGGGCCGGTTGGGGCCGGCTGCCCACCGTTCGGTGAGCGCCCCGGCGCCGTACAGGTCGACGACCACGGGATGGACGTAGGACGCCCGGCACACCGCCGGGGTGTTGCCCAGGCGCCGGGCGACGTCGGCGACGACGGTGCGGATGCCGTGCTGGCACTCGCGCTCCGTCCCCGGTCGGCCGAGGGCGGCCAGCCCCCGGCCCGCCTGCACGGTGGCACCCCAGGTCCGGAACGTCTTGGCTGTCGCCTCCAGCCCGGTTGCGGCCCGCAGGTAGCCGTTGACGTCGTGTGAGCTCACCGGGCTGAGCCCACCGTCGTCGTCGTGGTACTGGAACAGGAGCTGGCCCCGCAGGTCCTGGCAGCAGCGCACGAGCCGGCACAGCCTGGGATCGTCGCAGGCCACGTCGTGGCTGCGGCCACCCTTGCCGTCGAAGCGCAGGCGGATGTCGCCGGCTTCGACCCGGACGTGGCGATGGCGCAGGGTGGTCAGGCCGTAGGTGTCGTTGTCGGCGGCGTACTCCTCGTTGCCCACCCGCACCAGGGTGTGCTCGAGGAGGGCCACGACCAGGGCGACGACGCGCTCGAAGGGCAGGCCCCGCCGGGAAAGGTCCTCGTCGACCCGGTGCCGGACATCGCCCAGGGACTGGCCGAAGGCGACGAGGTCGGCGAACTTGGCCTGGTCACGGGCGGCGCGGTAGTCGGGGTGGTAGCGGTACTGCTTGCGGCCCCGGGCGTCACGCCCGGTGGCCTGCACGTGGCCGTCGGGATCGGCGCAGACCCACACGTCGGTCCACGCCGGCGGGACCGCCAACGCCGCCAACCGTTCCCGCTCCTGGCGGTCGCTGACCGGTTCGCCGGTGGCTTCGTCGGTGTAGCGGAACCGCTTGTGGCCGGTCCGGCGAATGCCGGGCTCGGTGTCGGACACGTAGCGCAGCGCCCCTCGACGCACCGGGTTGCTGCGGGAGCGGGCCATCGGGGTTGTGAATCCCCGTGATCGGCGCCGAGCAGACCGCGGCCCGACCAGGCCTCGGGGCCGGGCTCAGCCGAGGTCGGGCCAGGAGCGTTTGACGCGGCGCTGTTTCGGGCCCCGGTCGCCGAGGGCCCATGCCCTGCGCCAGGTGTCGCCCTGGGGGCCGACCAGGGACGGCGAGGTGCCGTCGTGGGCGCGCCGGCGCGCCGTGTACCAGTCGGTGGTGGCCTCGTCGCCCAGGGCGGTGACGGCACGTTCGATACGTACCGCGAACCGGCGGGCGCTCTCGCCCGGGCCCGGAGAGAGGGGAGAGCCGAACGTCACCCGGGTCGAGGACCGCCGGGGCCAGGACCGGCCCTTGCGCAGGATGCGTCCGGTCCCTTCGAGGTGCACCGGCACCACCGGGACGCCGCACCGCAACGCCAGGTACGAGGCCCCGCCGAGGAAGGGCCGCCCCCACCCGTCGGGCGAACGGCCGCCCTCGGGGAAGATCAGCATGCTCCACCCGTCGGTGAGGAGATCGGCGGCGGCGTCGGCCGACCGGCGCCCCACCCGGGAGCGCTCGAAGGGGATGGCGTTGAGGGCGAGGGCCGAAGCGGTCCCGGTGAAGCGGTTCTTGAAGAAGTAGTCGGAGGCCGCGGCGGCGAACATCTGGTAGCGCCAGGGCTCGGGGATCGACGAGAGCACGAGGGGGGCGTCGAGATGGCTGTGGTGGTTGGCGGCGAAGATCACCGCCGGCGCCGGGTCTTCGTCGCGCAGGTCCCGGAGGCGGTCGAGGCCGTCGCGCTCGGGGTCGGCCAGCAGCTTCACCGCCGGCGTCACCACCGCCTCGAGCAGGGCCAGGCGGAGCGCCTTGGCCGGCGCCGAGCGGGCCCAACCGGTGTCGAAGTCCATGCCGGTGCGGCGTTCGGCCGGCAGCCGTTCGACGGCGGCGGGCGTCGACGGCGCCCGGTACGGGAACGACAGGCCTCGCCCCCGCAACGGGTTCAGCCGGGCCAGGCGGGCCGGCACCGCCTTGGTGCCGAGCTTCACCGCACGTCGGCGATCAACAGCGGCGGGGCGTGCAGGTGGGTGATCGACGGTTCGCGACCGACGTGGTCGGATGCCATCTCCAGCGCGTCGGCCAACGTCGACGCCGGCCGGAAACCGAGGCGGCGCACCGAGCGGGTCTCGGCCCCGACGATGATCACGTGGTCGCCGCCGCCGAGGTGCTGTAGCCCGTGCGAGCACCAGTACCACATGTAGAACGGGTGCACGCCGTGGTAGGCGTAGCTGGTGCGGTACAGGTGGCGGTACCACTCGTCCTCGGCGAAGCCCTTCTCGAACTCGGCTTCGATGCGCACCGGGTCGGTGGTCTCGGCCAGGACCTGCTCGAAGAAGTCGACGTAGCTGGGGTGGTGCACGGGGTGGAAGTCCCACGGCGTGGGATGGGTCATGATCACCACGCCCCGCTCGCGCACGAGGGGCTTGCCCCGGTACAGGTTGAAGAAGTAGCCGAGACCGAGGCAGGCCACCAGGACCGGGTTCATCACCGAGTTCACGTTGTAGGGGCAGATGTAGGGCAGGCCCATGGTCAACACGTCGGTCTGGCCCTCGACCTGCACCAGCTGCTGCTGGTGCAGGTGCCGCAGCGTCTCGTCGTGCACGGGCCCGACCTCGCCGGCCTGCACACTGGTCATCCGGTGAGGGGCCTTGATGGCGTTGAAGATCTCGTGCGTCAGCCGTTTCGGCGACCGCTTGATGCCGGTCACCGTGGCCACATAGGACGCCCGGTCGCGGACTGACCACTCCCATTCGCGCTTCATCAGGAAGTCGAACGGCGCCGGGAACGTGTCGGTGTTGAGCGTGGTCTCGATCTGGAAGATCTTCACGCCGGCGTCGGTGATGACCTTGCCCATCCGCCAGTTGGACGAATGCAGTTCGCTGTGGCGGTGGTCCATCATGCTCCGGGAGCGCTGCAGCGTGCTGACGTTGTGGTGGTGGCGCAATGACCGGTACGAGGCCAGCCCGGTGGCCGTCGACTTCCACCCGCCGTCCATGGCCACCAGGTTGATGTTGACGTAGACCAACAGGTCGGACTCGGCCGCCCGCTTGTTGATCTCGACCTCCTCGCCGTGGTCGGTGGTGCCGAGGTAGGCCATGGCGTCGGGGTCCTCGGCGTCGAGGTTGTACAGCGCCCCTCGGGGTGCGAACGCGTCGTAGACCCGGTCGCCTATGGCGTGGCGCAGCTCGGCCTCGGTCATGCGCCGGTGCAGGGCCAGGGCGGCGATGAGGTGCACGTCGTCGACGCCGGCCTCGGCGGCCATGTCGAGCACCGCCTCGATCACCCGCTGGCGCACGTCGGGCTTGCGCATCGGGGGCAGCGGCAGGCTGATGTCGTCGAAGGCGATCGTGAGCTTCATGCCCGCGAACAGCAGCGCCGGCAGGGGGTCGGAGTCGCCCATGGGGTTCAGCAACGCCTGGCGGATGGCGGCGTCGGGGTTCTTCATCGGACTCAGTGGCTCGGGCGGGTACACGATCCGCGACCGGTCCGCCGGCAGGCGTTCCAGGCGGAACCCCTCGCCGTGGTGGAACAGCGTCGGCGGCGTCGAGCGGTCGACGTCGAGCACGAATCCCGGTCTCGGCACTTAGCTACCTCTCTCCTTCTCGCCGCGCAGGTCGAAAGCGATCTTCACCGCGCCCCGAGAACCGGCATTGGCGGCGTGCTCGATCGCGTCCTGATAGCGGTCGAGCGGGTAGGTGGCGGTCAGCAACCGCCCCAGCTTGGACTTCACGACGAGCGTGAAGGCGTCCTCGAAATCGGTGTGGTTGTACGCATAGCAACCTCGGACCGCGACCTCGCGGTGCCACAGGCTGGTGAGGTCGACCAGTGAGGCCGGCCCGGGCATGCCCACCAACAGGACGGTGCCGCCGGGGGCGACCACCGACAGCGCCTGGCGGAGGGACTGGGGGCTGCCGACGCAGTCGAGCACCGTCGACACCCCGCCCGTGAGGCGCCCGCCGGTGACGAACGAGCCGGCCAGGGCACGGACCGCCCGGGAGAGCTCATGGGGCTCCATGACCCGGTCGCCGCCGAGGTCGCGGGCCAGCCGGCGCTGATGGGGGTGCTTGGCCGTGACCAGGATGGTCGGCGCTTCGCCGTGGACGTGGCGCAGGGCGGCCAGGGTCATGAGCCCGATCGCTCCGGCGCCCAGCACGGCCATCGGGCCGGTCGGGACCACCGCCCGGGCCGCGTGGAGCGAGCAGGCGGCCGGTTCGACCAGTACCGCCTCCTCGTCGGTCATGGCGTCGGGCACCCGGCGGAGCTGGCTCGCATGGGCCACGAAGGCGATCGACCACCCGCCCCCGGTGTCCTCGCAGAACCCGGTCTGCAACCCCGGTTCGATGTGCCCGAAGGCGATGCGCTCGCAGCGGTTGGGCCACCCGGCCCCGCACTGCGGGCATCGCGGGTCGATACCTCGCACCTCGCAGGCGAGGACCGGCACCAGGGCAACCCTCCGTCCGTCGTCGAGATCGCCCACCACCTCGTGGCCGGGCGTGAACGGGAACGACACGATGGGTTCGAAGTAGCGCGAGCTGCGACCGTCGATGGTGGCGAGGTCGCTCCCGCAGATGCCCGACAGCCGGGGCCGGACCCGGGCCCAGTCGGCGCCAGGGAGCGCCGGTGGGTCGACGTCGGTGAGGCTCAGAGGGCCGACGCGGGCGCCCCGGCCGGGGGCGAGGCGCCCGGCCACCGTGGCGGCGGCGTAGCGGGCCAGCTTGCGTTCGAACAGCAGCGCCTTCACCGACGGCCGTCCTCGCCGGCGCCCCGCGGGGCGCCAGAGGCGGCGGCGACGGCGTGGGGTCGCGCTGCCGGTTGCCGGTCGTTCTTCGACGACCACGGCGGCCCGATCGGCAGGAGCTTCGTGGGCGCACCGGAAGCCTTGGACCACTGCTCGACCAGCCACCCCCGCTTGCGGGCGATAGCGGCCAGGCGGGTCTCGGGGTTCACCGCCACCGGGAACCCGACCGCCTCCAACATTGGGAGGTCGCTGGTGGAATCGGCGTAGGCCACCGCCTCGGTGAGCGAGAGGCCCTCGGCGTCGGCGTAGTCGATCATCACCTGGGCGCGGGCCTCGCCGGTGGGGGGGACGTCGGTGAGCTCCCCGCTGTAGCGGGTGCGATGGTCGTGGGTGGCCAGCCGGGCGCAGACGATGTCGTCGAAGAGGGGTTGGAGCGGGTTGACGACGAAGTCGAGGGCGCCGGTGATGAGCACGGTCCGGTGCCCGAGCTTGCGGTGCTCGCGCACCCGTCGCAGCGCCGCCGGGAACGACTTGGTGATGATGAGGTCGCTGAGCATCTCGGCGGCGTCGATGTCGATCTGGCCCACCGGGGCGTTGTCGAAACGGCGGTAGAACATGCGCAGGAAGTCGCCCCGGTCCTGGCGGTCGAGGGCGAGCATGCGGGGCGCCTCGGCCAGGGTGCGGACCACGAACCGGACCCGTTCGTCGAAGGGCAGCCGGCGGGTGGCGAGCCAGGCGTAGGAGGCCACCACGTTCGAGGCGATCAGCGTGTTCTCGAGGTCGAAGGCGGCGAGGTGGCGTTCGGGCGAGAGCACCTGGCGCCGCAGCCGGTGCTCGCGGGACTCGGTCGTCGAGCGGCCCGCCGTGGTCCGGGCCCGGGCATGGCGCACGACCGAGTGCAGGTGGACGTCGAGCACGAAGTAGTCCCAGTCGATCGCCCGCGGGTCGAAGGCGAACTGGCGGCGGTCCTCGTCGTCGAGGACGTCGTCCCACATCGCCATGAGCCGGTCGATGCCGTACACGGCCTCGCATTCGGCGTAGGCGCCGTAGAGGACGACGTAGCTGAGGGCCCGGTCGAACTCGTCGCGCTTCTCCTCGAAGCGGGCGTTGAGCTCGGCCTGCTTGCCCCGGAGGGGCAGCGCCTGCAACACCCGCTCGGCCGCCTCCAGTGCCCCCTTGGCTCGGACCAGTTGGCTCTGCACCTTGCGCCGGCCGGGGAAGCTCCACGGTTCGACGACGATGGGCTGGCCCCGGTCGTCGTAGAGGGGGTTGTCGGTGAACCAGTCCCGCAGCAGGGTGACGAGGCGGCGGTAGCGCAACGGGTTGGTCGAGCCCGAGGCGACCTGGATGACCTCGGGGCCGGCGGGATCGGGGCCTTTCGCCGCCACCGCGCACAGCGCCCCGACGACCAGGTCGACCGGGATCACGTCGATGATGCCTTCGGGGACACCGGGGAACTGGTTGAGCAGCGCCCGGCCGTAGGACAGGAAGATCGGCTCGGCCATCCGGAACCCCCGGATCCAGCCCGGTCGGGGTTCGGCCAGCGCCGATTCGATGATCGAGGGCCGAACGATCGACACCGGGACGTCGCCCCGGCTCTCGTAGAGCGCCCGCTCGCCGAGGGCCTTGGTGTAGGCGTAGGCGTCGGGCCAGCCCAGCGACGCCGAGCGAGCACGGCCGGCCTCGACCATGCGGGCCTTGACCCAGCTCTGGCGCCGGCTCTCGGTCTTGGCCGCCAGGGCAGGAGCACCGGCCGCCCCCAGCTCGCGTCGAGCCTCGCGGCCGAAGCGGGCGAGGTGTTCGGGGGTACGGCTCTCGGCTTCGGTGTCCTGGCGGGCGCGGCGGGCGGCGTCGACTTCGGTGCGCCAGTTGATGTCGAGGAAGAACGGGCTGTCCCACAGCATCTGCTCGGGGGCCGCACCGCGGCGGTTGCCGGCCACGTAGCAGGTCGACACGGCCACGAGATGGGGGGAGACACCGAGGTCGTGGAGGGTCTCGACCACCCGGGTGGGGCCGAGGAGGTTGACCTCGACGGCACCGTCGAGAGGCGAGTCGAAGGCCACGGCGGCGGCGCAGTGGATGACGATGGCGCAGCTGGCGAGCGCCTCCCGGCCGGCGCCGTCGAGGCCGAGGCCGTCCCGGCTGACGTCGCCGCCGACGAGCGTGACCCGCTCGGCGACCATGCGGTCGAAGGCCTCGTTGCCGCCGAGCTCGCGGCGTAGGCGAGCGAAGGCGTCGTTCTTGAAGATCTCCCGCCGGGCCCGCTGGCCGACCGTCGAACGCCGGCCGGGCCGGATCAGCAGCGCCACCTCGCACTCCGGCGCCGAGCGCAGTAGCCGTTCGAGCAGGGCGGTGCCCAGGAAGCCGGTGGTACCGGTCACGAAGATGCGCTTGCCGGCGAGGGCTTCACGGATCACGCGCTCGTGTCTACCATCTGGTAGATGCCGGAGCGAGCGACCGCGCCGCCCAAGACCGCACCCCGGACCCGGGACCGCATCCTGGCCGGCGCCCTCGCCTCGTTCGGCACCCGGGGCTTCGAGGCCACGTCGCTCGACGCCGTCGCCACCGAGCTCGGAATCCGCAAGCAGACGATCCTGTACTACTTCCCGGCCAAGGACGCCCTCCTCGCCGGCGTGATCGACTTCGCCGCCGCCGAGCTGGTGGCCGAGCTCGACCGCACCGTGGCCCGTTCCGGTGCCGGCTGGGCCCGTATCGACGCCGTCATACGCAAGGCCTTTCGCCTCGGGGCTCGCCGGCCGGCGCTGTTGGGGCTGTTGCGGGAGGTCACCCGCCTGGGGCCACCCCACTCGGCTCGCTTCATCGCCGGCGTCGAGCCTCTGGCCAAACGAGCCCTCGGGTTCCTCGAGGACGAGATGGCCGCCGGCCGCCTGCGCCGCCACGACCCCGCCACGGTGCTGTTCACGGCCTATTGGGCCGTCATCGGCATGGCCACCGAGGTCGAGGCCCAACGCGCCCTCGGCGAGGAACCCACCCTCCGTCATCTCGTGCGCCGGCGCGAGGCGTTGCTCCGCTTGCTCCGGGCGGCGCTGGAGCCCTAACGCCGGCCGGCGACGAGCCGACGAGCCGACGAGCGTGCATCGCTCGTCGCCCGGTGGCGGCCGATGCACGTTGGCGCCGGGCGGCTGGACGAGCGTGGATTGCTCGTCGCCGGTGGCGGCCGATGCACGCGGCGCCGGCAGGCCGGACGAGCGTGCAATGTGCGTGGTCTGGGTGGAAACCGTACCGAGGCCCAGCGCCGGCGTTGGTGCATTGGTCGTCGTCGTACGGCGGCCGTTGCACGATGGCGCCAGCTGAGGGGTCGAGTGTGTATCGGTCGTCCTGGGGAGGCGGTCGATGCACGATCGTCCCGGACCGGCGACCAACCGCCACGATGGCACCGGCAGGTCGAACGAGCGTGTATCGGTCGTGGTGGGGCGGCGGCCGATGCACGGTCGCGGCGCCTCGGTAACGAGGTGCAGCTGGAGGATCGGGCAGGCGCACCAAGTGTCACAGGGGCCCGGGAAGATGGCGGGCATGGATTCACATGTGGTCGACCGGCAGATAGCGAGGATTGCTCAACGGCAGCACGGCGTCTTCAGCATCGGGCAGACGGGACGGGCCGGCGCCAGCGAGGGGCTTCGGCGTCGACGAGTCGATACCGGTGCGTGGCTCAGGCTCGATTCGGGTGTCTACGCGCTGGCTGGCCATCCGCCGACCTTCCTGCGTCAGTGCTGGGCCGCCGTGCTCGGCGCGCCCGGTTCGGCGGTTGGTGGACTGGCGGCGGCGGCGCTTCACGGCGTCGTCGGGTTCGGTGAAGTCCGGCCCGAGATCGTCGTCCCCTCGACGTGCAACAGCCGTAATCGGCTCGCCCGGGTACTCCGCTTCGATGGCGCGGCCACGACACGGGTCGGCGGGCTGCCAACGACGACGTTGGCCCAGACGTTCTTCGACATCGCCCCTCGCGTCGTTGTCACAAGGCTCGAACGGGCCGTCGACGATGCGCTGGTTGCACGGCGCCTCGCGGTGACAGACCTTGAGGAGCGGTTGCGCTTCTACGACGGCTGTCGCCGGCGCGGACTCCGGGTGATGAGAGAGCTCGTGGCCAACCGCGGCACCGAGGGATGGGTGCCGCCAGAATCCGAGCTCGAGCGAACCTTCGACCGAATCCTGCGCCGGTTGTCGGGAACCCCGCGGATCGTCCACCAGGCCCGATTCGACTGGTTGGTGGGTGGCGCCGGCCGGGTCGACCGCTTCTTACCCGACGAGCGCATCATCCTCGAGATCGACGGCCGGCGCTGGCACACCCGGGTCGCCGACTTCGAGCGGGACGCTGGCCGGAGCAACCAGGCGGCCGTTCACGGCCTGCGCCTATTGCGCTTCACCTGGGTGCATGTGTCGTGCCGCCCGCACGAGGTGCTGGGCACCATCGAGCAGGCGCGGGGTTTTGCCCAGACCGCTGCGGCGGCGTAGGCACCGGCCTGGTCCAACCGTGTGGATACTCGAGTCCGTGTGTACCAGGGGCGCTCGATCGGCGTCCTGTTTCGAGACCCGGCAGCTGCGCCTCCCTCGGCCAGGAACGCTCAGCGCTTGGTGGCGAACCGCTCCCGGCGGGCGTGGCGCTCGAAGGCCAGCCGAACGAGTTCGTCGACCAGGGCGGGATAGGCGAGACCCGAGGCCGCCCACAGCTTGGGGTACATGGAGATGGGGGTGAAACCCGGGATCGTGTTGAGCTCGTTGACCAGGAAGCCCCGTCCCTGCTCCTCGTAGAAGAAGTCGACCCGGGCCATGCCGTCGACGCGCAGCGCCTTGAAGGCGGCGACCGCCAGGCGCCGAGCTGTCTCGGCGGCGTCGGCCGACAGCGGCGCCGGCACCCGAAGGTCGGCCGCGCCGGCCACGTACTTGTCTTCGAAGTCGTAGAACTCCCCGCTCGGGACGACCTCGCCGGGCACCGACGCCCGTGGGCCCTCGTTGCCGAGCACGCCGACCTCGATCTCGCGTCCGGCGACCGCCTCCTCCACCACGACGTACTCGTCGTAGCGCAGCGCCTCGGCGATGGCCTCGGCCAGTCCGGCGTCGTCGTGCGCCTTGGTCACCCCCACCGAAGACCCCAGGTTCGCCGGCTTCACGAAGCACGGCAGGCCCAGCTCGGATCCCACCCGAGCGGCGAAGGCGGCGCCGGCGTCGGGCTCGCGGGCGCTCAGCCACCGGGCCTGGGGGAGCCCCGCGTTGGCGAGGACGTCCTTGGCCGCGCCCTTGTCCATGCACAGTGCCGAGCCCAGCACGCCGGCGCCGACGTAGGGGACCCGGGCCAGCTCGAGAAGCCCTTGCACGGTGCCGTCCTCGCCCATGGGCCCGTGCAGGAGCGGCATCACCACGACCGGTCGCGGCGCCGTCGCCGGCCCGACCGCGGCCAGAGGGTCGATCACGGGCCCGTCGATGTCGTCGGGGGACGGGAGCGACGCCGCGCTGACGTCGGTGGCACCGAGGGAGCGGAGCACGTCGCCGGCATCGATCCAACGGCCGTCGCGGGTGATGCCAACCGCGACCGGTTCGTAGCGGTCGGGGTCGGCCGCTCGCAGCACGTGCAGTGCCGACACACAGGACACCTCGTGTTCCGCCGACCGACCGCCGAACAGGACCACCAGCCGTACCCCAGGGCGGGTTGCGGTCATCGCCACCGCGTTCGTTCGACGGGGGCGCCCCGAGACGAGCGTGCCCGCCGATCGCGACCGGCCGCGCCGGACGGAACGGGTGATGTCACCACGATCGCCTGCGCCCGGACGGCTGGGCGCCGGGAGCGTGCATAGCCACAGGGTAAGCCACGCTCAGGAGACCGAATGCTCCTCGGGTGCCGTCTTGCGCACCTCGTCCGTGGAGGCGACGAGGTGATCGAGATCACCGGGACGGGCCGCGCCCGGTCGAGGTACGCGTCGACGTCCCCGGCCGGGACTAATACTTCGCCGGTGCGGTTCACGGGATCGGAGATCGCCGCCGCCGTCGGCGGCCGACGCCACGGCCCTGACGTCGAGGTCGCCGGCGCCTCGATCGACTCCCGCACCGTGCGGCCAGGGCAGCTCTTCGTCCCGGTGGTGGCCGACCGTGACGGCCACGACTACATCGGGGCCGCTCTCGCCGCCGGTGCCGTCGCCTATCTGACGGCTCGTCCCCCCCACGGCGACGGCACCGCCGTCGAGGTCGCCGACACCGCCCAGGCCTTGCTCGACCTCGGCCGGCACGCCCGCCGCACGCACCCGGTGACGGTTATCGGCGTGACCGGATCGGTCGGCAAGACGACGGTGAAGGACCTGGTCTCCGCCGCCCTCGGCTCCTGGGTCCCGCACGCCGCCAGTGAGAAGTCGTTCAACAACGAGCTCGGCGTGCCCCTCACGCTGGTCAACGCCGCCGACACGGCCGCGGTCGTCGTGGTCGAGATGGGTGCCCGAGGGCCGGGGCACATCGCCCTGCTGTGCGACGTGGCCCGGCCCGACATCGGTGTCGTCACGGCGGTGGCCCCGGTCCACACCGAGACGTTCGGCACCGTCGAGGAGGTGGCCCGGGCCAAGGGCGAGCTGGTGGCGTCGCTGCCCTCCAGCGGGGTGGCCGTGCTCAACCACGACCAGCCGCTGGTGGCGTCGATGGCGTCCCGTGCCACCGCCAGGGTGCTGACCTTCGGGTTGAAGATCGGGGCCGATGTACGGGCCGAGGGCGTCCGTCTCGGCCCCGACATGCACCCGGCCTTCCGGGCCAGGACGCCGTGGGGGGCTGCCGACGTCACCGTCGCTGCCGCCGGGGCCCATCAGGTCGGTAACGCCCTGGCGGCTCTGGCTGCCGCCTGCGCCGCCGGTGCCGACCTCGAGCGTGCCGTCGAGGGACTGGCCGCGGCCCGGCTGTCGCCATGGCGGATGGAGATCGTCGCCGCCCGCAGCGGGGCGACGGTCATCAACGACGCCTACAACGCCAACCCGGCATCGATGGAGGCCGCGCTGCGGGCTCTGGCCGGTCTCCCCGTGAGTGGACGCCGGATCGCGGTGCTGGGTGTGATGGCCGAACTGGGGGAGCGCAGCGCGGCCGAGCATCGACGGATGGCGGACCTGGCGGCCTCGCTCGGCATCGATCCGATCGCCGTGGATGCACCCGCCTACGGCGTGCGGGAGGTGACGGGGGTCGCCGGTGCCCTCGCCGCCCTCGCCGGCCTGGGACCGACCGACGCGGTGCTCGTCAAGGGCAGCCGGGTCGCCGGCCTCGAACGCCTGGCCGCCGCTCTCGCCTGACCCGCCGGGCGACGCCAGCGCGGCGCGCTGGCCCCGAGCTAGAGCTAGTGTCCCGAGTTGGTAGTTCGGAAGGAAAGTCTTGATGTGTCGCGAACTCCGTCGTCAGCGACGACGATGGAGGTCGAGGTATGGCACGAACCGGACGCCCGAAGGCCGAGCTGGTGCTCAGTCGTGAGGAACGGCTGACGCTGGAGCGTCTGACGAATCGGCGCA
>JBQTIQ010000024.1:0-47712 GCA_052387955.1 Acidimicrobiia bacterium | reverse complement strand
GGCGCCGCCACGATCGCTTCGAGCTGCCGCCGTTCCTCGAGCAACAACACCAACGGTTCGGCCGGAGGATGAGCCATGCACAAGTGTAGACACAACCGCGCGATCAATACGCGGACACACCACTAGGAACAGGAACGAGCGATCGACCGTCCTGCCCTGGTTGGCGTGGCTGGTTTCGGCGTAGGCGAGCTCGACGTGCTCGCGCACGTAGTCGGCCGGCAGCTTCACCGTTCCGGTCTTGCCTGCCACCGTCAGGGTGCCGTCCCGGTGGATCGCTTCGACCGTCCACCGGTCGCGGTTCTTGACCCATGAGGTGCCGGTCGGTGACGAGCTGGCGGGCGTTCTGGCGCGTGGCGACGAGGTCGCCCCGGTGAACTCGGTACGGCCCGATCTCGACGGCTCGACCCGCGGGGTCGAGCTCGGCGGCCTCGAGTCGGCGGCGTTGTGCTTCGAGGTTGAGCGCCACGGCCGCCGCGTTGGTCGGTGCCATCATTGACGCCGATTCGCCTCGATCGAGGGCGGCACGCCATTCGTCGACGACCGCCTTGCGCATCTGCCGGGCGGTCCCGCCGTGGAGGCGGTCGTGCTGTTCGTAGGCGTCGATCACCGTGGTGTCGCCGCGGCGGAGTCGGAGGCTGGCTTCGCGTTCCCAGTCGTTGTTGAACCGGTGGACCCGGCCCAGCTCGATGGCACCGAAGGTGTTTACGAAGTGGCCGAACATGCCGGAGCGGCCAACGGCTGCGAACTGCAGGGGGTCGCCGATCATCGCCAGCCGCCAGGTGCGCCGTTCAGCCAGCTCCATCAGTTCGGCGAGGCGGGGTGTCGGGACCATCGCGGCCTCGTCGACGATGACGGTGGCGCCGGGCGGGAGGTCATAGCGGTGGTCCGGCGGCCGGTCAAGACTGTGCTCGACGAGGAGCTTGTCGATGGTGTCGGCATCGGTCGATGCGTCGACGGTTAGGACCTCCGCGGCGGCCGCCGACGGGGCGACGCCGAACACCGGGCGGCCCTCCCGACGGAGCTGGTCGACTGCCGGGCGGAGCGCCGTCGTCTTGCCGGTACCGGCGGGCCCGACGGCGAGCACCAACGACCGGTCGCCGGCGACGGCTTCAGCCAGTGCCCGCTGCGGCGCGTCGAGCTGCTCGTGCGCATCGAGGCTCCGGTCGGTGCCGCCGGCGGCCAGGCGACGCTCGACCAGAGCGAGGAGCCGCTCCTCCTGGGCGAGGATGCTGGGAAGGCTCAGCATGCGGTCGACCGCCGCCTCGGTGGTGGGCCGACCGTCCCGACGGAGCTGCGCGCCGGCGGGGATTGGGCGTGAGAGGTCAATCATTCTTGTGGCGACGACCTTGTCGGCCACGTCGTCGAGCCAGGGGGTGAGCTTGCCGGCGGCGATCCCGAGGTTGGTCGGCACGACGGCCGCGAGCTCTCGCACCAGCTCGGCGACGCGCCAGGTGGACTGCTTCTCCGCGAGCGCCTCGAGTGCTCGCTCTACGACCTGCTCCGCTGTGCGCTGGTCCAGGCGATCGATGCCGCGCTCGACCCCGATGGCCTTCGATACCACCTGCTCCCTGCCGAGGCCGAGGTCGGCCAGGCGGCCGAGCCAATCGGCCTCCAAGGTCTGCTCGTCCGCCTCGGCCTTGGGCGGCCGGCTGTCCAATACCGCCTCGCGCTCGAGCTGCCACCTCTCCCGCGGCGTGGGCTGGCGCTCGAACACCTCGACGAACCGTTCGAGCTTGTCCTCGTAGCGGGCGTCGACCGCCTCGGTGCGCTGGGAGAACTCAGCGAGCACATGATCGGGGACGTCGCGAATCTCAGCAATCCCGTTGACGGGGTCGTGCCACCGGACGCCGAGTCTCAGCGTGGTCTCAGCGCGGAGGCCAGCGTGGTAGATCCGGCTCAGCGTCTGCTGGTCTCGCTTGATGGTGCGGGCGTCGAGCGCCAGCCACCTTCCGTCGGGTGACCACACGCGGTTGACGACGACGGCGTGGGAGTGGAGCTGCGGATCGAGAGCTCGGCTGGTGTGCTGACGGAAGACGGCCGCGGTGATGCCATCGGCGTCGAAGACGCGGACGTCGCCGTTGACCCGGTATCGACAGTGGGCGTGACGGTCGATCCAGTCCACGACGCCGGCGACGGCAGCATCATGGGCATCGAGGACGCCATGACGAACGGCGTCACCACCGAACGCGAACAGCACCGACACGGACTTGGGTGCCGAGCAGGTGACGTCGTAGCCGCGCACGGTTCGGTCGGTGTGGCGAGTACCGAGCGCGCGGCCAGAGACGGGATCAACGCCGGCCATGAGATCGAGGAAGTCGTCCTCCGCGATCGCGCCGCCCAGTCCGAGACGGTCCGCTCCCCTGCCGTGCCAGATGCCAGGTGGCTCGCCGCGGTCGAGGTAGTAACCGAGCTGGTCCTCGACGTAGTAGCGCCCGGCGTCAGCGCCTCGCAGAGTCGTGGTCCTGGCGGTCACGGCTGGCTCCCGCACGAGCGCGTGCACTCGTCTGTCCTTCGGTGCGACGGGTGGGATGTGAGTCGGCGGATCATCGGAAGCTCGCCGTCAGGCGGGTCGGCCGTCGGGGACGACGGTGATGCCGGACTCGTCGAGATGGATGACATAGGTCGTCGGCCGGAAGGTGGTCCCTTGGAGTCGGTCGACCGGTTCGATGACGCCCGCGCGCGCGAGCTGGCGCAGGCACCGATGCACCGTGTCCTTCGAGAGGAACTGGAGGCGCTCAGCGATCTCACGCGTGCTCGCCTGTGCGACGAGATCGCCGTCGTGTCGCTCGGACCGGGCGAGCAGGTCGTGGAGCACTGCCAGCGCCTGTGGCCCGTTCGCGCGGAGGAACGACAGCGCGGTCGGATAGCAATGTTCGATCCGGACCTCAGGCGGCATCGCTGCCCCCGGTGGGGTCCAGATCGATGAGCGCCAGGCGGAGCAGCGCCGCGGTGGGGATCCGGAGACAGCGACCGAACTGCACGACGGGAATACCTTCCCTGCCACCCGACTCGCGCCAGAGGCGCGTCTGCTCGTAGAGCTGCGACCGACCCAGCTGGGTCAGCTCCTGCGCTTGCTCCACCCTGAGGAACGGCGGAAGGTCGTCGTATCGCATCGCCACCTCCGGCGAGGCCCGGAACCTTACACTGGCGTAAGGCACCGTAACATGATGGAATGACGGAAAGGACAGCGCAACACCGGTGCGTCGGCGCGCTGTCCCCCATCTGAGACGGAGGGGTCCGTGGCGCGAACCAAGGCCGACGAGAAGCGAGGCTGGAGCGCAAGCCAAGTCGTCGCGCACAACCTCACGAAGGCGCGCGAGCTGCGGGGGCTCACGCAGGCCGAGATCGCCGAGCGCCTGAGCCGCTTCACCGGCGCGCCGTGGAGCCCGACGACCGTGGCGCAGGCTGAGGGATCGGTCAGCGGTCAGCGGATCCGGCAGTTCACCGCCAACGAGCTCGTCGCGCTCGCGCGCACCTTTGACCTGCCGGTGCTGTTCTTCTTCCTGCCGCCTGATGACGGCGAGGGCCGGCTCGTGACGGACGATGCCAAGGGCGGGCTGCCGTGGGAGTACCTGCTCGTCGTCCTACTCGGACACCGTGGCAACTTCCCGGTGCTCGCTGACCGGACTGCGAACTGGGCGCACCTCTTGGCGAATGGGATCGACATCCCGCGGTCTGACGCCTTGCCGGAGGTCGATGCGATCCTCAGTGAGATCGCCGGCAGCCGTCGTCGGGAACCGCTTCTCCCCGAGGATGTGCTCGCCGCTGTGTTCCATGGGCTGGCGTCACGGCACATGCGTGGCGCTCCCAGGCCGGGTGACGACGTCGCCACCATGGCCGCCAACCTTCGTGGTCTCGCCGATGCGCTGACCGCCTTCAACAACTACCGACCCGGCGAGTTCGTCGACGAACGAGTTGCCGCCGAGGTCGCCGAGCAACGCAAGCAACGCGAGCGCCGACGGCGAACCGCCGCCGAGGCCGCGCCGGCCGGGGAGGACGACGATGAGTAGCCGAGCGAACGTGAGCAAGCGGGGATCTACCTGGACCTACTACGTCTACGTGACCGGCGGCGACGGCCGGCGCCGGCAAGTGTCCAAGGGCGGGTTCCGCACCCGCAAGGAGGCCGAGGCCGCTCGCGTTCGAGCGCTGAGCACCCTGCAGAACGGCACGTGGGTGCGCCCCGAGCGCGTCACCGTGCGCGAGTTCCTCGAGGACGAGTGGTTGCCGACGCAGGCACCGCCCACCCTGGAGGAGAGCACCTACCGCTCCTACCGTCGGTACATCCGCCTCCACGTCGTGCCCTACATCGGCGGCATCCCGCTCCAGCAGCTCAAGCCGATGGAGCTCACGGCGCTCTACCGCCAGCTACTGGAGTCCGGTCGCCGCCAGCCGACGCCACCCGCCCGGGTCCACCCGCCCGAGCTCGGCGCCATGGTGGACCGCCTCCGCGCCGAGGGCCGCACGTGGCAGGCGATCGCCGACGAGATGGCCGCGGCCTTCCCCGATGCCGGCGGGTTGACGCGTCACGCCGTCGCCGGCCTCCACCGGCGCCGGCACGCGCCGGTGGAGGCATCGTCCCGGCCGGCAGGGCTGAAGCCGCGCACGGTGCTCTACATCCACTCGATCATCCACGCAGCGCTGAAGGACGCCATGCGGTGGAACCGGGTTGCCCGCAACGTCGCCGACGCCGCCACTCCCCCGCCCACGGGCTCGACCAAGCGCGGGCAGCACACGACCTGGACAGGCGATCAGCTCCGCCAGTTCCTCGACTCCATCGCCGACGACCGCTACGTGACGCCGTGGATCTTCCTGGCGACAACCGGCTGCCGCCGCGGCAATGGGCTCGGCTGCTCGGGCTGGTGAAGGCCGTCGTGGAAGACGTCCGTTTCGATGAGGACGACGAGTGCATCGTCGTGTCGGTGCGGCCTCGCAAGGCGACCAAGCGGCGGTGCGGGCGGTGCGGGAAGCGCTGCCCGGGCTATGACCGGGGCGAGGGCCGGCGGCGATGGCGGGCGCTGGATCTGGGCACCATCCAGACGTTCCTGGAGGCCGACTCGCCGCGGGTGCGCTGCGCCGAGCACGGCGTGGTCGCGGCCCAGGTGCCGTGGGCCCGCCACGGCGCCGGTCACACCTACGCCTTCGACGACACCGCCGCGTGGCTGGTGACGCACTGCTCGAAGTCGGCGGTGCGTGACCTGCTGCGCATCGCCTGGCGCACCGTGGGGTCGATCGTCACCCGGGTGGTGGCCGACGCCGAAACGGCAATGGACCGCTTCGCCAACCTGCGCCGAATCGGGATCGACGAGATCTCCTACAAGCGGGGCCACCGCTACCTGACCGTGGTCGTCGATCACGACAGCGGGGTGCTGCTGTGGGCGCACCCGGGCCGGGACCAGAAGACCTTGGAGAAGTTCTTCGACCGTCTCGGCGAGGAGCGCTGCGCCGAGATCCGCCTGGTCAGCGCCGACGCCGCCGAATGGATCGCCAACGTCGTCGCCGACCGGTGCAAGAACGCCGAGCTGTGCCTGGACCCGTTCCACATCGTCCAGTGGGCCACGAAGGCCCTCGACGAGGTGCGCCGCGAAGTGTGGAACGCGGCCCGGCGCAACGGCCAGAAGGCGGTGGCCAAGGAGCTGAAGGGCGCCCGCTACGCGCTGTGGAAGAACCCCGAGGACCTCACCGCCCGCCAAGGAGCCAAGCTGGCGTCGATCGCGGCGACGAACCAGCAGCTCTACCGCGCCTACCTGCTCAAGGAACAGCTTCGCCGGGTGTTCGCCCTCAAGGGCACCGCCGGCATCGCCCTGCTCGACGCCTAGCTGAAATGGGCCCGACGGTGCCGGATCCCGTCGTTCGTGAAACTCGCCCGCTCGATCACCGAGCACCGCGCCGGCATCGAAGCCGCCCTCACCCACGGCCTCTCCAACGCCCGCGTCGAGAGCATCAACACCAAGCTCCGACTGCTCACCCGCGTCGCCTTCGGGTTCCGCTCACCCGAAGCCCTCGTCGCCCTCGCCATGCTCGACCTCGGCGGGCTCTGCCCGCCCCTCCCCGACCGGGCGACCACCTGATGCCGCCCACGGATGGAGCACAAGAGCCCGAAAAATCTCGTTCCAGCTTGCGGACGAGGCCCTCCGGGAAACGATCCCGCACGAGTTCGTCGTAGGTGAGCCGCACGACGACCCACCCGTCGTCCGTAAGCGCCTCCTCCGTCACAGTGAAGAGAGTCCGAGAGCCGTGGGATTTTTCAACTTTCTCGGCCGCCTCGGACAGGAACGTCGTCGTCGATTTCCGCACGCGACGAAACGGCCGTAACGCACGTCTGTGCATAGTGTGCCAGCCTTCCCCAGCGCTCTCCGCCGCGTCGCGCTCGGACCCTCGGCGCCCATGTCCCCTGCCGGCCCGGGGCCCGCCTGCGCCAAGCTCCGCCGCCCGGGCCGACCGCGCGACTCCCGGCGCCCGACCGCTCTCCTCGCCCCGGCGCCCGCCGACTACGAGACGAGGAGCTGTTCGAGGGCCCTGCGGAGCGGCGCCGCCTCGTTTGCGCCGCGGAGGCTGTGGCGGGCCTGGAGCGCGCCGTTGATGGCTCCCAGCACGAGGGACCGCTCGGTGTCGGGCTGGCGGCCTTCGTAGCCGGCGAACCAGGTCTCGACCTCGGACCACCGCCACAGCGGGTTGCGGGTGGCATGGCTGGCCGGGGCCGGGAAGTCGCCGGGGCCACGCTGGCCCTTGATGAGCTGGTCGACGGACTGGCGGGTACGGCCGGTCCGCTCCGCGATCTCTGACGCCCACACGAGCTCGTCAGGGTCGACATGCAGGACCTCGAGCCCCTCGACGCTCTCCACCGCTGCGATGGCCGAGACGATGGCGTCGAGCATCGTCGGCGCCTCGCTGGTGAAGTCAGCGAAGGTCAGATCGCCCTTGGTCGAGAAGGTGGCGTCGTCGCAGCCGGCGTCGACCAGCGCGTCGAGACGCTCGTCGGTGAGGGCACCGCTGATGGTCAGCTCGAAGTTGTGCTCAGGCATCGTCGTTGCCTTCCTCGTCCTCGTCGGTGGTCTCGTCGTCGTTGTCGCTGCTGTGTGAGCACCGGTCGACTGCTCGGCGCAGCGCCCTGGCGTGGTTCTCGGGCACCCGAGGCGTCGAGTAGATCGAGACCTGTGGGCAGTCTCCGGGACAGCGCATGACGCCCCATGCGTGGGCCGAGCGTCCGGTGCTCTTGATCACTTCCCAGCCGTACGACCGGGCGTAGTCGAGGGCAGCCTCGATCTCCTTGTTCGGGTGCCTATCGGCCACCGTTGACAAGATACAACAGGCCCGTAGACAGTTGTCAACAACGCTCGACCCGCGCCGGGGGACTCCCCAGGCAGCAGAGGGGGGGGACTCCCCCGTGCGAGGTTTCCGGGTTCCGGCTTGCGCAAATGCGCGTCACAGCCCGCATCTCCTGAGGCATGGAGAAGCGTCCCGCTTCACGACAGCCGGAGGTTGTCATCGTTGCCAGCGCGCGACCCCAGCTGTCGTCGTCGGCGGCGACCGCGCTCCTTCGGGTCCTGCTGAAGGCGGCTGCTGAGCGCGACGAGCATCGTCAGCCGCGCGCCAGCTAAGACGTACCCTCAGGCGATGATCCCGTTCGCGTTCTACGGCCGGGTCAGCACCGAGGACCAGCAGGACCCGGCGTCGTCGCGAGGCTGGCAGCTCGCCCGCGCCGAGACGCTCATCGAGCCGCACGACGGTCACGTCGTCGCCGAGTTCTTTGACATCGGCCAGTCACGTTCGCTGCCATGGAAGCGACGGCCGCAGGCGGCTCTGCTGCTCGACGCGCTCCGCCGGCCCGACCGCGGCTTCGACGCGGTGGTGATCGGCGAACCGGCCCGGGCGTTCTACGGCAACCAGTTCGGGCTCACGTTCCCTGTGTTCGCCCACTTCGGCGTCGAGCTGTGGGTGCCCGAGGTCGGCGGTCGGGTCGACCCTGGATCCGACGCCCACGACCTCGTGATGAGCCTCTACGGCGGGATGAGCAAGGGCGAACGCAACCGCATCAAGGTCCGCGTCCGCTCGGCGATGGCCGCGCAGGCCGCCACCGAAGGCCGCTTCCTCGGCGGCCGGCCGCCCTACGGATACCAACTCGGCGACGCGGGCCCCCATCCCAACCCCGCCAAGGCCGCCATGGGCGCGCGGCTCCACCGCCTCGAACCCGATCCCGTTGCGGCGCCCGTGGTCGACCGGATCTTCACCGAGTACGTCGCCGGCAAGGGCCTCATGGCCATCGCTGAAGGGCTCACCAGCGACGGCATCCCCTCCCCATCAGCGCATGACCCTGCCCGCAACCGGCACCGGGCATCGAGCGGCGGCGCGTGGTCGAAGGGCGCGGTGCGAGCGATCCTCGACAACCCGCGGTACACGGGGCGGCAGGTCTGGAATCGTCAGCGTCGAGACGAGGTGCTCGTCGACGTCGATGACGTCGCCCTCGGACACGAGACGAAGATGCGCTGGAACGACCGCGCCGACTGGGTGTGGTCGGCCGACATCGTGCACGAGCCGCTGATCAGCGTCGAACTGTTCGAGCGCGCGCAGGAGCAGCGCTCGCTCGCCGGCAAGCGAGCCTCCACCGTGCGACCGCGGCGCAAGAACACCTACGTCCTCAGCGGACTCGTGCGCTGCGGCGTCTGCGAGCGCCGCATGCAGGGCGTCTGGGCCCACGACCGTGCCTACTACCGGTGCCGCTTCCCGGCCGAGTACGCCGAGGTCCAGGGCCGCCACGATCGATCTGTGAACGTCCGCGAGGAGGCGATCCTCCCCGGGCTCGACCGCTGGCTCGCCGGCATCTTCGATCCCGACCACCTCGACGAGACCTGCGAAGCGCTCGCGGCGGCCGGCAACCGCGGCACCGGCGACGACGCCCGAGTCCAGGCCGCCAGGGCGAAGATCGCCGACTGCGACCACCGGCTTGACCGCTACCGCGCCGCACTCGAGGTCGGCACCGATCCCGCGCTCGTCGGCAAGTGGATCACCGAGGTCCGCGCCGAGCGCATCGCCGCGGAACGGCAGCTCGCCGACGCGCGGCCGGCATCACCGCTCACCAAGGACGAGATCAAGGCGCTCGTCGCGTCGCTGCACGACATGGTCGCCGTGCTCGAGCACGCGGCCCCGGCCGACAGGGCAGCCGTCTACACCGAGCTCGGCATCGCACTGACCTATCACCCTGACGGCCGGGTCCTCGTCGAGTCGAGGCCTCCGTGTAGTCAGGTGCGTGTCGGAGGGGGGACTTGAACTCATGCCGGTGGCGTAATGCCTCCTGCCGTGTAGTTCGCGTTCGTGCTGTTCAGCGCTGGTTTTCGGGCCTGCTGCATGCTGGCGTGTAGTTCGTCGTACGGCCTGATCCTGCGGTGTTCGCGGACAAAGTGATGACAAATCGCTGACAAGCGACACACCTCCGAGGCGCTTGCCGAGCGCCGCCAGCCGGCGTATCCTGCGGAAGTGAAACCGGAAGTGACTCCGGAAGCAAGCTAGACGTAGGAGAAGCCCGTGGCCACGACCCTCGACCGCGCCGTCGAGCCCGACGAGATCGTCGCAGCACTGCGCCCGTTCGGCGTGTCCCAGCGTGACGTCGCCGCCGCCACCCAGGTGTCCGATCGAGCGGTGCGGGCGTGGCGCACAGGCGGGATCCACGCCGAGTCCTACGACCGCCTCCAGGATCTCCGCGAGATCGTGCTGATCCTCTCCGACTCTCTCACCTCTCGTGGGGTCGGCCAGTGGCTCCACGCCCGCAACCGGCTGCTCGACGGCGCGCGCCCGATCGACCTGCTTGCCGAGGGTCGAGTCGATGAAGTCCGACAAGCCGCGCACAGCTTCGTAGACGGGGCCTACGTCTGACCTTGCGCTCCGATCAAGTCGGGGCGATCGCGCCGCGCCAGCTCTCCGGACGCTTCTGGCACCATGGCCCGACCCGCCATCCCTTGACCTCGTACCCCGACCCGCCGCTGGGTGGTGGCCGCTACCACCGGCCCGGCGGCCGACCCGCCTGGTACGCGTCGAACCAGGAGCAGGCTGCGTGGGCCGAGCTGTTCCGCCACCTCCTCGACGGCGGTGTCTCGCCGTTCGAGGTGCTGCGCCGCGTTGGCGCAGTCGATGTGGCGGAGTTGAACGTCCTGGACCTGTGCGAACGAGGCGTCCGTGCTCAGCTCGGCCTCTCGGAGGAGGACCTGACCGCCGACGACTACTCGCTCTGCCAAGCCGTCGCCGAAGAAGCAGCCCACCACTTCGACGGGATACTCGCTCCCTCTGCAGCGCTCGACGGACGCCGGACGCTCGTTGTCTTCCCGGCCGGCATGGCGGAGCTCACCGTCGTGTCCTCCCGCGTGCGCCAACCACCGCCACGGCTCGCCGATCTGCTCCACGACATCCGGCTCCATCGCGACGTCCCGTCGGCCGTTCGCAGTTACCTCCGAAGCCTCGCCGCCGCCGGCGCCGACGCCATCCGCCGTCAACGCCGGCAGGGCTGACAAAGCAGCCGGCCGTCGGCGCGAGGCGACCTACGGTCTTGGCGTGAGCGACTGGATCACGAAGCTCCCGGACGACGCCCGCAACAAGTTCAGCGCGGCCCGACGTGCCGCGGGCGCGAACACGCCGGCGACCGAGTCGATATTCGAAGCAGGGCACGGGACGACGATGAGCATGAGGGACTGGGAGAAGAAACGTGCTTGCCGAGCCCGGTGCTGTTGAGCGAGTCGCCCAGATCGAGGACGAACTTCGGCTCGCCGCCCGGCTCACCGCCTTGCGCGAGCAGATGGTGACAGAACTGCGTCGGAATGGTGAGAGCGTCGTCGACACCAGCGGCACCGGCCCGACTTGACCGACCGGAAGAAGGAGCCGATCTCGCTGAGCCGCTTCTTTCGAGCGTCATCGAAGGATGTATGAACTCCTACAGGCCCGGGACCGACCTCAGGTGGATTTCATACGGCGCCCCGCCGCGCTGATCGCCCGTGGCAGTGCTTGTACTTACGGCCAGAGTCGCAGGGGCAGGGCTGGTTGCGGCCGACCTTGTCACGTGTCACCGGCTGCTGCAGCGTGCTCGAGCCGCCGGTGCTGCGCAGCGCGGCAGCGAGAGCTTCGACCTCTCCGATCGGCATGCGCGTCGGGCGTTCCGCTGCGGGGTCCCAGCCGCAGTGAACGCAGCGCGCCGGTTCAGCCTCGGTGCCTCCGAAGTGCTCGCTTGCAGGCCTCTGGGTTCCGGGCGCACGCTCGAACGACTCGACACGGCCAGCGAGGTCGTCCTCCACCTCGCGGCCCAGCACCGTGAGCGACCGCTCGCGCATGTCGACCAACTGCCCGAGCAGATCCTCCTGGTCACCCGTCTCGAGCGCCAACTCGATCCCGGCGTCCAGCCAGCGCAACGCTTCCTCGTCGTCGCTGGCGTGCGAGTACGCGAACCCGGCCGCGTTGTAGAGCCACACGTCCCCCGCGCACTCCTCGCGCAAGGCTGTGAACATGACGTCGGCCTCCGCTCGGCGGCCCGACTCGAGCAGCAGTTCGGCGACGTTGGCCCGAGGATGCGGCACGCTGCGGTAGCCGGCGAGGATGCCCTGCTCCCACGCATCGATCGCTTCGTCGAACCGAGCCTGCGATCGGTACGCCTCGGCCAGCTCGCCCCACAGCTCGGGCAGGTACAGCTCGTGCGCAGCGCACGGGTGGGCGATGCACGCCAATAGCGCAGCGATCTCCGCGACCCGATCCTTGGCACGGCGAGCTTTCGTCGCTTCGTCGACGAGCGCGTCGCACTCGGCCATCGCCTGCTCTCGGGTGATCGCCGGCATGTCGCCAGCCTCGCGCGCGCCGGAGCGCAGCCCGCTCACCTTCGGCAAGCTACAGGCGTTCTCGCGCGTGTCAGAAGCTCACCTACACGTGGTCCGGCTCAGCCTCGTCAAGGGAAGTTGGCCTCGATCGACTTCGCGCCCAGGTAGTCATCGCCCGTTAGATCCAAGAGCAGATCGAGGTACTCGATGCCGACCTCGTCGATCACGTTCTCGACGTCCTCCTCCGCTGCCACCGCCGCGTCGTAGAGCGCTCGACCGTCGAGCGCGATGACCCGCTGGATCCGGAGCCTCGGGATCCAGTCGGCGTCGTACTCCCCATGTAGCTCGACTTCGTTCGCGTCCGGCCAGCGATCGCGAATCGTCTCGACCGCCATCCGCTCGAGTAGAAGCACCAGGGCGTCGACGGCTTCGCGGTGCGCTTCACGAGCCGGCTCGTAGGCCCGGATCAGGTCGGCGTTCGGCATGACAAACCTCCGGTCATGGAGTCAGTGCTCGAAGGTAGGCGCTACAAGCCGAACTCCCATGCCGGCCAACCCTCGCTCTCGGCGACGTCGATCGCCTGCGATGCCTCATCCGCCGCCACCCCCTCCGAGTCGAGTCCGATGACGTCGGACGGCCCTTCTACCTGCTCGTCATCGACGTAGACGCCGACGATCACCTCCTCGTCGAGATCCACCTCAACGAGAACGGGGACCCGGTACTCGACGTACATGCGCATGGCCTTCTCCTCGTGCTCGCGTTCGACCCACGGAGTCTCGAGCGCGCGGACGTGCCGGGCCGCGGATCCCCTTCGCCGGAACCCTCGAAGCCGCGTCGGCTCAGGAGTCAGGTGCGGTCGATGCCGGGCCCGGCGGCGCAGCGCCCGTCGCTGGCGCTTCCTTGCCCTTCAGGCTCTTGAGCTCTTGGCATGCGCGGAACAGCACGCGCTCGAGTTCGAGAACTGTCGGAACACCTTCGCGCCGCCTGTAGGTCGTCCAACCGCCACCGCCGGGAGTCGGCTCGTACGCATAGAGGCCGACCGCGTCGACGACTTGAAGCGCGACGTTCGACCAGCGGATCACCGCCTGAAGGTCCGTCTCGCTCAGCACTCGGACCGCCATGAAGAAGTAGATGCGCGGCGGGTTGGAATGGAGCCAGGTGGAGAGGTCACCTCCTCCGGCACCCCCGGTCGGCGTGTGGCCGAGCATCGTCAGCCGGCGGCTGGCTTCTCCCTTCAGGTCGATGGACTTGAACGCGAGCTCCTTGACGCGCTTCGGGGTGTCCTTCGAACCGTCTCGGCCCGACTCCTTCTCGCCGGGACTGCCGGCGTGCTTCGGCGTGCCCATCATCTTGGCTTCGAGCAAGAACTCGATCTGCTGCTGAGGATCACCGGGGTAGACGCCGTCGAGGTTGTGCTTGGCGATGATGAGACCGGGGACGCTGCTGCGCGCGTAGAGGTTCTCGATGCCGGAGCAGTTCTCCAAGAGCAGGGCAAGGAGGTCGTTGAACCAGTCCCCCTTGCCGTTCTGCAGGTCCGCCGCGATCGCCTTGCGGGTTGCGTCGTCACCGGTCCCGTGCAGCGTGTCGGCGAGCGTCGTGTCGAACGCGGACATCGCGCTCAAGAAATGAGGCTCGACCTGGTTCCAGCTCGTCACCTTATTGGCGACGGCCCAGTCGTAGGCGTCTCGGAGCGGTACGCAGCCGGGTCGCGTGCGAACGACCTCGCTCGTCTTGCGTGGCCGCGCCTTCGGAACCGGGACCTTCGGCGGCATGGCCCCATGCTTGCAGGCCCGCTCGACGCCAGCGCGGAGCGGTGGCGGCGGCCGGACTCAGGGGGATCTGGTTCGGCTCACCATCGCTGCAACGGAAGTCGCCTCGACGCCGTACAGCGCTGCTGCGACGGAGGACGCGGCCTCGCGATCTCGGCGTCCGAAGGCACTTGCGAGCGCCCGGCGCGCCCCCTTCGGGATCGAGTCAGGTGCTGGCACCCGGATCCGGCGGATGTACTGCGCCTGGAACCGGTAGCACCCGCCTCGCATCTTCACGCAGTAGGCGCCGACGAAGAGGTTGGCGACGTCGGAGAGCAGAAGCCCGCCCAGCACCTCGAGGTCCCATTGCTCGCTCACCACGAAGTACAGGTTGTGATGCGGGTAATAGCGCCCGTCATCGAGTACCGGGTGGGATGCCGCCTTGATGTCCGGCAGCAGAAGCTTCGGCCGTTCGAGCAAGCCATCGTGGACGCGATCGATGGTGCGGTACCACTGGCCGGGCTTGGTTCGTGCGATGTGACGCGCGCGAAGACGGCTCTCGTGAGCACCCAGGTAGCCGGCGAGCCGCGGGTGCTCGTCGAGGTCGACGAGGCCCCGTCCGTTCCACGGGTTGATCAGATACGTCCCGGACCACGCCGGCGCCCCGTCGGTGATGTCGCTGGCCTGCAGTAGCGGCAGGAGCCGGTCGCCCTCCACCGACGACGCGTCGCGGGTGATGTAGACGTCATCACAGCCAGTTGCGACACCGATGCCGACGCGGGCGCTCGTCCGCGCGTCCTCCAGTGGGGGGAACTTGCTCTCCAGCTCGGCAATGAGGCTCAGGTGGGCCGGGCTCCCTGATGGCCATAAGTCGCCGCCGTCGAACCAGCCATCGAGCTGGGATGCCTCGACGGAGGGCGTTGCGAACGATCGCCGTCGGCCGTGCTTCACCCAGCTCGAGAGGTGGTTCGCGTCGTCAATGCCGAACTGTCGAGCGGCATCGGCAACGACAGCTCGACCCTGCGACCCGTTCCGGAGCACAACGATCGCGGGATAGGCGGACACGTCGTCTTCGAAGGCGTCGACGTCATGCATCGTGAGAACAGCGTCCACCGCGTAGGAGTCGGAGACGAGCGCGCGGAGATCGGCTCCGTACTGGTTGCGCATCCAGCGGTCTGCGCAGATGAACCCGAGGGTTCCCTCCGGCGCCAGCAGATCGAGGCCGAGCTCGATGAAACCGACGTAGATGTCGCTTCGCCCTCGCATCGTCGAGCAGCGGCGGCGGTACTCGTCCATCACGTCGGAACGGACGTTCTCGAGCCGGATGTAGGGCGGGTTGCCGACCACGTAGTGCACCGAGCCGGGTTCGTGATCCGTGAGCAGGAAGTCGCCCGTCGTCACCCACGACGCCGCGATGTCCTCGGCGGACGCCTGCTCGACGCCGGCTTCCTCGAGGCGCAGGGCGGCCGCCTTGCGTGCACGCTGGGCGTTCGCATCCAGCAGGTCAAAGGCTCGGATACAACCCTCGACCGAGTTCAGGTCTCGACCGTGCTCTCGGCACGATTCGATGAGTCGGTCGACTACCGGGCCGAGAAAGGCGCCGGTCCCACAGGATGGCTCGACGAGAACTCGCGCGCCGAGGTCCTCGTTGGCCGTGTAGCCGACGAGGTCGAGGATCAGCTCGACGATCCAGCGTCGCGTGAAGACCTCGCCGTAGTCGGCACCCGGATCGTGGGCGATCTCAGCGAGCGCCACCGGTACCTCGATCAGGGAGAGCTGTCGTGATGCAGCCATGACCACCACCTACGAACATCCGTTCGATTGTAGTGGCGCTCACCGGGATCACAGGTGGACCTGCCGGCATCGACGCACCATAACGGCGCGACCGTGGGCGATCGGTGCATCCTCGGGTCCGCGACAAACGCCGACTCTTGGGTGGGACGGCTGTCAGTCCGGCTGCTGTCCAAGAGCCCGGCCGAGACGACGCCCTGGCCGTCGAGGTTTCGGCGGCTGGCCGCGTCGCCTCGGGACTTCGACCAGTATGCACGGCAGGTACGACCTCACCGCGAGATGCCGAGTGAGCGGCTCGGCGGCTCGATGGCCAGTTCCCGGCCGAGGACCCGGTCGGCGCGCTCGACGACCTCCCGCGTCGCCCAGTAGCTGGAGGCGTACACATCGTCGTTGAGGAGGCCCGGCGAGCGGCCGAGGAGGTCTTTGCCCTGCTGTTCGAACGCGGTGCGATGCTGCGCGACACGGCCGACGGCTTCCAGCCATAGGCGCCCGGCCTCGCCGGCGGGCCGTGGTCCGAACCGGTCCAGCAGCTCCTGCGACGGCGTCGCGGCGAGGGTCTCTCCACGAAGCCGGGCATCGTGGTCGAGCTGGCTCCGCACGGCCGATCGTTCGGACACAACCTCGGGGCGTCGCTTCTCAGACGCCTGCGCCTTCAGCGTTCTCCTCGCGGCCTCGCTCGCCTCGACCTCGAGCTCGGCGAGCTGCTCCTTGTCCCTCTGGATCGAGCGGGGTAGCCAATCCAACTGGGCACGCGCCCCGTCCAGCTCGACACGATGCCGTCTGCGCAGGAGCGGGCGGTCGAACTCGACAACGGTGCGCCGAGCCGCCGCGAGACGAGCCTCGTCCGCCTCGATCGAACGGGCGAGAGCGGTGCGGTCCCGCGCCAGCGACACGAGCCGACGCCGCGCGCTCTCGTGCTCCATCTGTGCGCTCGTGACCTGCCGATCGAGCTGGGCGTGCCGCTCCAAGAGCCGGACGAGGTCATCACGGCCGAGCGGGCGCTCCGGGCCACCGTCGCGGTCGTCCCGACTCGACTTCGCCGGACGCAGTTCGGCGCGCACCGCGACGGCCGGCCGGTCGATCCAGCTTCGTGAGAGGGCCTCGGCAACGACGTCGGCGGGCGTCTCCTCGCCTCGGAGGACGACGAACGCCTCGTTCGACTCGCGGCCACGGGTCATCGGGACGTAGATGCCGGCGGCGCCCGTCGGGGCGTCGAGGTAGAGGAACGACCGGTCGACGGTCCGGCCCTGGCTGGCGTGGGACGTCTGCGCGTACGCCAGCTCGACATGTTCGGCGACGTAGGCCGCGGGCAGCCGCACGCGGCCGGAGCGGCCCTCCACGCTGATCGCGCCGTCGCGGTGAATCGCCTCGACGGTCCACCGGTCTCGGTTCTTCACCATGAGCTGCCGGTCGGTGAGCAGCGTCCTGTCGTTGTGTCGGGTGGCGATGACGTCGCCATGATGGAGCCGATACGGCCCGACCGCCAGCGTCTTGCCATTGGCCTCGAGTTGGCCGGCGTCGAGCCGGCGCCATTGCGCCTCGTTGTTGAGCGCGACCACGGCGGCGTTCGTCGGTGCCGTGAGGCAGGCCGACTCGCCTCGCTCCGTCGCCTGCCACCATGCGCGCACGGCGGCGTGGCGCATCCGGCGCTCGGTACCGCCGTGGAGTCGACCCCGCTCCTCGTACTCCTCGACGACGGTCACGTCGCCGCGGCGGAGCCGCAAGCTTGCCTTCGCCTCCCACGGGTCGGTGAACCGGTGGACCCGCCCGAGTTCGATGGCGTCGAAGGTGTCGACGAGGTGGCCGAACATGCCGGAACGGCCAACCGCGGAGAACTGCAGCGGGTCGCCGACGAGCACGAGCCGCCAGGCGCGCCGCTCGGCCAGCTCGAACAGCTCGGCGAGCCGCTGGGTCGACACCATCGCGGCCTCGTCGACGAGAACCGTGGCGCCCGGTGGCAGGTCGTAGAGGTGGTCGGGCGGCCGGTCGAGGCGGTGCTCGATGAGGAGCTTGTCGATCGTGTCGGCGTGGACGCCGCTGTCGACGCCGAGAACCTCTGCCGCGGTCGCCGACGGTGCGACGCCCAACACGACCCGCCCCTCGCGGCGGAGCTGGTCGACCGCGGGTCGCAGAGCTGCGGTCTTGCCCGTGCCAGCGGGGCCGACGCCGAGAACCAGTGGGCGGTCGCCGGCGACGGCGGTGGCCAGCGCACGTTGGGCGGGCGTGAGGTCGTCGGCGTTCTCGACCTGATGGTCCTCGCCTGCCGTGCTCGTCCGCCGCTCGGCCAGCGCGAGCAGTCGCTCCTCCTGGGCGAGGATCTCGGGTGTCGAGAGGCGCCGGTCGACCGCGCCCTCGGTGATGGGCCGGCCGTCCCGGCGCCGTGGGGTGTTCGCTGGCGTAGGCCGAGACAGGTCGACCATGCGGGCGAGGACGATCTCGTCGGCCAGGTCGTCGAGCCACCGGTCGAGCTCCTCGGCGGGCATGGCAACGTCGGTCGGGACGGCGGCGGCCAGCTCTCGGACCAGCTCGGCGACTCGCCAGGTCGACTGCTTGTCGGCGAGCGCCTCGAGCGCTGCGTCGGTGAGCTGCGCGCGCACGACGTCGCCGACGCGGTCGACACCCCGCACCCGGCCGGCCGCACCGGCGACCAGGCGCTCGGTGCTGATGCCCAGGTCGGCGGCTCGGCTCCCCCACTCCTCGTCGAGGGTGAGCGGGTCCGCGTCCTGCTTGCTGGGACGCGAGTGGAGGACGGCGTCGCGCTCGAGTCGCCACCGCTCCCGTGGTGTCGGGGCCCGGTCGTGGGCGTCGTAGAAGCGCTCGATCGTCTCTTCGATGCGGCCTGCGATGGCTTCGGTCCGCTGGGAGAACTCACGGAGGACGGGCTCGGGTACGTCGACGATCTCGGCGATACCGTTGACCGGCTCGCGCCACCGGACGCCGAGGCTTTGGGTCAGCTCGGATCGCAGCCCGGCGTGGTAGAGCCGGCTGAGGGTCTGCTGGTCCTGCTTGATGGTGCGGGCGTCGAGGGCCAGCCAGCGCCCGTCGGGTGACGGCACCCGGTTGGCGATCACGACGTGGGTGTGGAGCTGCGGGTCGAGCGCACGGCTGGTGTGCTGGCGGAAGGCAGCGGCGACGATCCCGCCGGCGTCGAAGACGCACACCTGGCCGTTCACGCGGTACCGGGTGTGGGCGTGGCGCTCGATCCAGTCAACGACAGCCGCGACGGCAGCGTCGTGGGCGTCGACAACAAGCGCGCGCACGGCGTCGCCGCCGATGGCGTAGAGCACTGAGACGGACTTCGGCGCCGAGCAGGTCACGTCGTAGCCGCGCACCGTCCGCTCGGTGTGCCGCGTGCCGAGGAGGCGGCCAGTGCTCGGGTCCAGCCCGTCCATGAGCGCGAGAAAGTCGTCCTCGTCGACGGGCCCGTCGAGGCCGAGCTGATCGGCACCTCGGCCGTACCACCGGCCCGGGGGCTCGCCGCGGTCGAGGTAGTAGTCGAGCTCGTGCTCGACGTAGTAGCGACCGGCGTCGGCGCCGGTGAGCGTGGTGGTTCGGGCGGTCATGGCGCGCTCACGCCGGGGCGCGTGCACTCGTCTGTCGGTCGTTGAGACGGGTGGTGGGCAGGGGGCTGGTGCATGGGATCTGCCGCTCGCGTCAGGCCGGGAGGTCGTCGCGGAGGACGGTGATGCCGGAGTCGTCGAGATGCAGGACGTAGGCCGGCGCGGTGAAGGTCGTTCCCGGGACGGTGGCCACGGGCTCGATCACGCCGGCTCGGACGAGGTCGCGGAGGCGGCGATGCACGGTGTCCTTCGACAGGAACTCGAGCCGGTCTGCGATCTCGCGGGTGCTGGCGCGCGCGACCAGGACGCCACGCTCGCGCTCGGCGCGCGTGAGCAGGTCGTGCAGTACCGCCACCGCCTGTGGCCCGTGGTGGCGCAGGAACGCGAGCGCCGTCGGGTAGCGGTGCTCGATGCGGACCTCAGCCGGCATGGTCGTCGCCGGTCGTCGGGTCGATGAGCGCGAGCCGGAGGAGGCCGGCGGTGGGGATGCGGAGGCAGCGGCCGAACTCCACGACGGGGATGCCCTCCTTGCCGCCGGTCTCGCGCCAGCGGCGGGTCAGCTCGTAGATCTGGGAGCGACCGAGCTGGGTGAGCTCCTGGGCCTGCTCGATCCGGAGGAACGGAGGGAGGTCGTCGAACCGCATCGTTGCCTCCTGCGAAGACGGTACATTACACTGGCGTAATTCGCCATAGCATGATGGGGCCGAGATCCGGAGAGCGCAACACCGGAGCGCACCAGCGTCTGTCCCCCATCTGAGACAGGAGACCGATGGCTCGAGGCCGCAACGTCGACAGCCGGAGCTGGACCGCCAGCCAGGTCGTTGCCCACAACCTCACGCGGGCGCGCGAGCTGCGAGGGCTGACCCAGGCGGAGATCGCCGAGCGCCTCGCCCGGTTCACGGGATCGAACTGGTCCCAGGCCACGGTCGCCCAGGCCGAGGGCTCGGTGAGCGGACAGCGGGTGCGCCAGTTCACGGCCAACGAGCTCGTCGCCCTCGCAAGGACCTTCGACCTGCCTGTGCTGTTCTTCTTCCTCCCGCCCGACGACGGTGAGGGTCAGCTCGCCACCGATGACATCCGGGCTGGTCTGCCGTGGGAGTACCTGCTCCTGCTCGTCCTCGGCCATCGCGGCAACTTCGCCGTGCTGGCTGAGCGGAGTGCCAACTGGCAGCACGTGCTCACCGCCGGCGTCGACATCCCATCCGGAGATCCGTTGGAGGAAAACGACCGGCTCGCCGAGCTCGCCGGCGCGCTGCGCCATCGCCAGCCGCTGCTGCCCGAGGACGTCATGGCGGCCGTGTTCCATGGCCTCGCGGCGCGGCGGATGCGAGGCGCGCCCCGCCCGGGCAGCGACGTCGCCTCCTTCGTCGAGAATCTGAGAGGCCTGGCCGACGCTCTCGCCGCCTTCGACAACTACCGTCCCGGCGCGTTCATCGACGACGAGGTCATCGACGGCATCGCGGCTCAGCGCCGCCAGTCAGCCAAGCGGCGGCGCGGACGTGCCGCCGAGGATGCGCAGGAGGCCGGCGATGAGTAGTCGCGGCAACGTCCGTAGGCGGGGATCGACCTGGACGTACTACGTGTACGTCGTCGGCGGCGATGGCCGCCAGCGCCAGGTCAGCAAGGGCGGGTTCCGCACCCGCAAGGAGGCTGAGACCGCCCGCATCGCCGCGCTCGGGTCGCTCCAGAGCGGCACCTGGGTCCGGCCCGAGCGGGTCAAGGTGCGGGAGTTCCTCGAGGACGAGTGGTTGCCGACGCAGGCGCCGCCGACGCTGGAGGAGAGCACCTACCACTCGTACAAGCGCAACGTCCGGCTCCACGTCGTGCCGCACGTCGGCGGCATCGGGCTGCAGCAGCTCACGCCGCTCGACCTGACCGCGATGTACCGCGCGCTGCTCGAGTGCGGTCGCCGTCCGCCGACGCCACCGACGCGGGTCCATGCGCCGGAGGTCGGCGAGCTCATCGAGGAGCTGCGGGCATCGGGCATGACCTGGCAGCAAGTCGCCGACGAGGTCTCCGCGGCCTTCCTGGAGGAGTCGGGAATCACCCGCCATGCCGTCGCCGCCCTGCATCGTCGGCGGCAGGCTCCGCCGGCCCGGCGGGCGATGCCGGCCGGGCTCTCGCCGCGCATGGTCCTGTACGTCCACTCGATCGTCCATGCCGCGCTGAAGGACGCCATGCGCTGGAACCGCGTCGCTCGCAACGTCGCCGACGCCGCCACTCCCCCGCCCGTCGGAGCGACCCGGCGAGGCCGGCGCACCACTTGGACCGCACCGCAGCTCGGCTCGTTCCTCGAGTTCATCGCTGACGACCGCTACCTGACGCCGTGGATCTTCCTGGCGACGACTGGGTGCCGGCGCGGCGAGTGCCTTGGGCTGCGGTGGTCGGACCTCGACCTCGACAACGCGACGGCGATCGTCTCCCGCCAGGTCACCTCAATCGACCACGAGATCATCGTGAAGGATCTGCCCAAGACCAAGCGGGGCCACATGATCGCCCTCGACTCGAACACCGTGACGATGATCAGGCGGTGGCGAGCGCTACAGAACGAGGAGAAGCTGCTCGTCGGGCCCGGCTACCTCGACGAGGGCTACGTATTCTGCAAGCCCGACGGCTCCGTCTACGACCCGGACCGCTTCAGCCGGGAGTTCATCCGCAAGCAAGAGCAGTACAACCGGCCGCACGCCGACGAGCCGCTGCCGCGCCTGACGCTCCATGGGCTCCGCCACACGTGGGCGACCCTGGCGCTACACGAGGGCATCGACATCAAGGTCGTCAGCGAGCGACTGGACCACTCGAGCACCTTCGTGACGCGGGAGATCTACACGCACGTGACGCCTCCGATGCAGAGCGACGCGGCAGAGCGCGTCGCGTCGAGGATCTTTGGACGATCGTGAATCATCACAGCACAGCACGCCAACTTCGCGCGCTGTCATGACGTGAGAACGTCCTTCGCGGAACGAAGTGGCCGTTCGAGAGCGAGCTCGCGGGCAAGCGACCACACGGTTCCAGCTTCGTCCTCGGATCGCCGAGCGAGCGCTGAGTACGCGCGATGAGCAGCGCTGGGCCGGGCACCTTTTCCCTTGGATCGCAGCTCGGCTGCACGAGCGAGCTTCCGAACGGCCTCCCACTCGTCTCGGAACGCTGCGTCGACGGCGGCCTCATGACACAGGTCGTCAGCCGCGGAATCAGCCGATCGATCGAGGAGTTCCAGAGCACGTAGGCACAGGCCAAGGTCACTGAACGCAAAGCCAGTGCTGAGAAGAGGCTGCGCCATGCGCGGTACCGGCGCCCAACAGCGCCACGCGTCCGCTGCGACCACAAGCGGTTCGTGAGTACCTCGAGACGCGAGCAGCCGTGACGCGCCGGGCACGATGGCGACGCCAAGATAAGAGAGAACTCCTGGTTGCTTCGCGACGGCGCGTACCGTGTCGTCCCAGGGCAGCGAGGTCGGGAAGTCCAGCGATGTTGCCGCTCGAGCGAACACGTCAGGGTGAGTCGCTGCCCCGCGCCGAAGCCAACTGTCAAGCGCAGTGACGAACGCTGGATCGGTCCCGATGGGGTCACGTACTGCCCGCCGCAGAGCGAGGCGCAGGAGGAGCTCAACCACAAGCCGCGGATCAAGTAGATCAGCCTGACGGGCGAGGCGCTGAAGGCTCTCAGCGTGAGACGCCGAGTCAGCGTCCTGGCGTAGCAGGACCTGAATGGTCGCAACCACGTGGTTGGATCGAGCACCATCTTGCAACGTGGGCAGCACGGCATCCCATGCCGCCTGGACAACCTCCGCGTGTGCAAGCTTCGGACCCCAGCTTCCAACGAACTTCATGGCCTTGGGCAGCAGGGCGTTGGCGAGGTTCGGGTTCCGGAGCGCGTTCTGCACTACGTCGCCGATCGTGGCGAGCGCCGCTGACTCCTCGAGCAGTCGGGCCTCTCTTCGGCGAAGCACCTCATAGCGATCGTGCAGGCCCGCAGCTACGGATCGGCCATTTGCCGGTGCTGCTCTGGCGGTAAGAACATCGGCCGGGAGCCTCAGCAATTCCCTCGCCCTCCCCTGCATCAGCGAGCGACCAAGGAGTTCGATGGCGGGGACGCACACGTGATATGGGGTTCGTACGTGACCGTGACGAATCCAGCCGAACGTCGCCTTCGCTAGCCATTCGCGGTCCGTCGCGGAGCCGTCGTCGGCGACCGCTGCGACAAGATCCTGCGCGACATTTCGGCTCCCGAGGAGCGCCGCGCTGTCGATGTTCGTCGCCCGGATCGTCCGGCAGAGCGACGACAGGACACTCCGTCGCCCGCTGCCCCCTCGACGCAAGCCGACAGCAAGTTCAACCGCCTCAGCCCATGGCTTGAGATCCCACTGCGTCGCGTCGGGAAGCCGCTCCTTAAGAAGTCGGGCGGCTCGGTCATCACCGAACAACTCGGCGAGAAGGATTACATCGGCCGCAGTCGTTGGCGCGCCAAGACCTCGTGTGGCATCCCGCATGGCGTTGAGGACGCCGTCGCTGTGCGATGCAAGCTGCAGCGCACGGACCCAGACGTACGCCAGCGCCGGGCGCTCCTCGTGGCGCACGAGGTCCTCGATCTGCCCGATCGCTGCGGCCGTCAGTTGGTTGGCCACCTGCGCGTCATAGTGACGAAGGCTCAGCAGTAGGTTCCGCATAAAGCGACGCTCTGATGGCTCGGTCGGGTCCAACTCCTCGACGACAGTCGACAAGAGGTTCACCTCGAGCTTGCGCACCTCCGCTGGGGCAAGACCAGCTGCCACCGCGTCCAGCGCGTAATCAGCCAAGTCAGGCTCGATCCAAACCTCTCTCGCGCCGTCGGCCGCGGCTCGAGACATCAGCCAGGGCTCCAGCTCCGCCGGGAGCGCAAGCGAGGTTGGATTGGCGATCACTTGAACTGGACGTGCCGGCAACCGAAGACCTAAGCGGGAGGCGAAGAGTGTGGGCAGCATCACACGGGCCACGGCTTCGTCGTGCAGGTAGCCCACGAGCTCCGCAACGTGCAGCGCACTCACGGTCGGTGCGCTCAGGCGGGCAACGGCCCTCCGGATACTCGCTGTCGCGAGCATCTCGCGCTCCGCATGAGAAGGCGATCCATCACGCCGCTCCGCGACGAGACGTTCGCGCTCCTGGGGCGTGAGTAGCGGCCCGACCTCCTCGATAAGTAGCCGCTCTCCGAGGTAGCGCTGCAGGTCCCTGAGGCTCCCGTGATGCTTAGCCACTCGAGTCGTCGCAACAACGACAAGCGGCGCGTGGGATGCGATCGCATTCAAGATATCGAGGTGCCTGTCGTTCTCGATGGCGTCATCGATCACCACAAGAACGGGCCCATGCTGCCGAGCCAATCGATCGAGGTAAAGCGGAGGCTCACCTGCGTGGGGAGGGCGGTCCCCAAAGTACGTTGGCCAGCGCTCACACAACCTGACTGACAGACGCGCGGCGAGCCACGTCTTCCCCGACCCGCTTAGTCCCCGGATCATCAGGCAACGCGAGACGTTCGCCTGAAGCCAGTCCTCGACGAGCTGGACGGAGCGGTCCTCCGCATCAAGATGGAACGCTCCGCTCGCCGACGCAATCGCGCGGCGAGCCTCCTCAGACATCGCGGCACTGGCCTCGCTCGAGGCATGACCTTCGATCTTGCTGATCGCGTCATGGCTCCAGTCGTCGGGGAGGCCTTTGTCAGGCCCGTCCGCCCCCGCCTCGGCAGTTAGCGGGGCGGCGGCCTGCCCAGGGTTGGGGCGGCCGGCGAACCGAGCAATCGCTCGCCATTGGCCGGTACCGATGTAGTCGGTAGCGCGTTCAGGATCGATTTTGACGAGGCGATCAGCGATCTCGCTAGCCCGCTTCTTGATGGAGTGCACGCTCAGATATAGGCGTTTCGCAGCCTCCGGCTGTGACAAGGTCGGATGAGCGCGCAGGACCTCCAACAGCTCGCGTTGACCGAGCGTGAAGTGGTCCCCCGCGAAGTGTGGTGAGTCTCCGACCGTCGATCCTCCACGCGCTGAGTAGTACCGCGAACCGGTACCGAAGAGTACCGGTTCGCTGGATCGTCACTGGGGCGCCGCGGGCGCATGCTCCAACTGCCAGTCCGACGGTCGGGCTTGGCATCAACACACAGGAGAAGCGAACCATGAGCGACGACAACGACGACTTCGGCGAGATCAGCGGATCCGAGGACGCGTTCCCGGAGGTCGAGATCTCGACCGAGGAGCTCGCCCAGCAGGAAGAGCAGGCCGCGAACAGCGACCCTCGTACGAACTGAGGGCGATGGGTTGTGGCGGTGGGGCGGCTGGGCCCCGCCGCCACTACTCACACGGCACCACGCCTCACACCGGCCACACACCAGCCTCAGGTCGGTGATGACAAATCGCGGACAAACGGCCTTCCGAGCCGCTCCGCCGGCGGCGTTGCACCGCCCCTGACCAGCGCCTTCGCGCCGATCCTGTCGTGTCGGAGGGGGGACTTGAACCCCCACGTCCTTGCGGACACTAGGCCCTCAACCTAGCGCGTCTGCCTATTCCGCCACTCCGACGTGGCTTCCCTCGCCGGGGCGAGGGGTAGGGACGATAGCCGATGGTGGGGAGGCGCCGGCCGGCGGCTGCTAGCGGGCGAGCCAGACGGTCTCGCCGGCGAAGGTGCCGTCGACGGCGAGGTCGAGGCGTTGGACGCGGGGGGAGCCGACGGCCCGGGTCGAGAACTGGGCGATGGGGATGAGGGGGATCTGGGCCAGGATCTGCTGCTCGGCCTGCTGGAACAGCGGCGCCCGGGCGGCGGCGTCGCCGGTGGCGTGGGCCTCGTCGAGGAGGTCGTCGGTCTCCTCCAGGGTGAAACCGGTGACGTTCTCGGCCGACTTCGTCTTGAACAGCGGGGTCAGGTACGCATCCGCGGTCTGGGCGACGCCGATCCAGCCGAGCTGGAACAGGCCCTGCTGGCCGCTGAAGGCGAAGTCGGCGTACTGGCTCGGGGGCAGGGGACGTTTGACGACTGGGATGCCGACGGCGGTCAGGCCCGACTCGATGGCGCCGGCCACGGCGGCGTCGCTCAGCCCTTCGGAGAAGTCGAGGTGGACGGTGGGGATGGCGCCGTCGGGGAAGGCCTCGGCCAGCAGCGCCCGGGCCGACACCGGGTCGAAGGTGCACGAGGCGCCACAGGCGTTGGCCACGTGACCGGGCACGCCGGCGGGTACGACCCCGTTCAACGGCTCGGCCACGCCCGGGTAGACCGCTTTCACCAGGGCGCCACGGTCGATGGCCTGGACGATCGCCAGCCGGAACCGGGGGTCGACGAAGGCCGGGTCGAGAAGGTTGAAGGCGTAGAACAGCTCGCCGTGGAAGGGCCGGAAAGCCCCGGTACCGAACTGGGCGGCGGCCGCTTCCACGGTGTCGCCCGACAGCAGGCTCCAGTCGAGGTCACCGGCCGTGAAGTCGTCGAACGCCTGGTCGAGGTCGTCGTACTGGTGCAGTTCGATGCCGTCCAGCAACGCCCCCGAACCGTTCTGGGACCGCAGCAGCCGCACCACGTCTCCGGTAGCGCCGGCGAAAGCAAACGGCCCGCTCCCCACCGGTGCCGAGGCGAACGGCGGTGCCGGCGCCTCGACCGCAGCCCGGGGCACGATGCCGAAGGCCGGGCCGGCGAGGAGTTCGGGCAGCAGCGCGTAAGCGACGTCGAGCGTGACCGACAGCTTCAGGTCGTCGAGCACCCGGATGCCGGCCAGGTCCTCCGCCACCCCCGTCCGGAAGGCGTCGTAACCCCGCACGATCTCGAGCCGCACCGCGGCCAGCGAACCGTCGCCCCGCTTGACCAAGCGTTCGAAGGAGAACTTGACGTCGGCGGCGGTGACCGGGGCGCCGTCGCTGAACCGGGCGTCCTCCCGCAGCGTGAACGTCCACACCTTGAAGTCCCGGTTCGGTTCGACCGTCGCCGCCAACCGCGGCGCCGCCGTCGCCGCCCCCGGCGCCTGGTCGGTCAGGCCGTCGAAGAGCAGGTCGGCCGCCATGAGCTCGCTCTGCGAGCCCGGCGATACGGCCGCCGGGTCGAAGGTGACGACCCGTTCGAGCCCGAGGCGCAGCGTGCCCCCCGGTACCGGGGCCCCGGCCACCACCGGTGGGGGTGACGACGACCCTGCCGCCGGCGACGGGCCCGGGTCATCGGCGGTGCACGCCCCGAGCATGGCCAACAACGCAATCACCGTCGTCGCCAGCCGACGACGGCGTGCCCTGGCGCGGATGGGGGCAGAACGGATCAGGACAACAGGAGGGCGTACCCGGCGGTGGTGAAGGCGAAGATCAGTGCCACGACCACGGTGATCCGGTCGAGGTTCTTCTCGACCACCGTCGAGCCGGCCGCGCTGGCGCCGATGCTGCCGCCGAACATGTCGGAGAGGCCGCCACCCCTCCCGCTGTGCAGCAGCACCAGGAAGACCAGCAGCATGCCGTCGATCACGTGGATCAAGCCCACCCAGAAAATCAGCTTGGTCACCGGGTCGAGGTTAGACGACCCCGGTGACCTCGGCGAAGTGGCACGCGACCGGGTGCCCCTGGCCCCGATCGACGAGCGCGGGCTCCTCCCGGGCGCAGATCTCCCCCGCTTTCCAGCACCTGGTACGGAAGCGGCACCCCGACGGCGGGTCGCTGGCGCTGGGCACCTCACCGGTCAGCACGATGCGCGTCCGTGCCCTCTCCGTCGGGGGGTCGGGCACGGGCACGGCCGACAGGAGGGCCTGGGTGTAGGGGTGCGCGGCCCGGCGGTAGATGTCGTCGCGGGTGCCCGTCTCGACGATCTTGCCCAGGTGCATGACCGCGACCTCGTCGCAGATGTCGCGCACGACCGACAGGTCGTGGGCGATGAACAGGTAGGCCAGGCCGAGTCGGTCCTGCAGGGCTTCGAGCAGGTTGACCACCCCGGCCTGGACCGAGACGTCGAGGGCCGACACCGGCTCGTCGAGCACGAGCACGGCCGGGTCGAGGGCGAGGGCACGGGCGATGCCGATGCGCTGGCGCTGGCCCCCGGAGAACTCGTGCGGGTAGCGGTTGCGGTGCTCGGGGCTGAGCCCGACCAGTTGGAGCAGGTCGGCCACCCGGGCGTCGTGGCCGCCGGCGACCCGGTGCACCGACAGGGGCTCGGCGACGATCGCGCCAACGGTCATACGGGGATCGAGGGAGGCGTAGGGGTCCTGGAACACGATCTGCAGGTTGCGGCGGCGCCGGCGCATCTTGCGCCGGCCGAGGCCGACGAGGTCGGTCCCCTGGTAGCTGACCGACCCGGCGGTGGGCTCGACGAGCCGGAGCACGCAGCGGGCGACGGTGGTCTTGCCCGAGCCCGACTCCCCCACCAGCCCCAGCGTGCGGCCCGGCCGCAGGTGGAAGGACACGCCGGCGACGGCCTGCACGTAGGCCCCTGGCTGTCTCCCCCAGGGCGTACCGCCGGTAGGGAAGAGCTTGGCCAGGTCCCGTACCTCGAGCACGGCCGGCCCCGCCCCGGGCGGCCGGAACGGCTCGACGGGACCGGGGAGGGCAGGCCGCCCGGGGCGGGGCCCGGCCCTCATCCTCGCCGGCACCGTCACGACGTCTGCTCGGGCAGCACCGTGGCCAGGAGCCACATGACGCAGTACAGGCCCCAGATGACCAGGCAGGCCCAGGCCAGGGCGTTGCCGATCCCGGCCATCGACCTGCCGGCGACCGTGCCCTGGGGGTGCCGGCGCACGGCCCTCAGCGCCTGTCGGGCACACAGGACCGCCGGCACGCCGATCCCCATGACCACCGCTCCCCGCACGAGGACCGCCTCGTCCCGCAGCAGCACCGCCAGCACCGGCGTGACCAGGCCGAGCGCCAACGCCGCCGGTGCCCACCAGGTGAGGCGGCGCCCGAGCGGCGACTCCTCGTCGACCGCGGCGTCCGAAGCCGCCCCGGGCCCAGCTCGGCCCGGCCCGAGGACCGGGACCGGGCCGGGGGAGACGGGACCGGCGGCCGAGCTCACGGCTGCGAGTTCGTCGGCCCGGTGACAGGCGCTGCGCTGCCCGTCGGCGCCGGCCGGTCGCAGCGCGGGCACCGAGGCCACGCACACGGCCACGGCCAGGGCGCAACGGGGATGGAAGGCGCAGCCCGGCGGCGGGTGCACCATGACCGGCGGCGCACCGGCGATGGGGTGTCGCGCCCGCCCGTCGGCGTCGTCCAGGCGCGGCAACGACCCCAGCAGTGCCCGGGTGTAGGGATGCCGGCTCGACGCGAACAGGGCGTCGGTGGGCCCGAGCTCGGCGGTACGGCCGGCGTAGACGACCTGCACCCGGTCAGCGATGCCGGCGACGACCCCGAGGTCGTGGGAGATGAGGACGATGGCGGCGCCGGTGGCCTCCTGCAGCTCCCGGAGGACGTCGAGGACCTGGGCTTGGACGGTGACGTCGAGCGCCGAGGTGGGTTCGTCGGCGATCAGGAGATCGGGGCCGTTGCAGATGGCCATGGCGATCAGGGCCCGCTGGCGCATCCCTCCCGACAGCTCGTGGGGGTACTGCCGTGCCCGGGCGCCGGCCTGGGGCAGCCCGACCACATCGAGCGTGCCCACGGCCTTCGCCCACGCCTCCTTGGCGGTCCAGGTGGGGTGATGGGCCGAGACCGCCTCGGCGACCTGGGCGCCGATGCGGTGCACCGGGTTGAGCGCCGACAGCGGGTCCTGGAAGACCATGGCCATGCGCCCGCCCCGCAGGCGCCGGGCCGCCGGGGCGCCGGCGCCGAGCAGTTCCTGGCCCCGGAACCGGGCCGAGCCGGTGACGGTGGCCGACCGCCCGAGGAGGCCCATCACCGCCAGCATCGTGGCCGACTTGCCCGATCCCGACTCGCCCACGATGCCCAGCACCTCGCCCTCGGCCACGGTGACGTCGATGCCCCGCACCGCCTGCACCAGGCCCTCCTGGGTGCGGTAGGCGACCCGCAGGTCCTTCACCTCGAGCACAGGGCCGGCCGCGGTCACTGCTGCACCATCGCTTGCGCTCCCCAACCCTGACCGGTCGACCGAGCGAGCGCCAGCGAGCCGGGCGACGATGGGCCCCGCGAGCGCAGCCCCCGAACAAGCACGGTCACTGGTCCACCATCGCTCCCGATCCCCACCAGCGGCCGGTCGACCGCGCCAGCTCCAGCAAGCCAGGCGACGATGAGCCCCGGGAGCGCAGCCCCCGAACAAGCACGGTCACTGGTCCACCATCGCTCCCGATCCCCACCAGCGACCGGTCGACCGCGCCAGCTCCAGCAAGCCAGGCGACGATGGGCGCCGGCGCAGCCCCGAGCAAGCACGGTCACGGGGCCTCGCGTCGAGCGGGATCGAAGGCGTCGCGCAACCCGTCGCCGAGGAAGTTGACGCACAGAACCACGAGGAAGATGGCCGTCCCCGGCCCGAGCACCAGCCACGGGGCGACGTCGTAGGCCCCCTTGTCGGCCGAGACCATCTGGCCCCACGACGGCGCCGTGGACGAGTCGATGCCGAACCCGAGGTACGACACGGTCGCCTCGAGCAGGATGGCCGACGCAACGGTCAAGGTGGCGGCAACGATCACCGGCCCGAGGCAGTTGGGCACGAGGTGGCGCCACAGGATCCGCCGGTCGGGTGCGCCGATGGCCCGGGCAGCCTCGACGAACTCCCTCTCCTTGAGCGCGATGACCTGGCCTCGGACGATCCGGGCCATGGGCATCCACAGGAACAGCGCCAGGAGGGTGATGACCGAACGACTGCTGTCGGGCCCGCCCAGCACGGTCGCCGCCCACGCCCGGCGTTCCGGGAGGCGGCTCATCAAGATGACCACGACCAGCAGGGGGACGGCCAGGAACAGGTCGGTGACCCGCATGAGCACGTTGTCGAGCCACCCCCGGTAGTAGCCCGCCGCCGACCCCACCACCACGCCGACGGCGCCGGCGGCCAGGGCCACCACCAGACCGATCGTGAGCGAGACCTGCCCGCCGTGCAGGACACGGGCCAGCTGGTCGATCCCGATGGTGCTGGTGCCGAGGGGGTACTCGAGGGACGGGCCGACGGCGGAGGTGGGACCGCCGGGGGATGCCCGCAACGGGTCGTGGCCGGTGACCAGGCTCGGGAAGTAAACGAGGACCGTGACGACGGCCAACACGCCGGCGCTGCCCAGGGCGAGCCGATGCCGCCGGAACCGGCGCCACACCATCCGGCCCGGCGACGACCGCCGGCCGCCAGGCCCTCGCCCGCCGGGGCCGCTCGCGGCCGCGGTGCCCGGTTCGGGCCCGAGGGCACCCAGGGCGGCCAGCCCGCTATCCAAGCCGGCTCCTCGGGTCGAGCACGGAGTAGGCCACATCGGCGAGGAGGTTGAAGACGATCACCGACAGCACCACGATCATCATCCACGGCAGGACCTGCACGTACTCGCCGGCCCGGTAGGCGCGGATGAAGTAGTAGCCCATCCCGTGGATCTCGAAGACCTGCTCGGTGACGACGAGGCCCCCGATGAGCAGTCCGAGGTCGAGGGCGGCGTAGGTCACGACGGGGATGAACGCGTTGCGCAGGGCGTGGTGGGTGATGACGCGGCGCTCGGAGATCCCCTTGGCCCGGGCGGTGCGGAGGTAGTCGGAGTTGAGGACGTCGAGCATGCTGGCCCGCATGTAGCGGCTGTAGACGGCGATCCCCTGCACCGCAACCGTGAGCGCCGGCAGCACCAGGTGCATGAGCCGGTCGTAGGAGAACGCCAGCCGGGGCCCGCCGCCGGCGCCAGCCGAGTCGAGGCCGGACACGAAGAACGGCGAGGCCCCGAACCATTCCTTGAACTTCAGGACGAACACGAACTGGAGCATCAGTGCGAAGAAGAACTGGGGGATGGACACCCCGAAGAAGGCGACGCCGGTGCCGACGCTGTCGAACCACGAGTACTGCTTCAGGGCGGAGAAGATCCCGATGCCCAGCCCGATGGTGACCGTGAGCAGGAAGGCGAAGACGCCCAACTGCAGGGTGACCACCAGCGAGTCCCGCAGCTCGGGCCACACCGGCTGGTTGGTGAGCGTGTGGCCCAGGTCACCGTGGACGAAGTTGCCGGCCCACCGCAGGTACTGCTGCACCGCTGGCTCGTTCAGCCCCAGCTCCTCCCGGAACCGGGTGGCGTCGGCCACCGTGACGCCGGCGCCGACGAGCCGGCCGGGATCGGTCGATGCCTTGACGGCGACGAACACCAGGATGCTGGCGATCACGACGACCGGTATCGACCACAGGAGCCGGCGCACGGCGTAGAGGAGCATGAGCGACCCCGAGAGCCCCGGCGCGGGGAGCGGCGCTCAGGGCGACGCTCCCCCGTCGGGCCCGCTACTTGACGGACCAGTCGTAGATGTTCTCGAAGCCACCCGTTGGTGTCGAGGTGAAGTCCCCGACGGGGCCGGCGAGCTTGTCGGTCCGGTGGGCGGTGAGCGTCGGGTACTGGTACAGCGGCAGCCAGGCGGCGTCCTGGCGCTCGAGGGCGCCGATCTGGTGGATCAGCGGCAGCCGTTCCTCGGGGGCGATGAGGGCATCGGAGCGGCGCATGAGGTCGGTGGCGTCCCGGTTGCACCAGCCGATGACGTTCTGGCCGGCGAAGCTGTTCTCCGGGGTCGGGATGGACTCGCAGGCCAGGAAGGTCGTCACCGTCGGGTCGGGCGACGCGTTCAGGCGGTAGAGCGCCATCTCGGTCTCCATGTTGGGGAGCAGGACCTGGAAGAGCCGGGTCCCGTCGCTGTTGTCCTCGGTGACGTCGAAGCCGAGGTCCCGCAGCTGGGGGATGACCAGGTCCTGGATCAGCTCGCGGCGCGAGTTGCCGGCAACGGTCTGCCACGTGAAGGCAAGCTTCCGGTCACCCTTGGCGTAGATCCCCTCCTCGTCCTTGGCCCAGCCATCGCCGGTGAGGATGGTGTCGACCCGGGCCGGGTCGTAGCGCACGTCGGCGTAGTCGTCCTCGTTGCACCATTCGCCGATGGTGGGCACCCAGCCGGCGCAGTTGAGCACCTCGACACCGTCGTAGGCGTTGGCGATCACCTGGTCGATGATGGCCTCGCGGTCGATGGCGAACAGGAGCGCCTCCCGGACCGCCTTGTCCTGGAGCACGCTGTCAGGGTCCTTGCGGCTCGCCTGGTTGAACCAGATGCCCTCGAAGCCGACCGAGAACCCGAAGTCGAGGGCGATGTCGGGATCGTCGAGCTTCTCCTGCACGCCGGTCTGGGGGTCCGGGAAGATGGCGTGCACCTGCCCGGCCAACAGGTTGGTCATCTCGGTGTCGGTGTCCTGCATCGGCCGCACGACGACTTCGTCGACCAGGGGCGTGTGCGATTCATCCCAGAAGTTCTCGTTGCGTACCAGGCGGGCTTCGTCGGGGCTGAACGACTCGAGCAGGAACCCGGTGCCCGAGAACGGGATGTCGTCGAGAAGGTCGTTGCTGATATCGGGCCCGGAGAACGCCGCCTTCTTGAGCACGTAGTCCGAGATCCCGCCGAAGAGGTCGGCCCAGTCGGCGAACGGCTCGGCGAACACCACCGTCGCCGTCTTGCCCTCGTCGGCCTTGTCGACCCGTTCGATCTTGTCGTAGCCCACCCGGCTGACGGCGCCGGTCGTGTTCATCTTCGCCTGCCAGCTGAACTCGATGTCGTCGGCGGTGATGGGGCTGCCGTCGTCCCACACCGCTTCGGGCCGGATGCGGTAGGTGACGGTGAACGGCACGTCCTCGTTCCGCCCGGTGCCCCGGCCGTCGAGCACGGGCTCGCCCGCCAGGACCGGTGACGGGACGAAGTTCGAGTCGGCATCGAAGTCCATGAGCCGGGGCAGGACGTGCTGGATCACGGCCCAGTGGGTCCAGCCCGGGAGCGCGCATTCGGTGATGGGGTTCAGGCACGACGGCCACTGCTCCGCGCCCAGCACGAGCGTCCCGCCCCGTTCGAGCTCGCCGGTGGCGCCACCGCTGGCGGTCGAGCCGGCGCTGGGCGCGGGGCTCACAGCACCGTCGTCGTCGTCGGCGCACGACGCCACGAGCATGGCGGCGCAGAACAGCACCGCCAGGGATCTCACGCCCCGACCCTGTCTCACGAACACGGACCTCCTGGTTTGATGACTGGCCGGCCGCCGCCCCGCCGCCATGCCACCGGGGGCCCGCGCCGGTTCGGCCCGTGTCCCCCTTGCAGCAGGTGCAACCCACCGTTCGTGCCCCGTCCGAGAAGGTCCCGCAGGGCGCGTACCACCCAACTGCACTGGCGGGTTGCGGCGCCGACCCTAGCCACGGCCGCCCCCGGTTACCAGCGTCCTCGGCGCCGCGGCCCGGTCGTCACCGGATCGCAACGCGGCGCCCACGATCGGCGCCGGTTGGCTCGGTCTAGCCAGGCGACGCCGATGCGAGCGCCGGAGCGCCAGCGCAGGCGCGGCCAAGCGCGGCCTGCGTGGCCGGGGAACGCAGCCAGTCAGGCCTGCTCTCGATAGCGGACGATGCGGACGAACTCGTCGGGGTCGAGCGAGGCGCCCCCGACCAGGGCACCGTCGATGTCGGCCTCGGCCATCAGCTCGGCGATGTTGGCCGCCTTCACCGACCCGCCGTAGAGCACCCGCACTGCGGCAGCGGCCTCGGGCCCGGCGATGGCGCCGGCCGTGGACCGCACCAGCGCGCACACCGTCTGGGCGTCGGCCGGGGCAGCCGTGCGCCCGGTCCCGATGGCCCAGATGGGCTCATAGGCCACCACCGTCGCCGCCACCTGTTCGGGGGCGACACCGGCGAGCCCGGCCCGGACCTGGCTCATCACCCTGGTCTCGGTGATGCCTGCCTCGCGCTCCTCGAGCGTCTCGCCGACACACAGGATGGGGGTCATGGCGTGGCGCAGCACGGCGTGGACCTTGCGGTTGACGTCGTCGTCGGTCTCCCCGAAGAGCTGCCGGCGTTCGCTGTGGCCGACGATCACGAACCGCACGTCGAGCTTGGCCAGGAACGCCGGGCTGATCTCGCCGGTGTAGGCGCCGGAATCCTCCCAGTGGCAATGTTGGGCACCCAGCGCGATCTCGCTCGCCTTCTGGTCGGCCAGGGTGGTCTGCGCCGAACGCAGGTCGGTGCCAGGGGGGTGCACGCTCACGTCGACGGCGTCGAAGTCTCCCTTGGTCAACAGGTAGGCGAGCTTCTGCACCACCTGGATCGTCTCGAAGTGGTTGTGGTGCATCTTCCAGTTGCCGGCGATCAGCGGCCGCCTCGTGCTCGTCATGGAGCCCCCCTCTTCGCGGCCCGGAGCGCCTCCAGGCCGGGCAGGTCACCCAGCTCCAGCAACTCGAGCGATGCCCCGCCGCCGGTGGACACCCAGTCGACGCCGTCCGCGAGCCCGAAACGGGCCAGGGCGGCGGCCGAGTCACCCCCACCGACGACCGTGAACGCCAACGTGTCGGCCACGGCCTGGGCCAGGGCACGGGTGCCGGCCTCGAACCGGGGGTCCTCGAACACGCCCATCGGCCCGTTCCAGAACACGGTCCGGGCCTGGCCCACCACGTCGGCGAACGCCGCCGCCGAGCCCGGACCGATGTCGAGGCCACTCCAGCCCTCGGGCACGTCGGCGCCGACCTGGCGAACGGTGCCCCCGGCGTCGGGACGACCGATCTCCCCCCCGGGCCCGAGAGCGGTGAGGTCGCTCGGCAGGTGGATGGGGTGGCCACCGTCGAGCAGGCGCCGGCATGCGTCGACCTGGTCGGGTTCGCACAGCGAGTCGCCCACCGAACGGCCCTGCGCGGCCAGGAACGTGAAGCACATCCCGCCGCCGATCACGAGCTCGTCGACGAGCTCGAGCAGGGCGGCGATGACAGCGAGCTTGTCGGACACCTTGGAGCCCCCGAGCACGGCCACGAAGGGCCGAGCCGGCCGGTCACGAAGCCCGCTCAGTACCTCGGCCTCGCGGGCGAGCAGCCGGCCGGCGGCCGACGGGAGCCGACGCGGAGGGCCGACGATCGAGGCGTGGGCCCGGTGTGACGCCCCGAAGGCGTCGTTGACGTAGGCGTCGAAGCCCTCGGTCAGGCGATCGGCGAAGGCGGGGTCGCCGGCCTCCTCGCCCGGGTCGAAACGGAGGTTCTCGAGCAGCTCGACGCCGGGCGCCAGTTCGTCCAGCCGGCGCCGGACCGGCTCGACCCGGTAGCGGGGGTCGGGCTTCCCCTGGGGCCGGCCCAGATGGGTGCACGCCACCACCTCGGCACCGTGGCCACGGAGCCACTCGACGGTGGGTAGGGCGGCCCGGATGCGCAGGTCGTCGACGATCTCACCGTCGTCGAGAGGCACGTTGAAGTCGGCCCGCAACAGCACCCGCCTGCCCTCCAGGGGCCCCAGGTCCTCGAGCCGGGGGAGGTCGTTCAACGCCGTCGCCCCCGCCGGGGGGCGGACGGTGGGCGCCTCACGTGTGGTTGGCGCGGCCGACGATCAGGGCGAGGTCGACGAGACGGTTGGAGTAGCCCCACTCGTTGTCGTACCAGCCCATGACCTTGACCAGGTTGCCGATGGCCTGGGTGAGGGGGGCGTCGAAGGTGCACGACGCTGGCGAGCCGACGATGTCGGACGAGACGATGGGCTCCTCGGAGTACACCAGCACGTTGGCCAGCGGGCCACCGCTGGCGGCGGCCCGGTACGCCTCGTTGATCTCTTCGACGGTGACGTCGCGGCCCAGCACCCCGGTGAAGTCGGTCACCGAGCCATCGGGGACCGGCACCCGCAGGGACTGGCCGTCGAGGCGGCCCTTCATCGACTCCAGCACCAGGCTGGTGGCCCGGGCCGCCCCGGTCGAGGAAGGCACGATGTTGACCGCCGCCGCCCGGGCCCGGCGCAGGTCCTTGTGGACCAGGTCGAGCAGGTTCTGGTCGTTGGTGTAGGCGTGGACCGTCGTCATCAGGCCACGCTCGATCCCGAAGGCGTCATCGAGCACCTTGACCATGGGGACGAAGCAGTTCGTGGTGCACGAGGCGTTGGACACGACGATGTGGGCCGACGGGTCGAAGGTGTCGTCGTTGACGCCGACCACGAAGGTGGCGTCGGCACCGGTGGCAGGGGCGGAGATGACGACCCGGGGGGCGCCGCCGGCGAGATGGGCGGCGGCCTTGTCGCGGTCGGTGAACACGCCGGTCGACTCGATGACCACGTCGACGCCGAGGTCGCCCCAGGGGAGCGCCTTGGGGTCGCGCTCGGCGAACACCTTGAACTCGTCGTTGCCCACCGCGATGCCGTCGCCGGTCACCTTCACCTCGGCGTCGAGGAGCCCGTGGGTGCTGTCGTGCTTGAGCAGGTGGGCGTTGATCTCGGGGGACGTGAGGTCGTTCACCGCGACGAGGTCGATGTCGGCTCCCGCCTTGCGGGCGGCCCGGAAGAAGTTGCGGCCGATCCGACCGAAACCGTTGATGCCGACGCGAACAGCCATGCTCGATTCTCCTTCGGGAAGGTCGGGCCGAGGCTACCGGCCGTGCCTGGGCTGGCGTGCGGGCGCAGCGAGCACGGCGGGCCGACCGAGTGAGCGCCAGCTGGCCGGGCGGCGACGGTGTGGGGTACCGCCCCACGCAAGCGCGGCCCGACCGGGCCCGGTACCGGGGCCCGCTACCGCAAGAGGTGCCCGGCAGGGGCGGGCCCGGCGCCCGTCCCCGCCCGGCTCGGGCCCGGAGGCGGCGCGGGCCGGCGCCGATGGGCAGCGGCCACGGCCGCCAGCGCAACGGCCAACCGTCGGGGGTCGTGGGCACGGCCGTCGGGCCGAGCGACCGGCCGGCGGACCCAGGTCGGCGCCCCTGCCGGCGCGGGCACCTCCCCGGCCTCACCGTCGCGGGCGGTGCCGTCCCGGCTGGCAGCGCCGTCGCAGAGGACGACGTCGACGATCACCTCGTGGCTCGCCAGCGCCCGAACGTGGTCGGTGGCGCCGTACCCTGCCGTCTCCGGTTCCTGCGGGTCCAGGTTGCACACGTACACCCGGCTCGCCGGCGTGGCCGCCAGGGCCTGGGCCACACCGGGGACCGCCAGCGCGGCGAGCACGCTGGTGAACAGCGAACCGGGCCCGATCACCACCTGGTCGGCTCCGGCGATGGCGGCAACGGCGGCATCAGGGGCAGGGGCATCGCGTGGTTCGAGCCACACCCGTTCGATCCCCACCGAGCGCTGCACCGCCACCTGGCCCCGGACCTCGCCGGTGGCGGTGCCGGCGTACAGCTCGACCATGGCCTCGGTGGCGGGCACGACCCGGGCCCCCACCCCCAGCAGCGAGGCGGCCTCGTCGACGGCGACTCCGAGGGAGCCCGCTTCGACGGCGAGGGCGGCGACCACCAGGTTGCCGAGGGCGTGGCCGTCGAGGGCGCCGCCCCGGAGCCGGCGCTCGAAGGCCCGGGCCAGGGGACGGCCGGGGTCAGCCAGCGCGCTGAGGCAGCGGCGCAGGTCGCCCACCGCCGGCAGCCCGAACGATGCCCGGAGCCGACCGCTCGACCCGCCGTCGTCGGCGACCGATACCACGGCGGTCAGACGCCTGGCGTAACGCATTGCTGCTTGCAGCGTCACCGCCAGGCCGTGGCCGCCGCCGATGGCCACCACCGCCGGCCCATCCCCCGTTCTGGCGTCACCCACGGCTGCGTCCGGCCCTGGTCGACCCCAGAACGGGGGCAGGGGCGGTCGCCGCTCCGCAGTCAACGGGTGACGTCACGGTGGGCCACGCTGGGGTCGAGCCCGTGCCCCCGCAGCCGGGCCGCCATCTCCTCGGCCACCACCACCGAGCGGTGACGCCCGCCGGTGCACCCGAAGGCGATCCGCAGGTAGCTCTTGCCCTCCCGGGTGAATGCGGGCAGCAGCAGCTCGAACAAGCCGTCGAGGCGATCGAGGAACTCCGCCGTCTCGGGCTGGGACAGCACGTAGTGGCGCACGGCGTCGTCGGTCCCGGTGAGGGGGCGCAGGTCGTCGACCCAGTGGGGGTTGGGCAGGAAGCGGCAGTCGAAGACGAGGTCGACGTCGAGGGGGATCCCGTGCTTGTAGCCGAAGGACACCACGCTGGCCTGGATGCCACCCTGGGGCGACTCGCCGGCGAACAGCTCGACCACCCACGCCCGCAGCTGGTGGACGTTGAGCTCGCTGGTGTCGACGACTACGTCGGCCTGCTCCCGGAGGGGCTCGAGCATGGCCCGCTCCCGGTCGATGTCGGCGCTCAGGCTGGCCCCGCCGAGGGGGTGGCGCCGGCGCGACGACTCGTAGCGGCGCACGATCACGTCGGTCCCGGCGTCGAGGAACAGCACCCGGACCCGGTCGACGGCGGCCCGCAGCGCATCGAGGGCGGGCCGGATCTCCTCGTCGAAGTCGCCGCTGCGCACCACCAGGGCGATGCGGCTGTGGGTGGCGGCGGGATCGGCGGCCAGCTCGGCCAGCTTGGGGACGAGAGCGGCGGGCACGTTGTCGATCACGAACCAGCCCAGGTCCTCGAGATGGTCTGCGGCCTGGGACCGTCCCGCGCCCGAGAGCCCGGCGATCACCACCACTTCACTCACGCTCGGCCACCAGCAAGAGGAGGCGGGGGATGGTGGCGGCGTCCTGGTACTCCTGCGCCCGGGCCAGGAAGCCGGCCGGCGGCGCCGGCTCGTCCATGTGCACGATGCGCAGGCCGCTGGCGGCCATGGCGTTGACATAGCGGCTGAGCGGCCGATGGATGAAGGGGATGAACACGTCCTTCTCGACTTCCTCGATGGTCTCGTCTTCGACCAGGTAGGCGCCGATGCGCCAGTACTGCTCGGGCGGGTCGAGCACCTGGTCGTCGATCCAGCCGCTGTTGGGCGTCTGCAGGAGCGGGTGGTTGAGGAAGAACACGAACCGGCCCCCCGGCGCCAGCACCCGGGCCACCTCGGCCACCGCGTCGTCGACCTGCCGGATGTGCTCGAACACGAGACAGGCGACGACGGCGTCGACCCCGCCGTCGGGTACCGGAAGCGCCGCCGCCTGCGCCCGCACATAGGCCGGCCCGCCGGCCCGGGCCGCGGCCACCTCGACCTGCGCGGTGGTCGGGTCGAGGCCGACGACGTGGACGACGCCGGCCAGCCCGGCGGCCAGCCGGGACAACTGGCCCTCACCGCAGCCGACGTCGAGCACCCGGCCGGCGCCGGCCAGCCAACGGGCCGCCAGCGGCAGGATCTGCTCCTCGTACTCGGCGTCGGCCCCGGCGGTGAACCCGTCCTGCCACCAGGCGGCGTTCACCTCCCAGAGGTCGTCGGTCATCTCGGGCATTGTTGTCGGCGTTCCCCGGCCACGCAGGCCGGGCGTGGCCGCGCCTACGCTGGCGCTCCGGCGCTCGCATCGGTGGGCAGGAGCCAATGACGACGTTGCTGGCTCCGTTGTGCGGCCACGCAGGCCGGGTGTGCCGCGCCTGCGCCTGCGCTCCGGGGCTCGGATCGATCTGGTTCGACAGCGACGCTCAGGCGGAGCCGGCGAGGAGGCCGGCGAGAAGTTCGCCCAGTTGCCGGCGGGAGTGGTACTCGAGGCCCCGCGCCAGCTCGGCGTCCACAACCATCTGCGCCAGCGGGCGGATGCGCTGGACCACCTCGGCGAGGTGCGGCACCTCGTCGGCCGGGGGCAGCTCGCCGCTGGCGTCATGGAACAGGTGGGTGCTGACCAGCTCGACGAAGCGCCGGGCGACCTGGTCGAGGTCGTGACGCAGGTTGCGCAGCTCGTCCAGCAACGCCGGCAGCGGCACCCCGGCCCGGGCCAGTTCGGCGCCGGCATGCAGGAGCCGCGGGCTCGGCACCCGCAAGCGGTCGCCGTCGATCTCGACGAGGTGCAGTTCGACGGCCTGGCGCACGATCTCGGCGTCGAGGGCGCCGGTGGCCGGGGTGAACATCGCCACCAGCTCGGGGAAGGTGATGGAGCCGGCCACCTCGTCGCTGAACGGGCCCGCCACCGCCAGACCGAGGCCCAGGAGCTCGCCGAGGTCGTGGCCCTTTTCGAACGCGCCGACCAGCTCGGCGATGTTCTGCAGCGAGTAGCCCCGCTCCAGCAGCGAGGTGATCAGCCGGAGCCGGGCCAGATGGTCCTCGGAGTACAGGCCCACCCGTCCCTCGCGGCGGGGCGGCGGGAGCAGGCCCCGGTCCTGGTAGGCACGGATGTTGCGGACGGCCACCCCCGCGGTCTGGGCCAGGTCGTCGATCCGGTAGTCGGTCACCGGCGAACGGGTCAGGCGGCGGCCGTCGCCGCGGCCTGGGCGGCCGGCGACGAGGCCAGGTAGGCGAGGGCCTTTTCGGTCGAGCCTTCGCGGCTGGGGTGGTGGTCGCGGCGCAGGTAGCGGGGCACGGCGGCCCACAGGAACCCGACCGTCGGCAACCGGCCCGCCCGCCCGGCACGGCGGAAGGCCCGCCACGTCGGCTTGCGGGGACGGGTCGGGTCGTGACGCACGAAGTAGCGCACGCCCAGCACCCAGAGCAGGACGACGGTGAACAGCGCCTCGGCCATGGTCACCACCCGCAGGGCGTAGCCGCCGTGGAGGTGTTGGTACAGGTCGAAGGCGACCGAGCGGTGCTCGACTTCCTCGGCCCCGTGCCACCGCAACAGGTCGACCATCACCGGGTCGGCGCCGGCCTCCTCGAGCCCCTCGGCGTCGAGCACCCAGTCGCCGAGGACGGCGGTGAACTGCTCGATGGCGGCGATCAGGGCCAGGCGGAACATCAGCCAGTGGCGCCGAAGCGGCGTCGGCAGGTGTCGGCCGAAGGGCTTGGTGCCGAGTGCCCGTTCGAACAGCCAGTCGACCTTGTCGGTGTAGCCGTTGGTCTCGATGCCCTGGGCGGCGAGGTGGTCGAGCACGGACTGGTGGGCCCGGGAGTGGACCGCCTCCTGGCCCATGAACCCGCGTACGTCGTCGCGCAACCGGTCGTCGGTGATCCTCGGCAGCGCCTCGCGGTAGACGTCGACGAACCACTTCTCGCCCGCGGGCAACAGCAGGTGCAGGACGTTGATGGTGTGGGTGGTCTGGACGTCGCCGGGGACCCAGTGCAGCGGGGTCGCCTCCCAGTCGAACGCGACCCGGCGGGCCTTGATGGGGTGATCGGTGGAGACGGCCACTGGGGCACCATCGCTTGCGGTCCCCCCCGGTGACCGGTCCACCGGGCGGGCGGAGGCGATGCCGGCGACGATGGGGCCCCGGGGGTGCAGCCCCTGCGGCGGAACGGTCATGTCGAGTTCTCCTGTCGATGCGCCGGCCGGAGCGCCGGCGAAGGCGCGGCCGACCGCTTCCTGCGGGGCCGGGGGGCCCTGGCCCCCGCCGCTCTTCCTGAGGAGGTCGATGCGGGCGAGGCGGCGGACCGCGCCGGGGGTGAACCGCGACCCGAGGCGGGCCAGGCGGGCTTCGAAGCCGACGGTCACCACCGGGCGCTGGTTCTCGACGGCGTCGAGCACGGCGGCGGCGACCCGGTCCGGTGAGAGGGCCATGCGCTTGAAGAGGCGGCCGGCCCGCCGGCGCTGTTCGGCTTGGCCGCTCTCGTCGAGGCCGACGTAGCGGGTGGCGGCGGCGATGCCGGTGTCGGCGAACCCGGGGCATATGGCGCTGGTGCCGATGCCCTCGGAGGCCAGCTCGGCGCCCAGGCTCTCGGTCAGCATGAGCACGGCCGCCTTGGTGGTCGAGTAGGCGGGCAGGGTGCGGGAGGGGAAGAAGGCGGCGGCCGACGCCGTCGTCACGATGTGGCCGCCCTCGGCCCGGTCCACCATCTGGCGGCCGAACAGGCGGGCGCCGTGCACGACGCCCCACAGGTTCACGTGGAGGACCTTCTCCCAGTCGTCGACCGACGTGTCGAGCATCGGGCCGGCCATGCCGATGCCGGCGTTGAGCACCACGACGTCGGGCACTCCGTGGTCGTCCTGGACCGACTTGGCGAAGCTCTCCATGGCGTCGGCGTCGCCCACGTCGACGACGTAGGCGACGGCGCCGGGTGCGCCGGCGATACGGCACAGCTCGGCGGTGCGGTCGGCGGCGGCGCCGTCGATGTCGGCGCCGACCACGCGGGCGCCGGCACGGGCGAAGGCCAGCGCGGTCGAGCGCCCGATGCCCGAGCCCGTGCCGGTGATCACGACGAGACGCGACGGTTCGTCGCCGGCGGTGCCGGCTGCCACCGCCTCGACGTGCTCGGTGACCCAGCGGGCCACGGCGTCGGGTTTGGCCCGCACGACCCAGTGGCCGGCGGGCACCTCACGGCGCCGGAACGTGGACGGCACCGACTCGAGCCCGTCGAGCAGCGCCGGGGTGACGAAGCGGTCCTGGGTCGGCACGATCAGCTGGACGGGCACGTCGCTGTGCTGGGGCCGAGGGTGCAGCACCCGGTCGCGCACGTTGGCCCGGTAGAGGCGCACGCCGTTGGCGCCGTCGGCAGCCAGGTGCGGGCCGGGCCAGTCGTCGTCGGTGGTGACGCCTTCGAGGCGTTCGATCAGCTTCGGCCACACCCAGGCGGTGCCGGTGCGCCAGCCCAGCGGGACCAGGCCGGGGACGTGGAACAGGTAGACGTACCACGACTTGACCCCTTGGCGGAGGGCCGCTCCGAGGCGGGCGTGGCGGGCCCAGCGGCCGACGTGGTCGAGAGAGGGCCCTGAGATCGACGTGAAGCTGGCGATCCGACCCTGGAGCTGGTCGACGGTGATCGCCTCCCAGCCCTGCACCGAGCCCCAGTCGTGGCCGACGAGGTGGACTGGCTGGTCGGGGCTGACGGCGTCGATCACCGCGGCCATGTCGGCCATGAGGTGCTCGAACCGGTAGTCGGAGGTGGCCGTCGGAGCGTCGGACCGGCCGGCGCCGCGGGTGTCGTAGGCGACGACGTGGAACCGCTCCGCCAACCGCTGCGCCACCGGGAGCCACACGCCGGAGTCGTCGGGATAGCCGTGCACCAGCAGCACCGGTTCGGCCCCGGCCTCGCCCCACTCCCGCACCGCGAGGTCGACGCCGTCGCCCCTCACGGTCCGCTGCCGTTCTGGTCCCGTCATCGTGTAACTCCTCGTCGAAGCTGGCGTCCGGGCAGTCTTCATGCCGCCACCGCCCCGGTGCGCAGCCGCCGGACGTGGGGAAGGTCGTCGTCGAGCCAGTAGGCATCGTCGTCGGTCACGACCAGCAGCTCCTCGAACTTGGCTCCGACGTCGCCGAAGCCGAGATGGGGCTCGACGGCCCACAGGCCCGGCACCGGTGGGTGGTCGGAGAACCGGCCGCCGGCCCACAGCGGCGACCACCCTTGAGCGGCGGCGACGCCGAGGCTGCGGCCCATCGCGGTCAGGCTCCGGACCCCGAACCCGGCTACCACGCCCCGGCCCCGGCCCGGGCGCAACGGGCACACCTGGTGGGCCAGCACACGGCCCGGATAGGCGCGATGGCGGTTCTCGAACCCCTGGCGGGCAGCCAGGCCGTCGACGGCCTCGTAGATCTGGCGCAACGGGAGACGGGACCGGACCAGGTCCACGATGAGGGCCCGATGTTCGCCGATGTCGTCGAGCAGGCGGTCGACCGCCGGGTTGGGCCCGAGCGAGCCGCTGTAGCCGATGTCGGCGGTGGCGCCGTCGAGCACGGGAGCGACGTCGAGGATGTAGGCCATGCCCTCCTCGAGCCGGCGCCGGGTCGGGAAGAACTGCAACGGCGTCACGAAGCCCCGGAACGCGGTGCGGTCGCCGAACCAGGCGAAGGGCACGTGGAACCAGTCCTGGACGCCTCGCTGGCGCAACCACCGTCGTAGTCGAGCAGCGGCTTCGCGCTCGGTGACGCCCGGCTCCAAAGTGGCGGCGACCGCCTCGGCGGCCTCGTAGGCGAGCTGTTGCACCCGGCGGGAGCGGTAGAGCTCCGTGCCCGACGGCGTCCATCCGGCGGTCCTCATACGAGGACTATGACAGCGCTTACTGAGACAGTCAAGAAGGTAAGCGCCGGCGTGCGCTCCCTGACCGGGGCTGGTCGGCGCACCAGGTCTCTTCCGCCGCAACCTGGGAACTAGCTTTGCATTGTCCATTACAGACCGGTTACGACCGGCCGACGGCGCCTGCCCCCGAACCCCGGAACGCCCTGCCCATGACGACAAGCCAGTACGTGGTCCTCGCGCCGCCCGAGCCCGGCCCCATCGGCGACGAGGTCCCGCTAGGGCCCCCGTCGCCGTTGTCGCCGGGGCCGGGGCCAGCGCCGGGCATTGCGACGCGGCGCGGCCGGGTGGTCGAGGCCGTGGCCCGCCACCCCTACCTCTTCGTCGCCGCCGTGGTGCTGGCACTGCAGGTCCCCTACGCCGTGCTCGGCCCCAACCTGCTGGCCGACGACTGGGTGTGGCTGCGCAACGCCCATTTCGGCTCGTGGACCGAGGCCGGCGGTTTCCGCCAGCACGGACGGCCCGGTGCCTTCGTCCTCTACGCGGTGACGTTCGGGCTCGTGGGGCCCCATCCCCTAGCGCTGTACGCGGTGCAGTCAGCCCTCCTGGTGGGCGCCGCGCTGGCGGTGCTGGCCCTGTTCCGGACCGTCCTGCCGCCCCGCGTCGCCCTGGCCGCGGCGGGCCTGTGGGCGGTCGCCCCCCAACACACCAGCCTGGCCTTCTGGGCGTCGACGTCCCAGGTGCTCGCCTGTCTGATGCTGGCTGCCGTCGGGCTGCGCCTGGCCATTCGCAGCATCCGGGCCGGAGGGATCGGCCTCGCCGGCACCGCCCTGATGGCCGCCAGCATCACCTTCTACGAGATCACCGCCGGCATCGCCCTGGCCGCTGCGGTCGCCCTTCCGGTCCTCCTGCGCCGCCCCACCACGTGGGCCGCGACCGCGCTGCGGGCCGCTCTGGTGGCAGCCCCGGTGGCGTGGTCGTTGGCCCTCGACACGGTGTACCCGGAGGGTTTGGTACAGCACGGCGGCGACCTCAGCACCGGCCTGGTGACCGGCAACCTGACCCTCGGGCTGGCCCCGTTCGGTCGGGTCGGCACGGTGCTGGGATGGTCGGCGGTGGCGCTCTCGGCGCTGGTGCTGGTGCAGGGCCGGAGGCGCCGGCGCTGGGAGCTGTCCCATCAGCTCATCGCCTACGGCTACGGGGTGATCGTCCTCGGCCTGTTGCCCCTGTACCGGGTGTGGTCGGAGCTGTACGGGTTCAACGACCGGATGACCGCGGTCAGCGGCTTCGGCGGGGTGCTGGTGCTGACCGGGCTGCTGGTCGCGGCGCGCCCGCACCTCGGCGCCCGCCGCGCCGCCGACCTCCCCTGGGTGTTGGCCCTGGTGGCGCTGGCCCTGCTGCCGGTGCAGGTGCGCCGTGCCCGGGTCTACGACGCCGCCGGCCGCGAGGCGCTGTCCACGCTCGAGCGCATCGAGGGCCGCTACGACGGCGCCTCCTACGTCACCGTCTACGGCCGCCTCGCCGAGGTCGACCGGGTAAACGGCCTCAACGACGGCTGGAACGCCACGGCCGCCGTGCAGCTCCGTGGCGACGACCCCACCCGGTTGGTGGAGGTCATCGCCGACTGCTTCCGCATCGGGCCCCCGCGGGACCGCCCACTGGCCGTGTTCGGTGAGGTCCCCTTCGGCTCGCGCTTCGAGGACTGCTACGCCCGCAGCATCCGGGAGTGACCGGCGGCGCTACCCGACGTCGTGGATCTTGTGGTGCACGGCGGCGGCCACCGCGTCGGGGAGCCACGGCAGCGCCTGCAGTTGGTCGAGGCCCGCTCGGCGCACCGCCCCCATCCCTCCCAGCTCCTTGACCAGGCGGGCCCGACGGGTGGGGCCGAGGCCGGCGACCCCGTCGAGCACCGATGTCGTCATCCGCCGGCCCCGCAGTTGGCGGTGGTAGGCGATGGCGAAGCGGTGGGCTTCGTCCCGGACCCGCTGCAGCAGGTAGAGGGCCTCGGACTGGCGGGCAAGGCGCAAGGGCTCGCTCTGGCCCGGCACGTAGACCTCCTCGAAGCGCTTGGCCAGCGAGGCCACCGGGATCTCGTCGGCCAGGCCCAGGTCCTCGAGGACCTTGACCGCCACCCCCAGTTGCCCTTTGCCCCCGTCGACCAGCAGCAGTTGGGGCGGGTAGGCGAACCGCCCCCGGCGCTCGGCCACCGGCGTGCCCCGCTCGACCAGGTAGGCCCGCAGGCGCCGGGTGAGCACCTCTTCCATGGCGGCGAAGTCGTCGTTCCCGGGCACCTCGCGGATCTTGAAGCGCCGGTACTCGCTCCTCTTGGGCAGGGCGTCCTCCAAGACCACCATCGAGCCGACGTAGTCGGAGCCCTGGATGTGGCTCATGTCGTAGCACTCGATGCGCAGGGGAGCCACCGGTAGGCCGAGCTGGGCCTGGAGCTCGTTGAGCGCCCGGGCCCGGCTGTTGTGGTCGGAGGCCCGGCGTAGGCGGTGGCGGACGAACTCCTCCCGGGCGTTCTGGGTGACGGTCTCGTGCAGGGTGCGCTTGGCGCCCCGCCGGGGGACCCGCACCGTCACCGCGCTCCCCCGCTGCTCGGCCAGCCACCGCTCGTAGAGGTCGACGTCGTCGGGGTCCTCGGGGACGAGCACCTGCTTGGGCGCCCCCAGGGGATGGCCGTCGTAGTACAGGCCCTCGAGCACCCGGGAGACGAGCTCGGCCGGCGACAGGTCCTCGGCCTTGTCGAGGACGAACCCCTTGCGGCCCACCACCCGGCCCCGGCGCACGAAGAACACCTGCACCGCCGCCTCCAGGTCGTCGTCGGCGATGCCGACCACGTCGAAGTCCTCGCTGCGCTCAGCCACCATCTGCTGGCGTTCGATGGCCTTGCGCACGCTGGCCAGCCGGTCCCGAGCCCGGGCCGCCCGTTCGAACTCGAGGCCGGCGGCGGCCTCGCCCATCTCGGTTTCGAGCCGGCGGACCACGGCGTCGGTGTCGCCCTCGAGGAACTGGACCAGGTCGGCCACCAGCCGGTCGTAGG
>JBQTIQ010000023.1:0-108641 GCA_052387955.1 Acidimicrobiia bacterium | reverse complement strand
CTAGCTGGGGGGCTGCGGCCCCCCGGCCCCCATCGCCGCCCGGCTCCCTGGCGGTCGCTCGGTCGGCATCTGCTCGGTCCCGGACCTTGTCACAACGTCAAGCCTTCTCGGGACCGAGCAGATCTAGGACAAGCTCACGACCACCGGGCGATGGTCGCTGACGGGCACGGCCGGGGTCTCGGCGCCACCGAGGAGCAAGCCGGCGACGGCGACGTGGTCGATGCGCTGCGCCGGTGCCCACGCCGGTTCGGTGGGCCCGCCGCCGGCTAGCGTGTACCCGGCCGGGCCCAGCACCTCCTCGACCGCATCGGGCCACAGGTTGAGGTCGCCCAGCACCACACGGGGAAGGGGCCAGGAGGCGAAACGGTCGACCAGGTCCGCCAGTTGGCGCAGGGCTTCGCCGGCGTCGTTCTGGAGATGGGTGGCTGCCACCGAGAGCCGGCGCTCGCCGACGTCGACCTCGGCCAGCACGGCCACCCGGTCCTGGCGGCCGTCCTCGCCGGCGAATCGGTGCACATCGTGACCGACGATCGAGCCGCGTACGGCCAATGCCACCCCGTCGGACCCGGTCAAGGCCAGCCGCCGGGCCGGGGCGTAGGTGCACTGGCCCATCCCGGTGGCGCGCGAGACGAGGACGGGCTGATCGGCAAACCATGACCGGACCACCCGCCGTTCGACTTCCTGCACTGCCAGCACGTCCACGTCCAAGGCCCCGAGGGCCTGGGCCATCATGCGGTTGGAGGTGAAGCCGCGGCGCGGCCGGCCGTGGCGGAGGTTCCACGTCGCAACCCGCAGCGTCGGCCTACTCTCCCTTGGTCCCGACACCCGGCCCGCTCAACACGGACAGCCGGTGCGGCGGGCGTAGAGCACGACTCCGTCGACCCGGTCCACCTCGTGGTACTCGTCTCGGACGATCTTGGCGACCTCGGGGTAGTGCTCGATCGCCATCTCCGCCGGTTCGGGGGCGTCGATGATGGCCGAGGAGTCGACGATCATCGACGGCGGGTGCAGGCGCAGGTCGGCCGCCAACTGCTCCCACGCCCCTTCCACGGCGTACTCCGGCCCGACCAGGGCGTGGTCGCGACCGCCGCCGAAGCCGGTGAGGAAACCGGCGGTGAGGAACCGGGTCGCAGGCCGGCGCTCGGACGCCCAGTAGGCCTGGGGGTACTGGCCCCAGACGAAGATCGCCGCCCCTGGAGTGGTGTGGGCGTCGATGGCGGCGGCGATGTCGTCGTAGGGGTGCAGGATCCTCGGGTTCACGACCAGGCCCTGCACCAGGAACACGGCGGTAGCAGCGACGGCGAGCGCAGACGCCACCCGCCAGGTGGAAGGCCGCGCCCGGGCCGCCGCCCCCGCGGCCAACAGCACGAACGGCGGCATGAGCTGGAAGTAGTAGTGGCCGAAGAAGCGGAACCCGGCGGCGACGCCGATGACGGCGGCGCCCAGCCACAACCACAGGTCGATGTCGGGAGCGGGGCGGCGACCGTTGCGGGCCAGCAGCCATAGGGCACCCGCGTTCCCGGCCAGGAAGATGGCGGTACCGGCCAGTCCCCTACCGATCGCGACGTGCCAGGACCCTTCGACGTCGAGGTAGCCGCCGTTGCCGGTGAACACCCAGAACCAGAAGTCGCTCCACCCGAACAGGGCGGCACTGGCCCCCACCGGCACCACGAAGGCGACGCCGAGCTTGGCCACCGCCCGCCAGCCACCGTGACGCCAGGCCATGAAGGCCAGCGGGAGCAGGGTCACGGCCGCCACCTGCTTGGTCATCGTGGCCAACGCGGTGGCCAGGCCGGCGGCTACCGGACGGGCCCGGTCGGCGAACCAGAAGGCCGCCACCATCGGCGGAAGCATGAAGACCTCGAAGTTGGCTGCCTGGCTGTCCTCCAGCACGAGCGCCCCGCTGGCGACCAGGAACAACAGGGCGGCGGCCAGAGCAGCCCGGTCGCCGCCGCGTCGGCGAGCGATCGAGGCCAACAACAGCGCGGTCGAGACATGGGCGGCGATGGCCAGCAGCCGGACCGACAGGAGGCTGGCCGAGCCGGAGGAGCGGAAGGCGGCGGCGTAGAGGACCGGCATCACCGGCGGCTTGCGGTCGACGACGTGCTCGTACAGGCGCCCACCGTCGATCAGGACCTGGGCCTGGGTGGCGAGGAAGGCCTCGTCTGGGTTGAGCACCTCGCCGCTGCGCACGATGCTCGGGACATGGGTCAGCACCCCCACCAGCAGGCACAACGCCAGCAGCCGCGCCCCTCGGCTCCAGCAGGCGGCGGTGATGGGACGCGCCAGGCGAGGGAAGGGGACGACCAGGGCGCGGGCGGGGGCGGCGGTGTTCACGTCGGGGGGATTCTTCCCCGTAGCGGCGGCTTCTTCACAGTCAACCCCGGCTGAGCCGGTTGATGGACGAACATCTGTTCGGCTAGCCTGAGGCCACGCCCGGTGGTGGTACACACCGGGCCCACAGCAAGATCCTCCGGTTGTGCCACTGGTGAACCACAGGGGCATAGCGAGAAGGTGGTCCGCCCATGGCCGACACCCGACACGACACCGAACCATCCCGACGCAGCAACGCCCCTGCAGCGCGAGTGCCACCCCACAACCTTCAGGCCGAAGAGTCGCTCCTGGGCGCCATGTTGCTGTCGAAGGACGCCATTGCCAGTGCCGTCGAGCTGGTCGGCCCCGACGACTTCTACAAGCCGGCCCACGGCCACGTCTACGAGGCCGTCACCTCGCTGTGGGCTGCCGGCCAGCCCGCCGACCCGGTGACGGTCGCCGACGAGCTCCGTCGCGCGGACCTGCTCGACGCCATCGGTGGGCCGCCCACCCTGGTCGGGCTGCAGGCCAACGTGCCGGCGACGTCCAGCGCCGGCCGCTACGCCCGGATCGTCGAAGAGCACGCCCTGTTGCGCCGGCTCATCTGGGCGGCGGGCGAGATGGCCGAGAAGGCCTATTCGCTGCCCGACGACGTGACCAAGGCTGTCGACGAGGCCGAGTCGCTGGTGTTCGCCGTGGCCCAGCGCCGGATCACCGACACCACCGCCCCCATCGGCCAACTGCTCGACCTCACCCTCGACCGGCTCGAGGAGCTCTACGAGCGGGGTGAGGCCATCACCGGGGTACCTACCGGTTACGTCGACCTCGACGAGCTCATGTCAGGCATGCAGCCTTCGTCCCTCATCGTCGTGGGGGCTCGGCCGGCTATGGGCAAGACGTCTTTCGCCCTCGGTCTCGCCACCCATGCCGCCCTGGAGGCGGCCCGCCCGGTGCTCGTGTTCTCCCTCGAGATGAGCCAGTCCGAGGTGACCCAGCGGGTGTTGTGCTCCGAGGCCCGGGTCGACGCCACCCGGGTGCGCAACGGCCGTCTGGCCGACGCCGACTGGGCCAAGCTGCACCACGCGGTGGGCCGCCTCGCGGAGGCGCCACTCTACATCGACGACAACCCCAACATAACCGTCATGGACATCCGGGCCAAGGCCCGCCGGCTCAAGAGCCGGGTCGGTGACCTCGGGGCCGTGGTCATCGACTACGTGCAGCTGATGACCGGCCGCTCGCGAGCCGAGAACCGCCAGGTCGAGGTGTCCGAGATCAGCCGAAGCCTCAAGATCCTGGCCCGCGAACTCGAAACCCCGGTGATCGCCCTGGCCCAGCTCAACCGCGGCTTGGAACAACGGGCGGACAAGCGCCCCATGCTGGCCGACCTGCGCGAGAGCGGCTCCCTCGAGCAGGACGCGGACGTCGTGCTGTTCCTCTATCGCGACGAGGTGTACAACCCCGAGACCCCCGACCGGGGCCTGGCCGAGGTCATCGTGGCCAAACACCGCAGCGGGCCCACCGGCAGGGTCCGCCTGGCCTGGCTCGACCGCTACACGCGGTTCGCGAACATCGCCCGCAACGTCTGAGCGAAGCTTCGCTTCTGACCCGAGCCTGTGGCCCGCAGCCGGTTGGCCGCGACGGCGGCCAACGCCGCGCTCCGCAGACGTCGGCCAATGACGGTCCGGGCCATGGCGAGCTGGTGCGCTCGCCAGGGCCGGCCGGCGTCAGGTGGGGGACACCTCGACGGTGATCGGGAACTCGACGTCGGCGTGCAGCTTGGCGGGCACCTGGTGGGTGCCGACCGACTTGATCGGCTCGTTCAGGTGCAGCTTGCGCCGGTCGAGATCGATACCGGTTTGGGCCAGCACCGCCTCGGCCACATCTGTCGTGGTGACCGAGCCGAACAGGCGGCCCTCGGGGCCGGCCTTGGCCGTGAGCCTGATCACCGCAGGGACCAGGGACTTGGCGACCTCCTCGGCCGCACCCCGCTCGCGGGAGTCCTTGACGTCCCGGGAGCGGCGCATCGCCGCAGCCTGGGCGACGCTGCCCTCGGTGGCCCGGATGGCCAGCCCTTTCGGCTCGAGGTAGTTACGGGCATAGCCGTTGGCGACATCGACGATGTCGCCCTTCTTGCCGATGTCGCGGACATCCTGGCGGAGGATGACCTTCATCGTGCCTCCTCGACCGCCACCGCTTCGTTGGGCACCTCGACAGCCTCACCCTCAGCCTGCACCGGCGGCGGCGTACTGGGGCGCGGCGGCGGCCCGTCGGCCCGGCCGGGGCGGTCACCGCGATCGCCCCGGTCGCGGGGGCTGCGCTGGGTGGTGACCCGATTGGTGTACGGCAGCAATGCCATCTCGCGGGCGTTCTTGATCGCTCGGGCGACCTCGCGTTGCTGCTGAGCGTCGTTGCCGGTGACCCGGCGGGCACGGATCTTGGCCCGGTCGGACATGAACCGGCGAAGCAAGTTGACGTCCTTGTAGTCGATGTAGGCGATGCGGTCCTGGACCAGGACGCTCGTCTTCTTCTTCGAACGCCGGGCGTTGTCCTTGTTCTTGGTCCGCGGTGTCTTGCGCGCCATCAGAACGGCTCCTCGTCCTGGCCGGCATAGCTCGGCTGGGGTTCGTTACGGGAGGAACGGCTACCCCCGCCGGCCTCGCTCGGCTCACGCCGGTCGTTCTTGATGACCTCGGCCGTGGCCCACCGCAGACTGGGGCCGAGCTCGTCGGCGATGACCTCGACCACCGAGCGCTTCTCACCGTCCTGGGTCTCGTACGACCGCTGCTCGAGGCGGCCGGTGATCACTACCCGGGCCCCCTTGGCCACCGACGAGCTGACGTTCTCGGCCAACTGGGCCCAGCACGTGACGTTGAAGAAGCTGGTCGATTCTTCCCACTCGCTGCTCTGGCGGTTCTGCCAACGGCGGTTCACGGCCAGGCCGAAGGTGGCCACGGCTTGGCCGGTGTTGGTGAAGCGGAGTTCGGGGTCACGGGTGATGTTGCCAACCAGGGTGACGCTGTTGTCAGGCATGTAGAGGGCCTCCTCGGCTCATCCGGCCGGAGCCGGGGCCTGACCCTCGACGAGGCCGCGTTTTTCGGCCTCGCTGTCGGGCAGACGGATTAGCTTGTGGCGGACGACATCGTCCGCGAGCCGTAGCTGGCGCTCGAGATCGTCGAGATCGCCGCCGACAGCGAGGATCTCGAACACGACGTAGTACCCGTCGTGGCGGTGGTCGATCTCGTAGGCGAAGCGGCGCCGGCCCCAGCGGTCGGTCCTACGGACCTCACCGCCTTTGGCCTGGACCTGTTCGACGATGCCTCGGACGTTGGCCTCGGTCGCGCCATCATCGAGGTCGCTGCTGAGGATGACCATGAGTTCGTACGCTCGCATGGCGAGCATCACCTCCCTGAGGACCCGGCGGACCGGGGCCCCACGCTCGTGGCGCGGAGCAGGGCTTCTATTGGCCCATCGACGCTACCAGGGGGTGTCGGCAGGTACCTCATTGCCTGTCATCATCCCCGGGGGGTGTGACAGTGCCAGGGGCGGACGTCGGCACTAGCAGGGTGCCCGGTCGTCGGTGACCACGGCCCCGGGCACGATCCCGAGCCGGGACAGACCCCCCTGGGGTACCTCGATGGCGGTGCGGTAGAGGTTCGACGCTGCGTAGTTGGGGCAGGCGTCGATGTCCTCACAGGGGACCATGTCGGTGGCCGACACCAGGGCCCCGCCGGCGTCGACGAAGGCGATCGAGAGGGGCATCGGGGTGTTCCGCATGTAGAAGGGCCCGATGGTGTCCTCTTCGTAGCGGAAGAGCATGCCGTCGTAGCCCCCGAGCCCAGGATCGGTGACCTCCATCAGTCCCCGCTGCCGTTGTGCGTCGCTCTCGGCCAGCAGGAGGCACCAGGCCGACAGGCCTCCGCCGGGCCGGCTGACTGTTATGCGGGTCTCACCGAAGCCAGGCAGCGGGGTGCGCGATGCCCCGGGAACGGGCGGGCCGGGCGAGAGGAAGGGGTCCGCGGGGCCGTCGGCCCCCTGCACCACACAGGACACCAGGGATGCACCGAGCAGGAGCACGATGACCCAACGCAAGCCGCTAACGCTGCGAGGCCGGTCGGCGGAGGGGAACCACGACGGGGCCCACGACGGGACGCCCTCGCCCCTCGGAGCGGCATCGACCGGCGGCGGGCTCACGCCGTCTTGCTATCACCTCCGTACAGCCCGAGGGCCTCGGCGGCGTCATCGGCCAGGTGGTAGCTCTCGGCGTGCGACGGGAACCGGCCCTTGCGCACGTCGTCGGCGTACGCGGCCACGCCGGCCACGGCATCGACCTTCAAGTTGGCGTAACGGCGCACGAACCTCGGCGTGATCCGGTCCTCGAAGCCCAGGACGTCGTGGAACACCAGCACCTGGCCGTCGCACCACGGGCCGGCGCCGATCCCGATGGTGGGGACCGATACGGCGTCGGTGACGAGCCGGGCCACCTCGTCGGGTACGCCCTCGACGACGATGGCGAAGCACCCGGCCTCCTCCAGAGCCTGCGCTTGCGCGACCAGGGCCACCGCCGCCGGGGCCTCCCGGCCCTGCACCTTGAAGCCCCCCATGGCATGGACCGACTGGGGAGTGAGCCCGATGTGGCCCATCACCGGGACCTCGGCGTCGATGATGGCCTCGATCATCGGGACCCGCTTGTGCCCACCTTCCAGCTTCACCGCCGAGGCCCCGGCCCGGACCAGCGCCGCCGCGTTGCGCACCGTATCGGTGACCGAAAGGTGATAGCTCAGCCACGGCATGTCGGCCACAACCAGCGGGCCCGGGCGCGCCCGGGCCACGGCCGCGGTGTGATGGGCCATGTCGGCGACCGTCACGCTCAGCGTGTCCTCGTACCCGAGGACGACCATGGCGAGCGAGTCACCCACCAGGATCACGTCGACGCCGGCGGCGTCGGCGATGCGGGCGCCGGGGGCGTCGTACGCGGTGATCATGACCAGCGGGGCGTGCCCGCCACGCACCTTGCGAGCCCGCACCTGCGGCACGGTGACAGCAGCACCCATGAGTGCCTCCTTGTCCCGTCCAGCGCCCGGTGGCTGCCGGCGGGTTACCGCAGCCTACCCCCGGGCCCGGTGCACCGCGCCGGCCCCGGCTATCCCGGCGACGGCGGGCCTCCCGGCCAGGCCTCGCCCTCGTCGGGAGCGGTCCCCTTGGTGGTCGGTGGAGCCGGCGCGGTCGACGTGGTGGAAGCCGACGTCGTCGGCGTGGTCGTGCCGGGAGGATCGGCCGTCGTCGTCGGACCGCCAGGGACCGACGTGGACGATGTGGACGACGTGGACGACGTCGAAGTGCTCGTCGTGGTGGTGGTCAGGTTTGCGCCCAGGACCGTCCCGGGGAACGAGTTCGGCGCCACGAACCGGCCCGTGTCGACGCCGTCGAGGGCGTCGGCCATGAACCGCCGCCAGATCGTGGCTGGGAAGGTGCCACCGTGCACCCGCCGGCCGTGCACGTCGTCCATGTAGCGCGGCGGCTCGCCGGGCGGGTTCGGGTAGCCCATCCAGACCGCGGTGGTGAAGCCGTTGGGCGCGAAGCCGACGAACCAGGCGTCGCGGTAGTCGTCGGTGGTGCCCGTCTTGCCGGCCACCGGGAAGCCGGGGTTGGCGCCGGAGCCGGTGCCCCCCAGCACGACCTGCTGCATGGCGTAGATCACCTGGTCGGCGACCGCTTCGTCGAGCACCGCGGAACGGGGCTGGGGGAAGTCGACCACGCTGCCGTCGGGGCGCTCGACCCGGGTGATGACCGTGGGCGGGACGTGGGTGCCCCGCCGGGCCAGGGTCGAGTAGGCCGAAGCCATGTCGAGCGGGGACACCTCGCCGGCCCCGAGCACGAGCGAGGACACCTCGGGCAGGTCGGCGTTGATCCCCATCTTCTCGGCCAGGGGGACCACCACGGCGGGGGTGACCTTGGTCATCAGTTGGGCGAACACGGTGTTGGACGAGTGCCGGGTGGCCTCGATCAAGGAGAGCACGCCGGCGGTCTGCCCGGCGTTGTTGACCACCCAGTCCCTCCCCCCGTCGGCGCCCTGGAGCACGAGACGGCCGGGTGACTCGAACCTCGAGCTCAGCGAGATGCCCTGATCGAGAGCGGCGGCGAGCACGAACGGCTTGAACGAGGAGCCGGGCTGGCGCCCACTGCCGCCCCCGTCGGAGGGTGGGACCGCGGAATTGACCTGGTCCCGGTCGAAATCGGTGCCCCCGACCATGGCCTTGATGTGCCCGGACTGGTCGAGCGCCACCAGGGCCGCCTTCGGGTCGTCGGGCTGGTCCAGGGTCCGGGTCACCGCCTCGTAGGCCTGGCGTTGCATGGCCATGTCGAGCGTCGTGTACACCCGCAGCCCGCCGCCGAAGATCTCGGCGTCGGAGAAGCCCCTCTGTTCGAGCTGGCGCTTGACGTAGGCGACGACGTACTCGGTGCCGAACTCCTCGCCCTTCACCTCACCGAGGCCCTGGCGCGGGGTGCGCACGACCACGTTGTCGAACCGGTCGGCGTCAGCGGCGGCGAGCTCGTCGGCGCTGATGTGGCCGGTCGCGACCATGGCCTCCAGGACCGTGCGCCGACGGGCTCGGGCCCGGTCGGGGTCCTTCACCGGGTCGGCGGTCTCGGGAGAGCGGATCAGGCCGGCCAGATAGGCGGCCTCGGCCAAGTCGATCTCGGAGAGGTCGTGGCCGAAGTAGGAGCGCGACGCTGCCGACACGCCATAGGCGCCGCGGCCGAAATAGATGGCGTTGAGGTACCGCTCGAGGATCTCCTGCTTGGTAAGGCGCTGTTCGACCTTCACCGCCAGGACGGCCTCGCGGATCTTGCGGGTCAAGGTGCGCTCGCTCGACAGGTACACCGCCTTGACGTACTGCTGGGTGATGGTCGAGCCACCTTGTGTCGACTCGTTGCGCAGGTCGTGCCACAGCGCCCGCACGATCGCCATCGGGTCGATGCCGCCGTGGGAGAAGAAGTCCCGGTCCTCCGCCGCCAGCACCGCGTCGACGATGACCTGGGGTACCTGGTCGAGGCGGACGTACGTGCGGTCCTCTTCACCGTGGAAGCTGGCGATGGCGTTCTCGGCGTTGCAGCCGCCGGCGACGTCGACGGCGCATACGAACGACGTGAGCTCCTGGGCCCTGCCTTCGGGGAGCTCGATGCCGGCCAGCGTGTAGCCCAGCCCCGCAACCCCGGCCACCGACAGCAGCCCAGCCAGGAAAAGGCCCCGTCGCCACCGCCACAGGAAGCTCCGGTGCGGGGACGTCCCCCTCGGCACCGGGCGCCGGGCGGGCCGACGTGACCGGCTGGCGCCACCGGACGACGCCCGTCGGGGGCCGTGTGCGCCGGGCCGCCGCGCACCCGGGCGCCGACCGGCACGGGATTTGGGTCTGGGAGGGGTCGGCATGATGTCGGCAGGACGCGGCCAGGCGCGCCCGAGCGGTTGAGCGTACCAACGCATCCCTGCCGGCCACGGCCCACGGCCTGGTCTCGCTCACGCCGCGGGCGAGGGCTTTCGCGCCTGCGGCCGGACCTGAGGCGTTCGGGCGGGCGGCGGTGCTATCGAGGGGGCGGACGTTCGGCCGGGGTGCGACGGAGGGCGACAGCACCGGCCGCCACCGCGGCCGCCAGGCCGGCGGCGACGGCGACGGCGACGGCCATGTCCTCGCCGCCGCCGTACGTCCCGGCCCCTCCGGCCCATGCCCAGGTGGACGGGGCCAGCACCAGCCAGGCGCCGAAGGCCACGGCCAGGGCCTGGGGAACCGTCACCGCGGCGGCGCCGGGACCGTCCGGGCCAGGCCGCTCCTCGCTCACGAGGAGGGCCACCGTCACCACGGCCACGACGCTCAACACCCACGGCAGCCGACCCGACGCGTCCATAAGGGCCGCGCCGCCGGCGACCACGCCCGGAACTGCCACCAGCAGGCCGACTCGTCGCGGCAGGAGCAGGGCAACGACGGCGGACGCCGCCAGCAGCCGTGCCGGGCTGTCGCCCGTGGCCAACCGGGGCGCAGCGGCAGCAAAGGCGACGGTCCACGGCACCAGCACCGCCGCCGGTTCGAGAGCGACCCGGCCCGCCGGCGACGACCAGCCGTGGCCGAACTTGTGGTGGGCTGGTCGCAGGCCCGGCGGCGCGACCCCCCCGATCGTTGCCGCGGCCAGGGCCAGGCCAGCGACGGCGGCCAGGACCGCCACCGCGTCGGTGGCGGAGTTGACCGGGACCGAAGGGAGCAGCCGCACACCGGCCAGGAGCGCGCCGGGCACCAGGACCGCCAGCGGGCCCAGGGGACGGCAGCCGGCGACCACTCCGACCACGATGGCACCGGCAGCCACCGCGGCCGCCGACTGGGGCCCCGGTCCGAGGTTTGCACCAAGCCCGAGCAGGGCGATGCCAGCCGCCACCGAAGCCAGGTTGCCGGCCCCGATGGGCCTCGGGGCCACATGCACCGCAAGCCGCCGCGCCGGCGGGACCAGGCCAGCGACGAGGAGGGCGATGGCGAGCCCGGCGATCAGCGCTGCGGTCGACGGGCGCCCATCGGTGGTCCAGGCCGCACCCACGGCGATGGCCGACGCCGCCGGGCCCGCGCCGTTGACACGGCCTGGACCGGTCGCAGCCGCGGCCACCAGTGCCGCTCCGAGGGCGGCGGCGGCGCCCAAGCCGTCGGGTCGGAGGCCGTCGCCGGGGGCCACTCCTCCGGAGCCGACCAGCACCACGAACCAGCCGGCCACGGCGACGAGCGAGCCGAGCCGGAGCCATCGTCCGGCCCGGCCCCGGTCCACTACCGCGAGGACCACGCCGCCCACCGGCGCGGCAATGGACAGGGCGGCCAGTCCGGCCGCCCACGATGGGTCGTTCACCGGCCGAGACCGGCGAGGACCACTGCGGCCACGCCCAACAGCGCTCCGGCCCGACCGGCTCTCCGGTCGAGGTCGGGAGTCGCCTGGCGGGCGGCCACCACCCGCACGCCGATGGCCACCGCCACCAGGCCGGCCCCGGCCCGGAGCGCCAGTGGACCGCCGGTGCCGGGCCCAGCCAGCACCAGCCCGGCGGTGAGCCCGAAGGGCACGGCGATGGCGCCCCCCCATCGAGCGAAGAGGGCCGCCACCGGTCCCGGGGCGGCCAACAGCAGTGCCGCCGCCGCGCTCCACGCCGAGGCGATGGCCAACGTTGGCCCGGTCACGGCGCCCGGGCCGAGCACCGACTGCGCACCAGCGATCCCGTCCAGCGATGTCGTCCCCCACCGCACCGCGGTGGCCGCGAGAGCTCCGGCGGCGGCGACGGTTGCCGACGGCCGGCGCAGGCCGACCACGAGAGCCATGGCGAGGAGGACGACGTCGCCCTGCGATGCCACCACCACCGCCGTTGCGCCGGCGAGGAGCGCCACCCGGTCGGCGGGAGGGCCCCCAGGCACGGTGAACGAAACGGCCCTCGGTAGCGGTGAAGGCTGAAGATCCGGCTCGGGCACGGCAGTGGCGTCGTCGGGCCCGGTCCTGGGGGTCGGAGGGAGGGGAGGTGCGAGGCTGCCGTCGACGGGTACCGCTTCTCTCCCAGATGCCGGCAGGTCGGGCGCCTCGGGAGCCTCGGTCACCAGGCCCGAGCCGGGACCACCAGGGCCACCGGGCCTGTCCGCCTTCGGCCCCGTCGGGGGCGGGTCGGCCCGACCTCGCAGCCGCAGCCGGCGGGCGACTCCGGCGGTGACGCTCAGCGCCCTCGGCCTCGCCCGACGGCGAACACCTGAGCCAGGTGGTTCCACGAGCACGAGGGGCACACTTCGACGACGTAGCACGACATGTCTGCGGCCCGACCCGCCAAGGTCTTCAGCTCGGTCCGGGTGGTGATGCAGCGGCCGAAGGAGGGCAGACGGGGCCCGAACACGTAGGACACGAGCACCACCCGGTCCTTCTCGCAGATGGGGCACGGGATGGAGGTCTCCTCGCCGCACTCCCGCGCTGCCCGGACCAGCTCGGGATGGGCGTCGCAGACGTCGTGGCGGTCGAGGCGGTGCTTCCGGTACTCGGCGATGACGGCTTGGCGGGCCAGTCGGTAGTCGACGGCGCCGGCCCCGGAGGTCGTCACCCCCCGGACCATCTCGGGGCGGAAGCTCATACGGAAGGCCAGGGTAGTTGGCCGGTCCCGACCTCGCCCTCCTTGCCTTCGGACGTGGGCGCCCGTATGCTTCGATACATCGAATCGATACAGCGAGTCGATGCTTCAGGTGCGGGCGACGCCGCCGTCGGTCAGCCCGTTGCCGCCCCCCGTCCCGGGCCTGCTGGTCTCCGATGATCGATCTCGCCGTCCTGGGCCTGTTGAAGGGCAACGATCTGCACGGCTACGAGCTGCGCAAGCGCCTGATGGAGCTCCCCGGTGCCCGGGCCGGGGCGGTCTCGTTCGGCTCGCTCTACCCGGCCCTCAACCGTCTCGAGCGAGCCGGTTCCGTCAAGGCCGTGGAGGCTGGCGTCGCGGCCCCCCGCCGGGCCCCGTCGAGCGGCTCCCTCGCCGGCGAGCTGGCCGCCTTCCGGGCGCGCCACAACCTGTCCGCTCCTGGCGGCCGCAGCCGCAAGGTGTACGGCATCACCACGGCCGGCTCCCAGCAACTCCTCGAGCTGCTCACCGACCCGCAACCCGACGACGACCGCACCTTCGCTCTCAAGGTGGCCTTCTGCCGCCACCTGGGGCCCGCTGAGCGGGTGGCCCTCTTCGAGCGGCGCCGAGCCGACGTCACCGCCCGTCTGACCGAGCGTCGCCGCCACCAGGGCCGGGACCGTCTCCTCGACCGCTACCTCCGCTCGCTCACCGAGCGGGACAACCTTGCCCTTACCCACGACCTGACCTGGCTCGACGGACTGATCGCCGCCGAACGGTCCGCACCCTCACAGGAGACCGCCTCATGAGCGAGCTTGCGAGCGAAACCGCTGGCACCATCCGCCTGGCCATCGCCGGGATCGGCAACTGTGCCAGCTCGCTGCTCCAAGGCCTGGAGTACTACCGCAACGCCGACCCGGCCGAGACCGTGCCCGGCCTCATGCACGTCGAGCTCGGCGGCTACCACGTCCGGGACATCCAGCTGGTGGCGGCGTTCGACGTCGACGCCAACAAGGTCGGCCTCGATGCCTCGAAGGCGATCTTCGCCGGTCCGAACAACACCGTGCGGTTCGCCGAGGTCCCCCATCTCGGCATCGAGGTCCAGCGGGCTCCCACCCTGGACGGCTTCGGCGAGTACTACCGACAGACCTGTCAGGAGTCACCGGCGGAGCCGGTCGACGTGACCCAGGTGCTAAGGGACAGCGGCGCCGACGTACTCGTGAGCTACCTACCGGTCGGCTCCGAGCTGGCCCAGAAGCACTACGCCGAGGCCTGCCTCGCGGCCGGCGTCGGCTTCGTCAACGCCATCCCCGTCTTCATCGCCTCCGATCCGGTGTGGGCCGAGCGCTTCGCCGCGGCCGGTGTACCCATCGTCGGAGACGACATCAAGTCCCAGGTCGGGGCAACCATCGTCCATCGCACGTTGGCCCGTCTGTTCGAGGACCGGGGCACCACCATCGATCACACCTATCAGCTGAATTTCGGCGGCAACATGGACTTCATGAACATGTTGGAGCGGACCCGGCTGAAGTCGAAGAAGATCTCCAAGACCCAGTCGGTGACGAGCCAGATCGACGCCGGGATCAGCGACCACGACGTCCACATCGGACCGTCCGACCACGTGCCATGGCTGGAGGACCGCAAATGGGCGTTCATCCGTCTCGAGGGGCGCAATTTCGGCGACGTCCCCCTGACCGTCGAGCTCAAGCTCGAGGTGCACGACTCGCCCAACTCCGCCGGAGTCATCATCGACGCCGTGCGCTGTGCTCGGGTGGCGATGGACCGGGGTGAGGGTGGACCGGTCGTGCCGGCCTGCCAGTACTTCATGAAGTCGCCCCCGACGCAAGTCCATGACGACGAGGCGCGCGATGCCCTCGAGGCGTTCATCACCGTGCGCTCCTGAGTCGCGGGCTCCTACCGTCCGTCGCCCTCGGCTGGCGCGGCGACCGGTCCCACGATGGAAGGATTGACGTCGATGGCCGACCTGTACCCACCCGCCGGTGACGGCGCCGACGACGTGTTCACGCTGTGGCCGGCGGCCGCCGAGGTACCCCTCGACGTCGTCCATTACGGCCCCGACATCGCCACCGAGTCCGACCTGCGCCTGCTGGGCAACATCGACGGCAAACGAGTCCTCGAGCTCGGCTGTGGTGCCGGCCCCGTGTCGGTGGCCATGGCCAAGCGAGGCGCCCGGGTCACCGCCCTCGACGCGTCCATCGACCAGGTCAGCCGAGCCCGCTGGTTGGCCGAGCGGGAGGAGGTACGGATCGAGTTCCGCCACGGTGACCCCGCCGACCTGGCGTTCGCCCGGGCCGATACCTTCGACATGGCCCTCAGCGTCTACAGCCTCGACATCGTCAGCGACCTCGACCGGGTCTTCCGCCAGGTCCATCGGGTGCTGAGGCCGGAGGCAGCCTTCGTCGTGTCGCTCCCCCACCCGATGTATGCCGCCATCGAGCCCGACGGCAACCCACCCCGCATGCGCCGGTCGTACTTCGACCACGAGCCGGTTCCCGGCGTGGCGGGCGAACGACGGGTCCAGCGCTACCCCCGCACCGTGGCTGGCCTGTGGAGCGCTTTCGCTCGGGCCAACTTCCGGGTCGACACCCTGCTCGAGCCCGAGCCCGTGCGCAGCGGCGCCCGCAGCCGCCATTGGACCAATGCCCAGGCCTGGGTCCCGTCGACGTTGGTCATCCGTGCCCGCAAGCTCGGTATCTGAACGTCGGCCGGCTCGCCGGAACGATCGCTCCGGCCCAGGCGCTGCCGGACCGGTCGCGCCGAGACGCTGACACCCTCGCCCCTGCTCAGTCGCGAGCTTGCCACCACACCTGTAGGCGGCGAGCGGCTTCCTCCTCACCGAGTGGGCCTTCGTCGAGACGCAGGTCGAGCAGGAACTGCATCGCCTGGCCGATCTCCGGACCTGGGCCGCGGCCCAGCAGGGCCATGACCTGGTGGCCGTCCAGCTCGGGCCGGACCGAGCGGATCTCTTCCTCCTCGGCAAGTCGAGCGATCCGGGCTTCGAGGGCGTCCATCCGGCTGGCCAGCTGTCTGGCCTTGCGCTGGTTCCGGGTCGTGCAATCGCAGCGCGTCAGCTCGTTGAGCTCGTCGAGCAGTTCGCCGGCGTCACGCACGTAGCGACGGACCGCGCTGTCCGTCCAGCCTCCGTCACCGTCGTCGTAGCCGTGGAAGCGGAGGTGGAGGAACACGAGCCGGCTGATCGCCTCGATCTCCGCGGTCGGATAGCGCAACGCCTGAAGCCGCTCGCGTGCCATTCGAGCGCCGACCACCTCGTGATGATGGAACGAGACGCCGTTGGTGGTGATCGACCGCGTCTTGGGCTTGCCCACATCGTGGAGCAGCGCGGCCAGGCGGGTGCGGCAGTTGGCGGAGCCGTCGGGCCGGCGCGGGGCCACCTTGGCCACCACCGCGATGGTGTGAGCAAGCACGTCCTTGTGCTGGTGGATCGGGTCCTGCTCGAGGCGCATTCCGGGGATCTCGGGCAGGAACTCCTCGAACAACCCGGTCTCGTAGCAGAACCAGAGGCCGGCGGACGGGTCGTCGACCACCAACAGCTTGTCGATCTCGTCGCGGATCCGCTCGGCGGACACGATCTCGAGCCGGGACCGCAGCCGGCGCACGGCTTCGACCAGAGCGGGCTCGGGCTCGAGGCCGAAGCCGGCAAGGAAGCGGGCGGCGCGCAGCATGCGGAGGGGGTCGTCCCGAAACGAGATGTCCGGGCTCAGGGGCGTTCGCAGCCGGTGGAGCGCCAGGAGGTCGCTTCGCCCGTCGAACGGGTCGATCAGCTCGGGCCCGCCGCCGGTGAGCTCGAGGGCCATGGCATTGACGGTGAAGTCGCGGCGGGCCAAGTCGGCCTCGACGGCGTCGGAAAAGGCGACGTCCGGGTGGCGTGAGCCGGGCTGGTACACCTCGGCTCGGTGGGTAGTGATCTCGTAGGACCGTCCGCCCTTGACCGCCCCGATGGTCCCGAACCGCTCGCCCTGGGCCCACGTCGAGTTGGCCCAGCCCGACAGGGCCTGCTTGATCTCCTCGGGTCGCGCATCGGTGGTGAGGTCGACGTCGGGCCGTGCGACCTCCCGGCCCGCCAGCAGGTCGCGCACGATCCCACCGACCAGGTAGAGCCGCTTGCCGTCCGCTCGGAACCGGTCAGTGAGCGGCTCGACCTCGTCGAGAACTGCCTGGAGCCGGGCGAGCATCACCGAGGTCACGGTAGTGGCCGCCTTTCGAGAGCGGTGGTCCCCTTGCGCTGAGTTGAAGCGGAGCTGATACGTCGCCATCGCTGGCGCGGTCACGCTCGGGCAGGCCCGTCACCGGTCGCCGCACGCGCCACCGGCCCGGGCTCTGGCCCGGGCCGGTGGCCTGTACTTCGGACTGAGGGACTAGGCCCGGCGCAGCCGGCGGACCCCGAGAGCGGCGGCGAGAAGAGCCGCAGCCCCCATCAGCACCAGGGTGTCCTCACCACCGGTGATGGGCAGCACCGAGGCGACCGACGGACGGTCGAGGCTGCCTGACCCGGTCGAGGGCCGACCCTCGCAGGTGTAGTTGGCGACGGCGTTGTCGGTGAACCGCGCACCTTCTCGGACGTCGGAGCCGACCTTGACCACAACCGTGAGCACCTTGGTTGCCCCTGGGGCCACCGTTCCGAGGTCACCCCACGTGATCGTGATCCCGCCTTGATCGGCGGTGCCGGTGACGCTGGCCGCAGCCGGGTCGGTGGCGGTGATCGTGGTGCCTCCGGGGCCGCTGATGACGTCGGTGGCACCGGTGATGACCAGCGGCGACGGGCAGGAGACGTTGGTGATGGTGATGGTCTGGGTGAAGGAGCTACCCGGGCGCACGGTGGCGGGGGCGTCCTTGACGACCGAACCGGGGTTCGGGTTGCAGTTCAGGCCGCCGGCCGGAGCGGTGGCGCTGGCCGAGTAAGGCGCGATCTGCAGGTTGATCAGCGGGGTACCGAGCGCCGACAGGACGGTCACCTCGGCGAGGGCGCCGGTGATGCTGGCGCTGGTGCCATCGGGGGAGACCACCCGGGTGGGCGTCGGGACCGTGATCGACAGGACGCCGAGGTCGGCGAGCGGGCCGAGCACGACACCCAGGGTGTCGAGCAGCCCGTCGAGGGTGGGATCGCCCGAGCTGGTCAAGCTCTGGCCGGCGCTGAGCCGGATGACCGGGTTACCACCGAGCGAGATGTCGAGGACCGGGTCGTCGAGGTTGACCGAAGCGCCCCCCGGCAGGCCGGTGGCCGTGGCGGTTGCGGTGTAGTCCTGCGCCGTGCTGATGCTGAGCACCGGCGGCTGGCCTGCAGCCTGGGCGAGGACGTCGATGTCCTCGATGTGGGTCAGTGCTTCGGCACGAACAGCGCGGGCGTCATCACCACCGGGGATCGAGGGCAACGACATCGTCGAACGGGTGAACGAGACACCCTGGCGGTCGTTGTTGACGGCGACCACGCCCGAAATGCCGGGGATCGAGATGAGCCCGAGGTTGGCGACGTCGTTGATCGCCTGCGACAGCGGGCGATCGGCAGCCACACAGAGGCCGTCACCGGCCCAGTGGGCCTCGGCGCTGGCGTTCGACACGCCGGCGTCGAGCAACCCGGGCAGGTTGATCGGCAAGATCGTCTCGGTTACCGGCGCAGCGTTGTCAGGCGGCGCTTCTTGATGGGCTTGGGCCAGGAGATCGGTGAGGTCAACTGCGCCACTGACCGCGGTCAGCGTGCCGGTGTTCTTGGCATCGGCGACCGTACGCGGCGTCGTGGCCGTGTTGGCCACGGCCGTGGTGCGCGTCAGGTCGAGCGTTGCCAGGTTGATTCCCAACAAATCGCCGCTCAGGCGGATCAGGCTGGCGTCGGCGGCGCCGGAATAGGGGGCGTTGGGCGGCGTCGGCTGTGGAGCAGCGACGGAGCCTGTACTGGCACGTGCCGGGACGGCCATACCCACGAACATGAAGGCGCCCGCCGCAGCAACTGCGACGGACCTACGTACAAACGTCATCTTCCGCACGCTCCCAACCATAGTGTCCAACGAGGGAACGTGGTGAAAATACGATGCTTGCGGTCGATAGTCCTGCCTCTTTGACGCACCCCTCGGTTTTCCACAGCAGAACGGTGTGCCTGTGGGCCCGTAGGAGGACCACGGTGGCAGGGGCGAAGGGCAGGTCAGGCGACCCGACCGTCACCCGCCGCTGGGGGCATCACCGTTGGCCAGCCGGGCCCTGACGTCGACCGCCGCCGCCACCACCGCCGCGCCCGGCCCGCCGGAGGTCGACGGCTCGGGCCGAACGTCGGCGCCCGCCAACGCCGCCACGCACGCCGTCGTCGAGGCCGCCAACGCCTCGAGGTCGTACCCACCCTCGAGAAAGACCAGCCGGCGCCCAGCGGCGACCAGCTCGGCCAACCTGGTGGTGAGGTCGGCGAAGTCACCGCTGGTGAGGTGCAGGCCGGTGAGAGGGTCGCGGCGATGGGCGTCGAAGCCGGCGGAGACGAGGAGCCAGGTCGGCCGCCAGGCGTCGGCGAAGGGCCCGATCAGCTGGTCGATCGCAGCCAGGTAGGCGTCGCCGGTGGTGCCGGCCGGGAAGGGGACGTTCAACGTCGAGCCGGCCGCCTCGGGCCCACCGACGTCGTCGAGGGCACCGGTACCCGGGTACAGCGGGTGCTGGTGCGTCGACACGTAGGCCACCCGGGGGTCGTCCCAGAAGACGTCCTGGGTGCCGTTGCCGTGATGGGCGTCGTAGTCGACGATCATCACCCGTTCGCCCCGGTCGGCCAACGCGGCGGCGGCGATGGCGACGTTGTTGAAGAGACAGAAGCCCATGGCCCGGGTCGGGGTGGCGTGGTGCCCGGGCGGGCGAACTGCGCAGAAGGCCGCCTCGCCCTCGCCCCGGTCGAGGCGCTCGATGGCGTCGAGGCCGGCGCCGGCCGCCAGCAATGCGGCGTCCCAGGAACCAGGCGACGCCGTGGTGTCGGCGTCGATGCGCCCGCCACCGGCGGCACAGAACTTCTTCAGCGTTGCCACGTACTCCGGTCGGTGCGCCCGTTCGAGCTCGGCACTGGTGGCCGGCCGCGGCTCGAAGAGGACGAGATCGTCACCCAGGCCCGCCTGCCGGGCACCCGTCGCCACCGCCGCCAGCCGCGACGGTCGTTCGGGATGGTCGACGCCAGCCAGATGGTCGAGGTACCGGGGATGGGTGGCGAAGAGCACGGGCACCACCGACGACGGTAGCGACCGCAGCCCGACACGGTGTGGTCGCTCCGGCGCGAGCCGAGACATCGCCTGCCGGCGTCCCCACGCCAAGGCAACCGCCTCGTAGCATCGGGACGACATGCTGGTCCTTTGCCTGACCTCAGGACGGCCGATAGCGAGGCACGCGGCCTCGACCCGCCCAGCGCGACCGACCCGTGACGACACCGCCGTGCCCGTCTGCGCCGGGCGCAATTTCGCCGCCGACACCGCCGAGCCCCGGCCGCTGGCCCCGGCCGTCGGCGGGCCCCGGTGAACCTCGACGTCGTGCGGTGGAGTACCGACCGCCTCCGGGTCGGGGCCTGGCGGGGAGACGCCAACGTCGCCTACATGGCGCCGCTGCTCGACGGGGCGCTGCCCACCACCGACGCCATCCATCGCGCCTGCCGGGCCTTGGCCGGCCACGGCTACGCCCGGGTCATCACCGCCGCCCTCGGCCCGATCGAGTCGGAAGTCTTCGCCGGCGCCGGATTCGCCGTCCACGAACGGCTCCACCTTCTGACCCACTACCTCCAGGACCTCCCCGGTCCACCCGAGCCCGACCCCGGGCTCCGTCGCGGCCGGCGCGCTGATCGCGATGCCGCACTCTCGGTCGACACCCGGGCCTTCGCCGGGTTCTGGCGCCTCGACAACACCGGCCTGGAAGAGGCCTTCAGCGCAACCCCCCACAATCGGTTCCGGGTCGCCGACCGCCACGGTCAGGTTGCGGCCTACGGGGTGTCCGGGCGGTCCGGGCACCGCGGCTACCTGCAGCGCCTCGCAGTCGACCCGGCCCACCAGGGTGCCGGCCTCGGGTCCCTCCTCGTGCTCGACGCCCTGCGGTGGATGCGACGGCGGGGCGCCGACCGGGCCATGGTCAACACCCAGGAGCAGAACCTCGCTGCGCTCGGGCTGTACCAGCGGCTCGGCTTCCACCTCGAGCCCGAGGGACTGCTCGTGCTCGAGGCCGATCTCTCGTGACCGGGCAAGCTCGGGGGCTGCGCCTGGCGCTCACCCGGTCGACCGGTCACGGGCCGGGAGCGCAAGCTCGCGGTGCACCAGTGACCGTGCAAGCTCGGGGGCTGCGCCCCCGGTCCCCATCGTCGCCCGGCTCGCTGGCGCTCACCCGGTCGACCGGTCACGGGCCGGGAGCGCAAGCTCGCGGTGCACCAGTGACCGCCCCCCCGACGCGGCGACGGGCCGGCCGGCCCGCGCCCCGCCGGCCGACGGCCGCGGTCTGCGGCGCCCTGGCCGCGTTGAGCCTGACCCTGAGCGTGGCGGGCGTGCCGGGCGCGGCCGGGGCTGCGCCCCGACAGCCTCGCCCACCGACCGCGGCCCGGCTCGAACTCGTAGGCCAGACGCCGTTCGTGCCCGCCGACGGGGACCTGGAAATCCGTCTGCGGGTACGGGGTGCGCCGGCCGGTGCTGTCATCCGTACCGATGTCCATCCCCGGGTCACGACCCGCTCGGAACTGCAGCTGGCCCTGAAAGGCCGCAGCCTGCGGGCCCGGGCCGGTTCGCCCCCGGACGTGCCGGCACCGCCCGGCCCGACCACGGCCGCCACGGTACGTGTGCCCACCCGCGACCAGGGCGACGACCCCGAACGTCTACTGGTGAACCACAGCGGCGTGTACCCGGTGGCGCTACGGCTGGTGTCGGCTGAAGGCGCCGTCCTGGACTCGTTGATCACGGCCATGATCAGGCTGCCGGCGGCAACCGACGCCCCGTCGCTCCCCCTGGGCGTCGCAGTCGTGGTGCCGATAACCGGTCCACCGGTGGCGGCCGACGGGTCCGTCCCGAACTCGGCCCTCTCCGGCCGGGCCTTGACCGACCTGGCCCAGGTACTCAACGCCCACCCCGGCGTTGCCGCCTCCATCGCCCCGACCCCAGCGCTGCTCGACGCGCTGGCCACTGGCACCACCAGCACTTTGGCCCCGCTGCGAACGGCTGGACAAGGAAGAGAGGTCCTGAGCGCGCCCTATGTGCCGGTCGAAGTGCCAGCTTGGCTCGAGGAGGGAATGGTCGACGAGGTCGCCACCCACATCTCTCGCGGCGTCGCCACGACGGCGGCGCGGATCGCCGACCCAGCCGCGATCTGGCGGGCCGACGACCGCCTCGACGGGCGCAGCGCCGGGTTTCTACGCGACCTCGGCATCGACCGGCTGATCATCCCCGAAGGGGCACTCAGCGCTCTCGACGAGGACCTGTTCCGCTTCGCCCTGACCCAACCCTTCGCCGTCGCCGGCGTCGGTGGCGTAAGGGCGATGGCGGCGGACACCGCCCTCGCCGCCCACGAGAACGACACCGGCGACCCCGTCCTCGACGCCCACCATCTGCTCGCCGACCTGGCCACCCTCTTCTTCGACGACCCGTCGGGCACCACCCGCCGAGGCGTCGTCGTCCAGTTGGGCAACGAAGGCCCGACCGATCCCCGCTACCTCGACGCCGTCCTCAGCAGCCTCGCCCCCTCGGCCACAGCCCGACCGATCCTCGACGACTCCACCGTCGGGCAGATCTTCGACGATGTCCCCCTGGCCGGCTCGAGAGGCGAGCGCGACGGGTCGGGCCGACGCCTCGAACGCACCCTGGAGCCCGAGCCGTCGGCCTCACTGGGCCCGTACGCCGGCGCCTATCGCCGGGCCGCGGCCGATCTGGGCACGTACCGTTCGGTGGTCGATGGCGACGACAATCCCCTGGTCGAAGACCTCGAACGGACGTTGCTGAACGCGGCGGCGCCGGCATTGGGCGCCAGGTCCCGCCAGGAGTACCTGGACCGTGTCCGCCAAGCGGCGGCGAGCGAGCTCGAAAAGATCGGCCCACCGGCTCGTCAGACGATCCGCTTCACCGCCCGCGAAGGCGTGGTCGCCCTCACCCTCACCAGCGGGACCGGGTACCCGGTCGACGTCGTGGCCCGGTTGGCGGCCGACAAGCTCCAGTTCCCCGACCATCCCGACGGCTCCGTACCGCTGCGCCTCACCGGGCCGACGACGCGGGTCGAGCTCCGGGTTCGCACGCTCGCCTCGGGCGACTCTCCCCTCGAGCTCACGCTGGTGACCCCTGACGGCCGCACCGTCCTCGGCCGTACCCAGGTGACGGTGCGGTCAACGGCCTTTTCGGGCCTGGGGATCGTGCTGTCGGCCGGCTCGGCCGGGTTCCTCGTGCTGTGGTGGGGCCGTCATGCCCTGACCACCCGCCGACTACGCCGCCACACCTTGCGCCATGCCGCCGGCCCCAGGCGGCGCCACGCCCGTGCACCCTCCGGCGGGCCTGCCGACGAGACCAGGCGGCCCTCACCTCGCCGGCGCCGAGGCCAGCGGGGTGGTACCAGGGCGTCGCGGTCCGGGGCGGTCACGGCCGGTCGCGACCGTGATCAGGCCAGCCCGAGGTGAGCCCGGACCGGGCCGGGCCGACGATCGGTGTCGTCGTCCTTCCTGCAGGGTTGGCCGGTCGCTGACCGCGGCCCCCGAACGCGTACCGTGGAGGGCGTCGTGGCTCAACCGCATCCACTCGACGTCCTGACCGGACGCCTCCTTGGCGGCCGGTACCGGCTCGACGCTCTCGTCGCCACCGGCGGGATGGCCCAGGTGTGGGAAGCGACCGACGAGGTCCTGACCCGCCGGGTCGCGGTCAAGCTCCTTCACCCGTACCTGGCCGCCGACGCCGGTTTCATCGAACGCTTCCGCCGTGAAGCGGTAGCGGCGGCCCGGCTCGCCCACCCCTCGATCATCTCCATCTACGACACGTGCAGCGAAGCCGGTGTCGAGGCCATCGTCATGGAGCTGGTGCAGGGCATGACCCTGCGGCGCCTGCTCGACGAACGGCGCTTTCTCGAACCGGGAGCAGCGGTAGCCATCGTCGCCGAGGTCGCCGGCGCCCTCGATGCTGCCCACAAGGCCGGGGTGGTGCACCGCGATGTCAAACCGGCCAACATCCTCCTCTCCAACGACGGCCGTGTTCTGGTGGCCGACTTCGGCATCGCCAAGGCCGGTGACGACCTCACCGCCACCGGGGTCACGCTGGGCACGGCCAAGTACCTGGCCCCCGAACAGGTCGAAGGGGGCGCGGCCGACGTCCGGTCGGACGTGTACGCCCTCGGGGTCGTGCTCTACGAGGCCATTTGCGGGCGCCCACCGTTCGCGGCCGACTCCGAGGCCGCCACGGCCCTGGCCCGGTTGCACCAGGACCCGCTGAAGCCGCGCAACGTCCGGGCCGGCATCCCCAAGCGGCTCGAGGACGTCGTGCTGCGAGCGATGGCCCGCGAGCCCGACCAGCGGTACGAATCGGCCGGGGCGTTGAGGGTCGTCCTGCTGGCCGCCAGCGGGGACGCTGGTGCCCCGGCGATGGTGACGTCGGACGCCACCAGGGCGAGCGCGGACCGGCGTTACGAAGGCGGCGGAGAAGCCGCTCCGGCGAGGGACCGCGATTCGTCGTTCGTGCACACCGAACGCGGTTGGCTGGTCCCGGTGGTGGTGATCGTGCTGGTGGCGGTGATCGCCGTTCTGGCTGGGAGCCTCCTGGCGGGGGACCCCCCACCGGCCGCCAGAGGCGGTCCAGGCACCGAAGCGACTGCCGTCGCCGGTGCCGGGGAATCGGGCGCTCTGCCCGTGAGCCGGGCGGTCGCCTTCGACCCGCCCCCCGCCGGCGACGGCAGCGAGCACGACGACGAGGTGTCGTTGGCCTTCGACGGCGATCCGGCGACGACGTGGGAGACCGAGGGCTACCAAGACCCGTTCCCCCAGGTGAAGCCGGGGGTCGGCCTGGTGCTCGTTCTCGATCGACCGTCGCGCATCGCCAAGGTCGAGGTGACCTCGCCGACCGCGGGTTGGTCGGCGGAGGTCTACGTTGCCGACCAGCCCGCCGGCGACCGGGCGGGCTGGGGTGAACCGGTCTCGACCGAGATCGGGATGCGGCCGGGGACGACGACCTTCGAGCTCGACGGCCAGCGCGCCGGCGCCGTGCTGATCTGGGTCACCGACCTGGGTGCCGGGCTCCGGGCCGCCATCGGTGAGGCCAGGGTGATCGGGGCTGACACATGACCGTTCATGCTCGGGGACTGCGCCCAAACGACGGTGCACCGGTGACCGAGCAGGAAGCGGCCGACACCCCCTCGGGACGTCAGCGTCATCGACGGGTGTTGCCGCGGTGGTCGCCCCGCCCCGGGCCGTCTTCACGGGGAAGCGAGGACCGGCCCGGGCGCCCCGGCCCGGGATAGCCTGACCGCCGTCGACGACCAGGCCCTCGTCGCCGCCGCGCAGGACGGCGATCGAGCCGCGCTCGATGTGCTCCTGCGACGACACCACGACCGTCTCTACGCCCTGTGCCGGCGTTTGACGGGCAACGACGCCGACGCCGCCGATGCCAACCAGGAGGCCCTCATGGCGATCGTCCGGGGCTTGGCCCGTTTCGACGGTCGGTCGTCGTTTTCGACATGGAGCTACCGGGTGGCCACCAACGCCTGCCTCGACGAGCTCAGGCGCCGGCGCCGGCGGCCTGATCCCGGCCTGCCCGAGGAGGAACGGGCGCTCCCGGCCGACGACCGCGGCGGGCCTCCCCGTCTCGACGACGAGATCGCGGTGCGGATGGCGGTCGACGAGGCGCTCTGCACCCTTCCTATGACGTTCCGGGCTGCCGTCGTCCTGCGCGACCTCTGCGGCCTTGACTACGCCGAGATCGCCGAGGTCCTCGGCGTGCCCACCGGAACGGTGCGCTCCCGCATCGCCCGGGGCCGAGCTGCTCTCGCCCAGGTACTCGGGAACCCACCGGCCCCGACCGACCGTCCAAGCCCTCGACCATGACCGGACCGGACCACATCGACGAGATCGTCTCCGCCTATCTCGACGGCGAGGCAACGCCCGACGAGATGGCGCGAGTCGAGGCCGACCCCGCTCTTCAGGCCCGTCTCGAGTCGCTGCGGGTCGCCGCCGCCGCTGTGGGTTCTGCGGTCCCGGCCCCGTCGGCAACGACGAGGGAAACGGCCGTCGCCGCGGCCCTGGCCGCGACGATGCCCGCCGCCGACCAGGTGGCCGACGATCCCGACGCTGATCCCGCGGCGCCTCTCGCAGATTTCTCCGCTGGCCGTCGCCGCACTCGGCGGGCAACGACGTGGGCCGCCGCGGCCGTGGTCGCGCTCCTCGCGGCCGTGGGCGGCCTGGCCCTGAGCAACCGACCCGAGGACTCTACATCGACGGTGGCTGCCCCTCCACCGGGGACGACCGCCGAGAGCAGGGCGGCGGCGGCCGGCGCCGGCGTAGCCGACAGGTCCTTCACCGCCCCATTTGCCGCCCCCGACTCCGCAGCCAACGCGGACGCGGTGACGGCCCTGCTCGGCGAGTACCCCGACCAGGCAGCGCTGGCCGATGCCGTCCGTGCCTACATCGGGCTGCAGTCCGGAGCACAGGACGGGGCCGCGCCCGAGGCCCCGGCCGTGGCGCCGGCGGACGACATCCTCGCCGGGGCGGCCGAGAACGATGCCGCTGCCGCGACCGCCGCCGACTCCCCTCTGGCGACGACCGTCGGCGGCGGCTGCCCCCCGAGTGCGGGTGGCCCCACCCTCTCCTCGGGCCAGGCCGTCCTCGACGGGGCGCCCGTCACCTGGGAAGTGGTCGAGGCAGAGGGCGTACAGGAGCTGGTCGTGACCGACGCTTCCTGTACCGAGGTCGACCGCCGGGAGCTCTGAGAGCCGGCGCCGGCCGACGGCCTGCGCGATCACGTGGGGCGGGGATCACCCGCGTCTCCCTCGCCCAGGGTTTCGGTACCCGGTCGGCGGAGCGGGAGCCAACGGTTCCCCCGCCAGGCGGCGATGGCGGCCCCGACAGCCATCGCCACCCATGCTCCATCGGGGAAGGGCCGCACGCTCAGCTTGGCCCGCCAGCCAGCCACGGCCAGGCCACCAGCCACCACGACCGCCGCCAGCAGGGCGACGAGGGGCGAGCGGTGCTTGCCCAGCTCGACCACCAGCTCGGAGACGACGAGCCCGAAGATCAGCCCGATGGCGATCGGTGTCGCCCCGGTGAACTCGTACTCGCCGAGGATCAGGCCACCGATGAACGACAGCGCCGCCGCGGCGACCAGGGCGCTGGCTGCCCTCGCCGTCATGCCCGGCCCGTCGTGGTCACCACTGGCGGAGACTACGCTGCCGACCGATGGCTGAGGAGGTCGGATCCCGCCCGACACCAATGGTCGGGACGGCTCCGTCGGTGCCCACCGACGACTGGCCGGTCCAGGCGGCCGACGGCATCGTTGCCCTCGTCGGCAAGGTCCACGACAAGGTAACCGGGCCGGTGCAGACGGTCGTTCGGGCCATCACCTACGGGCTGCTGGCGGTGGTCCTGGGGACGGCGCTGGCCGTGCTGTTCGTGATCCTCGGCCTTCGCCTGGTCAACATCGTCCTTCCCGACGCCTTGTTCGGCAAAGACCACATGTGGGCTGCACACGGGTTGCTCGGGGTGCTGTTCACGTCCGCCGGGCTGTGGTGCTGGAACCGTCGCACCCGTCCGGTCGAGGAGTGAGGACCGAGCGAGGGAACAGAGTGGGGCCCGATCGGGTTCCGGGCTGCCGACAGCGACTTCCAGAGGAGAACCCGTGACGCCCGCCGAGGAGAACGTCCACGATCTGGTCATCATCGGTTCGGGCCCCGCCGGGCTGACCGCTGCCGTCTATGCCGGTCGGGCCAACCTGGCTCCGGTGGTGCTGGAGGGCGAGCCGTCCTCGACCACCGACCAGCCTGGGGGCCAGCTCATGCTGACGACCGAGGTCGAGAACTACCCCGGGTTCCCCGCCGGTGTCATGGGGCCCGATCTCATGGCCGACTTCCGCCGCCAGGCCGAGCGCTTCGGCGCCCGGCTCGAGACCGTGAAGGCCAGCCGGGTCGACCTCTCCAGCCGGCCCTTCGGCGTGTGGGTCGGCGATCCGGACGCCGCCGAGCCCACGTACCGCGCTCGGACGATCATCGTGTCGACCGGCGCCCAGTCGCTCCTGCTCAACGTCCCCGGCGAAAAGGAGCTGCTGGGCCACGGGTTGTCGACGTGCGCCACCTGCGACGGGTTCTTCTTCCGTGACCAGGACATCGCCGTCGTCGGCGGCGGCGACTCGGCCCTGGAGGAGGCGCTCTTCCTCACCAAGTTCGCCCGCTCCGTCCTCGTCGTCCATCGCCGGGACCAGCTGCGTGCGTCGCGGATCATGCAGGACAGGGCATTCGCCAACCCCAAGATCAGCTTCCTGTGGAACAGCGTGGTGACCGATGTCGTGGGCACCGAGAAGGTGGACGGGGTGAACGTGCGCAACCTCCTGACCGGGAAGGCCGCGCTGCTCGACGTGACCGGGATCTTCGTCGCCATCGGGCACCAGCCCAACACAGCCCTGTTCAAGGGCCAGCTGGAGATGGAGGACAGCGGGTACCTGATCACCGGCCTCGGCCGGGGGGAGACCTCTACCAACGTCGACGGCGTGTTCGCGGCCGGCGATGTGCAGGACCACACCTACCGTCAGGCGGTGACAGCCGCGGGCTCGGGGTGCATGGCCGCCATCGACGCCGAACGTTGGCTGGAAGACCAGGACGAGGCGGCTCAGGAATGACGCCGCCCTTCCCGACGTTCCCGTACCCGACTGCACTTACCCGCAAGGAGAAGACGACCCATGGCTGAGGGCATCAGCACCCTTACCGATGCCACCTTCGACGAGGAGATCAGCGCCGCCGGCGAACCGATCGTCGTCGACTTCTGGGCGGAGTGGTGTGGTCCGTGCCGGACGATCACCCCGATCCTCGAGGAGATCGCCGTAGAACAGGCCGGCAAGGTCCGAATCGCCAAGCTCAACGTCGATGACCACCCCAACTCGGCCCGGCGTTTCGACGTCATGAGCATCCCCACCCTGATCGTCTTCAAGGACGGTGCTGCCGTGAAGCGGATGGTCGGAGCCAAGGGCAAGGGCCAGCTGCTCGAGGAACTCAACGAGTTCATCGGCGGCTGACGGGCGACCGCACCGATCAGGCTCGCCGGCCGACCGACCGTCGGCTCGGTGGGACCGCCCATTGATCCGTCCCGGGGGCCGGTGCGGCTCGGGAATGCCGTCGCCCATGCCCGGGCACCGGGCAGTTGGGCAGATGGCCAGGCCGGCGGCGCGGTCCGCTACCGTGTCCCGGCCTCGCCGGCAGCACCGGCCGGCAACCGTCTGCTACTTCCATGCGAAGTGTCTCGCCGCCCCCGACCTTCTCGCAGCCGTCTCCTTGACCGACACGCTCCCGATCCGTCCCGGCACGCACGGTGACGCTGTACGAGATGTGCAGCAGCGTCTGACTGGGCTCGGCTTCAACGTGACGGCCATGGTCCCCGGCAGCTACGACGCTGTCACCGAGCAGGTGGTCCGGGAGTTCCAGGCCCGGCGGGGGTTGCGGGTCGACGGCGTCTGTGGCACCCAGACGTGGTCCTCGCTGGTCGAAGCCGGCTTCCGGCTCGGTGACCGCCTCTTGTACCTGCGAGCACCGATGCTCCGGGGCGACGACGTCGCTGACCTGCAGCAACGGCTAGGAGCGCTCGGATTCGACGCTGGTCGGGTCGATGGGATCTTCGGCCCCCTGGCGGCCGAGGCCCTGGCTCGGTTCCAACGCAACACCGGCCTGCCTACCGACGGGATCTGCGGACCTGACTCGGTCTCGGCGTTGTTCCGGGTTGCCCGGACCGACGGCGACCCTCTCACCGTGGCGCTGGTGCGCGAGACCGACCGGCTTCGCCATTCGGCCCGGCCCCTGCGGGGTACGCGCCTTGCCATCGGCGAGACCGGCGGGCTCGGAGCCCTCGCTGATACTCTCGGACGGGTGTTGTCCGACGGCGGAGCCGTCGTCGCGGTCCTTCACCATCCCGACGAATCGGCCCAGGCCGCTTCGGCCAACGACTTCGACGCCCACGCCTTCGTCGGCCTGGCCCTCGGTACCGGACATGGGTGCACGATCTCGTACTTCGCCACCGACGGCTTCGAATCCGTCGGCGGTAGCCGGCTGGCGGCGATGGTGCTGGCGCAGATCCCGGCCGGGATGCTAGGAGCCGAGCGGCGCGCCGTCGGGATGAGGGTTGCGGTGCTCCGGGAGACCCGTATGCCGGCCGTCGTGTGCGAGATGGGCCCGCCGGCAGAGGTGGTCCAGCATACGCCGCAGCTGGTCGAGGCTTTGGCCGAGGGATTGGGCCTCTGGACCAACGCTCCTATCGATGGTTAGTGCCCCTAGTCTCCAGTATGGAGTGAAAGTCGGACCCTCGTTGTCGTACACAGCTTTGCCCACAGCCTGTGGACGAGGTGAAGGAGCTAGGCCGCCACCTCCTTCACTACAGGATGATGGTTGGGCGACGACTTCAGTCGAGGCTGACGCCCGTGTGGCGCCTGGCGGGCTCCTCCGGTACCCGGGTACGGCTCGGGATTCATGCTGTCTCGATCGAGATCGAGGGATACGCCTCCATGCGGTGAGCTCGGCCCCGTTCAACCCTCGGCGGGCGCACCGTACGACGGCGGGCTGGCTATACAGCGGTAGATACGTTCGAGATCCTCGAGGCCGGCAAAGTCGATCACGACTCGACCCTTGCCGCTACCCATGGTGACCTGGACATTCGTCTCCAGATGGAGGCTCAAGAGCTCCTCGAGCTCGAGCAGGCCGGGCGCCCGCAACCGAGCGGGCCGGGGGGCGGCAGAAGGCGTCGTCGACGGTTCCGAGCTGTTCCCTCCGGAACGGGCACGGACCGCGTCCTCCACGTCACGTACCGACAGCCCCTCCGAGACCGCTCGACCGGCAAGGTGCTCCTGGAAGGCACGATCGGGCGTTCCCAGCAACGCCCGAGCGTGCCCCGCAGTGAGTTGTCGATCGGCGACCAGCCGCTGGATGGCGGGGGGGAGCTGAAAGAGCCGGAGGCTGTTGGTGACCGCGGCCCGGCTCTTACCGACCCGGGTCGCCACCTGCTCGTGGGTGAGATGGAAGTCCTCGATGAGCTGCTGGTACGCCGCCGCCTCCTCCAACGGGTTCAAGTCCTGGCGGTGGAGGTTCTCGACGAGCGCATGCTCGAGGGAGGTTGTGTCGTCCACCGAGCGGACGATGGCCGGCACCGCCGGTAGCCCGGCCCGCTTGGCGGCCCGCCACCGGCGTTCACCCGCGACCAGCTCGTAACGGTGGTCGCCCAAGGGCCGCACCAGCAGCGGTTGGAGCACGCCCAGCTCACGTACCGAGGCGGTGAGCGACGCCAGGCCCTCCTCGTCGAACGCCTTCCGGGGCTGGTGGCGGTTGGTGGTGATGGCGGTGATGGGCAGCTGCACCAGCACCGCCTCACCCTGATCGGCCTGCTCGACCTCCGGGGGGATGAGAGCTCCCAGCCCTCTACCCAGCCCGGCTTGGCGTGCCAACGCCGATAACCTCCTTGGCCAGTTCCCGGTAGGCGATGGCGCCCCGAGACATGGGGTCGAACGCGCTGATCGGCTGCCCGTACGACGGGGCCTCGGAAAGGCGGACCGTGCGGGGTACCACCGTCCGGCACACCTTGTCACCGAAATGCCGGCGTACCTCTTGCACGACCTGGTCGGACAACTTCGTACGGCCGTCGTACATGACCAGCACGATCACACTCAGCTCCAGGTCGGGGTTGAGGTTCCGCTGCACCATGTTGACGTTCCGCAGGAGCTGGCCCAGCCCCTCGAGGGCGTAGTACTCGCACTGGATCGGGACCAGCACCTCGGTCGCGGCGGCCAGGCTGTTGATGGTGAGGAGCCCGAGCGAGGGGGGACAGTCGATTAGCACCACGTCGTAGTCATCGCGGACTTCGGACAGGGCACGACGAAGCTTCAACTCTCGACTGAACGCCGGCACGAGCTCGATCTCGGCCCCGGCAAGGTCAAGGTTGGCAGGGGCCACGAACAGGTTCCGGACGGACGTCGCCTCGATGCAGTCTTCAATTGGGATATCCCGGAGAATCACGTCATACATCGAAGTACTCAGATCTCGGGTGTTGAGGCCGAGACCAGTGGTGGCATTGCCCTGTGGGTCGAGGTCGACGACCAGCACTCGCAGTCCTTGGTCGGCCATGGATGCACCCAGGTTCACGGCGGTGGTCGTCTTGCCGACCCCACCCTTCTGGTTGGTGATGGCGAAGACCCGCGGCAGCGGGCGGGCAAAACGGTCCGGGTCGAGATCGCTCGGACGCGTCACTTCGGGATCGGCGACGCCGTCCTCGGTGCGGATGGAGGGGGGCGATGGTAGGCGGGCCCGATCCGGCACCGCCCGGTCCGGGGGCGCCACCGTCCCAGCGGCACCATCAGACCGGCCGTTCGATCTTCGATCGACATCGTCGATGAGCACGTCTTCAAGGTGAGCCGACGTCGCCACGGGCCCGGCCTCGTCAGCTGGTGTAGCCCCGTCGGCCGGTCCACCTTCGGGCGCCTGCTCGCACGAGCCCGGATCCTCAGGCAGGTCCGCCGGCTCCATCTGTGCTACAGCGTTCGGCAGGACGGCTTCTGTCTCGGTACCGCTGCGCAGCCGTTCGAAGATGGCGCGGCCTCGAGTCAAGAGGTCGGGTTGAGGTTCAGCCACTGCCGCCATCCTGGCGCTGAACCGGCGGTCCGTCAAGAGAGCGCGGCCCAGTTTCACGTGGAACCCTCGAGTACGTGTCCGAACTTCGGAACTGTCGCCCAACGGACCTCACCTCTCCGTGGGATGTTCCACGTGGAACGGCGCGACGACGGTCCTCTCCTACCTGGTCCCACCGAACAGGGGGCGCTTCGCCGGCAGCCCCGTCCGGCGCGGATAGCGCTCGGGACAGAGCGCGACCGCGATCAGCCGCCGGATCGAAGGCCGCTCCGACCACAGACCGGCATCGGTCAAGCCCAAGGCGGCCAAGGCGGCCACGTCCCAACGTCCTTGTGCAGGCGCTGGTGGCTCGCTGACCAGCAGGGAGCCACCGAGCGACAGGAAGCCCGCACCGCACTCGGCGGTCACGGCGGGGGGACCGAAGCTGCGGGCCACCACCAGGTCGTGACGGGCTCTCAGGCCTGGTTGTCGTGCCATCTCCTCGGCCCGGCCCCACCAGACGTCGACGCGTCGGCTGACCCCGAGCAGGTCGACGGCCCAGGTGAGGAACTCGGACCGCCGCTTGCCAGCATCCACCAGCCCCCATCGCGATTCCGGCCAGGCCATCGCCAACACCAGGCCGGGCACGCCGCCGCCACTGCCGAGATCAAGCGCCTGCCGGGGCGTCGGCGCGACGGCCGGCGCGAACGCCAAGGCATGACCTATGTGGGCATCGACGTGGTCCGGTCCGAGAAATCCCAGGTCGCGAGCCTTTTCCAGGATATGACGTAAAGCACGCCGGTCGTCCGCCGGGAGCAGTCCCCGGTCCTCCCCGGGCTCACTCGTCGTCGTCCGCCTCGACCTCATCGCCGCTGGACGACGCCGGCATGATGACCACGCGGCGGAAGGGCTCCTCGCCCTCGGATGTCGTGTTCACACCGTCGATGGTGTTGATGGTGTCGTGCACGACTTTGCGGTCGGCAGGATGCATCGGTTCGAGGGCCTTGGCCACATCACTCGACAGGACGTCTTCGGCGACCTGGCGAGCGAAACGTTCGAGCGCTTCCCTCCGCCGCTGTCGGTACCCGGCCACATCGATGCGCACCCGGCCCCGGTGGCTGCCCGGGGCCTGTCGCTGGCCTGCTGCTCGGGCCAACTCCTGGATGGCACTCAGCGTCTGGCCCTTCGGCCCCACCAGCAGGCCCAGTTCCGAACCGTCGAGGTGTACCTCGAACGTCTCTTCGTCGATGCGTTCGTCGCGGACCTCGGCTTCGACGTCGAAGGCCTGGGCAAGGCCGACGAGGAACGCCCGCGTCATCGCTACCTGCTCCTCGATGGCCACGTCCGCGCTCATACCGCTCCCTTCGGGCCCGCCATCGGCGGGCCGCCTCGAACTGTCCGGTCCATCGCTCGCGGGCCGGCTGCGCGGCCGGCTCCGGCCCCGCCCCCCGGCCCGGCGGTCCCCGCTCGGCTCCGCGGCCTCGCCCTCGCCGGCGACCGGCTGGTCATCTTCGCCCTGATCGCCACCGAGCGTCGGTTCGCCGGTCGGCTCGTCGTGGCTCGGACCGTCGGCGTCGGTCCTCGCCCGTTCGGGTGCCGGCCGTCGGTCGTCGCGCCGCCGACGGTCGCGCCGCTCGGCTTTCGGCCGCGGGACGCTGGGGCGAACCCGTGCCCGGACCCGCGCTTCGCCCCTCATACGCCCGAAGAGGCCGGGCCGGGGCTCCTCGAGGACCTCGAACTCGGCGTCCTGTTCATCGACGCCGAGCTGATCGAGAGCCGTCTCCTTGGCCTCTTCCAGCGTTCGCCCAGTGGTCTCGACCCACTCCACGGTCACTTCCTCTTCTTTTTCTTGCGGGCGTTCTGGGGACGCGCTCCCGGCGGGGTCGTACGACCACCGTGCCCGCTTCGGGCCGTAGCGGGGCGCGGACCTGACGGACGGTTCTTGGCCGGCGTCGAGGGACCGTTCGAGCTGGTCGGGGTCGGGCCCGCGGTCGTCGTTTCATCCCCGGCGGCACGATCTCGGCCCCGCTTGCCTGCCGCCGGCTGGTTGGCGGAACCCGTCGACGACCCCGTACGACTGCTGCTGCTGCTGCTGCTGGTGCTGGCCGACGACTGCTTGCGACCACCCTTGGCCGCCCTTGGCCGGCCATTGTTGCTCGGCCCCGGCCGCGACGGCCGGGCCCGCTCGCCCTGCGACCGGTTGGCGGGCCGGCCCGGCTTCGCCCCGGAACGCGATGACGAGGATGACTTTGCCTTCCTGGCCTGGATCTCTGCCTTCCTGGCCTGGACCTCCTCCATACGAGGGGCGGCATCGCCGAGGTAGCGCTCCATGAAGCCCTTCTTCGGGCCGTCGGGCTTGGTCTTGGACTCGGCCAGCTGGGTCTCCTGCATCTCACGCAGGCGCACTGCCTCGGGCGTGCGGTAGATCGTCCGCGAGATGAGCTCCTGCTGCATGATGCGGTACAGGTTCGAGACCAGGAAGTAGACGGTCAGCCCCGCGGGGACGATCAGCGAGAAGAACGTGATCATTGCCGGCGCCAACTTCATGAGCAGACGCTGCTGAGGGTTCTGGGACAGGGCTGGGTTGCGACCGCTGATCTGCTTCTGCTGGACGAAGCTCGTGACCCCTACCAGCAGGACGAGCACCAGGTAGGGGAGGCCGGCGACGAAGGACTCCTGGATCCTTTCCGCGGCAGACTTCGACAGGTCGATACCGAACGAGAGCATCTCGTTCGTGTTGCGGAGGGCGATCGACAGGGCACTGTCGTCGGAGATGTAGGACGGGTTGAAGTTTCCGGACCCTCCGGGGCCGCCGTCGATCCGGGTCAGGCCGTGAAGGACCCGGTAGAGGACGATGAAGACCGGGAACTGGACCAGCAGCGGCAGGCAGCCGCTGAACGGGTTGATGTTGTTCTCCTTGTAGAACTGGAGCATCGCCTCGTTCAACTTCTGGCGATCGTCCCGGTACTGGTTCTGCAGCCGTTTCACCTCCGGCTGCACCAGCTGGAGCATCATCATCGACCGGGTGCCCTTGAGGGTCAGCGGCGTGAGGACGATCATCACGATCAGCGTCAGCAGGGCGATGGCGCCGAAGTACGAAGGCCAGACCTCGTAGAGCTTCTCCAGGATCCTGGCAAAGAGACCGAACATGTGTTCTCAGCCTTTGGTGGGTTTGCGGGCGGGCGGGACGGGGTCCCACCCCAGCCCGCCGAAGGGATGGCAGCGAGCAAGGCGCCGCACCGTCAGCCACGAGCCCTTCAACGCCCCGTGCTGCTCGAGAGCCTCGATGGCGAAGGCGGAACAGCTCGGGTCGAACCGGCACGGCGATGGTCTTGCCGCGAACAGCACCCGGTACCAACGCACCGCGCCGCGTAGGGGCCGAGCAGGCCACGAACACGGGACGGGTGCAGCAGCCTGGGCGACTGCGGTCAACGTCACGGCTTCTCGGGCGACCACAGGCGACGGAGCCTTCATCAGGGCCGCGCCAAGGTTCCAACGGCGGTGACGACCTGGCTTCGCAGTACGGAGTATGGGGTTCGGGCCGCAGCCGGGCCGGCAGATATCAGGTACGCGGCGCCCGGCGGTAGGCCGATGTCGGAAACGATGGCCCGTAGCCGGCGTCGGACGAGGTTGCGCACCACGGCGGGGCCGACACGACGACTGACCGCATAGGCCACTCGGGGTGGAGCATCGGAGCTGTGCTCGTCGGCCTCGATCAGGGCAGTCACCGTCACCGCTCCGGCGCGCGCCCGCGACCCGTCGCGCTCCAGAGCACGAAAGGTCCGGCCGTCGCGTACCCGCCGTACCGGCACGCGTGACCGGCCACACGCAGGTCAGGCCGAAAGCCGCTGACGGCCCTTGAGCCGACGTGATCGCACCACGGCCCTGCCGGCGCGGGTCGACATACGGTGCCGGAAGCCGTGCCGCTTGGCCCGCCTCCGCTTGTTGGGTTGGTAGGTGCGCTTCACAGTGGTCCTCCTGGCCTTTCGGAGTGTCGGCACCAGGAACCCAGCAGCCGAGCCATGTCGTACAGGCCCCGGCCGTGATGTAGGTACCAGACGCGCCTACCGGACGCCTTCGTGCGCCGGTTCACGGTAGAGCGCGCTTCCCCCCGGAGCAATTTCCAGGGGGCGAAAGGGCCACCCAAGCTTCGCCGAGATGCACCGCCGAGCCTTCCCCGCGCCGGTGACCGGGCCCGCCCTCGGACCGTCAACGGTCCCGACCTGGGCCTCCGCACGCCTGTGGACAACATGCTACGGTGCCCACGGCCTTCAGGAGCCGTCTTCCCCTTTCGGCAGAAGGAGAACGGCGCCGGATTTGACCGGTGTTACTCGGTAACACCTGCAGCGCTCCGGTCAGCCGGCGCTGCTGCATGTATCCACAGCTGTGGATGTCATTGTGGACTTGAACCGACCAGGGAAGGTGTTGAGGCTGGTGGGCGAAGCACAGATCCTGTGGACGTCGTGTGGCGAGGTCCTGAAGGAACAGGTGTCCGAAACGGTGTGGTCGTCGACGTTCTCCGACGTGGTGGCCGTGAATGGCAGCGAGACCGAATTGGCCTTGGCGGTGCCGAGCCCCTGGGTCAAGGACCGTATCGAAACCCGCTATCTCCATCTCATCCGTGCGGCGTTGGCCGACGTCGGGGCCGCCGGCGTCGACGTTCGGGTCGAAATTCGACCGGCAGCGGCGACGGATGCCGCGCTGAGCGGGTGGGACGAACCCTTCGGCCGGCCCAACCCCGACGCTGTGACCGCATCGGAGGGCCACGCCCCCGCCGAACAGGACCATGCCCGGCTGCCCTTCGGCGTGGTCGACGGGAGCCGGGACGCTATCCCCCGGCCAGAAGGCCTGAACCCCCGCTACACGTTCGAAGCATTCGTGATCGGGGCGTCCAACCGCTTCGCCCAGGCCGCCGCCCTCACCGTGGCCGAACGCCCGGGGGTCTCCTACAACCCGCTGTTCATCTACGGCGACGCCGGGCTGGGCAAGACCCACCTCCTCCAGGCCATCGGGCATTTCGTACAGGAGAACTATCCCGGGTACCGGGTGCGGTACGTGTCGAGCGAAACGTTCCTCAACGAGTTCGTCGACTCGATCCGTACCGGGGTCTCCGATTCGTTCAAGCGCCGCTACCGGGGTGTCGACGTGCTGATGGTCGACGACATCCAGTTCTTCGAAGGCAAGAAGGAGACTCTCGAGGAGTTCTTCCACACGTTCAACTCCCTGCACGATGCCGGGCGACAGGTCGTGCTGTCGAGTGACCGCCGACCCGACGACTGGAAAGGCCTCGAGGAACGGTTGCGGACCCGGTTCAAGTCGGGCCTGGTCATCGACGTGCAAGCACCCGACTTCGAGACCCGTTTGGCCATCCTCCAACGCAAGGCCGAGGGCCAGCCGAGCCAGGTGCCACAGCCGGTGCTGGAGTACATCGCGGCCCACATCACCGACAACATCAGAGAACTCGAAGGCGCCCTCACCCGGGTCTCGGCCTTCACCAACCTCTACAACGAACCCCTCTCGGTGGAGCTGGCCGAACGGGTCCTGGGCGACCTGCTGACCAGCCGCCAGCCCCGGGTCATCACGCCCGACCGCATCCTCGATGCCACATCCAAGATGTTCGAGCTCTCGGTCGAGGAGCTGCTCTCCAGCAGCAGGACCCGGCCCCTCGTGAACGCCCGTCAGATCGCCATGTACGTGTGCCGGGTCCTCACCGACCTCAGCTACCCCCAGATCGCCAAGGCCTTTTGCAAGAGCGACCATACGACGGTGATGCACGCGGTATCGAAGATCGAGAAACAGATGGGGGAGAAGCACCAGATCTACGACCAGGTCGACGAACTGCTCCAGCTCATCAAGGCCAAGGGTTGACGACCGTGCCCGTCCCGTCCCCCCACCGTGAGGCGCGCGCCGGTGGAGGGGGCTGTGGGCCCGGGGGAGACACGCTGGGGCCGAGCAGTGGACGAAGGCCCGGTTGTCCAGAGCCTTGGTGGGGTCATCCCTTCGGCAGCGGCGGGCCTGTGGGAGCCTGGGGACAGCGCGGGGGGAGCCTCATCGTCCCTGACCTGGCATCGAGCCGTCTCATCCACAATCCACAGGCCCTACTAGGACCTCTACAGGAACGAGCACACGAAAGCGAGCAGCTGTGAAGTTCCGATGTGAGCGGGATGTACTTGTCGACGGGCTGACCAGTTCGGGACGAGCGGTCTCGTCCCGGGGAGGGACCATGCCGGTCCTGTCCGGGTTGCGGGCCGAGCTCACCGGTAACGAACTTCGCCTCACCGGCAGCGACACCGATCTGACCATAAACGTCGCCGTACCGGTGTCGGGCGAGCAAGACGGTGTCACCGTGTTGCCGGGCCGGCTGGCGGCGGAGATCGTCCGAGCGCTCCCGTCCGGTGCGGTGGTGGTCACCGTCCAGGACGACGAGGCTCACATCACGTCGGGCCGTTCGGCCTTCGCCATCCGGGTGCTGCCGGCGGAGGAGTACCCCCGCCTGCCCGAACCCGGTGGTGACGCGCTCAGCCTTCCCGCCGCAGAGCTCGCCACCGCCCTGCGCCAGGTGGTGACCGCGGCCAGCGCCGACGACGCCCGGCCCATCCTGACCGGCGTGCTGATGGCCGCCGAGGAGAGCGGCCTGCGGTTGGTCGCCACCGACTCGTACCGCCTGGCTGTGCGCGACCTGCCCGGCGCGTCGGTCCTGGCCGAAGGCCAGACGGTGCTGGTCCCCTCCCGTGCGCTGGCCGAACTGGTCCGGGTGCTGAGCGGCCCCGACCACGTCGAGTTGCGCCTCGGGGAACGCGACGCCTCCTTCACGGTGGGGCCGACCCGGGTCACTACGCGCCTCATCGAAGGCGAGTTCCCGCCCTACCGGGGGCTCATCCCCCAGAGCTATCCGAACCGGCTCGTCGTCGGGCGCGATGCCCTGCTCGAGGCACTCCGCCGGGTGAAGCTCATGGCCCGCGAGGCGACGCCGGTACGGCTGGTCATGCGGGCCGATGGGCTCGAGTTGGTCGCCATCACCCAGGATGTCGGCCAGGCCCACGAGGACATCGACGCCAAGTACGAAGGGGCGGAGCTGACCGTGGCGTTCAACCCGGACTACCTGCTCAGCGGCGTCGAGGTGACGCCGGGCGACGAAGTCGTCATCCACACGCTCGATGCGCTCAAGCCAGCGGTGATCCGCTCGACCGACAACGACGACTTCCTCTACCTGCTCATGCCGGTACGGGTCTCCTGACGCCCCTCCGGGGGCGACCACATGCTCGTCCGACGTCTTTGGTTGGTCGATTTTCGTTCGTACTCCCAGGCCGAGGTGGGCTTTTCCTCAGGGTTGACGGCGGTGGTGGGCGACAATGGGCAGGGCAAGACCAACCTCCTCGAGGGCCTCGCCTACCTGGCCACCCTGGCTTCGTTCCGTGGCGCACCACCCGAGGCCATGGTCCGTGCCGGCGCCGGCCGGGCGGTCGTCCGGGCGGAGGGCGTACGCGACGGCCGTGAGCTCCTCATCGAGGCCGAACTGGTGACCGGGGGCCGCAGCCGGGCCCAGGTCAACCGTCAGCCGCTCAAGCGGTCGCGAGACCTGTTGGGCGCGCTCCGGGTGTCGGTGTTCTCGCCCGACGACCTGGCCCTGGTCAAGGGCGGGCCCTCGGGACGTCGTCAGTTCGTCGACGACGCCCTGGTGTCCTTGCACCCCCGCCATGACCGCCTCCGCTCCGACCTGGACCGCGTCCTGCGCCAGCGCGGCACCCTGCTGCGCCAGTGCGCCGCCAGCCGCCGCCTCGACGCTGCCGCGGCATCGACGTTGGATGTCTGGGATGCCCGGCTGGTCGAGCTGGGCGAGGAGCTGGCCCGGGCACGGGCCGACCTGATCGCCCGGATGGCGCCGGTACTTTCCCGGGCGTACAACGCCCTCGCCCGCCCCCGCGGGCCCGACCTGCGAGTCGAGGTGGGCTACGAAGCTCCCTGGATGGCCCAGGGCCTGGCCGCGGCGCTCGCCGCGGCCCGCACGGACGAAGTTCGTCGGGGGGCCAACCTGGTCGGCCCCCAACGCGACGACGTGGGGTTGCGACTCGAGGGGCTGCCGGCTCGTACCCATGCCTCCCAGGGCGAGCAGCGCTCGTTTGCCCTGGCCCTGCGCCTGGCGGCCCATGGAGTGGTCACCGACGTCAGCGGCACGGCCCCGGTGTTGTTGTTGGACGACGTGTTCTCGGAGCTCGATCCCGGCCGCAGCGCCGCCCTGGTGGCCAGCCTGCCGACAGGCCAGACGATCCTGACCTCGGTGGCCGGGGTGCCGGCCGGTACGACCCCCGACCGCGTCCTCAGGGTTGACACGTCGAAAGTGGTCGAGGAGCTCGCGTGAGCGGTCGGGATAGTGGAGAAGCGGGCGGGCAGGCGGCGGCGAAGGATGACCCCGACGGACCGCGACCCATCGGCGAAGCTCTCGATGCCGTCCTGGCCCGCTTGGGGGTGCCGCCGGCGGCGGCGGTAGGCACGGTCTTTTCGTCCTGGGAGACGCTGGTCGGCGCCGAGCTCGCGGCCCATGCCCGGCCCGTGTCGCTCGACCACGGATGTCTGTTGGTAACCGTCGATTCTCCGGGGTGGGCGACCCGGTTGCGCTACGACGAGGCCGCGGTCCTGACCCGCGGCGCTGACATTGTCGGGCCCGGGGTCCTGCGCCGGCTCCAGGTCCGGGTCCGGGCCGGCTGACGCTCGCCCGGAACTGTCTCCCACCGCTGACGGTGTCACACCCCCTGGTAGAATACCGTCATCGTGATTCCCCCGCTTGACCAGGGCTTTCTCCTGTCGGCGGTGCTGGAACACCTCTGATCGTCCCGACCGGAAAGGCGCGCCCGTGGCGCAGCAGACGCACTCGTACACCGCGGGGAGCATGCAGGTCCTCGAGGGGCTCGAGCCGGTGCGTAAGCGGCCCGGTATGTACATCGGCTCGACCGGCCCCAGTGGCCTGCACCACCTGGTTTGGGAGGTCGTCGACAACTCGGTGGACGAAGCCATGGCCGGCTTCGCGACGCGGATCGACATCACGATCCTGGCTGACGGCGGGTGCCGTGTCGTCGACAACGGCCGAGGCATCCCGACCGACCTGCACCCGTTGCACCGGATGACCGGTGTCGAGATCGCGCTCACCAAGCTGCACGGGGGCGGCAAGTTCGGCGGAGACGGTTACAAGGTCTCCGGCGGGCTGCATGGCGTCGGGGTTTCGGTGGTCAACGCCCTGTCGGCGCGGCTCACCGTCGAGGTCGACCGCGACAACAAGCGCTACCGCATGGATTTCGCCGACGGCGGTGCTCCTCAGGGCCCGCTCACGATCGTGGGCGATGCGCCCCGGGGGCGTACCGGCACCACGGTCACCTTCTGGCCCGACAACACGGTCTTCGAGACGACCGACTTCGCCCAACGCACGATCCTCGAACGGCTGCAGATGATGGCCTTCCTCAACAAGGGCTTGGAGATCCGTTTTCGCGACGAGCGCCCGGCGCACCTGACCGTCGAGCCCGTCGTGTTCCGCTACGCCGGCGGGATCGTCGACTTCGTCAAGCACGTCAACGCGGCCAAGGAGCCCTTGTTCAGCCGGGTCGGCTATCTCGAGCAGAGCGAGGATGCGCACGAGGTCGAGATCGCGTTCCAGTGGTCGACGGGGTACCAGACCGATGGCATCCACTCGTTCGCCAACGGGATCAACACGGTCGAGGGCGGTACCCACGAGGAGGGCTTCAAGGCGGCCCTGACCACGGCCGTGAACAAGTACGCCCGGAGCATGAAGTTGCTCAAGGAGAAGGACGAGAACCTCGCCGGCGAGGACATCCGTGAGGGGTTGACGGCCATCATCTCGGTGCGCCTGCGCGACCCGCAGTTCGAAGGCCAGACCAAGGCCAAGCTGGGCAACACTTCCATGAAGACCCTGGTGCACCGGGCCACCAACGAGAAGTTGGCGGCCTGGCTGGAAGAACATCCTCCCGAGGCCAACAAGCTGGTCAAGAAGGCGCTGGCCGCGGCACAGGCGCGACTAGCCGCCCGCAAGGCCCGTGACGTCATCCGCAACAAGACCCTGCTCGATGGCGCCGGTATGCCCGACAAGCTCAAGGACTGCTCCTCGAAGGACCGCAGCGAACGCGAGCTGTTCATCGTCGAGGGCGATTCGGCCGGGGGCTCTGCCGTCCAGGCCCGTGACCCTGCCACCCAGGCGATACTTCCGATCAGGGGCAAGATCCTCAACGTCGAACGCGCCCGGCTCGACAAGATGCTGAAGAACACCGAGATCCGGGCTCTGATCTCGGCCATAGGCGCAGCCGTCGGCGAGGAGTTCGACATCGAGAAGCGGCGCTACGACAAGGTCTGCCTGCTGACCGACGCCGACGTCGACGGGGCCCACATTCGCACGCTGCTGCTGACGTTCTTCTTCCGCCAGATGAAGCCCTTGGTCGAGCTGGGCCACGTGTTCGTCTGCCAGCCACCGCTCTACTCGACCGACGTGGGACGAGAGAAGGTGTACCTCAAGGACGACGCCGCCAAGAACCGGTTCCTGATCGACCATCCCAACCACAAGAAGGAGTTCCAACGTCTGAAGGGCCTGGGTGAGATGGACTACGACGAGCTGCGCGTGACCACGATGTCAGCGGGCTACCGCACGCTCCTGCAGGTCGGCGTCGAGCAGGCTGCCCTTGCCGACGAAGTCATGTCGACCCTCATGGGCGACGACGTGGAGAGTCGCAAGCATTTCATCCAGGCCAACGCGACCGATGTCCGTTTCCTCGACATCTGATCTTGGGATAGTTCATGACTGATCTCCAACCACCGAGCTTCCCGGCCATCGAGCCGATCGAGATCCAGGAGGAGATGGAGCGCTCCTTCCTCGACTACGCGATGTCGGTCATCACCTCCCGGGCGCTGCCCGACGTCCGCGACGGCCTCAAGCCGGTGCACCGCCGGATCCTTTGGGCCATGGAAGAGCTGGGCAACCGCCCTGACCGCCCGTGGATGAAGTGTGCCCGTGTGGTAGGCGAGGTCATGGGCAAGTACCACCCCCATGGTGACGGGGGGATCTATGACGCCCTGGTGCGCATGGCCCAGAACTTCTCTCTTCGGCATCCCCTCGTCGCCGGCCACGGCAACTTCGGGTCGCCCGACTTCGGCCCGGCAGCGTCCCGGTACACCGAATCGCGTTTGGCCCCTATCGCCCTGATGATGCTGGCCGACATCGACGAGGACACGGTCGACTTCATCGACAACTACTCGGGAGAGTTCCAACAGCCCGACGTGCTCCCCGCCCGGTTCCCCAACCTTCTGGTCAACGGCAGCCAGGGCATCGCCGTCGGCATGGCCACCAACATCCCCCCTCACAACCTCGGCGAGGTCGTCGATGCCACGCTGCACCTGATCGACCATCCCGAGGCCACCGCGGACGACCTCATGCACTTCGTGAAGGGACCCGATTTCCCGACTGGGGCCCTGATCATGGGCCGTCAGGGGATCATGGACGCCTACCGGACGGGCAAGGGCTCGATCCGAATGCGGGCCAAGGCGGAGATCGAAGAAGGCGCCCGTGCCGACCAGATCGTGGTCACCGAGCTGCCCTACCAGGTCGGTGTAAGCGCGGTGTCGGCCAAGATCAAGGAGCTCGTCGAGACCCGTCAGATCGAGGGCATCGCCGACGTGAACGACGAATCGGCGCAGGCCGATACCCGCCTCGTGATCAAGCTGAAGCGAGATGCTCCCGGGCTCATCATCCTCAACAACCTCTACAAGCACACGCCGTTGCAGGTGAACTTCGCCGTCAACACGGTGGCGTTGGTCGACAACGTGCCCCGGACCCTGAGCCTCGTCCAGGTGCTCGAGGCCTACATAGAGCACCAGCTCGAGGTCATTCGCCGCCGTTCGGAGTTCCGGCGCCGCAAAGCTGCCGAACGGCTCCACATCCGTGAGGGCCGGCTCAAGGCCATCGATGTCATCGACGCCGTGATCGCCACCATCCGGGCCTCCGAGGACCGCCCGGCGGCGAAGGTGGCGCTCATGGCCGAGCCCTACGAGTTCTCCGAGCTCCAGGCCGAAGACATCCTGGACATTCCCCTCGGCCGGCTCACCCGCCTGGCCCGCCTCGACCTCGAGACCGAGATCGGCCAACTCCGGGGGGCCATCGCCGGGCTCGACGCGATCCTGGCCGACGAGGGCCGCATGCGAGGCGTGATCAAGGAGGAGCTGACCGACATCCGGAACCGCTTCGCCGACGAACGCCGCAGCGAGATCACCTTCGACGCCGGCGACATCGACATCGAGGACCTGATCGACGACGAGGACCTCATCGTGACGTACTCGGCCAAGGGCTACGTCAAGACGATGGCGGCCGACACGTTCCGTACCCAGGCCCGGGGCGGGAGGGGGATAGCCGGGGCCAAGCTCCGGGACGAGGACTACGTCACCCAGATCCTCACCACCACGGCCCACGCCTACTTGTTGTTCTTCTCCAACAAGGGCCGGGTGTACCGGCTCAAGGCCCACGAGATCCCGAAGAAGGACCGCACCCAACGGGGGACGGCCATCGTCAACCTGCTCCCGCTGCTGCCCGGGGAACGCATCCAGGCGATCATCGACACGCGGGACTACGAGACGAGCCGGTTCCTGTTCTTCGCCACCAAGCAGGGCCAGGTCAAGAAGACGAAGTTCACCGAGTACGACTCGTCCCTGCGAGCAGGGATCATCGCCATCAGTCTCCGGGACGGGGACGAGCTGGTGCGGGTGATCCCCACCAACGGCGGCGATGACATCTTGATGATCTCCAGGCTCGGGGCCGCGATCCGCTTCAGCGAGGACGAGGTGCGGCCCATGGGCCGCACCGCCGCCGGCGTCCGCGGCATGAGGCTGCGTACCGGCGACGAGGTCGTATCGCTCGACACCGCCCGTGACGACACCGCCATCCTGATCGTCACCGACGCCGGGTACGGCAAGCGCACCCAGATAGGGCACTTCAACGCCCAGGGCCGGGGTGGCCAGGGGGTACGGGGCATCAGGCTCACCGCCCGCAAGGGCTTCGTGGTGGCGGCCTTCATGGTGGCGCTCGATGACGAGGTCTTCGTGATCGCGTCCGGAGGCGTGGTCATCCGCACGTCGGTGCGGGAGATCTCCTCCCAGGGCCGCGACGCCACCGGCGTGCGCATCATGAACCTCGACGACGGCCAGTCGGTTGCCGCGGTCGCCCCCGTGCTCTCCACCGACGACTGACCCCTCGCCCGTCGCCGGGCCCCGGCGCCTTCCCCCTGGCTTCGACCGGTACAAGGAGGTAGGCGATGCGCGCCCGGGACGACAAGGGGCAAGTGCTCCCGTTGACAGCGGTGCTGGTGATCCTGATGGGGCTGTCCTGTCTGCTGCTGGCGAGCGTCGGCCGCGACGCCCGTGACCAGGCCCGGGCCCGCAGCGCCGCCGACGCCGCGGCGTTGGCCGGAGCGGTCCAAGGGCCGACGGTCGCCGCGGCACTGGCCGAGGCCAACGGCGGCCAGCTCGTCGACTTTCGAGCCGACGGCGACGGCGCAACCGTACGAGCTCGGGTCGGCAGCGGTGATGCCGTCGCCCGGGCCGAACTCGTTGGCGGGGGTGCCGGTCCCCCGGGCGGCGGCGACCGTGCCGACGTCGCTCCGGCCCTTCGGGCTGCGCTGGCCCGCGCCGAGGACATCCTGGGCATGGTCGTCCCGGTCGAGCGGGCGGGGCCCGACGGCCTCACGGTCGAGGTGAGCCCGGGGATCGCCGAGCCGTTGGCTGCCGTCGGTCGAGCAGCCGGCCTCTGCCAACCGTCACCTTCGGAGCATCCCGTAGGATTCGGGCTGTGCCTTCCGAGCCGAGCCCCCGGCTGAGCGCGCCCGACGACGCCAGCCCCCGCTTGGAACGGGGTGAGGCGGACGATCGCGTCGCCGAGTTCGACCGCAACGGAGGTGGTCCCCGGCACGGCCGGCGAGGGCCCCGTTTCGCGCCGCCCGAGCCCGAGCCGACCGCACTCGAAGTGTCGCGACCGCGCCGCCGGGACGGGCGCTCCTCAGGGCGGATGCGGGCACGCAAGGTCACTCGGATCATCCGTCGTGTCGACCCGTGGTCGGTATTGAAGGTCTCCCTGCTCTTCTATCTGTGCCTGTTCCTGGTGACGATGGTGGCGGCCACGGTGCTCTGGAACGTTGCCGGCGCGACCGGGGCCCTCGACGACGTCCAGAACTTCATAAGGACCCTGTTCGCGCTCGAGACCTTCACGTTCAACGGTCCTCTGATCTTCCGGGCGACGATGCTGATCGGCGTGGTGCTGGTGGTCATCGGCAGTGCCGTGAACGTGCTCATGGTGGTCCTGTTCAACCTGATCAGCGACATCGTCGGCGGCATCCGGATCACGGTCATTGAAGAGGAGACCGCCCGTCCCGTCGAGTGAGGGCTCTTGGGGTGGCGCAAGGCGCGGCGAGGGCCGGGGCGACGGTTCGGGCATCGCCGAGGCGAGGGCAGGCGCTGTTGTTTGTCTGGCGACGCGGCCGAGGCGTCTGTAGGTTGGCCGGGCTGCGGGGCTATAGCTCAGTCGGTTAGAGCGCATCCCTGATAAGGATGAGGTCGCTGGTTCGATTCCAGCTAGCCCCACGATGACGGCTGCCCGTAGCAACTCGGTCTCGTGAGGAACTTTCGTCGTGCGCTGGTGGCCCTGGGCGTCGCCGGCGTCGTCGCCGCCGCCTTGCGGCTGCGGGGAAACCGCCCCGACGACACCCCCCAGGACGGCGGGTGGCGAGAACTCGACATCTCCGGGACAGAGCCGACGTCGTGAGGGTCGCCGTCATCGGCACCGGGGCAGTCGGAGCCCGAGCGGCACGCCAACTGGTCTCCAGCGACGGCCTCGAGCGTTTGGTACTGCACGATCCCGAGCCCGGCCGCACCGAGGACGTGCTGGCGGCTCTCGCCGACGACCGGGCCGAAGCCGGCCGGGCTCCCTTCGACGCGGCCGACGCCGACGGTATCGACGTCGCCGTGTTGGCCTCGCCCAACGCCTCCCACGGTGCGGTGGCGGGGGCGTTGGTCGCCGCCGGCGTCCATGTCGTATCGGTGGCCGACGGCATCGAAACAGTCCGTGAGCTGTTGGCGCTCGACACGGTCGCCCGCGAGGCGGGCATTCATGTGGTGGTGGGGGCCACCTTCGCCCCGGGGCTCTCGTGCCTCCTGGCTGCCCACGCCGCGATCGGGCTGGACCAGGTGGACGAGGTCCACGTGGCTCGGTCAGGCACCGGCGGGCCGGCGTGCGCCCGCCAGCACCATCGCGCTCTGCGCTCGGCGTCGCTCGACTGGCGAGACGGCGACTGGGCCCGGCGACGGCCGGGCTCGGGCCGTGAGCTGTGCTGGTTCCCCGACCCGATCGGCGGCGAGGACTGCTACCGGGCTGCGCTCCCTGACGCCCTGCTCCTCCGAACGGTCTTCCCGGCGGCCACCCGGGTCACAGCCCGGCTGGCGGCCAACCGGCGCGACCGCCTGACCGCCCGGTTGCCGATGATGCGCCGACCTCACCCCGAAGGCGGGCCCGGTGCGGTGAGGGTCGAGGTCCGTGGCTGGCGGGGCGGCGACACCGTGGTCGAGGTGCGAGGCGCCATCGACCGTCCGGCCCTGGCCGCCGGGGCCGTAGCTGCGGTGGCAGCTCTGGCCGCGGCTGGCGGCCATCTCCTTCGCACGGGCGCCGGGGGTCTCGCTGACCTCGGTGACCCGATCCCTCTCCTCGGAGACCTCGCTCGTCGTGGAGTGAAGTCGGCCGTCTTCGAGGGCTCCAACGCGCAGGCCGGCTGACCTAGATCTGCTCGGTCCCGAGAAGGCTTGACGTTGTGACAAGTTCCGGGACCGAGGAGATGCCGACCGAGCGACCGCCAGGGGAGCCGGGCGGCGATGGGGGCCGGGGGGCGCAGCCCCCCAGCTAGGGGGCCGGCGGTGCCCGCGCGTCAGGCGGGGACCAGCCGCTCCCGCCACGGGCTGGCTTCGCTGATGGCAGCGGCGTAGTCAGCTCGGCGCCGGGCTGCCCGTCCGACGGTCTCCTCGGCCGGGCTGGCCACGTACTGGGCCTCGATGCCTTCCTTCAACATGCCGAGCGCCTCGGAACGGATCTGGGAGATCCGCGACTCGGTGACGTCGATCAGGTTGGCGAGCTCGAGCGACGTGCGCCCTTCGAGGAAGTAGCCGACGATCACGATCCGATGGCGTTCGGGGAGCAGGCCCACGGCGTCCCGCAGGTAGCCGAGCATCTCGCGGGCCTCGAGTTCTTCGCATGGCTCGACACAGGTCCGGTCGGCGAGGACGTCGATCAGGCTCAGATCGTCCTCACCGGGGGCACCGATGACGTGCTCGAGGGCCAGGACGACAGAGCGGAAGACCCGGTCGCGAAGCCCGTCGAGCTGGGCGCGGGACATGCCCAGCGCCTCGGCCACCCGGTCGGCATTGGCCGACTTCCCCGCCGAGGCCAGTTCCTGTTCGGCCTGTTCGAGCTTGCGGCCCAGCGCCCGCACCGAGCGGGGAGCCCAGTCGGCGGCCCGGACTGCATCGAGGATGGCGCCGCGGATCCGGCGGGCGGCGAAGCGCTCGAACGGCACCCCCCGGGCCGCGTCGAACCGCTTCGCCGCCTCGACCAGACCGAGAGCGCCGGCCCGGGCCAGCTCCTGGCGGTCGACGTAACGAGGGAAGTGCACCGCCACCTGCACGACCACGTGCTGGACCAGCGGTAGGTTCTCCTCGATCAGCGTCGCGAGGGCTTTGGTGTCGCTCAATGGTTCGTCTCCTGGTCCCTGCACCGCTCCGCCGGTACGAAATCATCAAAGACGCTTTACCGGTGTTGTCGCCAGAGCCTTCTGGCTCATTTCGTGGGTTCCGGTCGTGCCACAGACAGCATGATGATGGGGCCCTTTCGATCTAGTCCGATCGGGCTACTTCAACATCGGAGATCACCGATATTGTTCGTGAGCTGGGGCGGAGCAGCACTCGAGGAGAGCAGGTCTAGGCTTCGCCGGGTGGCAACGCCGCCCCCGCGCCGACCAACTCAGCGGTGAGAGCGCGTGGCTTCGCCCGGACAGGAAGGGCGATCCCGGCGATGGCGAGGACCGTGGCCCGAGCGCTGTTGGCCGGGGCCATGAGCGTGCTCGTCGTCACCTCCTGCGCCACCAGCGAGGGCTCAACGGTGGTGGACAGCCCGGAGGCGGTCCCCGCCCCCGAAGGGATCCCCGGGGCCCTGCTCGAACGGGCGGCCGGTCGCGGCCACACCGGTGCCGATGTCGACTACCGGGGACCGAAGCCGCCCTCGGGCGGCCCGCACAACCCCAGGCCGGTGCCGTGCCAGTTCTATGACACCCCGATCCCCGATGAGAACGCGGTGCACTCGCTCGAACATGGCGCCATCTGGATCGCTTATCGGCCCGACCTTCCCGACAACGGCAAAGCCGAGATCGCCGAGCTCGTCGCGTCGTATCCCGAAGTGATGGCGTCGCCCTACCCGGGCCTCGAGACGCCGGTCGTGGTGGCCGCGTGGGAGCGCCGCCTGGTGCCCGACGGGCTCGAGGACCCGCGGTTGGTCCAGTTCATCGAAACGTACCTCTCCATGTCGACTGCGCCCGAAGCCCGTGTCCCCTGCTGAGCGCAGCCGTCAGGCCCCGGCCACACCTGTCCGCCCCGGCCGGCTCAGCCCGCGCCGGACGGTGCCGGCGAACATCGCCCGCCCCCCGTACCTGGCCACGGGAGGGTTCCCGGCCGGACGCGACGTCGCCCTGTTCGTGGAGCCGGACCGGGTCGGGCGACTACGAGCCGCCTGCCGGGCCGCCCACGATGTCCTCGTGACGCTGGCCCCGCTGGTCCGGGCCGGCGTCACCACCGACGAGCTCGATGCCGCGGCCCATCAGGCCTACCTCGACGAGGGCGGGTACCCGAGCCCCCTCGGCTATCGCTGCTTCCCGAAGTCGATCTGCACATCGGTCAACGAGGTCGTGGCCCACGGCATCCCCGACGACCGCCAGCTGGCGGAGGGGGACATCGTCAACTGTGACGTGACCATCTATCTGGACGGCATGCACGGCGACTGTTCGGCGACGTTCTGCGTCGGCGAGGTCGCGCCCGACGTGCGCCGGCTCGTCGACGTCACCGCCGAGGCGTTGGCGGCGGCGATCGCCACCGTGCGCCCCGACGCCCGCCTCCGGGACATCGGGCGGGCCATCGAGACACTGGCGCACCAGAACGGGCTCGGTGTGGTGCGGGAACTGGTTGGCCACGGCATCGGTGAGGAGTTCCACGCCGCCCCGTACGTCCGCCACTACGAGGAGCCCCGCGACCGGGAACGGCTGCAACCGGGGATGGCTTTCACCATCGAGCCGATGCTGACGCTGGGCGACCCCGATCTCGTCATGTGGGACGACGGCTGGACGATCGTCACCTTCGACGGGTCACCGTCGGCCCAGTTCGAGCACACCGTCTTGGTGACCGACACCGGTGTCGAGGTGCTCACCGCCTGAGGGCAGGGGAGGGGCACCTGTGCTGGGCCCCGTACGTCGGAGCAGGGGCGTCCGCAGCCGTCGTCGGTGGGCGCCGCTCCCGTTGCATTCGCTCAGTTCGGTTCGTCGTCGGCCAGCTCGGGGAAACGGGGGACCAGGGCGCCGGAGCGGACGGCGAGGGCGGCGGCGCCGGCGGCGCAGCCCAGGGCAAGGGTGGTGATGGCCCGGTCGGCGGCGAAGGGCAGCTCGGTGGGCAGCACCGGATGCACGAGCACCCCCAGCCGCAACATGGCCCAGCCGCCGAGGGTGGCCACGGCCGCCATCGTCCCGAGGACGGCCAGTCGGGCGCGCCGGAACACCAGACCGGCCAGGGCCGCGACCAGCGCCAGTGCCGGCAGGACCACCAGGGACGGGTTCGCCCCCGCCCCCTCCGGGGTGACCAGGTACTCGGCGGCGCCGGCGGTCACGGCCGCAGCCGCGGCGGTGGTCACCACGGCGGCGGCGACCGTCGTCGACCGCCCCCGTCCGGCGAGCACCGTGGCGGCGGCGCCGACCAGGCCAACAGCGACCCACGGCAGGGCACTGACCGGCTCCTCCAGCCGAAGCACCCCCTCGACCGTCACGGGGGCCCCGTCGACCAGCAACGGCACCGTCCAGGACTGGACCTCGTCACCGGGCTGGATCCCGGGCTTGCGGGTCGGCGACATCCAATGGACCCGGTGGTCGTGCCAGGCATAGGAGCCCCCAGAGCCGATCCGGCTCCACCGGGGCGGGCCGGCGGGCTCGAGCCCGCCGGGGGCCTCGCCACCGAAACGGTCCCGGATCGAGTAGGTGTACGGCGACTCGAGGTTCTCCTCCACGGTCCCGTCTGCCCGGATGCGCAGGAAGGGCTCGCCCCGGCCGTCCCCGGTGGCGGAATAGGCCAGGACCACGACCTCGTGGCCTGGTTCGGGGTCCACCTCCAGGAACGCATCCCCACCCACGATGCGGACGTCGAGCACCGCCCGAGCAGCGCTGGGTTCGACGGCCTCGACCATCGACCGGTAGTCGGTCGGTTCCGCCGGGTCGGCGCCGGCGGGCCCCGCGGTCACGACCAACGCCAGCCCGACGACGAGGGCCATCCGCGCCGTCAGCGCGATCCCGGCCCTGGTGCCGGCGCCGGTCACGAGGAGCGCCGGCGACCGGTGGCGAGGGCGACGATGGACAGGGCGACGCCAAGCAGGCCGACGGTCAGTGCCGCCGCGGCCAGGCCGTTGCCGTCGTCGGAACCGTCCTCGGTGGTGGCGACTGGCGTGGCCGCCAAATCGCCTTCGGTGCCGTCGTCGTCCGAGGCTGCGCTCGGCGACACCGAAGCCGCGTCGCCGTGGTCCGAGTCGTCGTCGGGGGCGCTGGCATCGTGGTCGCCGGCGTTGGCAGCCGTGAGCCGAAGCACTGGTGCGGGCAGCTCCGGCTCGGGCTGGCCTTCGACCTCGGGCTCGATCCACGCCACCTCTTCACCGTCGCTGTAGGTCTGGACCGCGGGGAACAGAAGCGAGTCGACGTCGTCGGGCAGCGGCCCGACCGAGACCTCGAACTCGTCGAACTCGCCCGGCTTGATGTCGGTCCCGGCGGCCGTCCAAGTGACCTGCGAAACGGCTTCGGTGACCTCGCTGCCGTGTACGACGATCGGGGTGGCGAGCGGTGCCCGGGTGACCTCAGCCGTCCATCCCGCCTTCGGTTTGACGCTGACGTTGGCGATGGGATGGTCGGCTGGCAGCCGCACCTCGAGCTTCACCGTGCTGGCATCGTCCCGTTCGTTGGGCACCCGGAAGGCGAGTTTGGCGAAGCCCCCACGGGGGACCTCGTCAGGGTTGACCGTGACGTGGGCGAGAGCAGGTGTGGCCAGCGCCAGCGTCATCCCGGCGACGATCGCGGTTGTCGCCAGGGCCCTGGCGCGGGTGAAGTTCATGGTTGGTCTCCTTGCTGGATGGGGACGGCGAACGAGGCTGTGTGCTGCGTGAAGCGGTCGGTTCGGGCGGTCACCACCACTTCCCAGGTGCCCGGCACCGGGAAATCGGCGCCGTTGAGCTGGTAGTGGCCGGGGCCGGCGGCGAACGGCTGTTGGTCGAGAGGGCCGAGGTTGCCGGCCGGGAGGCTGAAGCTGAGGCCGACCTCGGGGGGATCGATCGAGCGGCCCGACGCATCGAGGAGGTAGAGGTGGACCTCGTTGCCGCGCTGACGGCCGGGATCGACGACGAGGTTCACCGAACCGTCACCGAGCGGTCGGGTCTCGGAGAAGATGCCCCCGTCCACGCCGACGGCGGTGCGGGCCGGGGTCACGGTGACGAGCACGGCGGTGAAGGCCAGGGCCAGCACCAGGCCGAAGCCCTCGAAACGCACGGTGCGGGCCAGTATCGCCGTCGCCTTGCGGGGAGCCTTCTCCAGCGCCGGCACCAGCCGGAAGTGGTTGTAGGCACCGGCTGCCGCCACCGCTCCCACCACCGCCATCTTGGCCAACAGCAGACGCCCATAGGTGGTGCCGAACAGCGCTCCCGGGGTGCGGACATGGGCCCAGCCGAGGGCGACACCGGCGGCGCCGACGGCGAGCACGGCCACGGTGGCGACTCGGGAGAACCGGGTCACCACCCTCGCTGCCGCGACCGTGTCGGACGAGGCCTGTCGGGCGCGCAAGGTCAGGCCCAGCAGTACGACACCGCCGAACCACGCCGCCGCGCTGAGGGCGTGGACCACGTCGGCACCGGTCGACAGCCACGCCGGGGAGGTCGTGCGGGTGTGGCCGCTCAGGGCGAACGAGCCGGCGGCGAGTGCTCCGCCGCAGACCACGACGACGGCGGCGGCCTTGGACCCGGGCCGGCGCAGGAATACGAGGACCAGGGCCAGGCCGGCCACCGCCAGCAGTTGCGAGGCCCAGACGCCGTCGGCCAGGACCTGGTCGGCGACACCGGTGCGGGTGATGGCGTCGAGGCCCTGGCCGGTGGCCAGCGCGGCGCCGACCGGTAGGGCCGCCACCACGCCACCGGCGCCGACGACGGCGGCGACGGTAACCACCCGTACCAGCCGGCGGCGGTCACGGCCGCCGTCGTGAGCAAGGACCACAAAGGCGGCGCCGCCGGCGGCCAGCAACGTCCCGCCGTAGGCCAACCCACGGGCGAACGCGCCGGCGATCTCCCACGTCCGGTCGTCGCCGGCACCGAATGCGGCCGCTACGGCGGCGTCGTCAGCGGTGGCGCCCTCACCCACCGAGAACGTGAACGCGCCCCGAACCGCGTGGGCGTCGGCCGACACCACCCGCCAGGTGACGATGTACGCCCCATCTCCCAGGTCCGGTTCGAGGCCGAGGGAAACGACGGTGTCGTGCACGGCGAGGTTGCCGTTGTCGACCCGCCGGCCGGTGCCGTCGACCACCCGCACCGACCCGATGGAGGCGGACACACCCTCGGAGAACTCCAGGGTGACGAGCGCGGGTGCGACGTCGAGCCGGGACCGGTCGGCGGGTGTGGTGGCCCGCAGCACGGCGTGCGCCGACGCGGGTGGCGCCGGGGCCAGGAGGCCGAGCACGACGGCGCCGGCGACGACCGCCAGCCGCCAGCGTGCACGGCGGGGGCGAACGCTTCCTGCGAACCGCGGCCGGCCGGCATCCCCGATCACGGGTGCGCCCTGGTGACCTTGGGCGCGCCCGAGGGCCAGCGCCGGCGCGGTCCGGACCGGCCGGCCAGGCCGGGGGACGCCGACGGTCCAGTCATGCCAGCGCCGGCCTCGGGGTAGGCCGGCGGGGGCCCAGAGGCACACGGGCCAGCAGCCACAGGAAGTACAGCCCGGCGAGGTCGAGGACGTGATGGGCCTCGCCGAGGGCGAAGGTGCGCCCGCTCACGACGTCGACCAGGGCGGTGAGCGCCATGGCGCCGGCCAGGGCGGCCGCCATCGGTAGGAGCCCGTTCGCCCGCCGAGGCTGCCACGCCGCCACCAGCAGGCCGAAGCCGAGGGCCGCGTCCCAGGCGCCCAGCTCGCGGGCGGCGTGGACGGAATCAGCGGTGCCGGCGCCGAGGACCAGTGCCGGGACGGCCAGCACCAACTGCGTGAGGGCGACGGTCAACAGGGCGTAGCGAGGCCAGGCCGGCGGTCGCTGCGGTCGGTTGCGGGTGGGGCCGGCGTGGGCCAGCACCCGTGCGGTCAGGTCCGGTACCGGCTCGGCGGCCCGCACCCGGGTGGCCCGGTGCATCTCGGCGGCGCCGGCCTCGAACCGACGGCACGCTCCGCACGTGGCCAGGTGGGCCTCGACCCGGTGGTCGTCGGTCCCGGCCGCTTCGCCGTCCAATCGGGCCGAGACCGCCTCGCGACATTGCTCACAGCGCATGGACGGGTAGTCGCTCCTGGCGGGGTGGTGGTTCCCGGTCCGGTGAGATCGCTGGCCCGCGCCGTGCCGGCAAGTCGTCGGGCTCCCATGCCGGCCCCCGGTGTGTGGCGGGCGGCGGCGGCGGCCAGTATGGGGAGGTGGACGAGCTGACCCGGTTGGCGCTGGCAGCGGGGGCCGGTGACGGGCCGGCGCTGGCGGCGTTCGTCCGGTCCAGCCAGGCGGAGGTCTGGCGCCTGTGCGCCCATCTCGTGGACCGCGACGCAGCCGATGACCTGACCCAGGATGTGTACGCCCGGGCGATACCGGCGCTCGCCTCGTTCCGGGCCGATGCCTCGGCCCGGACCTGGCTGTTGTCCATCGCCCGTCGCGCCTGCGCCGACCGGTTGCGACGCCGCTCCCGTCGCCGGCGCCTCCGGGACCGGCTCGAGTCCGCCCCCGTCAGCCCCGGCGTGCCCGACGTTGCCGCCGAGGTGGTGCTCGATTCGGTGCTTGCCGACCTCGACCCCGATCGCAAGGCGGCCTTCGTGCTCACCCAGGTGCTGGGCCTGTCCTACGCCGAAGCCTCGGACGTGTGCGGCTGCCCGGTGGGCACGATCCGGTCGCGGGTGGCCCGGGCCCGGGGCGACCTGGTGGCTGCCCTGGCCTCGGCCGACGGGGACGGTGGCGATATTCGTTCGGACGATCTGGACCTGCCTCTGCGGGCAGAGAAGAGGGGCATGAAATGACGTTCGCGCTCGGAGGGTTCACCGAGGCCGGCTTCGAGGGTGTCGCCGACGCCTTCGCCCGCAACTTCGACGACCACTGCGAGGTGGGAGCTGCCTTCTGCCTGCACGTCGACGGCCGGCTGGTGGTGGACGTATGGGCCGGCGTGGCCGACTTCGAGACCGCCGCGCCCTACACCGAGGACACCCTCCAACTGGTGTTCTCGGCCACGAAGGGCGCCACCGCGGCCTGCGCCAACCTGCTCGTGCAGCGGGGCTTCCTCGACATCGACGAACCGGTGGCCAGGTACTGGCCCGAGTTCGCCAAGGCCGGCAAGGACGACATCACGGTACGGATGATGCTCGCCCACCAGTCGGCGATCCCCACCATCGACGCCAAGCTGTCCTTGGAGGAGGCGCTCCGCTGGGAGCCGGTCATCACGGCCCTCGAGGACCAGGCCCCGATGTGGGAACCGGGCCGGGTCCACGGCTACCACGCGGTGACGTTCGGTCACCTCGTCGGCGAGTTGGTGCGGCGCATCGACGGCCGGTCGCTGGGGACCTACTTCGCCGAGGAGATCGCCGGCCCCCTCGGCCTCGAATTCTGGATCGGCCTCCCCGAGGAGTACGAGCATCGGGTGGCACCCATCCTCGGTGACCTCGTGCCCCTCGAGGCGGCCAACCCGATGATGCGCAACGTGGTCGAGAGCTTCCTCTCGCCCGACACGCTGCTGGGCCGTGCCCTCACCCTCAACGGTGCCTTTCCCGACACGCTGGTCATGAACCGCCGCGACGTGCACGCCGCCGAGATCCCGGCTGGTAACGGCATCACCTCGGCCCGGTCGCTGTCGCGGTTCTACGCCGGGCTGATCGGTCGGCTCGAGGAGGCCGAGGGCACGCCCCTGTTCAGCGTCGACCAGATGGAAGCGGCCCGGCAGCGCCAGACCGTGCGCAACGACCGTTGCCTGATCATGGAGACCTGCTTCGGCCTCGGCTTCATGAACTCGTGCTGGTACTCCCCCTACGGGTCGGCCGGCTCGTTCGGCCACACCGGCGCCGGTGGCGCCGTCGGCTTCGCCGATCCCGAGAACCAGCTCGGCTTCGGGTACGTCATGAACCACATGCGCCAGCACCTGTCCGGCGACCCGCGCACCAAGAAGCTGGTGGGCGCCTGTTACGAAGCAGTCGGGGCGCCGGCGAAGTATGTGTAACGCCCGGCGCCGGGCCGGCCGGCGCCTGGTGGGAGCGTTGGTCACCGCCGCGCTGGTATCGGCCTGTTCGGGTGGGGGCACGGACCGTGCCGTCAGCGACGGGGGGGCCACGACGTCGGCGCCGTCGACCGCGCCTGCCGCCGAGGCATCGTCGGCGCCTGGCCCGGACGCCGGGGTGGTCCCGGCGCCGGGAGATCCCGCGGTGCCGGCACTGCCACCGTCTCCGACGGGCACGCGACGGGTACCCCGCCGCCGCCCGGTACCGACCTGGTGGTGCCGGGCCCAGGGCTGTACCCGGCCGGTCACCGGCAGCGGCGACATCAACGGCTCGGTGTGGGCCATCGACTTTCTCGGCACGGTGGTGATCGAGCCGGTCTCTTTCGCCGAGAGGCGGGTACGGACCCCGGCGGGGCTGGGTGAGCTCCAGTTGGTGCTGCGCTATCTGCACGACGAGGTCCAGCTGGTGTTGGTGGACCTGACCGCAGGGAGCACCGGCAGGACGTTCCGACCGGCTGTCCCCGTTCCCTATGTCCCCGCCGACCATTCGCCGGGGACGGCATGGTCGTGGGAGGCGGCCTCGGCCGACGGGCTCACCACCCTGCGCCTGGACGCGACCGTCACCGGCACCGAGACGGTCACCGTCGCCGGCCAGCCGGTCCCCGTCACGGTGGTCCGCAGCGACATCACCTTCGGCGGGGACGTGGTCGGTACCGGGCGCCTGGTCACCTACTACTCGGTGGAGCGTAGCCTGGCGGTCCAGCTCGACGTCGTCCTCGACGTGACCTACGCCCTGGTGATCCGGGCGCGGGCCGACGTGGTGACCAGGCTCACGACGTTGCCGTCTTCGTAGACTGGTCCGTTCGTGGTCAACCTGCCGTCAGCCGAGGCCGAGCGTCGCCGCACGTTCGCGATCATCAGCCACCCCGATGCCGGCAAGACGACCCTCACCGAGAAGTTCCTGCTCTACGGCGGGGCATTGCAGGAAGCCGGGGCGGTCAAGGCCAGGGGAGCCCGTCGCCGAGCGGCGTCGGACTGGATGGAGCTGGAGCAGAAGCGGGGCATCTCGATCTCGTCGACGGTGCTGCAGTTCCCGTACCGGGGCCACGCCCTGAACCTGCTGGACACGCCCGGGCACCGCGACTTCTCCGAGGACACCTACCGGGTACTGGCGGCCGCCGACGCCGCCATCATGGTCCTCGACATCGCCAAGGGCATCGAGCCCCAGACCCTCAAGTTGTTCGAGGTCTGCCGCGACCGGGGCCTCCCTCTGCTCTCGTTCCTCAACAAGTACGACCGGCCGGGGCGCCTCCCGCTCGAACTCCTGGACGAGATCGAACAACAGCTCGGCGTGCCAGCCACCCCGGTGACGTGGCCGGTAGGGTTCCCGGGCGACTTCCGGGGCGTCGTCGATCGCCGCGACGGCTCCTACTGGCGCTACACCCGCACCGCTCGAGGCGCGACCGAAGCTCCCGAAGAGCTGGTCGACCCCGCTCGGGCCGCCGTCGAGGAAGGCTCGGCCTGGCTGGCGGCGCAGGAGGAACTGGAGCTGCTCGAGGCGGTCGGGGCCAGCCATGACCTCGACCTGTTCCGGGCCGGGATCTCGACACCGGTGTTCTTCGGGTCGGCCCTGACCAACTTCGGTGTGCGCCTGCTGCTCGACGCCGTCGTCGACCTGGCCCCGCCACCGTCGCGGCGCCACGACGAGGACGGCAAGCCCCGCGACCTCGACGACCCCTTCTCGGGTTTCGTGTTCAAGGTCCAGGCCAACATGGACCCGGCGCACCGCGATCGCATCGCCTTCCTTCGGGTGTGCAGCGGCAGGTTCGAGCGGGGGATGGTCGTCACCCATGGCCCGACCGGTCGTCCCTTCGCCACCAAGTACGTCCACTCGGTCTTCGGCCAGGACCGCGAGACCATCGACGAGGCCTACCCGGGCGACGTGATCGGCCTCGTCAACGCCAACGACGTCCGGGTCGGCGACACGTTGTGGGCTGACGAACTGGTCGTGTTCGCCCGGATCCCGAGCTTCGCGCCCGAGCATTTCGCCGTCGCCCGGGTCAAGGACACGGGCCGGTTCAAGCAGTTCCGAAAGGGCATCGCCCAGCTCGACGAGGAAGGCGTGGTCCAGGTGCTGCGCGACCCACACCTGGGCGACCAGGCGCCGATGCTGGCGGCGGTGGGCCCGATGCAGTTCGACGTCGCCGAGCACCGGCTGGCCAACGAGTTCGGCGCCCCGGTCGAGTTGTCCCACACCGGCTACAAGGTCGCCCGCAGGACCGACGCGGCCTCGGCGCCGGAGCTGTCGTCGATGACCGGCGTGGCCGTGCTGCAGCGCTCCGACGGGGCGTTGCTGGCCCTGTTCGAGAGCCCCTACTGGCTGGCCCGGGTCGAGATCGACAACCCCGGCCTGACCCTCGACCGGTTGGTCGCCGAAGGCGCCTAGGACTAGTCCAGACGGAAGAGGAAAATGGGGCGAGCGAGCCATGGTCGGCGAAGCCGTTGTGCCCCACCCTGTGCCAATGAGTGAGCTTGCGAGCGAATCAGCCAGGAGGACCCAATTTCGCTCATCGGTTGCGACCCGTGCAACCCGTGACGAGGTCGTCGCGGTCGAGAGATGGCGATGGGGACCGATGAGCATGACCCGGCAAGAGGCGAAGGAATGACGACCTCGATGGTGCTGTGGGCGGCTGCCAGCGTCCCTGTGGCCGCCCTCCTCGGCCGGCTGGTATCGGGCCGGGGCCGCAACCCGGTCGACGTCGTCGTGGTCCGTGTCGACACCCACGGCCGGGCCCGGCCCGAGCGTTGGGCCAACGACCGCCCTACCGGCTGACGAACCCGGGCTGCGACGGCCAGGCCCCGGTGACTCCTCCCACCGAGCGCCCGGCCGTCGGGGCGCCAGCCGGCCCGTCGTCCCAGCCGGGCAACCTCCGAGCCCCGGCCGAGACAACGGCGCAACGAACGGGTGCAGCCAGTCACGGCGACGCCGTTTCCGTCGCTCATGCCCTCCCCGGGGTGGACGATCCTGTCGACAACGGAGTCGCCGCCGATCACACCAACTTCGGAGCCGGCGAGGGTGGAGCCGCCCACTGAACCTCGCCCTCGCCGGCGCCGGCGTCGCCTCAACCGCTCCTGGTCGTAGGCCCGTCATCGGCTACAACTGAAGTCCCTCCGGGGACGTAGCTCAGTTGGCTAGAGCACCTGCTTTGCAAGCAGGGGGTCGTGGGTTCGAGTCCCATCGTCTCCACCAGGAAAGTCCAGGTCAGAGTGCCTAAATGGCACGATGGGCCTTAGGGTGCTGGACCGACGTAGCCACCTTGACGTAGCCTTTTCATCGGTGGCTACGTCGGAGGTGCGAGATGGCGCAACGGCCGTCGGTGCGGTGGAACGAGCGCAACGAGCGCTGGATGGCCTGGGTGCGGTTCCCCGACGGCTCGCGGCGAAAGGTCGAGCGCGCCGACAAGGCCGACGCCCAGCACGATCTCGATGAGCTGCTGGCTCTGCGCGCGCAGGCCATCGACCCTGGGGCGCGCCGGCAGCGGTCTCTCACCTTCAACGAGGTCATCGACGCTTGGTTCGAGGCGGACTGCCCGAACGTGGCGCCGTCGAGGAAGTCACGCCATGTCCGCGTAAAGGCGCAGGCAACGATCGAGAACGCCCGCCAGCTGCTCGGCTCCAACGTCCGCCCCGCGATCGGACCGCTGTGGGTCGACAGGACGACCACTGAGCGCCTCGAGAAGGTCTTCAGCGCCATGGACGCGGCCGGGAAGTCGACCAGCACGATCGACCGATCGTGGAACTACCTCAACCAGGCCTGCCAGCACGCTGTGCGCCAGCGCCGGATCAAGCGCAATCCAGCAGCCGACGTCCTGCTTCCGGCTCGCAAGCCGTCGAAGCCGCGCAAGAGCTTCACTATCGAGCAGGCTCAACGGCTTCTCACCGACGCCATCCCCGCCGATCCACGTCCGGCCATGTGGCTCACAGCGCTCATGTGTGGACTCCGGCCGGGCGAGCTGGCTGGCCTGCGCTGGTGCTTCGTCGATCTCGACTCCGACGAGCCGACCATCGAGGTGGCCGAGCGGGCCATGGAGGTCCGGAAGCGGTACGTCGGCCAGGGACCGCCGAAGACCGAGCGCGGCAAGCGGCGCATCGGGCTCCACCCGCTGCTCGTAGCTGCGCTGGGCCGACATCGGGAGGAGTCGCGGATGCTCGGCCTCTATGACGACGACGGGTTTGTGTTCGGCACCCGCAACGGAACCCCGATGGCGATCTCCAACCTGCGCCGCGCGTTCAAGCAGCTCTGCGAGCGCGCGGAGCTGGGCGGCGAGTGGACCACGTACGAGCTGCGCCACTCGTTCGTGTCGCTGGTTGCGGACCAACTCGACGACCTCGTGAAGGTGGCCGACCTCGCGGGCCACGTCGACACCCGCACCACCGAGGGCTACCGCCATGCCGTTCGCCCGTCGATCCCCCACGCCATCGAGGCGTGGAACCGCCTGCTCGACCGAGGCAGCGCCGCGTCCGATGCGGTGTCCGAATGAACCCCATCGTGCTGCGTGCCGAGGAGCCGCCCGACGACACCGTCGTGGTGATCCGCGGCGGCGAGATGACGGGTGAGTTCGTGCGGCGCACGGCAACCGACGCTCATGAGGAGCTGGGGATCTACGCCGTGTCTGTGTTTCTAGCGCTGGATGCTGATGTCGAGGAGTTGTGCGCTGCGGACCCGTTCCTCGTTCGGTACGGCAAGGTCCGGCTGTCAACCGTCGGGCGTCTGCGGAGCGAAGGGTTCCCGCTCATCCCGACGCTCGATCGACCGCACTACGACATCGTTCTGCCGGACCTCGACGACGCCACGCTGCGGCGACTAGATCGATGCTTCGACCCGGCCCTGCAGAACCCGGGACGCACGTGATGGTCTCGGAGCAATCGACGTACGATGGACGCGTCATGACGTGGGATCTCTGGGTTGACTACCTCCGCACGGACGGAGACGGCCTCACGCACACGTCGGTGCGAAATACCAGCCCCGGCGTAGTCCTTCGAGTTGGCGCGCATGTGGTCGTCGGCAACGAGGACTCGGACCCGGCCGTGGCCCGCGTGGTCTCCATTGGTGACGATGGCGTCGTGCTGGTGGCCGTGCTCCCTGGTCCAGTCGCAGCACATCGGACCCTCCTGCGCGACCAACCTGCCACGACCTGACCGCACTACGACTTGTCGGGTTCGACTCGTGCGCGTGTCTCCAGGTCCTCCAGCTGGTTGGCGAGACTGCGCAGCTGGGTCTGCCAGCGACCGAGGTCGCGGAACGAGTCGCGGACCAGCGCGTCAATACGCTGGCGGACGAGTCCCCTGACGCGCTCCTGCGCGGCGGTGACCGGTCCGCCGCCTAGCTGGTCGAGGAAAGCGTCGAGTCGCAGCGCCAACAGCGCCTGTTGCTCCTCGTCACCGAAAACGAGGTCGATGAGCTCGGCGAGCGCGGTGCCACTCTGCTCGGCGTCGGGGGTGCCGAGCGTGACGGGTTGGCCGGGCTGGTCGGTCCAAGGTTGCGGCGGCATGAAGAACCAGGTGATGGGGAGGTCGTAGGCGCGGGCGAAGGCGACGATCTCGTCGGCGTCGAAGTTGCGGATGACCCGGCCGGCCACGGAGCGTTCGGCTTGGGACACGCTCGCCTTGGACCAGCGTTTGCCGAGGAACGGCTCGAGTGCAGCGGCGGCTTGGTCCTGGGTCCAGCCCTTCCACTCGCGGGCGCGGGTGAGGTTGAAGGCGACCACCTGGTTGGGGGTGAGGCCGAGAAACGGCCGTTCGTCCGGCGGGTGGGTGACGTTCTTGGAGGTCTTGGTGCGCATATCTCGTTCCGGGGAGTGTCCGTCAGTGCTCGTGAGTGTCAACTAGTACACACACCTCCAATATATCAGTTGACGAGCGAATGTCACCGTCGTAGTTTCGGCCGGTGGGATGAGGAGATATGGCTGAGCTTCGAGTCGTGAAGGCGCAACCGGTCCTCGACGAGCTCCCCGAGGTGCTCACCGTCGAGGAGGCCGCCGAGATCCTGCGCATTGCTCGGGGTACCGCGTACGAGCTGGCCCGCCAGTGGCGCGAGACAGACGGACGCCACGGACTGCCGGTGGTCGTGCTGGGCCGAAACCTGCGGGTCCCGCGCAGCGCGCTGCGGCAGATGCTGGACATCAGCCCCGATGGGGACGGCGTCCGTGCCAGCGGCCAGTGATCTGCCTCGGTCCGCCGATCGCCATCTCGTCCTGACCGACGCGGCGAGGGAGCTGCGCCGTCAGCTCGGGCCGACTGCCTGGACGGTCCTCGAGGAGCTGTTCCTCGACGCCGCCGGCGACGAGTCCTTGGTGGTCGAGACGCATGTCCGTCGGATCGCCGAGGGTGTGGGGATCAGCAAGGACTGCGCGGCGCACGCCGTACGGCGGCTGATCGCCCGGGGCGTCGTCACCCGGAGCAGCGGGCGCGACCCCGATAGCGGATGCTTCGGTCGTTCCCTGTATGTGTTGCACGCCGATGTGATCAGCGGGGTCACCGCGATCGCCCGACACGGCGACCACGACGCCGGCGCCCGCGTGAAGGCCCCCCGCGCGGAGCGACGGGCCCGCGCTCTCGACGGCCGGCAGGCGTCGTTGTTCGACGCCCCGGCGGGCGGGTAAGCATGAACGCGGTCCCGCGTGAGCGGCGTCCGTCTCGCGCTGCCCGGGGCGCCGCGATGGCGGAGTCGGCGAGCAGCTGGCATCCCGGCAGCGAGGCAACCGGGCGCCAAGCACCCGCGCGCCGCGTGGGACGCCGGACCGCCGGTCGCGAGGCCGCCGACTCGCCCGGCTCCGAGGACCGCGAGCAACGCGAAGCGCGAGCAGGGCGCAGACATTGGCACCCTGCGGTGCCGGGACCCAGGGCCGCCGTCCCGGCGGCCGTTCGCCTCGTCGGAGGTGGGTGGTGTTGAGCCGGGGGAAGGTGACCCCGGCCACCGTGTCCTACTACACGGACACGGTGGCCGCTGGGATCGAGGACTACTACGCGGGCCATGGTGAGTCGCCGGGCGAGTGGGTCGGGAGCGGCTCGTCGGCCACCGGTCTCGAGGGGGAGGTCCGTGCCGAGGATCTGGCACTGCTATTCGGTGGGATCCATCCGGGGTCGGGGGAGTCCCTTGGGGCGGTCTACAACGTGCGCGACGGTGCGGATCGGGTGACGGGATGGGATCTGACGTTCTCGGCGCCGAAGACCGTGTCCGGGTTGTGGGCCACGGCCGGCGCCAGGGTGGGCATGGAGGTCCGTGAGGCGCATGACGCGGCGGTCGCCGCGGGTCTGAACTTCTTGGAGGAACACGCCGCATTCGCGCGGCAGGGCAAGGCGGGGGTCCGTCAGGTCGACACGAATGGGTATGTGGCGGCCGCGTTCGTGCACCGGTCGTCGCGGGCGGGGGACCCGCAGCTGCACACCCATGTCCTGGTTTCCGGACGGGTCCGCTGCCGCGAGGACGGCGTGTGGCGGGCGTTGGACTCGCGGGGCCTGCATCGGCAGCTCAAGCCGGCCGGCATGGTGTACCAGGCCGCGTTGCGGGTCGAGCTGACCGCCCGGCTGGGGGTCGCCTGGGGGGAGGTCGATCGCAACGGCCAGGCCGAGATCGATGGCGTCCCCCCGGCGGTGCGGCGCCTGTTCTCCAAGCGCACCAGTCAGGTCGAACCCCGCGCCGAGGAGCTCATCGCCGACGCCGAAGCAAAGCTCGGCCGTCCGCTCACCGCGAAGGGCCGCCGCCGGTTCTACGAGGTAGCGGTGCTGGAGACCCGCCCAGCGAAGGAACACCTCGGCGAAGGCGACGAGGGCCTCTTCGACCGCTGGTACAGCGAAGCCGTTCAGGCCGGGTTGGACCCCGATCGCTGGGTCGTCCGGGTGCTCGACCGGCCGAAGCTCGCCCGCCAGGTCAATGAGGGCGAGCTCGTGGCGGATGTACTGGAGGAACTTCCGGGGTCACGGTCGACGTGGACCCGGACCGATGTGATCCGTCATGTGGCGCGGCGTTGCCCGGTCGGCCTGGCCGATGCGGATGAGGCGCGCTGGTGGATCGAGACCCGGGCCGACGAGATGCTGCTGCACCCCTCCATCATCCGGCTCGCCGCACCGGAACCCGCCGCACCGGCCGGACTGCGCCGCTTGGATGGGCGGTCGGTCTTCGAACGCCACAACGCCACCCGCTACACAACGCAGCTGACGCTCGCGGTCGAGCAGCAGGTCCTCGACATCGCCACCCAGGGCCGCGAGGCGGGCCGTGGCGTCGCCGACCCCGCCGCGGTGGACGCGGCCATCGCCCTAGGCGGGTTGGGGGACGATCAGGCAACCGCGGTGGGGGCCGTGACCCAGGAGGGCGACACGGTCGCGGCCGTGATCGGTCCGGCCGGTTCGGGCAAGTCCCGCATGATGGGGGCCGCTACCCGAGCCTGGACCACCAGCGGGCTCCCGGTACGCGGGCTGGCCGTGTCAGCGGCCGCCGCCAGCGTCCTGGAGGCCGAGACGGGGTTGGTGTCGGACACGATCGCCAAGTTCCTCCACGAACAGGATCGCCCCGACGGGCCCAACCCGGCCTGGCGGGTGCGTCCCGGGGAGGTGCTGGTCGTCGACGAGGCCAGCATGGTGGCCAGCCGCGACCTGGCCCGTCTCGTGCTCCTCGCTGATCAGGCTGAGGGCAAGGTGGTCCTGGTCGGGGACTGGGCGCAGCTCGGCGCGGTCGAGGCCGGTGGCCTGTTCCGCCTCCTCGCCCAGGACCACCACGTCGAACTCACCGGGATACGGCGCTTCGGGGCCGAGTGGGAACGAGCCGCCAGCCTCCGGCTCCGCGACCGCGATCCCACGGTCCTCGACGTCTACGAGCACCACGGACGCGTCCTGGGCGGGGACCGGGCCCAGATCGTGGATGCGGCATTCGCCCACTGGCAACACGCCCGCAGCGATGGGGAGTCGATCGTGCTTTGCGCCAGCGACCACCACACGGTCGACGCTCTCGCCCGGCGCTGCCAAGCCGCCCGGATCACCGCCGGCGAAGTTGAGCGGGACGGGGTCCAAGCGGGAGAGCACTGTGTCGGGGTCGGCGACGAGATCGTCACCACCCGCAACGACCGCAGCCTGCTCACCACCAGAGGCGCCTGGGTCCGCAACGGGGACCGCTGGCGGATCACCGCCCGCCATCTCGATGGCAGTCTCACCGTCGAGGACCTCACCGGACGGGGCCGGCTCACGCTCCCCGGCGACTACGTGGCCGACGAGGTGACCCTCGCCTACGCGGCCACGGTCCACAAGGCGCAGGGCCTCACTGTCGACCAGGCCGTCCTGATCGCCGACGAGCGCACCACCGCCGAGGCCCTCTACGTCGGCATGACCCGCGGTCGCCGCTCCAACACGGCGCTGGTTATCACCGACCCCCTCGACCTCGAACACACCCCCGACCCCGCCACCCCCCGGGAGGTTCTCGCTGGTGCGCTGGGCCGGGTCTCGGCCGAGGTATCCGCCACCGAGACGCTGCGCCACGTCCTGGCCGCGTCCGAGTCGCTGGCCGTGCTCAAGCCACGCCTCGTCAACCTCGACGCCCAGATCCGCCGGGATACACCACCAGACCGGACCATCGAACTCGAACGCCTCGCCAACCGGCGGAACCACATGGAACGCCACGCCCGGCCCGGACGGCTCACCCGCACCGGCCGTGAGGACCGCCGCATCCTGGCGTCCCTGGAGAACCAACAAGCTGAGCTCGAGGTCGCGCAACAGCAGCGCCAAGAGTGGATCGACGCCCACGCCGACACCTTCGCCTACCGCACCCACCTCGCCGAACAGGTCGCCGACCGGACGACCGCACTCGGTGCCGCGGCCATCGCCGAACAACCAGACCACCTGCTGCACCTGCTCGGCCCCGCGCCCGACGATCCACCCGAGCGGGCCCGATGGGCCCAGTCCGCCGGACGGATCGAGGCCTACCGCGAGGAGTTCGGCGTCGAGGCGGCTGCGCTGGGCCACCGACCCCTCGACGGGGTGCAACACCGCGAATGGGACACCAGCGTGCACACCATCGAGCTCACCAACCGCCTCGACAACCTGCAGCAGCCCGACCACAGCCGAGACCTCAGCCTCGAACACGACCTCGGACTCGAGCTATAGCCCCCCGTGGCAGCCATCGACGCCACCAGCCCGTCGGGCTTCGCCCGCGGCGCTCCGACTCACTCAACCGTTTCGCCCGACCCGACGATGGTCGACTTGCGTAGCGGGCCCACCCGCCCGCAGGTTCGCCGTTAGGCGAACCTGCAGGTGTGTATCTGCGGGTTGGGGGGTTCGCGGCGACGAGGGCGGGGTCGAGAACGTGAGTGGCGCGGGCGGCGGTGGAGCCGAGAACGTGAGTGGCAGAAGGGGTCGCGTTCGCGGTCATCGGGCGACGATTCGCGGCTCGATGGCGGGGGTGCCGAAGGCGCGAAGGCGGGCAGCGACCGGCGACTCCTGACGGGGTGGTGCTGACGTCGTCCGCTCCAACCCTGCCGGCTCGAGGACCCGGCCTTCGGCGCGGGCGACGAGGCCGTCGAGGTGGTCGGTCAGGAGCCGGTGATGGGCGGTCTGGACGGGCTCCGGCAGCCGGGCGACCCGGTGGCGCTCGAGGGCCGGGAGCTTGGGGTGGATCCCGAGCCGGTCGTCGTCCCGCCAGGCGGCCATGCGGAACCGCACGAGGCGGTCCATCGTGCGTCGCAGCGGGCCGTTGCGGCCGACGTCGTCGGCGTCGGCCCGGACGCCGAGGCCGAGGGAGCGGGACAGGTCGACGACGTCGACCCGGAGGCCCTCGGGGTGCTCGGCGAACAGCTCGCCGGCCCGGCGCAGGAGGAGCACCGAGCTTGGGGCCAGGACCGAGCAGTAGACCCGCTCGACGTAGGGGTGGGTAAGCGGCAGCCCGACCTTCTCCAGGGTCGGGTCGTACAGCGGGGACAGCTCGATGGATGCGGACACGGCCGACCTCCTCAGGTGAGGGCCGCGCCGGCGCGGTGCACCCGGCGCGGCCGGGTGGACACATCTGCAAGCCCCCGACGGCCCCGTCCGGCGACACGGATCCGGAAACGTGAGTGGAAACGTGAGTGGCACCACTCACGTTCGTGAGTGCCGGCGAAGAAAAGGCCCTGGTCAACACGAAAACGTGAGTGCCCGCGTGAGCGCGCGCGTGAGTGGCCTCCCGGACAGTGCCGGCGTCCCAACCGTCCCGTGGAGGAGCCACCGCATGTCCCGTTCCGTCTTCGACGCCCTGGACCGCACCTGGGCCAGGATCGCCACCAGCCCCGACGCCGCCGCCGCCCTCGAGCGCTGGCGCACCGACCCGGCGCTCGCCGCCCCCGACCTCGACGCCCTCGTCGCCCGGGTGTGGGCGGCCAGCAAGTCCGATGCCGACCGTGCCCACGCCGCGCTCGCCGCCCGGGCGCCATCCGATCCGGTCGCGGCCCGGGTGCTGCTCCAGATCCTGCGGCCGGGGCTGCGGAACCTCGGGCGACGTCTGGCGCTCGGCGGCAGCTTCGACGACGTCGACCACGAGCTCCTGGCGCTCGCCTGGGAGCGGATCCGCACCTACCGCATCGACCGACGCCCCACCGCCGTGGCGGCCAACATCCTGCTCGACGTCCGCAAGCGCTACGTGCGCGCCGTCCTCGGCCCGGCCCACGGAGCGGTGTCGCTCGACCACGTCGCCGAGCCACGGCGGCCGGCGGTCCCCTCCGCCGAACACGAAGCGCTCGAGGCCGAGGTGGCCAGCCTGCACCGCGCCCATGCCCGCCTCTTGGCCGCCGTCGACCGCGGCACCATCACCGCGCAGAGCGCCAGGGTCGTCTGGCGCACGCGGGTGCAACAGGATGACGACGCCGAGGTGGCCGCGGAGCTCGGCGTCGGCGTCCGCACCCTGCAGCGGCGCCGCCAGCGGACCGAACGGCTGCTCGCCGCTGCCGGCTGACGGACACGGTGGTAGACCCGAGTGCGTGGGGCGCTACGAGGAGCTCGTGTCGGCCTCGATCCAGCGACTTGCGTCCGAGGGGTGGGTCGTCGGACCTGCTATCGAGGCGGAGGAGTGGCGCCGCCGACTGCGGTCCGCGGCTCGACGGCGTGGCTGGCGCATCGCGACTGGTGTCTCGCCGAGCGGGTTCCCGTGGGCGGCGCGCACTGATCTCGATAGCGAGCGTGCGACGCCGTGGTATCGCCTCGGGGTGCGGCCCCGGGCGTTCTTCGACATGTACACGCCACAGGGCGACGTCACGTAGCGACCGCGCTCCGTCGTCCCCCGGCGCTCCGCCACACCGTCGCCGTCGTGCTCGTCGCCGAGGGCAAGCTGCTCGCCGACCAGCCCTGCCTCGGACACCGAGACCCGTCGACCACGCTGCGCCACTACGGCTGGGCTCAGGCACCCGACGACACAGCGGTGGCCGACCACCTCGACAGCGTCCTCAACCGGGGGCGACTCGTTCGTGCGGCGAGGGCATCGCACCCCTGCGCGATTACACCGGCTCGGACGGGCCAGTGGCAGCGATGGGGAGACGGGGCTGTTGGCGGTGTCGGGCTCCCTCGTGGCGGCTGCCGGCGCCGGCGGCGACGGGGAGCGTGGCGGTCGCGGGGTAGTCGAGGGTGTCGAAGTCGACGTCGGGCATGCGGCGGTCGAAGCCGATGGCCTTGTGGGTGACTGACAGCGAGAGGGCGACGGCGTGGTCGGCGCGGATGATGCCGAGCTTGCGGGCGGCGACAGCGGCGCGGGTCTGGCAGCGGCAGTCGATCGAGTGCAGCGCGGCCGTCTTCGCGGCGGAGCCGACGGCGATGCCGAGGTCGATGTCGCGCAGGTTGCACACCGGGCCGGCGAACTCGAGCTCGGCGGAGTCGGCGCGCAGCTGCTTGGTGTAGTGGAGGAACTCGGCGCAGGTGGCGTAGCCGCAGGCGCCGCAGTCGTAGTTGGGTGGGTACCACTCGGGCAGGAGCCCGATGAAGAGGATGGCGTCGACGGCTTCGGCGATTTCGGCGTCGCGGAACCAGATCTGCTCGCGGCGTTCGGTGCCTCGGGCGCGGAGCCATTCGGCGATGCGGTGCCGCTCGTCGGTGTCGGCGACGACGACGGTCTCCATGAAGTTCTGCTTGCCGGCGAGGAACAGCTGGCCGCCTGACTTCGGGGCGGTGATGGCGGAGGCGGCCATCAATTTGGCCGCCTGCATGACGGCGTCGACGCGCACGTCGTCATAGCCGAGGTTGGTCGGGGTCACGCCGCGGCTCCGACCTGCTGGGCGCACCACGCGTAGAGGGCGTCGTACACGAAGCTGGCCCGCTCGAGCAGGCGGTGGTCGTCGGCTTCGACGTCGAGACCGCCGAACGCGAGCGCGAGCAGCGCCGGGGCGAACGGGTCGGTGTGGACCTCGCTGTCGATGTCGGCCGCATGGACGATCTGGGCGAGCCGCACGAGCGCAGCGTCCCCGCCGAGGTCGTAGTGGTCGATGAGGACCTCGAAGGTGCACTTGTTCCCGACGTGGTCGAACTCGGCGCCGGGTGTGTCGAAGCCGTGTGCGCCCTCGCGGGCGGCGACCTCGAGCACCTGGTCAGTTGGGACGTACAGGATCTCGGCGTCGGGGTCGATGAACCGGCGGATGAGCCAGGGACAAGCGATCCGGTCGGTCTTGGGGCGGGCGCGGGTCACCCACTTCATGGTGTGCCTCCTGAGCTGTCGTCGAGGGTCGTGAACGTGAGCGCGTCGGTGAGGTAACCGCCGACCAGGTCGTAGCGGGTGAGCGGCCGGAACTCGACGGCCTCATGGGTCGGCGACGCGGTGAGCCGGTCGCGGTCGGGCGTGTCGATCCAGGCGTCGAAGGTGTCGTGATCGGGCCACGCGGTGAGCACGACGTACTCCTCCGGATCGACGTCGATGTCGTCGGGCTGGAGGGTCTTGGCCGGGTTCTGTCGGGGCGAGCGCGCCAGGACGAGCTCGGCGAGGATGCCGTGCTGGCGGCGCAGCTCACCGTTGTCACTGATCCACGCCAGGAACTGCTGGCGTTGGTCCTCGGGAACCCGCACGGTGCGCAGACACCAGATCATCGGTCACCTCCGTTTCGACGTCGGCGGAAAGTGGAACCCGGCGAAACCACGACCACAGCGCGAGGTCGTAGACGGACTTGATGCCGCCGGCGACGACCAACGGCAGGCCGAGGGACACCTGCTGGAGTGCGCCGCCGAGTAGCGGCGCCATGGGCCGCACCGCGTAGCGGGCGGTCGCCGTGTACGCGGCGGCGGCGACACGTTCGTCCGGGTCAACGAGACCGATGACGTACGCCTGCCGCGTGGGGACATCCATCTGAGACAGCGCGAAGCGCGCCAGCACCAGCGCGATGGCGACGGGCGCGTTTGGCGCGACCGCGACGGCGGCGAGCAGCAGGTTCGACGGCAGGTGGGTGAACACCATCGTGTTGAGCAGACCCACCCGCTCGGCGAGGCGAGTGGCCGCGACCATCGATCCCGCTTGGAGGAACCCGACGGCGAAGAACACGGCCCCGAGGGCGTCGGCGGACAGGTCGAACTTCTTGGAGAGGAAGAACACCAGGAAGCTCTGCACGGCGAAGCCGCCGCCGAAGCTGTCCAGCGCGAACAGCCCTGCCAGGCGCACCACCACCGGCCGTGAACGCTCCAATGTCCGGACAGGGCTCGTGCCGGCGGGCCGTTCGGCTTCGACGGCAGGGGAGAGTGCGCTGGCGATCACCGCGCCCACGAGGCCGACAGGAACGAGAACGAGAAAGAACCGTTGGTCGGCGGGAACACCGACACCGGCGTCGCGCAGCAACGTCGGACCACCGGCCGCGAGCGCACCGATCGAACCAGCGACCGTCGCCACCGCGTTGTACGTGCCGAACACCCGCGTTCGTCCCTCGGCTGGAACTGTCTCGGGCAGGATCGCCTGCTCCAGGGAGGTAAACGGACCCGATTCGACGACCTCGGTCGACAGCGTCCCGGTCAGGGCGACGACGACTAACAACACGACGTTCGTCGTGCCGGCGAAGGCAAGGCCGCTCGCCGCCAGCCCCAGGAACAGCAGGAGGTAGACGCGGCGACGCCCGAGACGCTCGGCGTATCGGCCGACCACGACCGACAGCAGCCCGGTGCCGGCCAGGATCGCTGTCAGCAGGAGCCCGACCCTGGCGGTCGACCAGCCCTCGGCATCCAGCGTGATGCCGAGCAGGACCGACGCGAATCCGTAGACGAACGCCCGAGCGGCCTGCGCGGCCAGGACGAGCCGACCGTCGCGGCTCACGCCGGGTCCCGACCGAGCAGCATCGCCCTGCGGCGGTACTCGTAGAGGCCGTCGAACACCGCACCGGTGACCTCGAGGATCTCGGCGTCAGAGCGCACCATCGACAGGCCGCGGCACACCACGTCCAACCCGAACGCCTCCGGTGCCTCATAGCGATCGTCGTCGAGGTCGGCCTCGTGCACGATCCGGGCCACGTCCCACAACACCGGGTCGTCCAGCGCGTGGCGGCGCAGGATCGTCTCGAAGCTGCAGTCACCCTCGTGATGCGACAGCTCGGCGCCGCGCATGTCGAAGGCGGTCGCGTCCTCAGGTACCTCGCTGGGGTCGTCGACGAACACGAACTCGGCGTTCCGGTCGATGAACCGGCGGATCAGCCATGCGCATGCAGCACGATCGACGTGGACGCCGGCGCGCGTGGCCCATCTCACGGCGTCGCTGCCTGCGTCGCGTTGGCAAGGTTCCGAACCGCGGCGTGTGCCGCTTCCCGTTCCGGTGGCGGGAAGAAGTCGCGGCGCTCGATGCGCTGCAGCTCTCGTCGGAGCCGTCCGAGGGTTCGCCCATCAACGCGGTCAGCGCCGCCAGCGTCCTCCGCTGCTTTCAGCACCGCCCGGTACTCCTCAGCAATGGCATTGGCCATCTGCGACGCCAGCCGCCGTTCGTCGGTGGTCGAACCCGGCCGCCCGACCCAGACCGTCGCCTCGCCTCCCGCGTCGATCACCTCTTCGGCGACCCATTCCAGCTGCTCCTTCGTGCGGGCGTCGGCCGGCAGGGCGACGAGTCCGTCGACCAGCTGGACGACGCCGAGCCGCCGGAGCTTGCGCCACACCGTGATGCGCGGCGTCGACGGCTCCCTCGGCAGCCGATACGCCAACGACACCCACTCGAGCCGGCCCGACACACCCACAACAGTAGTGCAACCGGGGTTACAATCCCAAGCTCCTGCGAGGCGTTATGAGTGCGAACCTGCGGGCGCACACGCGATCAGGGCCCACCGACCGCCCCTGTCCACCCCGCCCGTCGCGTCGTCGCGATTGCGACGGGCTGTCCACGTTCGTCGCACGGGCGTGCCTACTCGGTGGCCGGTATGTGGAACCGGTAGCCCATGCCGGGTTCGGTGATGAAGTACCGAGGTCGTCCCTGTTCGGGTTCGAGCTTGCGGCGGATGTGGGCGAGGTGGACGCGCAGGTAGTTCGTCTCGTCGCCGTACTCGGGACCCCACACGTCTTGCAGCAGCTGTCGTTGGCTGACGAGCTTGTCCTGGTTGCGGACAAGGACCTCGACGATGCCCCACTCGGTCGGGGTGAGGCGGATCTCGTCGCCGTCGCAGCGAACGGTCTTGGCGGCGAGGTCGACGACGAAGTCGGGGGTGGCGATGATCGCAGCTTCTTCAGCTGGTGCGACGCGGCGGAGTGCGGCCCGCAGGCGTGCGAAGAGCTCGTCCATGCCGAAGGGCTTGGTGACGTAGTCGTCGGCGCCCGCGTCGAGGGCGGCGACCTTGTCGCGTTCGGCGCCGCGAGCCGAGAGGATGATGATCGGAACGCGCGTCCAGCCGCGCAGGCCGCGAATGACCTCGATGCCGCTCATGCCGGGTAGTCCGAGGTCGAGGACGACAGCGTCGGGGTGGTGCTTAGCGGCGAGCTTGAGAGCGTCTTCGCCGGTGGCAGCAGCATCGGGCTGGTAGCCGCGGGCGCGCAGGTTGGCGACGAGGGCGCGCAGGATCGGTGCTTCGTCGTCGACGACGAGCACCCGTGCCGTGCCCATCAGTTCGAGGCGGTCAGTTCGAGGATCATGGTGGTGCCGCCGCCGGGGGTGTCGTCGACGGTGAGCTCGCCGCCCATGGCGTGGGTGAAGCCGCGGGCGACGGCGAGGCCGAGGCCGACGCCGGCACCGCTGCGGGGTTCGGTGTCGTCGAGCCTTTGAAAGGGGTGGAACACCTGCTCTCGTTGCGCGACGGGGATGCCTTTGCCTCGGTCGACGACACGGAGTAGGACGCGGCTGGCGGCGACGCCGGCTTCGACGTGGACGGGGCAGTCGCTGTGGCCATGGGTGAGGGCGTTGTCGACGAGGTTGGCGACGACGCGGTCGAGCAGGGCGGGGTCGGCGTCGACGGGGGGCACGGTCTCGGCGATGTCAACGACGACGTCGCGGGCGCGTGGTCCGAGGCTGGCGATGGCAGCGGGGACGACCTCGTCGAGGGTGGTGGGTCGCATGGCCGGCGCGACGGCGCCGGCGTGGATGCGCGACATGTCGAGCAGGTTGTCGACGAGGTTGGTGAGCCGGTCGGTCTCGTCCTCGACGGTCTTGAGGAACTCGGCCGTCTCGTCGGGCGTCCACGTGACGTCCGGTTGGCGGAGGCTGTTGACCGACGCCTTGATCCCGGCCAGCGGTGTGCGCAGGTCGTGCGAGACGGCTTGGAGCAAGGCGCTGCGCAGCTCGTTGGCGTCAGCGAGGGCGGCGGCCTCGGCGGCCTGCTCGTGAAGCTTGCGGCGGTCGAGCGCGGCGGACAGGTTGGCCGCGAACGCGTTGAGGACGCGCCGGTCCTCGGCGGCGAGGTCACCACCGGACAAGGCGAGGACGAGCTCGCCGCCCACCGCGTGGACCTCGTCCGCGGCATCGGGGTCGTCGACGACGGTGCCGTCGCCCGCTTCGAAGGTCCATTTGCCGTCGACGCGGCGCAGCAGGGTCACACCGGCCAGGACGAAGGATCGGCGGAGGTGTGACAGCAGGATCGGGAGCGGGTCGGCTTCGACGATGCCGCTGGCGAGCGCGGACAGCGTCTGCGCCTCGGCGCTCGCTCGTGCGGCCTCGGCGGTGCGTCGAGTCGCGACGGAGACGAGCCAGCTGACGATGGCGGCGGTGAGGAGGTAGGCACCGAGGGCGAGCACGTTCTCGCCTTCGGCGATCGTCCAGGTGTGGGTGGGCGGGGTGAAGTACCAGTTGACGGCGAGAAACCCCGCCAGCGCAGCGACGAGCGCAGGGGCAGTGCCGCCAACTGCTGCTGCGACGACGACGAACAGCAAGTAGAGCACGATCACCGTCGGCAGGCCGAGGTCGTCGCGCACTCCGGTGAGCGCCAGGGTGAGCAGCGGTAGCCCAGCGAGGGTGAGCCCCCAGGCAATGGCTCGGCGGCGTGGGGACAAGGGGGCGCCCCGGCGCCGGATGCGCGGGATCGTCGTCTCGGAAGGGGACGGCTCGTGGGAGATCACGTGGACATCGATGGGCCCGGAAAGGCGCACCACGCGGTTGATAACCGAGCCGCGGGTGAGCTCGTGCCAACGGCTCTGGCGGCTGCTGCCGAGGATGATCTGGGTGGCGTTCTCGGCGCGGGCGAACTCGATGAGCGCGGCGGCGATGTCGCTGCCGGCGGTCTCGTGGTACTCGCCGCCGACCTCCTCGAGCAGCTTGCGGTGGTCAGCCAGCAGCTCGCTGGACGGGCCGGCGAGGCCTTGCTGGCTGCGGACGTGCACGCCGAGCAGCTCGCCGTGGGCGCGTTGGGAGATGCGAGAGGCGCGGCGGATGAGGTCCTCGGTGCCGGGCGCGCCCGTGACGGCCACGACGACTCGCTCGCGGGTCTCCCACGGTTCGGTGATCCCGTGCCGCTCGCGGTACTCCTCGAGGGCGACGTCGACCTGGTCGGCGACCCACAACAGCGCCAGCTCGCGCAGCGCGGCGAGGTTGCCTTCGCGGAAGTAGTTGGTGAGCGCGGCGTCGACCTTCTCCGCGGCGTAGATGTTCCCGTGGGCCATGCGCCGGCGCAGCGCCTCGGGGGTCATGTCGACGAGCTCGACCTGCTCGGCCACCCGCACGATCTCGTCAGGGATCGTCTCGCGCTGCACGATCCCCGTGATGCGCTCGACGACATCGTTGATCGACTCGAGGTGCTGAATGTTGACCGTCGAGATCACGGTGATGCCGGCGTCGAGCAGCTCGTTGACGTCCTGCCAGCGCTTGGCGTTCCGCGACCCCGGCACGTTGGTGTGGGCGAGCTCGTCGACCAGCGCGATCTCGGGCCTTCGAGCGAGAAGGGCGTCGAGGTCCATCTCCTCGAAGGTCGTCCCCCGGTACTCGAGCGTGCGGCGGGGGACGACCTCGAGCTCGCCGATCTGCTCGGCGGTGCGGGCCCGGCCGTGCGTCTCGACGTAGCCAACGACGACGTCGGTGCCGCGGTCCCGCCGGCGCCGACCTTCGTTGAGCATGGCGAAGGTCTTGCCGACGCCTGGGGCGGCGCCCAGGTAGACGCGCAACGTGCCGCGGGCCACGCCTCCAGTCTCCGCTACCCAGCCCCGTCGAGGGCGAGATTGAGCTCCAGCACGGTCACCGCCGCTTCGCCGAGGAACCCGAGCACCCGGTCCGACGTGTGCACGCCGACCAGACGAAGAACGTCTTCGACCGGGATGCCGCGAGCGCGGGCCACACGGGCGGCCTGGAGCCGGGCGTTGGCGACGGAGATGTGCGGATCGAGCCCCGACGCCGACGCCGTCACCGCGTCGATGGGAACCTCGACATCCGCGCCGAGACCGTTGATCGCCCGGTAGGTGTCGACGCGGTCGGCGATCGTGTCGAGCAGCTCGGGGTTGGTGGGACCGAGGTTCGAGGGCGCGCTGGCCATGCCGTCGTAGCCGTCCCCGGCCGCCGACGGGCGAGGGTGGAACCATTCGTCACCCTCGAAGCTCTGACCGATCAACGATGACCCCACCAGCTGGCCGTCGCGCTCGACGAGCGACCCGTCGGCCGCGTCATTGAAGGCGAGCTGCGCGACGCCAGTGACCGCGAGTGGGTAGGCAAGCCCGCACAGCAGCGTGAGTACGAGGATCGCCCGCACCGAGGCGGTGAGCTGGGCGCGCATCTCAGCTCACCCCCAGGGTGGTTATGACGAGATCGATCGCCTTGATGCCGACGAACGGGACGACGAGGCCGCCGAGCCCGTAGACGAGCAGGTTGCGGCGAAGCACCTGCGCGGCGCTCGCGGCCCGGAACCGCACTCCCCGCAGTGCCAGCGGGATGAGGGCGACGATGACGAGCGCGTTGAAGATGACCGCCGAGAGGATCGCCGAGCGGGGCGACTCCAGGTTCATGATGTTGAGCCGGTCGAGCTGGGGGAACACGCCGAGGACCATCGCCGGGATGATGGCGAAGTACTTGGCGACGTCGTTGGCGATCGAGAAGGTGGTGAGCGACCCGCGGGTGATCAGCAGCTGCTTGCCGACCTCGACGACTTCGATGAGCTTGGTCGGGTTGGAGTCGAGGTCGATCATGTTCCCGGCTTCCTTCGCGGCCTGTGTACCGGTGTTCATGGCGACACCGACGTCGGCCTGGGCGAGGGCGGGCGCGTCGTTCGTGCCGTCGCCGGTCATGGCGACGAGCCGTCCGCCGGCTTGCTCGCGGCGGATGAGGGCCATCTTGTCCTCGGGCGTCGCCTCGGCCAGAAAGTCATCGACGCCGGCCTCGTCGGCGATGGCCTTGGCGGTGAGCGGGTTGTCGCCGGTGATCATCACGGTGCGGATCCCCATGGCGCGCAGCTGGTCGAACCGCTCGCGCATGCCCGACTTCACGATGTCCTTCAGCTGGATCACGCCAAGCACGCGCACCAGCCCGGCCCGGCCGTCCGCTTCGGCGACCGCGAGCGGGGTGCCGCCCTCGGTGGCGATGCCGTGGGCGATGGTGTCCATCGCATCCGGAGCGGTCCCGCCTTCGGCGAGGACCCACTTGCGGACCGAGTCCGCTGCGCCCTTGCGAATGCGGCGGCCGTCGAGGTCGACGCCGCTCATGCGCGTCTGGGCGGTGAACGGCACCAACGTCGCATCGGCGAGCGTCCGCGCCGTCAGCCCGTAGTTCGCCTCGGCGAGGGCGACGATGGAGCGGCCCTCCGGGGTCTCATCGGCGAGGCTGGAGAGCATCGCGGCGTCGGCGAGCTCGTGCTCGAGGACGCCCGGTACCGGCAACAGGGCGGTGGCTTGGCGGTTGCCGAGGGTGATGGTGCCGGTCTTGTCGAGCAGCAGTGTCGCGACGTCACCGGCCGCTTCGACGGCGCGGCCGCTCATGGCCAGGACGTTGCGTTGCACCATGCGGTCCATCCCGGCGATCCCGATCGCGGACAGGAGCGCGCCGATGGTCGTCGGGATGAGGCACACCAGCAGGGCCACCAGGACGAGTACGTCCTGCTCGGCGCCGGAGTAGATGGCGAAGGGCTGCAGCGTCACCACCGCGAGCAGGAAGATGATGGTGAGTCCGGCGAGGAGGATGTTGAGCGCGATCTCGTTGGGGGTCTTCTGTCGGGCGGCCCCTTCGACGAGGGCGATCATGCGGTCGAGGAACGTCTCGCCCGGCTTGGCGGTGATCTCCACGACGATCCGGTCCGACAGCACCTTGGTGCCGCCGGTGACCGCGGAGCGGTCGCCGCCGGACTCGCGGATCACCGGTGCCGACTCGCCGGTGATCGCCGACTCGTCGACGCTGGCGATGCCCTCGACCACGGTCCCGTCACTCGGGATGACGTCGCCCGGTTCGCACACGACCCGGTCGCCGATCTCCAGCAGTGAGCTGGAGACGTCCTCGACCGTGCCGTCGGAGCCGAGACGGTGGGCGAGGGTGTCGGTGCGAGCGGCACGCAGCGTGTCGGCCTGGGCCTTGCCGCGTCCCTCGGCGACGGCTTCGGCGAAGTTGGCGAACAGCACGGTGAACCACAGCCACACCGCGAGCAGCCCGGCGAAGACGTTCTCCTCGGTCGTCGAGGATCCGAGGTCGCGGAGGAAGAGGAGCGTGGTGAGGACGCTGCCGAGCTCGACGACGAACATCACCGGGTTGCGGAGCATGAACCGGGGGTCGAGCTTCACGACGCTGTCGCGGAGCGCACGGCGGACGATCGCCGGCTCGAGCAGCGACCGCGCGCCGGCCGGCCGGCTGCGGGCCGTGGCGACCGGCGATCCGAGACGCGGTTCGCGCTCCTGCACGCTCACAGCCCCAGCCCCTCGACGAGCGGTCCCAAGGCCAGCGCCGGGAAGAACGTGAGCCCCACCACGATCACGACGACACCGACGAGCAGCCCGGCGAACAGCGGCGTGTCGGTCGGGAACGTCCCGGCCGACGGCGGCGCCGGCTGCTTGGCGGCGAGCGACCCGGCGATGGCGAGCACCGGGACGATGAGCAGGAACCTGCCGACGAGCATCGCCAGCCCCAGTGTCGTCGTGTACCAGTCGGTCGCCGCGTTCAGGCCACCGAAGGCGGAGCCGTTGTTGTTCGCCGCCGACGTGAACGCGTAGACGATCTCGCTCAGCCCGTGCGGGCCGTCATTGAGGATCGAGGCCTTCGCGGTGCCCATCAGCACCGAGATCCCGCTGAAGACGAGGACGGCGACGGGCGCGGCGAGGATGTACAGCACGACGAGCTTCATCTCGGCCGCCTGGATCTTCTTGCCGAGGAACTCCGGCGTCCGTCCGACCATCAACCCGGCGATGAACACGGCCAGCAGCGCGAACACCAGCATTCCGTACAGGCCGGCGCCGACCCCGCCGGGTGACACTTCGCCCAGCATCATGTTCACCAACGGCACCGCGCCGCCGCCGGGGGTGAAGCTGTCGTGCGACGAGATCACCGCGCCGGTCGATGTCCCGGTCGTCGACGCCGCGTAGAGACCGGACGCGGCCGCGCCGAAGCGAACCTCCTTGCCCTCCATGTTCCCGGCCGCCTCGGCGACCCCCCGATCGTGGACCAGCGGGTTGCCGTTGGACTCGAACGTCATGGCCGCCACCGAAGCGCCCGCCCACAGCAGGAACATCGCGGCGAACACCGCCCAGCCCTGCCGCCCGTTCTTGGCCAGCGTGCCGAACGTGTAGGTGAGCGCGAACGGGATGGCGAGCAGCAGGAACAGCTGCAGGAGGTTCGTGATCCCGTTGGGGTTCTCGAACGGGTGGGCGGAGTTGGCGTTGTAGAAACCGCCGCCGTTCGTGCCGAGCTCCTTGATCGCCTCCTGCGACGCCACCGGCCCACCCGGGATCACCTGCGCGGCCCCGTTGAGAGTCGTGACGTCGGTGCCACCCGAGAGGTTCTGCACCACGCCCTGGCTGACGAGCACCAGCGCGGCGACGAACGCCAGCGGGACCAGCACCCGCGTGATGGTGCGGGTGAGGTCGACCCAGAAGTTCCCGATCGTCGCCGAGCGCCGCCGCACCAGCCCCCGCACGAACGCGATCGCCACTGCCATGCCGACCGCGGCGGACACGAAGTTCTGCACCGCCAAGCCGGCCATCTGGGTGAGGTGGCTCATGGTCGACTCGCCGCCATAGGCCTGCCAGTTCGTGTTCGTCACGAAGCTGACAGCGGTGTTGAACGCGACGGCCGGCGGCACGGCCTCGACACCGGTCGGGTTGCCTGGCAGCACGCCCTGCACGCGCTGCAACACGTACAGCAGGACAACCGACACCCCGCTGAACGCCAGGACCGACCGGGCGTAGATCGTCCAGCGCTGCTCCTGGGTCGGGTCGACACCGACGATCCGGTACACGAGCCGCTCGACCGGCCCGAACACGCGATCACCAGGCGCGCGCCCGTCGCCGTAGACCTTGGCGAGATAGCCACCGAGCAACGGCGTCGCGACGCCGATCAACGCGACGAGTAAGCCGAGGAGCACCCAGTCGGCCGCCCGCATCACAGCCTCTCCGGGAACAGCAACGCCACGACCAGATAAACCGCGACCGCGACGGCGAGCACCAGCCCGATGAGGTTGTCCGCGCTCACGCCGCCAACTCCTCGTCGCCGCCGGGCTCGTCGAGCTCCGACGGCTCGGGGCCAACCACCGACGCGCACGCCCGGACATAGGCGGACGCCACCGCGAAGAAGGCGATGACCATCAGGACGAAGGCGACGTCACGCATCAGGAACCTCCGCTCCTGCGTGCAGCCAGTACCAGGGGTTGAGCACGACCGGCCGGCCGCGACGAGAACCGACGGTCCCGGCAGCGGTGAGCTCGCAGCCCGCCTCGATGCCGGCGATGCGACGACGACCGAGGAACGCGAGACACAACTCGCCGGTGCCGTCCGACAGAGCGACCTCCAGAACCGGACCGCCCGCCCACCGGGCAGCTCGCACATCGCGGACGACACCGCGAACAACGACACGTGACCGAGCCGGCACATCGGCCACCGAATGCGACCGCTCGGGCGCGATGAACGGATCGAGCTCGACAATCGACCACGCGTGACGCGGCGCCGAGCGAGTGGGGGCCGGCTGGCGGTCGTAGAGGGTGGACGTCATCAATGACATCAACCCCGGTTGTACGAGCCGCGACTTCGCCGAGTCGATCTCTTAGCGCCGCGTTAGCGCGCCGCGCCGAACTCTTATCGGCCCGGCAGCGTTCACGGCTCACATCGTGGGTGGGCGAGCGCGTTGGCGACCATGTCCGAGCCCAGCAGCCCGACCAGCGCCCACCCGACGCTGCCGGTCGCGGCGAAGACGATGTGCGCCGTGGCGAGGCCAAAGAGGGTCATGGCAATCGACCACTTCGCCGTGTCGGTCATGGCGCGCGTCGCTCGCACAGCGTCAAGGGTCGTCGAGGAGATGGCTCCCTCGCCAGGGGCGAATGTCCTGACGCCTCGCACGGACGACCCAAACGAGGTTGGCCATCCGATTGGCCATCTAATGCGCCGAAGATGGCCTAACTCGACCGCACACGCCAGACGACTGCACCGGCGTGACCTGCGATAACGTGAGATCACCGCATCAGACAGACGTCTGTCGCGCGACTACGGATCTGATGCTCGGCGTGTTTGCGTCGTCGACCACGACGGGCGGGTACGCGTCGCGAAGCCTCATTGCTTGATGACGAGAGCTGCGTGACGTAGCCGCGAACGTAGCCGCCTGCGACGCGCGCAGTAATGCACGACGAGCCGACACGCGACCGCACGAGACATCACTGGGCCTGCCTGGTTAGGACGACAGACCCCCTGCGACCTGCCCAAACACCGCTCCACTCGACAGAACTGGACCGCAATCGACGGCACGCCTCGACACCAGGCAGACGCCCTCCGTTCTGCTTTGCAAGCAGGGGGTCGTGGGTTCGAGTCCCATCGTCTCCACCACCGCACGCTGGGGCTTGTTTCAGCAGCGAGTGCTGGGCGTTTTCTCCCAGGTTCTCTCCCACGCGACCAGCACCTCGATGTTCTGACGTGGCACACATGGCACGACGAGGAAGCTGTTCGGAACGCGGTCCTGGCTCGCGGGAGGTCCTGTCGGACGGCATGTCACCGGTCGGGGTGACCCCGCAGTGCGTAAGCCCGCAGCCGCTCCTGGTCATCCGTGTTGAGCAACTCGACGAGATCAAAGACAGGGCGGCCTGGGCCCTTGAGGACATTCAGGGCGGTGTAGCCAGCGCTGCCACGTGCTGGTGCGTCAGTCGTCAGGAGGACCAACGGAAGATCTCCGCGGCCCTCGTGCAGCACGGCGGCCTTGCCGAGCGCCTTCCACAACGTGTCCGTTCGCCTGAGACCAGCGCGGCTCGAGGTGAACGCGCCGGAAATATCGAAGGCCCACTCCTGCCCCGCTTGGTCGACGGCGAGGAAGTTCACCTCGATGCCGAGGCCAGCAAGCTTTACGTCGGGCCGGATCTCGAGGAAACCGCAGCTGTCGAGAAGGATGCCCGCCAGGTCCTTTGCCTGGCGGCCCTCGCGCACCGCTCGCGCCTGGAAGTCCTCGCTCTCATCGGCGGACAACACGGCGGGGAGCTGGACACGGAAGGGCGCCGTCGCCGATGACGCTTGGCGACGAAGTCGAGCGGTCTCCTCTTCGATGCGCTCGGTGGCGCGGTCGACGTACGCCTTGTCGGTGTCGAACCCGATGTAATGCCTGTCGGTTCGCAACGCCGCAACGGCTGTTGTGCCTGAGCCCATGAACGGATCGAGCACGACGTCCCCCTCGTACGTGTAGAGGTCGATCAGTCGTTTCGGTAGTTCGACCGGGAATGGCGCGGGATGACGAACGCGCGTCGCGCTCTCGGGCGGGATCTCCCACAAGTCGGTCGTTGCCTCGAGGAACTCGTCTCGTGAGATGGTCGCGGTAGAGGGCAGATCGAGGTCCAGGCGCTCCTCGGGCTTCAGCGCTCGGTCGAACCGTCCCTTGCTGGCGATCACGATCCGCTCGGTCACGTCCCGGAGGACTGGATTGCTCGGGCGCTGAAAGGTCCCCCACGCACAGGAACCGCCGGCCGCCCGCCCTTTCCACCAGACAACCTCACCTCGCAGCAGCAGGCCGAGACCCTGAAGAGTTTCGGTGACGTCACCGGCCAGCGATCGGTAGGGCCGCCTGCCGAGGTTCGCGATATTCACCGCGATGCGTCCGCCGGGCTCGAGCACGCGCTTGCACTCTTCGAACACATCGTGGAGCAGGGCGAGGTACTCGAAGTAGGTCCCAGGGACGCCGTTGTGACCGAGGCTCTCCTCGTACTCCTTGCCTGCGAAGTAGGGAGGCGACGTCACAACCAGCGCAACGGAGTTGGACTCGACCTTGCCCATGTCACGCGCGTCATGCCGGTAGATGACGTCCAACTTCTTCGGGCGGATGACGGTCGTGTCGTTCGAGAGCTCCGGAGGAACGAAGCGCTCGTAGAAGGCGGTGGCGTCGTGGCTCTCACGTCGCGACGATCCAAAGCGAGCCGTGGCGGTGGGACGACGAACGCGACCGTTCCGCGGCTCCGGGACCGCGGCTGTCGTCACGACGCCGCCTCAACTTCAGCGCGGTGTTCAGCGTGGCGCGGTCCACGCGGCGCATCGCTGAGCGACGGCAGCCGTCCCAGGTAGTCGAGCACTGCTCGGGTCACGAGGAGGTTGACGGAAACGTCCCGCTCGGCCGCGACCGTCTGAAGTTCGTCACGGAGCGAGGTCGGTAGCCGGATCGCCGTGGCCACTCTCGGTTCCTCGTAGATCTTCGGGCGGCCCATGGGACGACCGTAGTGAGCGGGTGTGACGAAGCGGTGGATAGCGCGCGCAGAAATCCGCGGGAAGTCCGTGCTGCCCAGCGAACCCTCTTCCGCGCCCGTCCCTCGTGCCACTGCGTGCCCACCACCGTGGGCACGACGGACAGCCAACGGGTCCACCTGGTGTCAGCCGACGGCACCACCGGCTGATCCGCACCCCACGGACGGTCGGAGGGCGGCCCTCGAGAGAGCGCGCTCGGTACGCTCCAGCGCTGATGGCACCGGGCTCCCTCAAGCCCGCCGTGGTGCTGCTCTCCGGCGGCCTCGACTCGGCCACGGTGGCGGCCATGGCGGCTCGCGACGGTTTCCGGGTGCACGCCCTGTCCTTCCGCTACGGGCAGCGCCATGCCGTCGAGCTCGACGCCGCCCGCCGTGTCGTCGGGCACCTCGGCCTGGCCGAGCACCGGGTCATCGACATCGACCTCGCCTCCTTCGGCGGGTCGGCCCTCACCGACCCCGACATCGACGTGCCCAAGGACGGCCCCGCCGGCGGATCGATCCCGGTCACCTACGTTCCCGCCCGCAACACCGTGTTCCTGGCCTACGCGCTGGCGTGGGCCGAGGTCCTGGGCTCGGCCGACGTCTTCCTCGGCGTCAACGCCCTCGACTACAGCGGCTATCCCGACTGCCGTCCCGAGTACGTGGCCGCCTTCGAGACGATGGCGAACCTGGCGACGAAGGCGGCGGTGGAGGGACGACGGCTGCGGGTCCACGCCCCGCTCATCGCCATGACCAAGGCCGAGATCATCCAAGCCGGCGCCGGCCTCGGCGTCGACTACGGGCTGACCACCAGCTGCTACGACCCGGCCGACGACGGCGCCGCCTGCGCCCACTGCGACTCGTGCCGGCTACGGGCCCGAGGCTTCGCCGAGGCCGGCCGTGACGACCCGACCCGCTACGTCGCCGGACAACGCCCGTGACCCCGATTGCTCGGGGGCTGCGCCCCCGGGCCTCATCGTCGCCGGGCTCGCTGGCGCCAGCGATGGTGCAGCAGTGAGCTACCGCGTCAAGGAGGTCTTCTACACGTTGCAGGGCGAAGGCGCCCACGCCGGCCGTCCTGCCGTCTTCTGCCGCTTCGCCGGGTGCAACCTCTGGAGCGGCCACGAACAGCAGCGGGCCAACGCGGTGTGCCGGTTCTGCGATACCGACTTCGTCGGTACCGACGGTCCCGGCGGGGGGAGCTTCGCCACCGCCGACGCGCTGGCCGCCCACGTCGGGGCCACGTGGCCGTCCACCGCCGATTTACGGCCCTACGTCGTGTGCACCGGTGGTGAGCCGCTGCTGCAGCTCGACGAGGCCCTCGTCGACGCCTTCCACCGCCAGGGGATGACCGTCGCGGTCGAGACGAACGGCACCCGGCCGGCGCCGGCCGGGCTCGACTGGGTGTGCGTCAGCCCCAAGGCCGGCGCCGATCTCGTGGTGCGTGCCGGCGACGAGCTCAAGCTGGTCTATCCCCAGGCCGGCGCCGGGCCCGAGCGCTTCGAGCACCTGGATTTCGGACGGTTCTCGCTCCAGCCCCTCGACGGCCCCGACCGGGACGCCCACACGGAGATGGCGTTGCGCTACTGCCTGGCGCACCCCCGATGGCACCTGAGCCTCCAGACCCACAAGTTCCTGGGGATTCCCTAGGTTTCTCGTCCGACCAGGCCGGGTCCCTCGGTCGGCAGCACGGCGGTGGCTTCAAGGGCGATGCCGCCGCGCACGTGCTGGGAGACGGTCACCCGGACCTGGGTTGGCCCGGCCGCCCGGTACACCTCGGTGGCGATGTCGACCGCGAGCTGCTCGGCGAACGCGGCCCGGTCACGGAACGACCACAGGTAGAGCTTGAGCGACTTCGACTCCACGCAGCGCCGGTCGGGGACGTAGTCGATCTCCAACGAGGAGAAGTCGGGCTGGCCGGTGATCGGGCACACCGACGTCAGCTCGTCGGTGCTGAACCGCACCCGGGAGCAGCCCGCAGGCGCCGGGAACGTCTCCAGCCGTTCGACCGGATGACGCACCGGCCGGCCGAGGATGCTCAGGTCGTCGCCGGTCGGGGCCCCGCTCGTGAGATCGCTCATGTTCTCCCCATCAGTCGATCGTCGCCCAGGGGCAGCCGCACGGTCCGGTCGATGCGCACGGCGTCGAGGAGCCGGCGATCGTGGCTCACCAACAGGAGCGTGCCGTCGTAGGAGTCGAGGGCCTGCTCCAACTGCTCGATGGCGGGCAGGTCGAGATGGTTGGTCGGCTCGTCGAGCACCAGGCAGTTGACACCGGTGGCCATCAACAGGGCGAGCACCGCCCGGGTCCGTTCTCCCGGTGAGACCGTCGCCGCCGGCCGGTTGACATGGTCGGCGTCGAGACCGAACTTGGCCAGTAGCGACCGGGCCTCCTGTTGGACATCGACGCCCCCTTCGCGCATGAAGGCCTGCAGCAGCGACCAGCCCTCCGAGAGTCGGGCCCGGGCCTGGTCGACCTCGCCGACGATGACTCCCGGCCCCAGCCGCTGGGTGCCCTCGACCAGCGGGAGCCGGCCCAGGAGGGCGCCGAGCAGCGTGGTCTTGCCGGCACCGTTGGGGCCGAGGACAGCGACGCGCTCGGCCCAGCCGATATCGAGGTCGACGGGCCCGAGCCGGAAGCCGCCCCGTTCCACGACCGCCCCTTCGAGGCGAGCGACCATGGCTCCCGAGCGGGGGGCGGCGGCGATCGACAGCTGCAGGTCCCAGCCTTCCCAGGGCTTGTCGAGCACGTCGAGCCGGTCGAGGGCCTTCTCGGTGATCCGTACCTTCGCCGCCAGCTTCTCGGTGCGGTTCTGGACGAAGCCCTGTTGCGCCTTGTCGTTGTCCCGGGGGTTGCGGCGCGCCGTCTTGACCCCCTGCACCGCCCACTGGCGTTGTTGGCGGGCGCGCTCTTCGAGGCCCGAGCGGCGGGACTGATAGCCGGCGTAGGCCTCGTCGGCGTGGCGGCGCGCCACTGCCCGCTCCTCCTGGAACGCCGTCCACCCGCCATCGAACAGCGTCGCCCCATGGGTGTGCTCGTCGAGCTCGAGCACCGACGTGACCGTGCGCTCGAGGAAGTCCCGGTCGTGGGACACGATCACGACGCCGCCGGACAGGCCGGCCAGGAACGACTCCAATCGGGCCAGGCCGTCGAAGTCGAGGTCGTTGGTCGGCTCGTCGAGCAGGAAGACGTCGAACTGGGCCAGCAGGATGGCGGCCAGCGACACCCGGGCGGCCTGTCCCCCCGACAAGGTGGTCGTATCCTGGTCGAGCACGTCGCCGGACAAGCCGAGCCCGTCCCACAGTGGCCCGATGCGGCTGTCGAGGTCGGCGCCCCCGAGGGCAAGCCAGCGGTCGAGGGCCTCCGCGTAGCGGTCATCGGCCCCGTCGGCCTGCACCGAGAGGGCCTGGGTGGCGGCGTCGAGCTCGTCCGAGGCGGCCCCCACGCCGGTACGGCGCGCCAGCACGGCCCGCACGGTCTCGCCCGGCCGGCGTTCGGGTTCCTGGGGCAGGTAGCCGACGGTGGCCGTCGGCGGCGCCAGCGTCACCGTGCCCCCGTCGAGTTGTTGCCGGCCGGCCAGGGCTCGCAGCAGGGTGCTCTTGCCGCTGCCGTTCGGGCCGGTCACGCCGATGCGGCTGCGGCCGGCCACGACGACGCCGACGTCGTCGAGCACCAGCTGTTGACCGAGCGAGAGGGTCACACCCCGGGCCACGAGCGTGGCGCTCACGGCCGGTACCCGGGGCACGACCGCGCCAAGAGGACGAAGGGGGGTCTCACAGCCCAACGATCATGCCGTGCCGGCGGCCCGGTCCCAACGGGCACCGGGACCGGGCGCCCGCGGCGTCATGCGTAGAGCGAGTCGATCTCCTTGGCGTAGCGAGCCAGCACGCCGCGCCGCTTCAGCTTCGATGTCGGCGTCAGCACCTCGGTGTCAGGCAGCCATTCCTCCCCCAGCACCAGCACCTTCTTGACCCTTTCTGCGTTACTGAAGGGTTCCATCGCCGTGGCCACGGCCGCTTCGATCTCCTCGACGACCGCCGGGTTCTGGGCCAGCGCCTCGAGCGAGGCATCCTCGATCCCGTGCTCGGCCGCCCATCCTGGGGCGGCGTCGACATCGAGCACGACCAGCGCGGTCACGAACGGCCGTTGGTCGCCGACCGCGCAGGCCTGGCCGACGAGCGGGATGGCCTTGAGGGCGGCCTCGAGGTTGGCGGGGCTGATGTTCTTGCCGCCGGTGGTGATGAGGAGTTCCTTCTTGCGGTCGATGACCTTGAGGTAGCCCTCGTCGTCGAACTCGCCGATATCGCCGGTGTGCATCCAGCCTTCGCGGTCGATGACCTCGGCCGTGCGCTCGGGGTCGTCGAAGTAGCCGACGAAAACGTTCCCGCCCCGGAACAGGATCTCGCCGTCGTCGGCCAGGCGGACCTCGCAGCCCGGGATCGGGGGGCCGACCGTGCCCGGTTTGATCCGGTGTGGGGCCCAGGCGATCGGGCCGGTCGACTCCGACATGCCATAGATCTCCGACATCGGGATGCCGACGGCCCGGTACCACTGCAGCAGCTCGGGGCTGATCGCCGCCGCTCCGCTCACCGCCAACTTGAGGTCGGTGGCACCCACCCGCTCACGGAGGGGCCCGAAGGCGACGGCATCGAGGAAGTCGTAGATGCCGTTCTGGTCCTCGGTGGCCTCGTCCCAGGCCTTGGCCTGGGCGATCGGGACGGCGGCCTCGACGGCGTCGTCGAACTTGCTCTTGCGGTCGGGGTCCTCGGCGATGACGGCGTTGACCCGGGCGGCCATCTTCTCCCACACCCGGGGCACGCCGAAGATCAGGTTGGGCTTGACCTCGGCCAGGTAGTCGCGCAGGCCGGTGGGATCGGGGCAGCACGACACCTCACAGCCGAAGCGGATGGCGGTGTAGTGGCCGACCATCCGCTCGGCGATGTGGGCCATGGGCAGGTAGGAGACCAGTCGGGCCCCGTCGAGGTCGACGCGCTCCTCGAGCGCGCGGACGAGGCTCTCGCCGGTCCAGGTGATGTTGTAGTGGCTGAGGGCGACGCCCTTCGGCGGCCCGGTCGTACCCGACGTGTAGATGATGGTGGCCAGGGTGTTGGGGTAGACCTGCGTCGCCCCCTCCTCCAGGTCGTAGGTGGCCGTGTTGAACAGCCGGTCGAGACCGTCGGTCTCGAGGTTCACGACGTCCTTGAGCCCCGGCATCTGCCCGGCGACCTCGGCGAAGCGGTCGGCGAACTCGCTGTTCTCCACCACCGCCATCGTCGCCCCGGAGTGGGCCACCACGTGGGCGATCTGCTCGGGCGACGACGAGTTGTAGACCGAGATGGGGGTGGCGCCGGCGAAGACGGAGGCCATGTCCATGATGTGGAACGCGGGGACGTTGCGCAGCATCAGCACTACCCGCTCACCGGGCAGCAGGCCGAGCACCCGCATCCCGCCGGCGGCGGCAGCAACATCCTGGGCGTAGCCGGCGTAGCTCCACTCCGACCAGGAGCCGTTCTCGTCGCGCTCCCGAAGGGCGATGCGGTCGCCGTGGGCCGCCACCGTCTCCAGGAACTGATTGGCCACGGTCTTGCCGGTGACGGCGTACGCGATCTCGTCGCTGGTGACCTGCTCTGCTGCCATTGCTCCCCCTGTTGCCTCTGCCTGTCATCCCCGGGCGACGCGGCCCCGAGTACCTGTGCCCTCGCTCGGATGAGGGAGCACGATGCCGAGATGTCCCCGATCCCCGGACGACGGGGATGGTGCCACCCATCTTGGTCGATGTCGCCCTACCCGGGTACAACCCGCCCGGTCACCCGGCAGACGGTCCTGCTGGCGCGGTCCCGAGCCATGGGCCTCGGCCTACCCTGGTCAGGGCCGGCATTCGTGAAGGAGTCGCTCGATGGTCCACTCCGCGGTGATCGTGGATGCGGTGCGTACGGCCGGGGGCAAGCGCAACGGGCAGCTGTCCGGTTGGCATCCCGCCGACCTGGCCGGAGAGGTTCTCCAGGCTCTGATGGCCCGTAGCGGTCTCGATCCCGCCCTGGTCGACGACGTCATCCTGGGCTGCGTCATGCAGGCCGGCGCCCAGTCGATCAACGTCGGCCGCAACGCGGTCCTGGCTGCCGGCTTCCCCGAGTCGGTCCCGGCAACGACGGTCGACCGTCAGTGCGGGTCGTCGCAGCAGTCGGTCCATTTCGCGGCCCAGGGCGTGATGGCCGGCGCCTACGACGTCGCCATCGCCGGTGGTGTCGAGGTGATGACCCTGGTACCGATGGGCGCCAGCGTCGGCGACGGCTCCTACGGCATGCCCTTCGGGCCCCGGACGCTCGGCCGGTACGCCGACGTCGGCGGCATCGTGCCCCAGGGGGTCTCGGCCGAGATGGTGGCGGACAAGTGGGGCCTGTCCCGCGACGACCTCGACGCCTATGCCCTGCGCAGCCACCAGCGCGCCGCCAATGCTCGCGACGAGGGCCGCTTCGACCACGAGATCGTTGCCGTGCCCGAGCGCCACCTCGACCGGACGACGCGCCGGGCCCTCGAGGTCGGGGCCCCGGTGACGGCCGACGAGGGCATCCGCGACGACACCTCGATCGAGGCGCTGTCCAACCTGAAGCCGGCGTTCCGCAGTGACGGGAAGGTGACCGCCGGCAACTCGTCGCAGATCACCGACGGCGCCTCGGCGGCCCTGATCATGAGCGAGGCCAAGGCGGCTGAGCTCGGGCTGCGCCCACGGGCCCGGCTGGTGGCGTTCGCTCTCGCCGGCGTCGACCCCGTGACCATGCTCACCGGCCCGATCCCGGCCACCGAGAAGGTCCTGGCCCGGGCCGGGCTCTCACTCGACGAGATCGACGTGACCGAGATCAACGAGGCCTTCGCCTCGGTGGTGCTGGCCTGGGAGCGCGAGTTCCACCCGGACATGGGTCGGGTCAACCCCAACGGCGGCGCCATCGCCCTCGGCCATCCGTTGGGGGCATCGGGCACCAAGCTGCTGGCCACGCTGGTCAACGAGCTCGAACGGGTCGAGGGCCGCTACGGCCTGTTGACGATGTGCGAAGGCGGCGGCCTGGCCAACGCCACCATCATCGAACGGCTGAGTTGACCCCCTGCCACCGGGCGCGTCGACGAGCCCCTTAGGCTGAACGACCGCCATGTTCGCCCTGGTCCTCAAGATCCTCGTCGCCGGTTTCGTCGGTTTCCTCATCTGGAGGATCGGCTCGGGGATGTTGCGGGGCATGGCCCAGGGCCTACCGCCCCCGCCACCGGCGGGCGAGTTGCGCAAGGTCAAGATCCTGTACCGGTGCTCGGTCTGCGGCACCGAGGTGCGCATGACTTCTGCCAACGACGAGGTGCCGGCCCCGCCCCGCCATTGCTTCGAGGACATGAGCCTGGTGGCGCCGATCGAATGACCGGGCGACGGACCGTCCGGCTGACAGGGCTCCCCGGTGTCGTCAGGGCAACGTCCAGGGGCCGAAAAGGTTGCGGAGGAGTTACATCGGTGTAGCTCTCCCCAGCTTTGTACACATGCTGTGGATAGCTGCCGACTCCGAGGCGGCCGAGAGAGCTAGTGGTACTGGGTGGCGGCGACGATGCCGGCGAGGATGCAGCCGAGCCCGCTGATGAGGAACCAGTTGTTGGTCGACCACAGCACGCCGGTGTAATTGAGCAGGATCATCAACGTGCCCGCTCCGAGGAGCACGAACATGACCACCGGCAGCCACGGTGGGCTCACCTTCATCTCGTGGGGCACCGGCGGCGTGTACCGCGCGTTGGCCTCCGGGGACGGCGACGTCGGCCGGGGCGTATGGGCGGCAGGGCCACCCTTGGGGGTCACCCGCCCGCCGGCAACCTTGCGCTTGGTGGGCTTGGCCATCGAATCCGACGTTAGCGTTGTTGGCTGGCGTTCCCCGGCCACGCAGGCCGAGTTCGGGCGCGCCTGCGCTGGCGCTCCGGCGCTCGCATCGCTGGCCACGCAGGCCGAGTTCGGCTGCGCCTGCGCTCGCATCGCTGGCCACATCTGGCGGTGTTGCTGGCGCTCCCCGAGCCCCGCCTGGCTCTGCTGGCGCGCCTGGGTTGGCGCTCCGGGCCGGCACCTGGCCGCGTCGCGATCGCGCCTGGCTCACGGGCACGGGCGATGAGTACCCTGCGCCGACCATGGGGCCCCGGGTGCTGGTCGTCGACAACTACGACTCGTTCACCTACAACCTGGTGCAGTACCTGGGCGAGCTCGGCGCCGACCCGGTGGTCCACCGTCACGACGCCCTGCCCCTCGAGGCGCTGGTGGCGCTCGACGCCGACGCGGTGGTGATCTCGCCCGGGCCCGGCACCCCCGACGACGCCGGACTGTCGCTGGCCGTGATCGACGCCTTCGCCGGGCGGCGACCGGTGCTGGGGGTGTGCCTGGGCCACCAGTGCATCGGGCAGCTCTACGGCGGCCGGGTGGTGCGGGCCGAGCGGGTCATGCACGGCAAGACCTCCCTGGTCCGGCACGAGGGCGCAGGGGTGTTCGCCGGCCTGCCCGATCCCATGGAGGCGACCCGGTACCACTCCCTCGTCGTCGACCCCGCATCGGTCCCCGATGTGCTCGAGGTCACGGCCTGGACCGACGACGGGGTCGTGATGGGCCTCCGGCATCGCCGCCACGCTGTCGAGGGCGTCCAGTTCCATCCCGAGTCGATCCTCACCGCCTCCGGCCACGACCTGCTGCGGAACTTCCTCGCGCAGGTCGCCGAGGGCGCCGCCGTCTGACCCCGAGCAGGCCCGAGGCTCGCAGCGTACGGATGGCCGACAGCGACGGCGTGGCCGCCGTCGGTCGACCGTCTGCACCGGCGGAGCCAAAGGAAACCCGGCGCCCGCCGACCGGTTCAGCAGTCGGGCTTCTCCACGGCGACGCTGACCGTGGTGCCCGGGTCGACCTCGGCCCCAGGGTCGGGGTCCTGGCCGACGACTTCGCCCGCCGGCGGGGCGGTGGGCTCGTCCTCACAGGAGATGTCGTCGTCGAGTCCCTGGGCCGCCAATGCCTGGCGAGCAGCGGCCTCGGTCAAGCCGCCGAGGTTGGGCACCGTGGCCTGCTCGGCGCCGGAGGAGACCAGCAGCGTGATCGTGGAGCCGTCGGGGGCGCCGGTCCCGGACGCCGGGTTGGTGGAGATGACCAGCCCCTCGTCCACCGTGTCGGACCCCTGTTCCTGGGTCGTCACCTTGAATCCAGCCTGGCCGAGCGTGTTGGAGGCCTCGGCCACCGACTTGCCGGCCACGTTGGGGATTATCTCGAGCGGGGCTCCGGCGGACACGAAAAGGGTGATCGGCGTGTCCTTGGTGACGTCCTCGTCGGCGGCTGGGTCCTGCCGGAACACGTCGCCGACCTCGACGTCGGCGTCGTCGCTCGGTTCCTGCTGGGTGGACACCCGCGTGAACCCCCGGGCCTCGAGGCTGGCGACGGCTTCGGCTGCGGGCTGGCCGGTGACGCTGGGCATGGGTTCGGTCGATGCACCCCCGCTCACGACGAGTACGACCGTGCCGCGCTCGCCCTCGGCTACCGCCACGGTGGCCCCCTCGTCGGGTTCGACGCCGGTGACGATGCCTTCCTCGAACTCGTCGCTGGGCTCCGACCGTACGTCGGACACGTCCAAGGAGGCCCGGTCGAGGGCGAGGCGGGCGTCGCGCTCGGTTTCGCCCACCACCGGGGGCACGATGAGGTCGACCGTGAGGGCAGGGTCCTCGCCGCCGTCGCCTTCGTCGTCGGTCAGGGTCTGGGCCAACAGGACGACGAGACCGCCGAGCAGCAGCAGCAGCACGATGAGCACGGTGAGGAAGACGCCGCTGCGCCGGGGCGGTTCGCGGTAGGGGCCCACCTCGTCGTTGCGGAACAGCGGGGTACCGTCGCCGGCGTAGGCACCCACCGCCCGGGTGGGCTCGAAGGGCGGGGCTTGGGGCGACCCTGCCACCGTCGGCCCGACCGTGGTGGCGTCGCCCAGGACCACGGCGCCGGCGCCCATGGCCAGCACCGGCTGGCCCTCCCGGAAGCGGCGCAGCTCGGTGCGCAGGTCTTCGGCCGAGGCGTAGCGGGCCTGGGGCTCCTTGGCCAGCAACTTGAGGATGATGGCTTCGAGCGCCGGCGGCACGTCGGGGTTGGCTCGACGGGGGGACGGCGGCGGGTCCTGCACGTGCTTGTAGGCGATCGCCACCGGGTTCTCGCCGGTGAAGGGGGGCCGGCCGGCCACCATCTCGTAGAGCACGACGCCGAGGGAGTACAGGTCGCTGCGGGGGTCGAGCGGTTGGCCCTGGGCCTGCTCGGGAGCGAAGTAGGTGGCGGTCCCCATGACCGAGCCGGCCTGGGTGAGGGCGTCGTCAGGGTTCGCCCCCAGCGCCCGGGCGATCCCGAAGTCGGCCACCTTGACCAGGCCCGCGGGCGTGATGAGCACGTTGCCGGGCTTCACGTCGCGGTGCACGACACCGTTGCGGTGGGCGGAGCCGAGGGCAGCGGCGATGTCGGCCGCGATCTCGGTGGCCCGACGCGGGTGCAGCGGTCCCTCGCCCCGGATGATGTCGGCCAGGCTGCGGCCCTCGACATACTCCATGACGATGAAGTACGTGCCGTCCATCTCGCCCCAGTCGAAGACCGAGACGATGTTCGGGTGGTTCAGGTTGGCTGCACTCTGCGCTTCGCGGCGGAAGCGTTCGACGAAGGACGGGTCGCCGGCGTACTCGGAGAACAGCACCTTGACCGCCACCGGCCGGTCGAGCAGCTGGTCGCGCGCCAAGAAGACGTCGGCCATGCCGCCTCGGGCCAGCCGTCGGTGCAGTTCATATCGCCCGTTGAACACCGTCTGCTGGGACATTCGCGCTCCAGCCTAGCTGCGGCCGCCGGGCCCTCTCCGGGCATCCGCCGTCCGCCGTTCCGGGGCCGGAGCGCGCCCTCGGCCGGACCTCATCCGTTCGCCGCCTGCGTCTCGAGCACCTTCTCGAGGACGTCGCGGGCGATCGGCGCCGCCACCCGCCCGCCGGTGGCGTCGCTCAGGCCGACCTGGTTCTCGACCACGACCGCCACCGCCGCGGTGGGCTCGCTTACGCCCGGGGGTTGCGCCCAGCAGATGAACCAGGCCAGCACGCCCTGGTCGGGGCCGACGGTGGTAATCTGCGCGGTCCCGGTCTTGCCGCCGACGTCGACCCCGGGGATCTGGGCGGCGGTGCCGGTGCCCCGCTCCACGACGAGGCGCATGGCGTCGCGCATGGTGCTCGCGGTCTGAGGAGAGATCGCCGTGCGCCACGGAGTGGGCTCGTAGGTGTCGAGCACCTGGCCGCTGTCGGAGCGGACCTCCTGCATGACGTGGGGGGTCATGACGATGCCGTTGTTGGCCACCGCGGCGGCCACCATGGCCATCTGCAGCGGTGACGCCTGCACGTCGAACTGGCCGATGGCGGCCTGCCCGAGTAGCGCCTTCGAGGCGCCGGTGTCGGGGAACACCGACGAGGCGACGGCGGGGAGGTCGAAGGGCGGGCTGTCGTTGAAGCCGAAATCGTTGGAGCCCGACCCCATGTCGCCGGGACCGATGACCTCCGCTCCCATCCGGGCGAACGCCGAGTTGCACGACACCCTCAGGATGTCGGGCAGCGGGCCGCCGCACCGTTCCCCGTCGAAGTTCTGGATCGGCTCGCCATCGGGCGGGTCGTAGGCGGTTTCGACCGGGAAGGCGGGTTCGCCGTTCGTGACCTTGCCCACGTCGACGCCGACGGCGCCGGTGACGACCTTGAAGGTGGAGCCCGGGAAGAAGCGCTCCTGCCACGACTTTCCCCGCAGCGGGCGGTTGGGGTCGGCCGACAGCTGGGTGCGGGCGGCGTCGGCGGCGGCGCGGTCATGGGTTGACAACAGGTTGGGGTCGTAGGACGGGTAGCTCCACAGGGCCAGCACCGAGCCGTCCCGGGGATCGAGGGCGACGACCGCGCCGTTGGTCTCGCCCAGCGCATCCCGGGCTGTCTCCTGCACGTCGGCCCGGATGGTGAGGCTGACGTCGGCGGTGTGGTCGCGGGCGGAGAACAGGTCGCGAAGGGTCTGGTACTGCTGGGAGATCTCGGTGCCGGCGAGGCGGTCGTTGTAGGTCTGTTCGACCCCGGTGGCGCCGAAGTCGAAGTTGAAGTGGCCGGTGATGTGGCCGAACAGGTCGGTCTCGGGGTACTGGCGCTGGAAGGCGAAGCGGTCACCTTCGGCCGACGGCACCGTGCGGGCCAGCACCCTGCCGTCGGCCGACACGATCTGGCCCCGGGCCCGGTCGAAGTCGCGCACGATCGTGCGGGTGTTGCGGGGGTCGTCGTTGAGGCTGTCGGCACGGAACGCCTGCACGTAGTGGACCATGGCGGTGAGGGCCACGAAGCAGGCGAGCAGGCCGGCGCCGAGGCGCCGGATCTGCGAGTTCACGGGTTCGCTCTGTTGTCGGCGTTCCCCGGCCACGCAGGCCGCTCTTGGCCGCGCCGGCGCTGGCGCGCCGGCGTTCGCAGTCCCGCCAGGGTCACGGCGCGTCCACGTATTCGCCGGCCTTGCGGGCGCCGTCGTCGGAGACCCGGATGAGCAGGGCCAGGAGGACGTAGTTGGCCACCAGCGACGAGCCCCCGTAGGACACGAAGGGCAGGGTCACGCCGGTGAGGGGGAGGAGCCGGGCGACACCAGCCATGATGATGAACGACTGCACGCCGAGCAGCACGGTGAGCCCGGTGGCCAGCAGCTTCTCGAAGTTCCCCTCGGAGCGGATCGCCACCCGCAGGCCGGCACCGACCATGAGCACGTAGCAGAAGATGACCGCGGTGGACCCGAGCAGGCCCAGTTCTTCGCCGATGGCGGCGAAGATGAAGTCGGTGGTGGCCACTGGCACCTGTTCGGGATGCCCCAGGCCGAGGCCGGTCCCGGCGACCCCGCCCCAAGCCATCGCGAACCATCCCTGGATGACCTGGAAGCCCTTGCCGGCGGCGTCCTGCCAGGGGTCGAGCCAGATGGTGATGCGGTCGTTGACGTGGCTGAAGGCCCGGTTCGCCAGCCAGGCCCCGCCGAGGAAGAGGGCGACACCGACTCCCAGGTATGCCTGGCGTTCGGTGGCGACCCACACCATGAGGATGAACAGCGAGAAGAACAGCAGCGAGGAGCCGAGGTCCTTCTCCGCCGTCATGACCAGCAGCGACGTCCCCCACGCCAGCACCACCGGCCCGAGGTGCTTGAGGTCGGGCAGGACGGGGGCGAAACGGGGGAAGGTGGCCATGCCCAGCAGCTCGCGCTTCTCGACCAGGTAGGCGGCGAAGAAGATCGCCAGCGCGATCTTGGCGAACTCGCCCGGCTGGAAGCTGAGCCCGCCGAAGCGGACCCAGATGCGGGCACCGTTGATCACCTGGCCGAACCCCGGGAGCAGTGGCATCAGCAGCAGGACCAGGCCGAGGAGTAGGAAGGTGTAGCGGTAGCGCTGTAGGTCCCGGGCGCGGCGCACGATCATCAAGGTGGCGACGAAGGCCCCGATGCCGAGGACCGTCCAGCCGGCCTGGGCGCCGGCCTGGCCCTCGTACTCCGGGCGCAGGCTCTGGAGCCGGGCGATCATCACGTAGCCGAGGCCGTTGAGGACCGCCGCCAGCGGTAGCAGCATCCCGTCGGCACCCGGGGCGAGCTTGCGGATGGCCAGGTGGGCGGCGACGAAGAGCACCAGCACGATCCCGAGGAAGGGGCCGGTGTCGGCGGGGATGGAAGACGTGCGGCCGAGGCTGGCCAGTACGTAGGCCCCGCCGGTGACGAGCACGGCGAGCACGATGAGCCCGAGCTCGGCTCGCCGGCGTAGGACCGCGATCAATTGGCCGCCGGCCCCGCGGTACTGGTGGTCGTGGCCCCGCCCGGAGCCGTCGTGGTGGTGGTCGTCGTGGTCGGTGGGTTCTCGTCGCGGTACTGCTGGCGCAGGTTGTCGATGAACTGTCGGGCTTCGCCCACACTGCCGACCGTGTGGCCGGCGCCGACCTGGTCGGTCCGCGACGCCGGCACCGACGCCCGCACCAGGTCGCCGTCGGCCTCGAAGGTGGGATCGAACCAGAGGAGGCCGCCGGGCCGACCCTTGAAGATCGCGACCCGGTCGCCTTCGTAGCCCACGAAGTAGGAGTTGCGGGCCTGGTAGGCGATGAAGCCGAGGCCTCCGCCGATGACAGCGAACAGCCCGAGGAGGAACAGGAACACCCGCCACGTGAACCGCTTGGGCTTGGCCGGCGGGGGAGGTGCGGGCGGGGGAGGTGGGGGCGGCGGCGGGTCGGCGGCGGGGCTGGTCCGGGCGTCGTCGGGCGCCGCAGGGGCGGCGGTGGTGAAACCGGCCAGGTCGGGATGGGGCTGGGTGGTGGTGACGGCCGACGAGGGGGGCGGGGTCGAGGGGTCCTGGTCGTCGAACACGTCGACCACCACGACCGTGATGTTGTCCCGGCCCCCGCCGACGTTGGCCAGTCGCACCAGCTCGGCGGCGACGTCGTCGGCGCCGGCCAGCCGTTGCAGCACGCCGGCGATGCGCTCGTCCTCGACCGCGTCGTAGAGGCCGTCGCTGCACAGCACCAGGCGGTCACCCACGGACGGCTCGATGGTCCCGACGTCGACGTCGACGGTGGCGCCGATGCCCAGGGCGCGGGTGACGATGTGGCGCTGGGGATGGTCGCGGGCTTCCTCGGCCGACAGCTCGCCGCTGCGGACCGCTTCCTCGACCAGGCTGTGGTCCTGGCTGACCCTCAAAAGCTCGCCGCCGCGGAAGAGGTAGAGGCGCGAGTCGCCGACGTTGACCCACGCCAACGTGCTGGCGCCGTCGATCGTGGCTACCGCGACCAATGTCGTCCCCATGCCCTGGAGCTCGGGATCGTCGGAGGCCTGTTCGAAGACCACCGTGTTGGCTTCGCGGGCGGCGTCGCGCAGGCCCTCGGGGCTGCGGTCGACGAACGTCGACGCCAACGCCTCGAGCGCCACCGAGCTGGCCACCTCGCCGCCGCGGTGGCCTCCCATGCCGTCGGCCACCGCGAACAGCTCGTCGGCGGTGAAGCGCGAGTCCTGGTTGTTGGCCCGCACCTGTCCGACGTCGGACGCCGAGCCCCAGCGCAGAGCGATCATCCGGTCACCTGACCTCGAGGACGGTGTTGCCGACCTGGAGCCGGTCACCGCGCTGCATCGGGAGCGTGCCAGCCACCTTGGCCTGGTTGAGGTAGGTGCCGTTGGTGGACCCGAGGTCCTCGACCAGCAGCTGGCCGTCTCGGGTGAAGACGCGGGCGTGGAGCTGGGAGACGTAGGTGTCGTCCACGGTCACCTGGCAGCCGGCAGCGCGGCCCACGGTTACCTCCTCGCCCAGCGGGTAGCGCCGGCCCGATTCGCCGACCGGTTCAACGACGACCAGCTCCGACGGCGCCGGGCCTCGCCGGCGGCCCTGGGCCGGGGCGGGGACCGGTGCGGGCCGGGGCGCCGACGCCGGCCGGGGCCCGCCGATCTCGGTCCACACCGCCCGCAGCACCCGCAACAGGAACAGGTAGACGAGGGCAAGCAGGCACAGCTTGAGGATGTTGAGTACCTGCTCCGACATTCGGCGGCGAGCCTAGGCCTTCGGTCCGGGCCGGAGGTGGGCCCGGGGTGGCCGGCGGCCGGTACCGACCCGGCCTACGATGCCTCGAAGCGCACCCGGGTGTTCCCGAACGCCACCTCGTCGCCGTCGGCCAGCTCGGCCTGACCGACGCGGACGCCGTTGACCCGCGACCCGTTGGTCGAGCCAAGGTCGACCATGATGTAGCCGTTGCCGGCCGGTCGGATCTCGGCGTGGTTGCGGCTGACGTTGGGGTCGGCCAGCACGATGTTGCACTCGGGGTTGCGGCCGATGCTCAGCACCTGCTCGCCCAGCACCACCCGCTCGCCGGTGGGCAGGACCAGGCTGCCGGCGCCGCTGCCACCGACGCCCTCGCGCATGCGGGCGTCGATCTGGAAGGCGCCCGTGACCATCTTGCCGTCGGTCTCGAGGCTCACCTCGACCGGCCCGGCGAACGAATAGCCCTCGTCACGGGCATGTTCCCGGGCGGCGTCGCACAGCTCCCGGACCAGGGTCTCGTGGATGTCGTCGAAGCGGGCCTGGTCCTCCTCGCTGACGAGGATCACGAAGTGGTTGGGCACCACCGTCCGGCCCCGCACGTCGACCGAGCGGTTGTCGTCGATCTCGCGCACCAGCCGTCGGCCCAGCTCGACCGGCCGCAGCCCGCTGCGGAACGCCCGGGCGAACACCCCCTCGACCATGCGTTCCAGCCGGCGCTCGAACCCTTTGAGCCCCATCGGCCGGCCACTCTAGGGGCGGATCCCCCCGATTCCCCCGGGCACCGGTTGCGCTACCCTGTTCCTCCCACTCGGGCGAGTGGCGGAATAGGCAGACGCGCTGGCTTCAGGTGCCAGTGACCGCAAGGTCGTGGGGGTTCAAGTCCCCCCTCGCCCACTCCAGAGGTCCTGGTCAGAGTGTTGCCGGAGGCCCGAGAACCCCCGATCTCTACCGGATCTCTACCGAACATTCGGTGTGAGGGAGGTCGAACGTGGCAGCGAGCAAGGTCACCGACCTCCGCCAGCGACGCATCGAGCGCCTCGCCGACGAGCTGGAGCCATTCCTCCGGCGCGGTCATGCCATCGTCGATGTCGAGCGAGTCCCTTCCGCCGACGAGTGGCGCGCCGCGGCGCGCCTCGCCGCGCGACGCAATGGTTGGCAGGTCCGCACCGGGATGAGCAGAGGCAACGGCCGAGCGTTCGCAGCCCGGGTCGACCCGGAGTTCGAGGCGAGCTGGAACGGCTCGCATTGAACTGACCGCCGCTTGTCGCGGCTAGCCGTCGCGCCGCTGGCGGATCTCGCGACGAACCGTCGTCATCGCCTGTGAGCGCTTCGCCGGGTCCGCCAACCACGATCGGAGCTTCCGGCCGTCGCTGTCGAGGAACTGGTTGAACTGCGGCTCGGCGTCGGCGCCCAGCGCACCCAGCCAATCCTCGTGAAGCTCGGCCTCGGCGAGGATCGGCGCGCAATGCTCGGCCAGTTCCGCGGTCTCGATCACGACACGAGTCAGGTGGTGGGCGAGGCGCTGCTGGAGGAGCTGGATCCCCAGGTTGCTCATGACGGCGATTCGGTCTCCGGACACCAGCAGCGAGGTGTCGATGCTCCGCAGCACCCGCAGGAGTCCGGCCGGGTAGTCGACCTCTGGCACGGGAGCACCCGGAACGGGCATCCAGTCGTAGCTCCCGTCCCAGTTCGGGACGGCATGACCTTCGATCGGCGCCACCATCTGCGTGCCGTGCAGCTCGGCACCTCGGCGCATCGAGCAAGCGTGGGTCACAACGAGCAACGGGCCGACGTCCGTGAGGATCACGTCGCCCTGCATCAGCAAGCGATGCGCGGGCACCTCGTCCCCGACCGCCTGCCAGAGGTCGTCGGGATCGTCGGGAGACTCGAGGAGGGCCATTCGGGCTCGCGGGTACTCAGCTCCGGCGGGTGATGCTCCGCTCGCCGTCGGCGGCGGTCACGATCTTCCAGTCGGAACGGGTGTCGTCTCGCCAGTCGGGCTTCCAGCGATCCAGGAGCTCGGCGACCCCGAGGTGCCCTTGCGCGTGCTCGAGCAGATCGTTGGATCGGCCGTCGAGGTACAGGTCGGCCGCGGTGACCGTGTGGTTGTCCGACAGCCGCATCAGCATCCACGACGCCGGGTCGGCGACGGGGGCGATCTCGTCCAGGAGGTCCACGAACGCGGCGAGGCGTGCGAGATCTCGGCGCCGTTCGGGTGATGGCGCCTCCCCTCCTCGCCACTTGCGGATCGCGGAGACGGATACGCCACTGAGCCGAGCGATGTCGGCCCAGCTGAACCCGCGGTCGATCGAGAGCTCCTCGAGAAGCGTTTGGGTATCACCTCGTGCCTTGGCGGCCGTTCGCTCATCGAGATCCCACTCGCGAACCTCGCGGCGCCCGGCGGCGACGTCCTCGTTCAGGATGCGCACAGGACCGGTGAGCTCGTCGTAGCTCTGCTGCAGCCGGCGAATCGTGTCGAGGGTCGACGCCGTGGAGGTCTCCGTCGGTGCATCCCGCTCGAGCTGCGTGGACGTGTCTGACGTCTGGATGGTCATGTGCGTCGGAACTCCTCGCGCAGGCGGTCGGTGATTGCACGATGGAACAGCGTGCCGACCGGCTCGTGGATCACGTCGAGGATCCCGGCGATGCGGTCGTGCTCGAAGTCTTCCATCGCAGCTCCTGCGCTGGTCCGGAAGCTGTCGGTGTCGATGACGAAGAAGGGACCTGACGACGCGGTCGCCCGGCGCCGAAGCGGGCCGTCGCCGACGACACCATCGCCGACCATCGCGACGTAACGAAGGACGACTCCGGTCGAGTCCTCACCGACGAGGCGGAGGACCGTCTGGAGTGCGCTGGTGTTGAATCCCGCCGCCACGCCGAGCACGCCGACGACATCGTCGCTGATCCAACCTCGCCAGCCGCTCGTGTCGGTGATCTCCTCGGGAACGCGGATCTCGTCGATGTACCGCAGGCCGATGCGCTCGATCCCGACGAGGCTCGTCGTTGTCGCCACTGCGTCAGCGACGGTGAGCACCAGCGAGCGGAAGTCGTCGAACTCGCTGTAGTCGGTCGTTTCCACGGTGATGGCATTGCGAGCTACCACCGCCGATGCGGTCCGCTCCCGGTTGAGGAAGCGGAATCGACGCTCACTCTCGACGCCCCCGTCCTTGCCGCCGATCACCGTCAGCGTCTGGACCTGCTCAGTGTCGGGGATCGGCAGCACCTCGCGGAGCGCGTCAGTCAGCAGCTCGAACGTGTCGTCGCGAACCAGCTTGGGGGCTGTCGGCACCCGGATCTCGCAGGCGACGAACTCCAGGGGCGCGTTCGAGAAGACCTCACGGCGAGGATAGTCAGCCACACCGGCGAGCGTACCTGAACACGCACCAAAACGTGTACCGGAATCGTTACCCCCGCTGTCGGCGCATGCTCGCATGGGCGAGCATGAAGATCCTGAAGGGCTCCGTCACTCCCCGCCGCCGGACCTGCGCTTCGAGCGAAGAGCATGAACCAGAAGCAGCAACCAGAGATGCAGGTTCTGGACCTCCGGCAACCGCTTGTCCACCTGTTCGGCGAGCTCCACGGCGAATCGACCCGTCACAACCGCAGACCGGACTGCGCCGACAGCCGCGGCCTGGAGGTCGATCTCGATGCGCCAGGAAGCGACGATCACGACGAGCATCGTCGCCAACAGCAAGGCAGCGACAGGATCGGCCGTCGGAACACCGACATCGTCGGCGATGGACGCGGCGACCCGCCTCGCCTCGCGCTGAACTTCATCGTCGAAGGACCCGAGCCAATCGTCGGCTCGGCTCGCGAGGTCTCCCTGCAGCTTCCCGAGACCAGGGATGGTCGCGAACGAGTTCGCGGCATCGAGCAGTGGCTTCATCGCCGAGGACATGTCGATGCTCGCGAAAGCAGCGAGAGCGGATGCACCGATGGCGTCGGCAAGCGAGGACTGCCGGTCAAGCAGTGGCTGCATCACCGGCGAGAGGTCGATCGATGCGAACGAGGAGCTGAGGGCCATGGCCACACTCGACTGCTGGTCGAGCAGTGGCTGCATGAACGAGGACGTGTCGATCGTTGCGATGGATGCCAGGGCATGGGTGCTCAGGCTCTCGGCGAGGGGGGACTGCTGGTCGAGGAGTGGCTTCATCAGCGACGACGTGTCGATCTTGGCGAACGTCGCCAAGGCGGATGCGTTGACAGCCTCGAGGGCGGCGGATTGCTGGTCGAGTATCGGCTGCACCGCGGAGGAGAGGTCAAATGCTGGCATCGCCGCGAGCGCCGAGCGGGCGACGGACTCGGCGAGGGCGGACTGCTGGTCGAGGAGCGGCTTCATCGCCTGTCGCAACGCTCCGGTCAGCGGCGCGAGGGCTTCCTCGGTGAGGTCGCCGGAATCGACGAGGTGTTGGAAGGCGGCGGAGATCGGCGATTCGCGGACGGTCTCGTGAGCGCGGGCTCCTCGGCGCGCCTCGTATGCCCGCTGACGGTGAGATGCGGAACAGAAGCGCGGCCTTGGTCCTCGCCCCGACTTCGGCTCGAAGGTCTCCCCGCACCATTCGCAGGTTTGTCCCGGATTCTCCACGTGACGAATACTAGCGGCCGATTCGGGGTGGCACCGGGATGCCTCACGTCCTCCCAGGATGGAACCCGGTGACGCCCGCTGACTACGACAGCCCGGCCAGGCGGTACAGGACGAGCGATCCGGCGACGGCGACGTTCAGGCTCGAACCGGTGCCGATCATCGGGATCTCGACGAGATCGTCGATGAGTGACCAGACCTCCTCCGGAACACCGTGGTGCTCGTGGCCGAGGAGGACGACCGTCGGCTCCCGTGCAGGCGTGAGCAGCGGGAGCGGGATCGCGTCGTCGCCGAGCTCGACCGCAAGGATGCGACTGCCGCGGTCCCGGTGGTGCTCGACCCACGAGCGCTTCGACTTGGTCCAGTGGACGTGCGGCCGCCGATGGAGCGTGTCGCCCCGCGCGAGCGCCCCCTGGTAGTGCGGAGTGTTCGGGACCGCCATGCAGGCACCGACTGCATCGCAGGTGCGGAGCAGTGTCCCGAGGTTGGCCTCGTACGACACCCACAGCGGGGCGACGATGAGGTGGTCCGGGCAGCGGGGCGGTTGAGTGCGCCGCGACCGTCGGATGTCCCGTGGCCGAGACTTGGCGCCTGCGCTCAATGAGCCGCCGGGCCGCTCCCCGTGAAGTCGACGGTGTGGACGATGATCTTGTGCATCGTGGGGTGCCTTGTCGGCGGCACCGAGCCTTCGACGAGCCCGTTCGTTCCGCCGGGCGGGAACGCGACGCTACTCCGGTGCCCCAGTACCACGAGCCCGGCGGTGCCGTGCTTCCTTCAACGCCGTCCGGTAGTCGGGCGGAGGGTCGTCGTAGAGGCCCATCTCCTCGGCCTCGCGGGTCAGCTCGTCGAGCAGGGCCCGGCGCTCACGGCGCTCCCGCTCCTCCGCTTCGGAAACGCTCTCGGCCGTGACGTCGTCGTCGGCGGCAGCCATGCGGGAAACGGTACGGGGGTCGTCACGTCAACCGAAGCGAGAATCGAGGCGCGCGGCTGCTCAAGCCTCGGTGGTGTCGCTCGCGGCCGTGTCGTCGTCGTTCGGCGCTCCCAGGATCAGATTGGCGATCTGGTTCGCCGCTTCGTCGTGCATCGTCGGCGAGACGTGGCTGTAGATGTCGATGGTGATGTTGATCGTCGAGTGGCCGAGGCGCTCCTGGACGACCTTGGGGTGGATGCCCTGCTCGAGCGCGATCGTCGCCCACGTGTGGCGGAGGCCCTTGAGCGTCAGCCGCGGGAGGTCGAGCGTGGCTTGACGGCGGAGGAAGGTGGCGCTGACGGTCTCCGGCCGCAGCGCCGATCCGTCGGGGCGGTGGAAGACGAGGCCCTCGTCGGAGTGGTCGGCGCCGATGAGCAGTCGCTCCTCGAGCATCCGCCGGCGGTGCTCGCGCAGCGCTTCCACAGTTGACGGGTCGAGCGCGATCGGGCGCCGGCCCCGAGCCGTCTTCGGTTCGCTGACCAAGATCCTCCCGTTGATCGACAGGATGGTCTGCACGACCCGCAGCCGGCCGGCGTCGAGGTCGACGTCCTGCCAGCGGACGCCGAGCGTTTCGCCTCGGCGCATGCCGGTGGTGGCGAGCAGGACCCACAGCGCGTGGTTTCGATCCGTTGACGACGCGGTGAAGGTGAGGAACGTGCGTAGCTGCGCCGGCGTCCAGGTCTGAATGCGGTCGGCATCGACGGCGACACGGGGTGGGTCGGCGTGGTCGACGGGGTTCTTGGCGAGCCGCTCCCACTTCACTGCCGCGGCGAAGGCCTTGTGGAGCACGACGTGCACGGCCTTCACGGTGCTCGGGTCGAGCGCCTTCGAGTCGTCGACGATGGTCGGGTCGGCCCGGTAGGCGGCCTGTCGCCGAAGCAGGGACGCGAGCGTGTCCTTGGTGATGTGGCTCGCCTCGTCGAACTCGACCTGCAGTCGATCGGCGGTGGCCTGGAGTGACAACCCCTCGGCGCGCAGCGCCTGGGCCCGGGCGACGACCTCGGGGGAGTAGCCCTTCCCGGTTCGCGACGGCTTGCGCCGGCCGCCCTCGAGCAGCCGGGCGTAGAGCTCGTTGAGCGTCCCGCCGTCGATGCGGTTGAGGCGCATCCCGCCGATGTATGGCACAACGTGGTTCCGGACCTTCGACCGGTACCCGTTCCAGGTCGTGGCCTTCAGCGTCGGCCGGATCGACACGAGCCAGTGGTCGAGGAAGTCGGTGACCGTCTCCTGCGACGGCTCGACGTAGACACCCCGGTCGACCTTCGACAACAGATCCACGCGAGCGCGCTCGGCCTCCCGCTTGGTCCGGTACCCGGAGTGCCACTTGGTTCGCCGCCGGCCTGTCCCCGGATCGGGGTCGAGCTCGATCTTCACGTAGTAGACGTCGCCCCGGCGGATCACGGATCCACGCATCAGTCCCCCTTGTCCGACGCCATGCCGGCGTTCGGGTCGTCGCCTTCCTCGAAGGAGTGCGACAGGAAGTAGCCCTTGGGGCCGAGCTCGCGGATCTTCGTGCCGATCTCGACGAGGAACTCGGCGACCTCGTCGAGGTGGTCGGACCGATCGACGGCCAACGCCGAGAGCCGACGCCGGCGCCAGGTCCGGAAGTGCTGATGCCAATTGTGCGGGTGCTCGCCCTCGACGTACAGCGCGGCCTGGAGATCGGTGACCTCCTCGGGGCTGGTCAGCTTCAGCTCCCGGAGGCGGTCGTCCAGGTCGTCGAGCTGCCAGTCCTGTCCCAGCAACGACACGTAGACGTCGCTGGTCGAGCGGTGGGTGTCGGCCAGCTCGCCATCGTGGCCGGGCGGCGGCAGGAAGAAGTAGGCGATGGGCACGCCGAACACGTGCGAGAGCAGGTACAGCTCATGGGCGTCGAACCGCCGGCGCCGCTCGCCGTCGAAGCCCCGCTCCATCGCCGAGATCGAGGCCTGGGGCAGGAGGTTGCCGGTCAGCTGGGCGAGGCGCTCGGCGACCTGGGTCTGGGTCATCCCGCGCCGCTCGCGGATCGCCTTCACGTTGAACGAGACGATCGCGTTGACGTCGAGGCGGCCGTCGTCGGCCTCGGCGGGGCTGTCGGCCTTGACTCGTCGGGGGTTTCGAGGCACCACCGGCTCCAATCTTCCCGGATGTCGTTGACAACACTAGCACAGTGCGCGACTACTGGTCTCTGGTGTTATCCATAGCAAGGAGCAATGTTCCATGTTCGACGACCTCCCACCGCTCCTGACGGTCGAGCAGGCCGCCAAGGCGCTCCAGATCGGCCGGTCCAAGGCCTACGAGCTGACCGTCGACTATGAGCGCACGAGTGGCGCCTCGGGCCTGCCGTTCGTGTGGATCGGCAACCAGAAGCGCATCCCTCGCGACTCCCTCGCCGCGTTCATCGAGCGGCAGCTCCACCACCCACCCGCAGCCTGACCATGGCCACCGAAGCGGGGTCGACGCTCGTCCTCGTCGGGCCGGCTGCGACCCCGCTGCGTCGCGTCCTGCCTGCGTCGGCATGGGTGGCGCTTGAGGCTCTCGTCGCTCGCTCCCACGCGGGCCCGAACGGCCGGGTGGTCGAGCTCGGCGTCCGCGACCTCGCCGCCGAGATGGGCGCATCGAAGAACACCGCCCAGCGCGCGCTCGCCACGCTCACCCGCGCCGGTCTGCTCGCAGCCGAGCACACCCGAGCCGGTGACGGCACCTTCCGTCCGACCCGTTTTCGACTCCGGCTCCCCACCGACGTCCTCGACCCGGTCCCGCCCCGGCCCACCCGCCGACCGAGCCACGCCCCGTCGACCGACGCACCCGCCGAGCCCACCCAGCTCTCCCTGCTCGGCACCTGACCCCACCCCGGTCAGCCCTCCCACCGATGAACCCATGAACCACCACCACCACCGAACCGATCAACAAGACAGACAGGTGCCCGCGGAGCGGGCGGGATGTCCCGCGGGACGTCGAACGCGAGGTGTTCCGTGCTGCGAGTGAGGACGATCTACGCCTCGACCGCCGCGGCGGCGGCCGTCTACTACGCCGGCGAGGATCGGGGCTACGCCGGCTACGTCGACCCGAAGCAGACCCAGGAACCTCCGGGCCGATGGACGGGCGCCCAAGCCGCCGACCTCGTTCTCGAAGGCCCGGTCGAGACTGCCGACCTCGAGGCGCTCCTCTCGGGTCGTGACCCGAAGACCGGGACCATGCTCGGCGCGCCGTTCGTCGACCGGCTCACGAAGCACGGCACGGTCATCCGGGCCGTCGCCGGCTACGACGCCACGTTCTCGGCACCGAAATCGGTCTCGGTCTTGTGGGGACTCACCGGCGCCAGCGGCGTGCTCGACGCCCACAACACGGCGGTCGGCGCCGTCCTCGCCCATCTCGAGCGCTACGGCTGCACCACCCGGG
>JBQTIQ010000022.1:0-11788 GCA_052387955.1 Acidimicrobiia bacterium | reverse complement strand
GGCGGCTTGCTCGTCGACGTGGTGGCCGCGCGCGTCCCGGCCGCGCCGTGGGGCGTCGACGCCCCCGCCGGCGACGGGTTCGTCCAGGATCAGCAGCTCGGGGCGGAACACCAGCGCCTTGGCTATGAGCACCCGCTGCTGCTGCCCACCGGACAACTCGCTGAAGCGGTCCCGGCGCCGGGCGAGCAACGCCACCGAGTCGAGCGCGTGAGTGATGTCGTCACGGTCCGACACGGTGAGACCCCGCCGCCAGCCTCGCCGCGACAGGCAGCCGGCAGCGACGACCTCTTCGACGGTGGCCGGCAGCTCGTCGGCCACGACGGGACGCTGCGGGACGTAGCCGAGCCGCCAACGCTCACGCAGGCGACCGGGCCGGCCTCCGAAGAGCTCGACGTCACCGCCCTGGGGTTCGGTCAACCCGAGCAGAAGTCGCAGCAACGTCGACTTCCCCGACCCGTTGGGACCGACGAGGGCGACGAACTCGCCCGATCGGACCTCGAGGTCGACGCCGGCCAGCACCAGGTCCCGGCCGTAGGAGAAGGAGACGTCGCGGGCGGCGAGGACCACGGGGACGTTCGGGCCGCGGCCGGCGGCGGGACGGTCGCGTCCCGCTGACGGTGAGGCGACGGTCATCGACAGCCGAGGGCGGAGCGCAGGGCAACGAGGTTCTCGCGCATGACGCTCTCGTAGGTCGCGCCGGCAGCCACCTGGTCGTCGGTGAGGCCTTCGATCGGGTCGAGGACGGCGGTGCCGACGCCGGCCTCGCGAGCGAGGGTCTCGGCCAGGTCGGGCGCCACCAGGGACTCGTAGAAGATCGTGGTGACGCCTTCGGCCCGGACCTCGTCGGCCAGTTCGGCCAGCCGCTGGGGGTCGGGCTCGGACTCGGGCGAGAGCCCGGCCAGGGCGTCCTGGGTAAGCCCATAGCGGTCGGCGAGGTACCCGAAGGCAGCATGGGACGTGACGATGGCGTCGCGTTCGCAGTCCGCCAGGCCGGTGGCGAAGTCGCGGTCGAGCTCGGCCAGCTCGGCCCGGTACCGGTCGGCATTGGCCCGGTAGGCGTCGGCGCCGTCGGGATCGGCCTCGATCAGAGCGTCCCGCACCCGCTCGACGATGCCCTCCATCCGGGACGGATCGAGCCACACGTGCGCGTCGGCCCCGTCCCCCTCGCCCTCGTGGCCGGCTTCGGCTTCGGCTTCGTCGTGGCCGTGCCCGGTCCCGTCGAGCAGGTCCTGGCCGTCGAGCAGGTCGACGGCGATACCGCCGGAGCGTGCGGCGACCTCCTCGACCGCGGGCTGGAATCCCTCACCGAGGTACAGGACCAGCGTCGCGTCCTCGATCGAGTCGACCTGGCGGGACGTGAGCTCGATGTCGTGGGGCTCGGCCCCCGGCGGCGTGAGGTTGGCGACCGCGACCCGATCGCCGCCGACACGGCTCGCCGCCTCGGCCAGCGGATAGAACCCGGTGACGACCGCTACCGGGCCCGACGAGCTGGCCGAAGGGGCCGACGTGCTCTCGTCGTCGCCGCACCCGGCGAGCACCAGGCCGAAGGCTGCCATCGTCAGGACCGCTGCTTTCCGACCGTGACCGGGCACCGGCCATCCCCCTCGCATCCATTGGTAACGAGTCTTACTCTCGTCCCCGCGAGGGGCTGGTGTCCAGCCCGATGACAGGCGATGACGACGCCCAGCCAGGAACGGGCTCGGCCACGCCAGCGAAACCCCGGGCGACACGACCACGGCGCTCAACCAGTCCTGGCATGAGCCCTAACCAGCGCTGACCGACCGGAGGGCGCCGGGCTGGCGGCCGGCCAGCCGGTCCAGGGCGGCGGCGCTGGCCGCGTCCGCAGGCAGGAACACGACGAGCCACTGCCGGTCGGGATCGGGCAGGGCAAGCGTCTCGAACGCCAGCCGTACCGCCCCGACATCGGGGTGCACCATGGCCGTGACCCCGTTGCCTCTCGCACCGAGCAGGCGGCGGTCCCACCGGTCGGTGAAGGCGGCACCCGCCACCGCCGCCAACCGGGCCGCGAACGCCTCGACGTCGGGGTCGCCGTGGCGGCGGGCGTGGAGGTTGGCCACCTGCTCGTCGGCGACCTCGTCCCAGTTGGGATGGGCGGACCGGGCACGTTCGTCGGCGAACGTGAACCAGGCCAGGTTCGGTCCGTCCCCGTCGAGGATGCCGACGGGGCCGGCCAGCCGCTCGTAGCTGCCCGTCCACGCCAGCAGGTCGGCCCGATGGTTGACGACGAGAGCCGGGGCAGGCTCGAGTTCATCAAGCCCGTGATCAGCTGATGGGGTACTCGAGCTGGTGGAGGCCGAAAGCGACACCCTGGTCGTCCCGGCACGCCGCAAACCGCCCGAAGCCGGGCTCGGCCGGGCCGGCGGTCCCGGGCTCGCCGCCGAGCTCGGCAACGGTGAGAAGGGCGGTGTCGATGTCGTCAACCCTGAAATAGACCTGGATGCCGGTGTCGGGGTCGTTGTCGTGGAGGCCACCTCGGACGGTGGGCGTCTCGATCCAGCCTTGCTCGCCCTCCCCCATCGGATGGAACTTCCATCCGAGCAGCGAGCCGTAGAAGGCCTTGGCGCGCTTGGCGTCGGGAACGCCGATTTCGAAATGGGTCGGTTCGCCGCTCATGTGGAGCTCCCGGGTCGTGAGGTGGCTTCGGGGCGACGTGAGGCCACTGGCCCCGGCCATCCAGGAGTAGGGCTACCCCGCGCCTGACGGCGAGAAACTGGGGGTATGCCCGTCGCCGACCCCGTCGCTGCCGCGGTGGTGAGCCGGCTCGAGGTTGCCGGTTGCGTCGCCGCCGTCCACGAGGCCGCCGAGTTGCTGGCGGTTGCCCCCGACAGCCGCCGCCTCGAGGCCATGGTCCGTCGGCGAGAGCAGGGTGAGCCCCTGGCGTGGATCACCGGGACCGTCCGGTTCTGCGGCCGCACGATGCACGTCGCGCCAGGCGTGTACGTCCCCCGGCGGCAGAGCGAGGAGCTGGCCCGCCGCGCCGCCGCGCTGCTCGCCGACGGGACCTGGGCGATCGATCTGTGCGCCGGCGCCGGCGCGGTGGCCGCTCACCTCCGCGCCCAGGTCCCGACGGCCGCGGTGTGCGGCGTCGACATCGACCTGCGGGCGGCGGTGTGCGCCCGCACCAACGGCGTACCGACGGCGGTCGCCGACCTGGCGGCGCCGCTCCGTGCCGACAACCGGGTCGACGTGATCACGGCGGTGGCGCCCTACGTCCCGACCGGTGACCTCCGGCTGTTGCCGGCCGACGTGCAGCGCTACGAGCCTTCCCACGCCCTCGACGGCGGCGCCGACGGCCTCGACCTCCTACGGCGGGCCATCGTCGCGGCCCGACGCCTGTTGCGCCCGGGCGGCTGGTTCGTCTTCGAGGTCGGCGGGGACCAGGACGAGGCCGTCGCCCCGGCCCTGGCCGCGTCGGGCTTCGATCTCTTCGTCCCCTGGTGGGACGACGACGGTGACCTGCGGGGTGTCGCCGCCCAAGCGGGCTCCTGACGGGCGCCGCCGGAGAGTTGGGGTTGGCCGGCCACCGAGACGCGGCGGACCTCGACGCGCCCGACATGGTCGACCACGACCTCGACGCGGCCCTGGGGGGAGACCGGGCGGCGGTGTTGCCCGGCGTCGCCGTCGGCGGCTTCAGGACCGGAGCGGGTTCGCGCCGGTGAGGCCGAGCAGCTCGGGGCTCGTGTAGAGCCGGCTCGGCCGTCCCCGTCCCGTCGGCTGGACGGTCCCGTGTTCGACGAGCACCTCGGCGTCGACGAGGTCGCGCAGAGCCGCATGGGCCGACTTCAACGGGACTGCCAGCTCGGAGGCGAGGAACGGAGCCGTCAGCGCGAGGTGCCGTGGCAGCAGGTCGAGGACGCGCCAAGCTGCGGCATTGCTCCGCAGGCGCCGAGTTCCCGGTCGCGGCGCAGCGAGCCGGTCCGTCCATGTCCGACGGAGCTGCTCGACCGCGGCGACAAGCTCCTGCTGGGCGCGTCCGGCGCTGGAGACCGCATCCGCGAACCACCCGACCCAACTGTTGTGGTCGCCGACGCGGAACCAGACGAGGCCAGCGCCGTAACCGCCGACGTCGCCGGCGATTCGGGTGCTCACGGGTGGCGGCGTGACGAGCGACAGGCGGCGGACGAGCATCCAGGCAACGAGGACGCGTCCGACTCGCCCGTTGCCGTCCGCGAAGGGGTGAATGATCTCGAACTGGGCGTGCGCGATCGCCGCCTGGCTCACCGGATCAACGTCAGCGTCGTTGACGTAGGCAATGAGGTCGTCGAGCAGTGCCGGCACCTCCTCGGGCGGCGGGGTCACGAGGTGGGCATCGAGCGGCGAGCTCCCGCCGATCCACCCCTGCTCGGTTCGGACGACGCCCACTTGGTGCGTCGGTGTCGGGCTTCCGGTCATGAGCGTTCGGTGCCACCGGCACAGGCTCGCCACCGCGAGCGGACCGGCGTGCGCGTCCTCTATCGCCCCCGTCACCGCGGCGAGGTTGGCGGCCACCCAGGCCGCATCGGAGGGGCCCGTACCGCCGCCGGCCTCGGCGAGGACGATGTCGACGACCGGCGCGGTGACCCCTTCGATGAACGACGAAGCCACGCCCTCAGCTCGTAGGAGCAGTCGAGCAAGGGCGGCGTAGTCATCCGGCATCGTCTCGGCGCCGTGCTCGACGGCTGCCTGTGCTCTCGCCGCCCGGGCGACGATGTCGGCGTCGAGCGTCAGGTCGCGGTCCGCCAAACGGGCGGGCACGAATGCCCGCGCCCGCCGCCCACGCCACACGATGGGGACCTCGACACCTACCTGCTCCACCGGGCCGCCTTTCGTACGGTTACAGACTCAAGTGTACGTTAATAGCGGTGATGATCCGATGGAAGCGGGGTGATCAACGAGGGGGCACGTTCACCTTGGATGCCCGATGCGGATGTGATTGCCGTTGGGGTCGGTGAGGCTGAACTCGCGCATACCCCACGGCCGGTCCTCCAGGAGGGTGACGGGGTGTCCGCGCTCCTGGAGGCGGTGGTGCCATACGTCGACGTCGGGGACGATCAGGTAGCACCCGGCCCCGTTGGTGCCCGGGGTCAGGACGACCTCCGCTTGGTCGAGGTCGAAGACGCTCTCGCCGTTGTAGGTGACGAAGGCGTAGCCGCCACCCTCCTCGTACTCGCGGACGTCGAAGCCTGCGCCTCGGTAGAACGCGACCGATGCGGCCATGTCGATGACCGGGAGGATGGGGGTGGAGTCGACGATCCCGGCGTTGGTGCGCAGCCAGCCGATGCACGTGGGGCAGACCTTGATCTCGTCGTGGCTTTGGAGGGCGACGAGCTGCTCTCGTGGCTCTCCGCAGCACGAGCATTCGGTCACCGTCGGTGCACCTCGGCGGCGGCATCCGCCCACGTACCGCGGCCGATGGCGGCGGCGGCGCCGACGGTGATGGCTCGACCGGGTGCCTGCTGACGGTCATGGCCAGGTGATGGCGGTCGCAGTACAGGTTGGCGTGGTTGCAGAAGTCCTCGACGAGGTGAGCGCACGTGCCCTCGGGGAGCCAGAGCTCCGAGACCGCTCGCACTGAACCTTCTTGCCGCGGCGTTGGTGCCGGGCCCGTCGAGGGGCACGGGGTCGCGGCAGGGATCAGGCTCGGTCATGGCGCTGGTGATGGCGGTGGCGTCGGTTGGGGCAGTCCGGGACGGCGAGGACCTCGATCTCCACCCCCGTTACCGTACGTCGCGGGCCTCCCACGTGGATCGTTCCTACAGTTGTGACGTTGCCAGGCCGACCGCGCCGGTGGTTTCACAGGAGTCCGCTGATCGCGGAGAGGGGTTCGTCACCTTCGAAGAAGGCGACGAGCTGCTCGAAGAAGTGCTCGACATCGAGCGGTCCATCCCAGCGGAGCGTGAGTTGGTGGTCGTTGGTGGAGACGGCGAAGCCCCAGAAGGTGCAGCAGCGCTTCTCGTCGACCGCGAACTTGCGGAGGTCGGCGTCGATGTCGGGCCGGTTCGGGAAGTGCAGCAGGAGTCCGTGCGCAGTGCGCTCGAGCCGGTCGAGGTAGGTGCGCATGCGCTCGACCTGTTCGATGCGGACCGGGATCTCCTCGCTGCTGGCGGTACAGGCGATGGGGGCGGTGGCGTCGGAGATGGGCATCGGGTTCACGGGGTGCTCCTGGGTGCGGGTGGGGTTCGGGCGCCGTGGGCGGTGGTGACGATGAACTGGGCCGCGGCAGCGCGGCCGGCGCGTGTGGCGGTCATGACCGGTGGGCGCGTCCGGTGAGCTCGACGGGGACAGGCCGGTCGGGCGCGACCGCGCCGGCAGATTGCTGGCGCCGGCGGCGCGCCAGGACGAACCCGACGGCGGCTGCGGCGACGATGAGAAGGCCGGCGCCGCCGATGAGCCAGGTGCTGGCCAGTCCGGCGCCGCCGAGCCCACCGAGGAACGCGAGGATCGGCCCGGCACAGCAGGCGGCACAGGCGGCGGCGCCAAGGCCGAGGATGTTGAGGCCGTCCTCGGCTGTCTTGGCCCTTCTCATCGGGGGACCTTCGTGGTGAAGGCGACGGGGGCGAGGGCGCCGTCGAGGGCGAGGCAAGCGCAGCTCTCGTCGCAGGGGCCGTCGATGGCGGGCCCGGCGAGCTGTGCGGCGGCGTGGCGGAGCTGGTCGGACAGGGCGGTGAGCTCGGTGATCTGGCGTTGGGCGTCGGCGAGCTTGCTGGTGACGAGGTCGTGGAACCGCTTCTGGACCGGTCCGCAGCGTTCGCCGTCCCAGATGCCGACGAGATCGGTGATCTCCTCGAGGCAGCAGCCGAGCTGCTTGGCCCGGGCGATGAACGCGAGTCGAGCGAGGGTGTCGTCGTCGTAGAGGCGGTAGCCGGCAGTGGTGCGCGTCGACGGTGCGACGAGGCCGATGCCTTCGTAGTAGCGCAGGGCCGAGGCGCTGAAGCCGCTGCGTTCGGCCGTCTCGCCGATCGTGTAGGTGCTCATGACCCAACCGTAAAGGTTCGACTCGAGTTGAAGGTCAAGGGGGCACTCAGGCCGGCTGCTCCGCCGAGATGGGAGCAGCCGCGGCCTGCTCGAAGGAGAGCTTCAGTGGGACTCCTGGCCCTCGCTTCATGTGTTCTTCACCGCCTCGACAACTGAGGGAACGTTGTTCTGCCCCGAGGAACGTCCTTAGGGCATGCACCGAGACACCGAGGGATCCAACTCAGCGCTTCAACCGTCCGCGGTTTCGATCTGGCTGGATGGTCTCGCGCGGGCGATGCGGTTCTACTGGCCCGCTCACAGCATCGGTCTGTGGGTCGAGCGGCGGAGGTCGACGCGATGAGCGACTCGACAACGCATGCTGCGGCGAAGCCGGCACGGGTGACCGCCGTCGGGTCCATCACAGTGATCACCAGCGACCTGGGCCGGTTCCGGACCTTCTACGAGGGTTTGCTCGGGCTGCCGCACGTGATCTCCCTGCGGATGGGTCATCCGCCGTTTCTGGTGCACGCGGTGTTCGCCATCGGCCGGGACACGGTGCTGCGCGCATTCGAGATCCCGGGGTATGACCCGGTTGCTGACGGCATCGGCACGCAGAGCGGTCAGCGGGGCCGGATCGATCGTTTCGCATTGCTTGTAGACGACGAGCCGGCGCTGCTGGATCTCCGTGATCGGCTGGTCGCCGCCGGAGCCTCCGACGGAGCGGTGACGCCGATGGGCCCATACCTCCTGGTGCCCTTCCGGGATCCCGACGGGCTCGAGGGCGAGGTCACCTGCCCGAACCCGCGCTTCGACCCGACCCAGGCCGACGACGAGGTCGTCGAGTGCTCGACGGCCCCGCACTGGACCACCAACTTCCTGGCCCGCTGAGCGAAGGGCGATGTCGACGACCTCGACGCGTGAGAATCCGTCCGTGACCCGGGACCTCCATCGTGACGGCGGGGCGGAGCCGGTCGGCCGGGCCCGGGAGGTGGCGAGGCTCCGGGGCCTGATCAGCGATCCGACGCCGGGATCCGTCGTCGTGCTGATCAGCGGCGAGGCGGGCATTGGCAAGACGACGTTGGTCAACCACGTGGTCGCGGACCGACTCGCCGCCGGCGACCGGGTCCTACGTGGGTTTGCGGACGAACGAGACACCGCCCGGTTCTCGCTTTGGCGGCGTGTCCTTCGCGACCTCGGCGTTGCCCTGCCCCACGCAGATGCCAGTGTCGGCGCGGCCGACCAGATCGACGAGCTGGCGGCTGTGGTCGGCGACTCGATCGGCGCCGGGTGGTGGCGGCTGGTCGTGCTCGAGGACCTGCACTGGGCCGACGACGCGTCGCTGATCCTGCTGCGACTCGTCGCCGAACGCCTCGTCGGGTACCCCGTTCTGGTGGTCGCCACCGTCCGTACCGGTGAGCCCCACCCTGACGCCCTGACCCGGCTGATGACCGAAGCCGAGCCGATCGTGCTCAGCGGCGTCTCCGCCGCCGACATCGCCTCGATCGCCGCCTTGGTCAACGGCGAGGTGCTGGCATCCACGGAAGCGTCGGCGCTGCACCGGATGACGGGCGGCAACCCGCTCCTCGTGCGAGGACTGTTGGCGGTCGAGGACAACCGGCTGTCGATTGCGGCCAACCAGCTGTTGACGAGGGCGATCGAGCAGCTTGGCGCCCCGACCGCGAACGTCCTGTCGGTGTTCGCCCTCGCCGGGCCGTCCGCTCCCCTCGCGGCCATCGCCCACGCCCTTCGAGCCGGCGAAGACAAGACGGACGCGGCGCTGGAGCGAGATGTGCTCGCCGACATCCTCACACCCCAACCCGACAGCCGGTGGTTTCGCCACGACCTCCTTGCCGCGGCTGCCGCCGGTCGACTCGGGCCCGCCGAGCGCAAAGACGCCCATCGTGCGCTCGCCGAATTCTGGGCCAACACCCCCAGCGGAGACGACGACGGGCTCGAGCAAGCCCGTCACTGGCTGGCTGCGGTGCCCTCGGTTCCTCCCGCCGATGCGGCGAAGGCGGTGATCAGGATTGCGACGGGGCTGCGGCGTCGACGGCGGGCAGGCGATGCCGCCGATCTGCTCGCTCGCGCCCTCAACGCCTTCGCCTCGGCGCCACCAGCGATCCTCGGGCAGCTCTGGATGGGTCTGGGCGAGGCACGGTGGGACCTGGCGGAGCGCCCCGCCGCGCTCGAGTGCTTCGACCGCGCCGCCGAGTCCTCCGGTGAGCTCGACGTCGCGAGCATCGCCACCATCGAGGTCGCCCGGCAGCGCTCCCACAACCCCTTCATCCCCGACCCTGACGGGCGGGAACGGCTCGCCGGGCTCGACGCGCAACTTGGAAGTGGTGACTCGGCGCTGCGATCCGCGCTCCTTGGTCGCCGGGCCATGCTGGCGCTCCAACCCCCGGCCCGGCACGACGAGGCCTCCGGCTTCGCTGACGAGGCCGTCGCCGTGGCGCGCCGGCTCGACGACCCCGGTGCTCTCCTCGTCGCACTGTGCGACCGGGCTTTCGTCGTCGGCAGCGTCAAGGACCTCCGCCGACGGGGACGCCTCGCCGAGGAGATCCTTGACCTGGCCCGGGCCGCCGGACGACCCGACCTCTCGGTCGCTGGCTACGAGTGGCGCTTCGACGACCTGCTCCTTCGCGGCGACCTGAGCGCCGCTCGCCACGCGCTCGACGAGTTCGAAGCACTCGCGGCGGTCGCGCCTTCGCCGTCGTGGCGATACGCGGCCCTGCTCCGCAAGGCCGCCCTCCTGCTGGCCGCGGGCGACCGGGTCAGCGCACTCGAAACCATCGAAACGACCTCACAGTTGGCGCGCGGACTGGTCGATCCCTTCGAACAGCTGGGCCTCGAAATGGGCATCCGGGGACCAGCGATGATCCTCCACGGCCTCCCCGACCGCCACATCGCCGACCTCCAGAACCAGTTCCTCCAAGTGTTCGACGGGATCCCCTCCACTTTCATGCAGGTCCGCCTCGCCCTCGTGGACCTGCTCCTCGGCGACCGCGACGCCGCCCAGCGCCGAGCCGCCCGCTGGCTCTCGAAGCCGAACGCCGCGTTCGAAGCCCCCGACGCCCTCGCCACCCTCGGCCTCATGGCCGTCCTTGCCGACGAGCTCCAACTGCCGGGCCTCGCGCCGGCCATCGCCGCCACACTGGAACCATTCGCTGGACTGATCTGCACCGAGGTCCCGCTACCGACCGACCTGCTCCTCGGGCAACTCCAACTCCTCGCCGGCGACCACCACGACGCCATCGCGCTCGCCCAGAGGGCCCTCGGTCAGGCTCGGACGCTGTCACCGGTGATCGAGGCGCACTGCCTTCGCTTCCTCGGCGACGCGCAGCGGGCGGCCGGCGACACCCAGGCCGACGATGCCGCCACTGCTGCCGCCGAGGCGATCGCCGAACGCGAGGGACTGGTCCTCTCCCCACCGTGGAGCCGCCGAGCCGCAGTGCCGCCGACGACCCGAGCGGATCCGACCGGCCCTTCGAACCCCCCGAGAGCGGCGAGGCTCACCCGCGACGGCGATGTCTGGACGATCGCCGCAGGAGGCGAGGCCGGAGCGCTCGCCCACATCGTCGGGCTCACCCACCTCGCTCGTCTGGTGTAGGTGCCCGGCCTCGACATCCCGGCAACCGACCTCACCGGCACATCCGACGCCCCCATGGCCGACCTCGGTCCGGCGCTCGACGCCCGAGCCAAACGCCAGTACCGGCAACGGATCAACGAGCTCCGATCCTAGATCGACGAGGCCGAGCAATGGGGCGCTTCGGAAATGAGCGGGGTGTAGGGCATCGCTGAGTTGGCACAGGGGCCCTGCGAACTTGACGGCTGTCGAAGGCAGTCGAGTTCGGGAGAGCCCCTGTGGAAGTGGACCCTACGCGTGTGTGCGAGCTGCTGGTCGGACTGCCGGAGGTGAATGTGCTCGGCGTTGTTGACGAGCGCGACGGTCCGCTGCGAGTGCATGTCGAGACGCGCGATCAGCGGCCGTCGTGTCCAGCATGCGCCGGCGGCGTGACGGTCAAGGATCGGCCGAACGTCGAGCTGGTCGACCTGCCGTGCTTCGGTCGGCCGGTCCGGTTGGTGTGGCGCAAGCGGCGCTGGTCGTGCCCAGCCCCAGGCGTGCGCGACGGGCTCGTGGACCGAGGAGGCTCCTGCCATCGCCGCACCCCGGTTGGTGATGACCGATCGCGCTGGGGTGGGTGACCGAGCAGGTCGGACGCAACGGCCGCACCGTGAACGAGGTCGCGGTCGAGCTCGACTGCGACTGGCACACGATCAACGACACCGTGATCGCCTACGGCACCGCGCTCGTTGACGACGACCCCGACCGGATCGGCCGGCCGAGCGCGCTCGGCCTCGATGAGACGCTGTTCGTGCGTGTCGGCCCGTGGCATCGCCAAGCGTGGTCGGCCTCGATCGTCGACGTGGGCGCGGGCCGGCTCCTCGATGTTGTCCCTGGTCGCAGCGGTCTTGAGCCGTGCCGGTGGCTGGCGGCTCGCAGCGACGAGTGGCGAGCGAACATCGCCTGGGCGACGTTGGACCTGTCGGGCCCCTACCGGGCGGTGTTCGACACGATGGTCCCCGACGCTGTCCAGGTCGCCGACCCGTTCCATGTCGTGAAGCTCGCCAACTCGAAGCTCGACGAGTGCCGCCGTCGCGTGCAAAACGAGACGGTCGGTCACCGGGGCCACAAAGACGATCCGCTGTATCGGTGTCGCCGGTTGTTGACCAGGGCCGACGAGCGACTCGATGACCTCGGTCGCACCAGGCTGCTGGGCCTGCTCGACGCCGGCGACCCTCGAGGCGAGGTACGCGCTGCGTGGCACGCCAA
>JBQTIQ010000021.1:0-47830 GCA_052387955.1 Acidimicrobiia bacterium | reverse complement strand
GCTGGGGGCGTCGCCGACCTCGGTGTGGGTGGCGGCGTGGGCCGGTGACGCCGTGGTCACCAGCATCGTCGCTACCGCCGCGAGTGCGACGGCCAGCCGGGCCCAGGGCGAGGAGCCGACGTCACCGACACGCCCGCCGGTCGACTGGCGCGGAGATGCAAACTTGTGCCACGCGATGTTCATGTCAGCCCTTCCCCCCTCGCGTGCCGCGTCCGGGCATCGTGAGGCTCACCAATAATTGCGCCCCGTCTGACCCCGGCACACCACCGCCTACAGAAAGCGAGACCTCCGCCACTCCGCGTTCGCCCGTCGCGAATATCACGGGGACGCCAAATCCGGGTAACGAAGCGAGTTGCTCTCGGGACCGGCACCGAACCGCCACACCCTACGTGGGGTCATCATCGACTCCGAAGAGCCCACCCAAGAAGAACCAGGCCGGGTCCTTTTCCACCACGAAGGCACCGTTCGAACCACGAATTGTTTTCAATCGCCGACGATGGATTGCCGGTCTTCTGCCGCCACATCGTACGAGATCCCTCCCGCCAACCGGCAGAGCCGGCCAAGCGGGCAGCGGGGCCAGCGACTGCGCGATCACGGTCAGAACAGGGCTTGTTGGGCTCCCGCGGGGGCCAGGCGGGGGGTGCCGGTCCAGGGCAGGCCGTCCATGAACACCCAGCTCCGGCGGTGGATGGCACTGGGGCCGTAGCCCCGCAGGGCCGCCTTGTGGCGGGGGCACGGGTAGCCCTTGTTGAGCTCGAAGTCGTAGCCGGGGTAGCTGTCCGCCGCGGCCCGCATCAGCCGGTCGCGGCTGACCTTGGCCAGGACCGACGCCGCCGCCACCGACAGGCACAGCCGGTCGGCCCGGACCATCTTGAGGGTGGTACCACGGCCGACGAAGTCCCAGTTGCCGTCGAGCACGACCCGGTCGGGCTCGGCCGCCAGCCCGAGCCCGTCGAGCGCCCGGGAGGCCGCCAGCCGCTGGGCGCCCGACATGCCGAGGATGTCGCATTCGTCGACGGTGGCGTGGCCGACGGCCCAGGCCTGGCACCAGCCGGCGACACGATCGAAAAGTGCTTCGCGCTCTGATTCGGTCAACAGCTTCGAGTCGCGCACCTTGTAGACACGTCGGTCCTTGGGCACCACCGCGGCCCCCACCGCGAGCGGACCGGCCCACGAGCCCCGCCCGACCTCGTCCATGCCCACCACGACGTCGTGGCCCTCGCCCCACAGTGCCCGTTCGACGGCCAGGGTGGGTGCGTTGGCCTTGAGCGCCTTGCGCAGCGCCGGAGCGGTGACGCCACCCATCTCGTGGGACAGTAGTGCCGGAGCCCGTAGTGGCCGCCCAGGCGTGGGCTCAGGGCGAAGCGACGCCCCCAGGAGACCGGCAACCCAGCCCGCAAGGTGCGGGGGACCTGCTCGTTCTGCATTCTGGGAGACCGGTCACCGACGACCGGATCTCAACCAGCCGATGGACTCCAGCGTCGAACTCGTCCCCGAAGTGACCAGCGTGCGCGCCGCACGACAGGTCGTCCGGGCGCGCCTCGGCGAAGAGGCGTCCACGGTCGAGCTCGGCGAGCTGGCCGAGCTGTTGACGTCCGAGCTCGCCACCAACGCCGTCGTCCACGCCGGGACGGCCTTCACCGTCACGGTCAAGGTCCGCCGGGGGGCGCTGCGGGTGACGGTACGCGACGGCAGCGCGACGCTCCCCCGGCTCAAGGAGGCCGGGCCCTACGAGGTGGCCGGCCGAGGGCTGGCGCTCGTCGCCACGCTGTCCAGCCGCTGGGGAATGGCCCCGGTCCCCGGGGGTAAGGCCGTCTGGTTCGAACTGGACCTGTAGTCCGGGCCGGCTGAGCTCAGCTCAGCTTGTCGATCTCGGGACGTTCGGACTCGTCGGGGGCGGTAGTGAGGAAGGCATCGAGCATCTCTTCGGCGACCTGGGTCGACGTCAACCGCAGGCCGAAGGCGAGGACGTTGGCGTCATTCCATCGCCGGGCCCCTCGGACGGTCTCGGCGTCGGTGCACAGCGCCGCCCGCACCCCCGCGACCTTGTTGGCCGCGATGGACACACCGGTACCGGTCCAGCAGCAGACGATCCCCCGCTCGGCGCGACCGGCGGCGACGGCCTCGGCCACCGCCCGGCCGACGTCGGGCCACGGGAGGCCCTCGCCCACCGTGACCACGTCATGGCCCGTCGCCACCAGCTGGGCCTTGACGTGATCGGTGAGCGGCGTGCGCTCGTCGGTCCCGAACGCGACCCGCACCGCGACGGCTCAGCCGGTCCCAGCGGCGGGCGTGGGGCTCACGGCCGCGGCTGTACGGACAGCGCGCCCGACGGGCACTCCTTCACGCTGGCGGCGACTTCGTCCATCGAGCCCCCGCTGGGGTCGATCCACGGGTCGCGGTTGATGTCGTACACGGCCGGTAGCTGCTTCACGCAGTTGCCGGCGTGGATGCACACCTCGTCGTCATAGCCGATCACCATCGCGTCGTTGGCGAACTCGTGCTTCATGACCATCTCCCCCCGGTCGGGCCGTCGCCCGTCGGCTACGACCCTACCACCGAGGCCTACCGGCAACGAGGCCGATCACCAGCGCGGCATCATGCGGAGATGACGCTCGCGCCCGACCGCCGGCGGGTATCGGTGGTACCCCACACCCACTGGGACCGGGAGTGGTACGCCCCGTTCCAGACGTTCCGGATGCGTCTGGTCGACCTGCTCGACGACCTGCTCTCCCGCCTCGACGACGACCCGTCATTCGCCCATTTCATGCTCGACGGCCAGATGGCCGTTATCGACGACTACCTGGCGGTGCGCCCCGAAGCCGAACCTGTCCTGCGGCGCCTGGCGGCCAGCGGCCGGCTGTCGGTGGGGCCGTGGTACGTCTTGATGGACGAGTTCCTGGTGTCGGGCGAGTGCATGGTGCGCAACCTGCAGCGGGGCCTGGAACGGGCCAACGCCTTCGGCGGGGCCATGGAGATCGGCTACCTGCCGGACATGTTCGGCCACGTGGCCCAGATGCCCCAGATCCTGCGCCAGGCCGGGTTCGAGCACGCCGTCGTATGGCGGGGCGTGCCCGCCGCCGTCGACCGCAGCGCCTTCTGGTGGTCGGCCCCCGACGGGTCGACGGTTCGGGCCGAGTACCTGCTCGGCGGCTACGGCAACGGCGCTCGGCTCCCCGCCGACGGGGCGGGCCTGCTCGACGCCATCGATGCCTTCGCCGACTCCTGGGCCGGCTTCCTCGACGGTGGGCCGGTGCTGTGGATGAACGGCACCGACCACCTGATGCCCCAGCCCGGCCTCGGCCGGGTCGTCGCCGAAGCCAACGCCGCCGGCGACGCCGTCGCCGATGGCGCGCCCGCGGGCGTGCCGTGGCGGTTGAGGGTCACCACGTTGGCCGAACACCTCCGGGCTGCCCCGGTCGAGGGACTTCCCTCCTGGAGCGGCGAGCTGCGCTCGGGCGCCCGGGCCAACCTGTTGATGGGCGTCGCCTCCAACCGGGTCGACGTGCACCAGGCCGAGGCCCGGGCGGCGCGGGCGTTGGAGCAGGAGGCCGAGCCGCTCTCGGCGCTGGCCCTACCTGCGGGCCGGTGGCCCGAGGCGCTGTTGTCCGAGGCCTGGTTGGCGTGCATCCACAATTCGGCCCACGACTCGATCTGTGCCTGTTCCCACGACGACGTGGCCTCGGCGGTGCTACACCGTTACGCCGAGGCCCTCCACATCGCCGACGGCCTGAGCGAACGGGCTGTCACCGCCATCGGCGCCGCGGTCGAGGGCGGGGCCCTGTTGGCCGTCAACCCGTCACCCCGGGCCCGCTCCGGCCTGGTCGAGGTGGTCGTGCCCGCCGACGTCCCCGTGACCGCCGCCCAGGTCGTCGACCAACCGCCGGCCGAGACGGTGCTGGCCGAGCTCGACCTGGCCGCCTCGGCGCGGGTCGTGCGGCGCGAGCTCACCTACGACCGGGAGCTGCGCTCGGTGTGCATCGAATCGGTGCGCACCGGCGAGGTGCTGTGGCGGGCGGAGCGGGAGCCAGGCAACGCCGTCGGGGTCGGCCGCGCCGGCGCCGAGCTCGACACCCTCGCCCACAGCGACGTTCACCCCGGGCCGGTGCGTGTCCGCGTCACCCGTGACCCCGTCTGCCGCGTGGTGCTGGCCGCCACCGCCGTCGCCGGCTACGGGTGGGGGCCCGTCGACGCCACGCCCCCGCCGGGGCCGGTCCGAGGGTGGGACCGGGCGCTCGGCAACGACCGGGTGGTCGTCGAGGTCGCCGGCGACGGGACGTGGGCCGTGAACGGCCACGGCGGTCTCGGCCGGATCGTCCACGGCGGCGACGTCGGCGACACCTACAACTGGTGCCCGCCTCCCGACGGCACCGAGATCACCGACGCCGACGAGGTGACCGTCACCGCCCTCGAGCACGGCCCCTTGCGGGCCCGGCTCCGCATCGACGCCAGTTACCGCTGGCCCGAACACCACGACGGCGTCCTGGTCGACGTCGACGTCGTCACCACGCTGGAGCTGCGAGCGGGTGACAGCCTCGTGCGGGCGACGACCGGGTGGCACAACCACACCCGCGACCAGCGGGTGAGGGCGTGGTTTGCCCTACCGGAGCCGGCGGCCCACTCCGACGCCGAGTGTGCCTTCGCCGTGGTGACGCGGGGACTGCAAGCCGAGGGCGGCGCCACCGAGGCACCGTTGCCGACGTACCCGTCCCGTCGCTTCGTCAGGGCCGGAGGCCTCACCGTGGCCCACGAAGGGCTCGCCGAGTACGAGCTGACCGACATCCGTCAGGGCCGGGCCCATGCCCTGGCCCTGACACTGGCCCGCTGCACCGGCATGCTGTCGCAAGGCCCGATGCCGACGCGACCCCTGCCCGCCGGCCCGGAACATCCCCTCCTGGGGCCCCAGCTGCAGGGCCCCGTATCGGTGCGCTACGCGGTCTCGCTCGATGCCGGCGCCGAACCCTACGCCGTGGTCGACGACGCCTTCGCGGCCCTGGCCCCGGTGCGGGCCGGCGGAGGGCACCGGCCGGCGGCGGGATCGCTGCTCGCCATCGACCTCGGTACCGCCCAGGTCTCGTCGTTGCGCCGTTCGGCCGGGCACCTCGAGCTCCGAGTCTTCAACCCCACCGACCTCGCCACCACCGTGGCCGTGCCCGGGCGCCGGGGTCGCCTGGTCGACCTCCGGGGCCGGGCTGTCGACGACTTCGACGGTTCCTTCGTGCTCGCCGCCGGTCGTATCGCCACCGCCCGCCTCGACCCGGCCGGCCCGAGCGACACCTGACGGGCGGACCGAGCCAGGGCGGTCAGTGCGGGTTGCCCGCGGCCCGGTAGGCCTCGGCCGCGCCCGCCACCGCCGCTGGCACCGGTGCGCCCGACGCGGCCCGGGCCGACGACCATCCCCCCAGCGACGCCGAGTCACCGACGACGTCGGTTCCCGCCGCCGCCGCCACGGCCGGCGGCGGCGTCCCCCATGGCGGTGGGTCGGGGGTGCCGGCGGGCACGACCACCAGGGCGGTGCCGACCGGGCGCTCGCCGCCGGGGTCCGACGGCCGGTTGGCCACCACCCCCAGCACCGCAGCCGCGGTCGAGCCGCCGCCGTCGAGCATGGTCGCTTCGGAGACCTCGATGGCGGTGAGGAAGTCGGCCATCTCGGCCGGCGTCATGCCCACCGAATGGCCGGGCTGACGGCCGTCGACGGCGACCAGGACCATGCGGCCGTCGGCCAGCCGGCCGACCGCGGTCCGGGGCGCCCGTTCCTGGTAGTAGCTGCCGGTGGCGAAGGTGATGTCGGCCGACACCGCACCGGCCCGTACCAGGGTGGTGTTGGAACCGGTGGCGTCGAGCAGGTGGGGCCAGTCGGGGTGCATGTGCCACGACAGCGCCACCTCGTCGCCGGTGGCCAGTGAGGACACGAACGGGGCCTTGGCCCCGAGGGCCGGAGCCACCAGTAGATCGGTGTCGCCGGCGGGGCCCGGGTCGGGCCCGCAGGTGGCGTTGGCCGCCACGATGTAGGAGGTGGTGGCGTCCCCACCAGGGGCGAGCACCGCCGGGCCCTGGGCGCCGAGACGAACGGCACAACCGCCGGCCTCGGGGTCAGCGGCGCCGGCGCCCTCCTTCGTGTAGAGGGCCATCTGGCCGGTGTCGGGCACGCCGTCGTTGACCCGGTCGACCGTCATCGTGGCGCCGGTGCCGGCGTCGGTGACCTCGACCTTGATCGACGGTGTGCCCAGGTAGAGCGAAGTCAGCGAGAGCTCGTCGAAACCGACCATGTCCTCGATCAGGCCGGGCGAGCGCAGCACCCTCCCGCCGGTGGCGAAGGCGTGCAGGGGGGAGCCGTCGGGGAAGAAGAAATCACCGTTGACGGCGGCCACCGCTCCCCACCGGCGGGCGATGACCGACGTCGGCAGCCGGCCGGTGAGGTCACCGGTGGCGGTGGTGGAGCGGATCGCCCAGCCCTGGCCCCGGTCGACGGTGAGCACCTTGGCCACCACCGGCCCGGGGAGGTGGTGGGTGACGAGGTGGACCCCGGGGGCAATGGTGCCGTCGGCCACCGGGCTGCACGGGACCGCCGCCAGCGCATCCGCCGTCAGTGCCGCCGGGCCCCCGACGGCGGTGACGTCGGGCCATCCGAAGCGCTGCAGGGCGACGATGGTCGGCGACGGCGCGCAAGTGGGGCGCGACAACAGCACCGGGGCACCCCGCAGGGCAGCCAGGGGGCCGGCGGCGAGGGCGTCGGGGAAGTCGAGGCCGGCAGCCAGGACCGTCTGGGTGACGGTCGGATAGCGCCCGGCCGCCACCGCGGCGGCGGTGGCGAAACGGTCGGGGCCCGCCAGGCGCACCACCGACGGCGAGTACGGGGCCAACGCCGCCACCACGTCGTCGCTGACCGCGGCGGCGCCCCCCAGCACCAGGAGCTGCGCCGGCCCGATGCGGCCGAGCTGCTGGGCCACCGCCGTCGGCACCCCCTGGCGGGGCACCAGCAGCACCGACGTGTCGGCGGCAGCGGCAGCGGCGGCGCCGGCGAGGGCGTCGGCGAAGTCGGCGCCGGTGGCGACGAACACGACCGCGGCCCCCTCGGGCACGGCCGCCGCCGCCAGCGCGGCGGTGCCGTACCGGTCAGCGCCTCCGATACGGGTGGGCGCCTGGCCGGCGGCAGCACCGACGGCGTCGGCCACGGCCGGGCTCACCGCGCTGGTACCGCCCATCACGATGACCGCGCCGGGCCCGAGCCGGCGCAATTCGGCGGCCACGACGTCGGGCAGCGCGTCGCGTGCGGTCAGCAGCACCGGCCCCCCCAGCCGCGCCGCCAACGGCCCGGCGACCAGCCCGTCGGCGAACGTCTCGCCGCTGGCCACCACCACCGCCGGCGCCGAGGACGGGTAGGCAACCTGTGACAGCGCCACCGCGGTGGCGTAGCGATCAGCGCCGGCGATGCGAGCGGGGAGCCGGGACAGGGCCTCAGCCGGAGCCGGTCGCAGCGACACCAGGACCGGCACCAGAACGGCGAAGGCCACCAGGAGCCGCGAGGTCACGCCCGTGCGAGAAACCATCAGGCACCCGATCATCGCGCGCCCGGCCGATCGTCCCCGACCGGGCGGCCGCCCGGGCCTCGGGCGCCGGCACCGGTGGCGGCCGCGACACCTCGCCTGGGGCCCGTCACCGGTGGGCGAGCAGACTGCGGTTCGTGACCGGCCACCGTTGGGCTTTCATGGAGCGCCCTGAGCGCGTCGGGCCTTGATCGGAGAACCACGGGCCGTCTTGGGCCGCAGGGGCGCGTTCATGGCGGTGGCCTATGCCTTCGCCGTCAACATGGGCGGGACCACGGTGCCGACGCCCTTGTACCCCCTCTACCAGCGCGACCTCGGCGTGTCGGGGTTGATGGTAACGGTGGTGTTCGCCATGTACGCCCTCGGCGTCATCGCCGCCCTGGTCTGGTTCGGCCGAGCGTCGGACCACGTGGGCCGGCGGCCGGTCCTGCGCTGGGGCCTGGCCCTTTCGGCGGCGAGCGGTGTGGTGTTCCTGGCCGCCAACGGAGTGGCCGGGCTCCTGGTCGGCCGTTTGCTCTCGGGCCTGTCGGCCGGCCTCTTCGCCGGCACCGCCACCGCGGCCCTGGTCGACCTGGTCACGGCCGACCGTCGTCCCTGGGCCACGCTGGTGGCCACGGCCGTCAGCATGGGCGGTCTCGGGACCGGGCCGGTGCTCTCGGGGGTGCTGGCCGAGTGGGTGCCGTGGCCGCTGCGGCTCAGCTTCGCCGTCCACCTCGGGTTGCTGGCGGTGGCCGCTTGCGGCCTCTACCTCATCCCCGAGCCGATGAAGGTCCGCCCGGCCAATGACACCGATGCGAGCCGCGGAGCGCCAGCGCAGGCGCGGCCACACACGGCCTGCGTAGCCGGGGAACCCAGCCAGCAAAGCGGCGGAGCGCCGGCGCAGGCGCGGCCGAAGCGCGGCCTGAGTGGCCGGGGAACGCAACCAGCTCAGCAACGGCCGCGGGTGCCCGACGACCTCCGTGTCCCTTTCGTGGCCGCCGCCACCGCCGGCTTCGCCGGTTTCGCCGTGCTCGGCTTGTTCGGCGCGGTTGCCCCCGGTTTCCTGGCCACCGTGCTCGACCTCCACAACCGGGCCTTGGCCGGCGTGGTGGTCGGGCTGGTGTTCGCCGGCTCGTTGATCGGCCAGGTCCTCTGCGGGCGGACGTCGGCCCCGGCCGCCTTGCCGAGGGGATGTTGGCTGCTGGTGGCCGGCCTGGCCGCGGTGGCGGCTGCCCTGGCCTTCCGGCAGCTCGCCTTCCTCGTCGCCGGCGGTGTGGTCGCCGGCGTAGGCCAGGGCCTGGTCTTCCGGGCCGGGCTCACGTCGATGACCGTGCTGAGCCCGCCGGAACGGCGGGGCGAGGTGGCCTCCGCCCTGTACGTCGTCTACTACTTGGCCCTGGCCGTACCCATCGTCGGCCTCGGGCTGGTCAGCCGCGTACTCGACCTGCGGACCGCCGGTCTGGTGTTCTCGGTGGCGGTGGGCGCCCTCGCCCTCGGCGCCCGCTGGCAGCTCGCCCACGTGGAGAGGCCCGCCCCCACGTAGCTGCCGGCGCGCCGATGTGCGGGCTCCGGGCGAGCAGCCGCGGGCGGCCCAGCACGCCCGGTTGACCGGCCCGCCCGGCGTGGCTGGTGGGCCGGTCCCTGGCGGGTCGGCCGCCCTCAGCCGGCCCGGGGGCGGCCGGTGCCGGCCCGACGGACGACGAAGAGCTCGGTGCGCCCGATGTGCTTCAGGTTGCGAGCGCTGATCTCCCGGAAATCGAGATCGTCGGCGCCGGCGAGGGCCTTGCGGAGATCGGCCGGTACCACCACGGTCCCCGGCTGGGCCACCGACATCAGGCGGCTGGCCAGGTTGACGGTGGGGCCGAAGAGGTCGCCTTCGCGCTGGACCACCCAGCCGTGAGCGAGGCCGACCCGCACGTCGGGGGTGGCGTCGTCGGCGTGGTAGGCCTCGGCCAGTGCCAGAGCGGTGCGCACGCCGGCGGCGGGGCCGGCGGCGGCGAACATCACCGAGTCGCCGATGGTCTTGATCACCCGGCCACCGGCGCCGCCCACGACGTCGTAGGCGGTCTGTTCGAACTGGCCCACCACCGCCGCCAACTGGCGCTCGTCGAGCTCCTGGCTGATGGCGGTGAAACCGACCATGTCGGCGAACCCGACGACGAGGCCGACGTCGCCGGCGGGGCCGGCCTGGGGGACGAGCCGGCGGCGGGCGGCGGCGAGCAGGTGGCGCCGCCAGGCGTACTCGAGCACCTTGGGCATGGTCGGCAGCAACATCCCCGCCCGCAGTAGCGCCGGCTCGGCCATCTCCACCGTGCCGTCGGCGGGGGGGCCGAAGGCGTGGGGGCCGAGCTCGTCGGTGAGGGCGTCGACCTGGGCCGAGGCGATGCGGGCCATTGCCGAGCCGATCACCCGGGTCATCTGCAGGGCCACGTCGATGTGGACCAGGCGCAGCTCGAGGAGGCGGTCGACATGGCGCACCAACTCGACGTCGGCGTCGGTGAACACCCGGTCGTCGGGGTCGGGGTCGGGGAAGCCCAATGCCCGCCAGAACCGGGGTGCGTCGGTGCTCACGCCGCTCAGCTGCAACAGCTCGTCCTGGGTGTAGCGACCGGGGTAGGGGAACACCAGTAGGTCGACGGCCAGCAACCCGAGCGAACCGTCGGCCTCGGCCCGGTCGATCTCGTCCGCCGGCGCACCGAGATGCTCGACCAGCGCTCGCAGGGCCACGGGGCCCTCGACGCCCAACGGGGTGAGCGGGGCGCGCCCGGGGCGCGCCGGCACCGCCCGGCCGTCGCCGCCGCCCGGCGTGCTCACCGGTAGCTGCCGCCCACGTCACCGGCCGCGGCCCCCGGGGGCGGCACGGTCCCGTACACCTTGGGCAGCCCGCCGGCAGGCTCCACCGCACCGAGCAGGGCCTCGCCGCGGGGCTCGGTCGAGGACCACGAAGGGTCGAGCCCGGGGGCGCACAACCGCACCGGCCCGCCGGCGCCGGGGCCGGGCTCGAGCTCCCACAGCAGGGCGGGCCGGGCACCGTGCCAGCGCAGCGCGAACGACAGTCGGCCGTGCCGGGTCGGGGCGTCGTGGACGGCGAGGTCGCAGCCCAACCACGCCGCCGGCAGCATCGGGCACAGCGCCAGGCCGGCGTCGGGCCCGGCTTGCTCGCGCACCAGCAGGTCGCGGACGAAGGACAGGAAGGCCGCGGCGGCCCAGCCGTGGTGGCCGTCGCCCATGCACCCGGTGCCGAGAACGGGATGGACCGCCTCGGGCCAGGACCACGTCGGGGTGGCGGCGTCGAGGAGCCAGTCGAGCCGGTCGAGGCAGCGACGGTCGCCGCCGGCCAACTCGACCTGGGCCAGGTGCATGGTCAGGTACGTCCCGAGCCCGCTGTGGCTGATGGGTTGGAAGAAGGCCGCGCCCTGGCAGTGCCGGTCGCGCAGGATGTCGAGGGTGGCGCGCACGGCGGGGTCGTCGGGGCCGAGCAGGCCGAGCGGCTCGCACGCCACCAGTGAGGAGATCATGGCGGCGTCGAGACGGCGCCCGGGCCCGGCCGGCAACGCCGCCGTGCCCAGTCGGGCCTGCACGACGGCGAGCGAGGCCCGCACCGCCGAGTACAGCGCGCCCGCCGCGGTGGCCGCGTCGCGGGCCGCCGAGGACTGGTCGACAGCGTCCAGGAGATCGGCCGCGGCGCGCAGGCCGGCGACGCCCCACCAGTCGTCCCAGTAGTACTGGTCGTAGGGGCCGAGGTGCTCGGCCGACAGCCCCGGCGGCAACAGCCCCGCCCGGGACGGGTCGCGGCCCTCGCCGCGGCCCGCCCGCCGGCCGGGACGGTCCCGGCGGGCGCGGTCGATCCAGCGCGCCGCCCGGGCGATGGTCTCGGCCAGAGGCTGCAGCACCGCGGTGTCGCCGGTGAGCCGCCAATGGTCGGCGATCGCCCACAGGGCGCAGCCGTTGGCGTCCCATTCCTTGCCCTGGCTCAGGAAGTAGCCGTCGCCCTGCTGGCGGTCGGAGAAGCCGGCCAGCACCTCGGCCACCTCGTCGTGACGGCCGTAGCGGCCCAGAGCAGCCAGCATGAAAGCGGCGTCGCGAAAGTAGAACCGGTGGTACGTGGCCGGCCCGGCGGTGATGTCGGGCCCGTTGTGGAGCAACAGCAGGAACCGGAGGTTGGCGTCGACCGCCTCCTGCAACCGGTCGTCGGGCAGCGCCAGGCGCAAGCCGTGCCGGGTCTGGGCTGCCCACCCCCGGGCCACGGCCTCGGCTGAGGGCACCGTCGCCGGCAGGCGGGGTGCGGTCGCCGTCGACGCCGGGCCTCGGCGCCCGAGCCGGGGCGCGGCCGGCGGCGCCGGCACCGCCACCCGCAGGGTGGCCCCGTGGGGCAGGGGGTACACGAAGGCGGCGGTGGCCATACCGGCGTCGTCGTGCACCTCGTCGCCCAGCCGGGCCGCGGTCTTCGCTGCCGTCACCATGGCGGCGACGTCGCCCCCGCCCAACGTCGACATCGCCACGCCGGCCGGCGCCCGGGGCAGCAACAGCGCCGGTTGGCCGTCGACGGTGACGGTGTGGCCCGGGCCGAGGCCGATGTCGGTGACCACGGCGAAGCCCTCGACGTTGTAGGGCCGTACTGCCAACGCCAACGCCACCGGGACCGGCGAGCGGTTCTCGACTTCCACGATCGTGAGCTCGGTTGTCCCGGCGACAGCGTAGGTACGGTGCACGGCCTCGCCGCCGGGGATGCGCATGGCGGTCTCGACCACCGGGCTGGCGCCGACGAGACGTTGGCGCATTCGCGCCGGGACTTCCCGGGACGGGATGTGCCACCGGTCCTCGGCGCCGACCCACCAGTCGAGCGACCAGGCGTCGTCCCACGGGCACACCAGTCCCCGAGGGTCGACCACCGCCTCCCAGGGCGAGGCCAGGTTGCCGACCATCGTCCAGTTGCGGGCGGTCAGGTTGGTGAGGAAGGGCAGGTGGCCACGGGGCACGAAAGCCGGCGACGTCGGGTCGCTCTGGCGGTCGAGCCAGTGGGGCAGCACCCAGCCGTCGCACAGGTGCAGGGCCGACCGGCTGCGCAGGGCCCGCAGGGCGATGCGGGCTCCGATGGGCAGCCACGCGCCGGGCGACTGCACCTCGAACGTCGCCCCGAGGCGCTGGAACGTCGTGAGGTGGCGCACGGTGGCCGGCTCGACGCCGACGCGGCCCAGTGCCCGCCGCACCGCCCAGGTCCGGAGGCGGCGGCTCATCGCGGCCGGGGCCGCGGGGGCGGCGACGCCTTCATCCGGGGTGGTGCTCGAGCGTCGGCTTCTGGCGCAGGAGGCCCCGGTAGGCGTCGACCGCGGTGCGCCCGCCGTGCACCACGCTGACCACCTCGTCGACGATCGGCGTGTCGACTCCCCGGTCGTCGGCCAGCTCCTGCACGACCAGGCAGCTCTTGACCCCTTCGGCGACCTGGTTCATCTCGGCGCAGATGTCGGGGAGGGACCGGCCCTTGCCGAGCTGCTCGCCGACATAGCGGTTCCGGCTCTGGGGGCTGATGCAGGTGGCAACGAGGTCGCCCATGCCGGCGAGGCCGGCGAAGGTCATCGGTTCGCCGCCCATGGCCACCCCGAGACGGGTCATCTCGGCCAGGCCCCGGGTGATGACCGCGGCCCGGGTGTTGTCGCCGGCCCCGGCCCCGTCGGCCATGCCGGCGGCGATGGCGATGACGTTCTTGACCACCCCGCCGAGCTCCGAGCCGACCACGTCACGGTTGACGTAGACCCGAAAGGCCCCCGAGGCGAAGATCCGCTGGAGCTCGGAGCTGATGAACTCGTCGGCCATGGCCACCACCGCCGCGGCGGCGTAGCCGGCGAGGACTTCCTTGGCCAGGTTCGGCCCGGTGAGCACGCCGACGGGGTGCCCGGGGAGCAGTTCGTGCACGACCTGGCTCATCCGCAGCCTGGTGCCCTGCTCGAGCCCCTTGGTGAGGCTGACCACCGGTACCCACGGCCGTACCAGCGGGGCCACCGCTTCGAGCGTCTCCCGGAAGCCGTGGGAGGGCACGCCCATCACCAGCACGTCGGCGCCGCCCACGGCCTCGTCGAGCACCGGCGTGGCCCGCAGTCGGGGGTGCAGGTCGAAGCCGGGCAGGTAGGTCCCGTTGACATGGTCACGGTCGATCTGACGGGCCAGGCCGGCGTGGCGCGCCCACAGCACGGTGGGGGTGTTGTGGGCGGCCAGGTGGGCAACGGTGGTGCCCCAGCTCCCGGCGCCGACGACCGCGACCCGGATCGGCATGGGAGGGAGGATAGACAACCGGTAGCCGCCGGGCCCTGGCCCGGCGCCGGACCTTCGTAGGTCCTGACCTGCCACGACGCGGTCGCCTCCGAGGGGGGCACCGGTACGCTGGCGCCCTCATGCCCGGAGCGTCGACCCAGGTGTTGGTACCGGTGAAGTCGTTCTCGGCCGCCAAGGTGCGCCTGGCGCCGGCCATCACGCCCCACGCCCGTGCCGAGCTGGTGCGCGTCATGGGCGCCCGGGTGCTCGCCGCCGCACGGCCCCTCCCGGTCACGGTGGTGTGCGACGACGACGAGGTCGCGCGGTGGGCTCGGTCGCTCGGTGCTTCGGTGGTGTTCCAGCCCGGGGTGGGCCTGAACAACGCGGTGAACGCCGGCGTCGCCCAGCTGGCCGGCGCCGGTGCCACCGAGGTGATAGTGGCCCACGCCGACCTTCCCCGGGCCACCGGCCTCGCCCGTATCGCCGGCTACCCCGGCGTCACCCTCGTCCCCGACCGGCGCGACGACGGGACCAACGTCGCCTGCGTACCCACCGGCGCCGGCTTCACCTTCGCCTACGGTCCCGGCTCCTTCGCCCGCCACCGTCAGGTCTGCGACAGGCTCGCCCTGCCCTACCGGGTCCTTCGCGACCCCCGCCTCGGCTGGGACGTCGACCTGCCCGCGGATCTCGACGAGCTCGATCGCTACGGCATCTTCCCGGCGTTCCCCGGCCACGCAGGCCGCTCGTGACCACGTCTGGGCTGGCGCGGCCACGTTGGGGTCGGCGGCGCTCGTGAACGACGCGCCCGTGCAGTCGCTCTCTGGCCTAGCGCCGCCTCGGAGCGCCCTCGCCATCGGGGCGCACCCCGACGACATCGAGTTCGGCGCCGGCGCCACCCTGGCCAAGTGGGCCGCGGGCGGCACGATCGTTCACCACCTGGTCTGCACCGACGGCTCCAAGGGCTCGTGGGACCCCGGTGACGACATCGGCGCCCTCGTCGCGCTGCGCCAGGACGAGCAGCGGGCGGCGGCCGCCGCCCTCGGCGCCACCGGCGAAGTGGTCTTCCTCGGCTACACCGACGGCGAGCTCGGCTCGGGCCTCGACGAGCGGGCCGCCGCCGCCCGGGTGATCCGCACGCTCGAACCCGAGGTCGTCCTGGGCCACGACCCCTGGCGCCGTTACCGGCTCCACCCCGACCACCGTCACGCCGGCCACCTCGCGGTCGAAGGCATCGTGGCCGCCCGCGACCCGCACTTCTTCCCCGACCAGGGCCTCGGCCCGTGGCGTCCGTCAGCCCTGTTGCTGTTCGAAGCCGACGAGGCCGACCACGTCGAGGACGTCACCGGCTTCGCCGAGCACAAGCTCGCCGCCCTCTACCGTCACCAGAGCCAGCTGCGCTCGACCATGCACGTCGAGGTCGGCTCACCCGACGAGGACGCCCAACGGGACCGGTTCCGGGCCAAGGTCCTCGACCGGCTCGCCGTTGCCGCCACCGGCACCGGGTTCACCTACGGCGAGGCGTTCAAGCTCATCGACGATCTCTGACACGGGCTCATCGCAGTCTCGATGGCGGCTCGGACGCTGACGTGGCCGGCTCCGCCCCCACCGGGGGGAAGGGCCGTCGGCCGATACGAGCACCGCAGCGCCCGCGGCCGTGCGGCCCGAGGCGGCCGGGGTAGCCGGGGAACGCAGCTACCCTTCCGCCTCGGGGGGGTGTATCGGCGTGACCTTCGAGGGGCACAGCGGCTACCGGTTCCTGGGTGCCGGCGAGGGGCTTACGTTAGAGGTGAGCGGACCGACGTGGTTGTCCTGCCTGGCCCGGGCCGTCGAAGGCTTCGGCGCCCAGTACGCCGACGTCCACCCGTCGGTGGTCGGCTCGGCCCGATCGGTCCGCATCGGCGAGACCCGTGTCCTGACCGGCCTCCTCGACGCCTGCCTCGGGCTGTTGAGAGCCGGATCGGTGCCGCTCACCGCCATCGCCGCGATGGGATGGCCTGGAGGCTGGACGGTCGACCTGGAGCTGGCCGCCGGGCGCGGCACCCGGGTCCACACCGATCCTCCGGGCCGCATCGAGTGGACCTGCGCGAAGCTCGAGCACCGCGACGGCGGCTGGCTCGGGCGGGTCATCGGCGCCCCTTGCTAGCTGGGGGGCTGCGCCCCCCGGCCCTCATCGCCGCCCGGCTCCCTAGCGGTCGCTCGGTCGGCATCTGCTCGGTCCCGGAACTCGTCACAACGTCAAGCCTTCTCGGCACCGAGCAGATCTAGTGCCCCCATGCCCTGGGCGACGACCTCTGGGATGATGCGGGCATGCAGCGCCTGACCGGCCTCGACGCCGCGTTCTTGTCGATCGAGACGCCGAGCGCACCCCTCCACGTGGCCGGTCTGTTGGTACTCGACCCTGCGGAGGCGCCGGGCGGGTTCGATTTCGAACGGGTCCGGGCCTTCTTCGGCTCACGCCTGCACCTGGCGCCGCCGTTCCGACGCCGAGCCGTTCCCGTCCCCCTCGGCCTGCACCACCCGGTGTGGATCGAGGACCCCGACTTCGATCTCGACTACCACCTCCGCCACGTGGCCGTACCCGCCCCCGGCGACCACCGCCAGCTGGCTGAACTGGCTTCGCGCCTCATGTCCCAGCCCCTGGACCGCGACCGGCCCCTGTGGGAGGTCTGGGTCATCGAGGGCCTCGACGGCGGCCACGTGGCGCTCCTGGCCAAGATCCACCATTGCGCCATCGACGGTGTGGCCGGCGTCGACATCGGGGTGGCCATCCTGCAGATGTCCCCCGATGAGGTGACGCCCCCGCCGTCGGAGCCATGGCAGCCCGATCCCGTGCCCAACCGGGCCGAGCTGCTCGCCGCCGGCGTCGCCGCCCTCGCCAGCCAACCCCGAGCGCTGGCCCGCACCGCCCGGCGCACGATCGACACGCTCCTGCGGCTGCGCGAGCGCAATCGTCAGCCCGGCGCGGACGCCCCGCCCCGGCTGTTCAGCGCACCGGCCACGTCCTTCAACGGCGCCGTCACCGCCCGCCGGGCGTTGGCGTTCACCTCGCTGTCCCTGGCCGATGCCAAGGCGGTTAAGAACGCGTTCGGCGCCACCGTCAACGACGTCATCCTCGCCGTGTGCGGAGGGGCGATGCGGGCCTACCTCGAGCATCTGGGCGAGGACCCCGGCGCGCCCCTGGTGGCGATGGTGCCGATGTCGGTACGCACCGAGGTCCAGCAGGGGACCCACGGCAACCGGGTGTCGCCCATGTTCTGCTCGCTGGCCACGGACGTGGCCGATCCCGTCGAACGGCTGGGACTGGTCCGCGAGGGGATGTTGGAGGCGAAGGACCACCACGAGACCGTCGGTGCCACGACATGGCAGGACTGGGCCGAGTTCGCGACGCCCGCCCTGGTCGGCGGCGCGGCCCGCCTCTACTCCTGGGCCGGCATCGCCGACCGCCATCGGCCGCCGTTCAACCTCATCGTCTCCAACGTCGTCGGGCCGCCGTTCCCGCTGTACTCGGCCGGCGCCCGTCTGGTGGCCTACTACCCGCTGGGCCCGGTCCACGAGAACATCGGCCTCAACGTCACGGTGATGAGCTACATGGGCCACCTCGACTTCGGCCTGGTGTGCTGCCAGGACTTGATCGCCGATCCGTGGGTGGTGGCCGAAGCCATGCACGAGTCGATGGACGAGCTGGTGAAGGCGGCAGCCCGGCTCTCCTCCTGATCCTCCGGGCCTGACGCTGATCGGAGGCAGGAGCGAAGCGACGCCCGCAGCAGACCGGCCAGCCCGTCACCGCAGTGCGTCCCGCAGCCGCTGGGCCACCGCCGCCGCCTCCGACTCCGACGGGTACGAACCGCGGGGCCAGAAGAAGCCCTTCAGGCCGTCGCCCTTGGTGCGGGGGACGACATGGATGTGCAGATGGGGCACGCTCTGGCTGACCCGGTTGTTCATGGCCACGAACGACCCTTGGGCGCCGAGCACCGACTCCATCGCCGCCGCGAGACGCCGTGCCCGGGAGAACAGGGGCTCGACCAGCTCCGGCGGCAGCTCGACCAGCGTCTCGTGATGGGCCTTCGGCACCAGCAGGGTGTGGCCCGGGAAGAGGGGCCGGACGTCGAGGAAGGCCAGCGCCACCTCGTCGTCGAGCACGACGTGGGCCGGGCCCGACCCGGCGACGACGGCGCAGAACGTGCAGTCGGCCATCGGGCTGCACGGTAGCCAGCGCCGGTCCCGGCGCCGAGCGCCCGTCGGGTAGCTCGTTGCCTGTGGCGTCACGCCGGACCATCCCCCGCCGGGTGGTGACAACGGGTTTCGATGGGGCTCGTGCTGCTGTCCTGCGCCTGGCCGGGCCTCTGGTCGAGGCGTCTGTCCCTGCGGTCCTCGGCCCATCGCCGCGGCCGCCAGCCCTCGGCCCCGGCCCAGTCCCTGTGGGGTACCCATTGAGTGAGCTCGCGAGCGGACCGTCGACACCTTGGCCCACCGTGGCGCCCGGCGCTGGTGCCGCGGCGCGGCGGCGGACCTACGTGCTCGACACTTCGGTGCTGTTGGCCGACCCCCGTGCCCTCGTGCGCTTCGAGGAGCACGAGGTGGTGCTGCCGGTGGTGGTGCTCACCGAGCTCGAAGCCAAACGGCATCATCCGGAGCTGGGCTGGGCGGCGCGTCAGGCGCTGAGAGCGCTCGAAGGGTTCCGGGTCGAGTCCGGATCGTTGACCGAGCCGTTCACGGTCAACGACGCCGGCGGCACGGTGCGGGTCGAGCTCAACCACCAGTCGAGCACCGCCCTCCCGGCGGCGCTGAGCGGTGACAGCAACGACCACCGGATCCTGGCCGTGGCCCGCAACCTCGCCGACGAGGGGGCCGCGGTGACGGTCGTGACCAAGGACCTGCCGTTGCGGTTGTTGGCTTCCATCGCCGGGCTGGATGCCGACGAATACCGCCATGGCCTGGCCGTCGATGCCGGCTGGAGCGGCTTCGTGCACCTCGACGTCGACCGGGGGGTGATCGACGACCTCTTCTCCGGCCACGTCGTCGACCTCGAAGAAGGCCGCCAGCTGCCGTGCAACACCGGTGTCGCCCTGGCCGGGCCCGGTGGCTCGCAGTCGGCGCTGGGCCGGGTCCACGACGACAAGCGGGTGCACCTGGTGCGCGGTGACCGGCACCTGTTCGACGTGCACGGCCGCTCGGCCGAACAACGCATCGCCATCGACCTGCTGGCCGACCCCCAGGTCGGGATCGTGTCCATCGGCGGGCCTGCCGGTACCGGAAAGTCGGTGCTGGCACTGGCCGCCGGGCTCGACGCCGTCCTCGAGCGCCGCAGCCACAAACGGGTGCTCGTGTTCCGCCCGTTGTTCGCGGTCGGGGGCCAGGACCTCGGCTACCTGCCCGGCACCGAGGCCGAGAAGATGGCGCCGTGGGCGGCGGCGGTCACCGATGCCCTCGAATCGATCGTCGGGCCTGAGGTGATCGAGGAGGTCCAGGCCCGGGGCCTGCTCGAGGTGTTGCCCCTCACCCACATCCGGGGCCGCAGCCTGACCGAGACGTTCGTGATCATCGACGAGGCCCAGAACCTCGAGAAGGGGGTGCTGCTCACCGCCCTGTCGCGGATCGGCGAAGGCAGCCGGGTCGTGCTCACCCACGATGTCGCCCAGCGAGACAACCTCCGGGTCGGTCGCCACGATGGGGTGGCGGCGGTGATCGATGCCCTGCGGGGCCATCCCCTGTTCGGGCACGTGACTTTGGACCGGGCCGAGCGCAGCGCCATCGCCGAGCTCGTGACCGCCCTCCTCGACGGCCAGGGTTGAGCCGTCCCGGATCGACCGACGGCGCTCGTCCCGCCGCAAAGCTCACCCCGACGGCGAAAAAGTTGGGGCCGGCGATCCGCAACCGGGCTCGGCACCGAAAAACCGTCCGATGGCCGAGCCGTTCCCGTCGTCGGGGTCGTGGGCCCACCTGCGCTGGGTCGCCGAAGCAGCGTGCGCGGGGCACACCCGGCTGTTCTTCGCTCCCCTCGCGGAACGACCCCAGGCCCGTGCCCGCCGAGAGACCAAGGCTCGGCGGATATGTGACGGGTGCCCGGTGCTGGCGGAGTGCCGCGTCCATGCCCGCCGCAACGGCGAGTACGGCTTCTGGGGCGGTGAGTCGGAAGAGGAGCGCGCCGAGGCGCTGCAGGGCGTGCCGGCGAGCGCACGCCACCGCCCGGGCCGGCGCCGCTGACCGAGCGCCGGTCGGCAACGCCGGCTGTCCCCAACCTCGGGCCGGGCTCTCCACAGGAAATCGACATGATGGTCCCCTACCCAGCCACAGGCCGGGGGGCGCACACTGGGGCGGCAGTCGCAGTGGTTGCCCTTCGGGTAGGGGGCGCCGGTTGGCCGCGGGGGCGGCCGTCGAACAGCGCGGAGCGATCGAGCTCTCGCGGTGACGCCCTTGCCGCCGCGGCACCATCCCCCATCTCCAGGGCTGTGTTCCTTAGCATTTCGCCGGATTGCGGCGGGTCAGGAAACTTCCGGGGGAAGGGGATCGGACATGCGGGTTCCCGTGGTCTACGGGCTCGACATCGAGACCGACACCACCGTCGACGGCCTTGACCCGACGGTGGCCTCGGTGGTCACCGTCGCCCTTTCCAACCCCTTCTTCGACGAGGTGTTCAGCGGGCCCGAGCCCGAGATCCTCGTTGCCGTCGACGAGCGGCTGGCCGAGATGCAGCCGGGCGTCATCGCCACCTGGAACGGCGCCGCCTTCGACCTCCCCTTCCTCGCCGACCGTGCCGCCCGGTGGCGGCTTCCCCTCGGCCTGCGCCTGCGCCACGACCGCAGCCTCACGATGCGCCACGAGCCGCTGCCCGGGCACCCGGGCGCCTACCGCGCCCGCTGGTACGACCACGGCCATGTCGACGCCTACCGCCTCTACCGCGGTGACCTCGGCCCCGCGCTACGGGTGTCGTGCGCTCTCAAGTCGATCGCCCGACTGGTGGGCCTGTCCCCGGTCGAGGTCGACCGCGGCCGTATCCACGAGCTGTCCCACGAAGCCCTCCATGCCTACGCCGCCAGCGACGCCCGCCTGGCCCGGGTGCTGACCGAACGCCGGTGGGGTACCGCGGCGCGCTTCGTCGATCGCACGCTGCCCCACGACGCAGTCGCCTGAGCGCCAGCGCCTGAGGTCCGGCCGGGCCGCCGCCACTCGGGCAGGCCACGAGGTGGCAGTCCCGACGCTGTACATGTCGGCACCTGAGGTCGGGCCCGGGCCGCCGCCGCTGGGAAGACCCGGCGGCGCGCCGGGACACCGCTCTGCGGCACTGTCACAGGTCCCGGGCAAGATGCCGGTGAACACCTTGGGCTCGCGACCCCCCACCCGCCCCTGTGGACCCGCACGGGTCGCCTCCACGTCCACCCGACGAAGGAGACGACCATGCCCGCTTGCCGACCGACGCACCGGCCCGGCGCCCTCCGGCGGCCTTCGGCCCCGCTGGCGGGGCCTGGCGACGAAGGGTGCGACGCCTTCTTCGACCCAGACGGGCTCGAGGCCCTGGCGCTGTCGCTCGAGGCCACCGCGCACGACGCCGGCTGGGGCCCGGCCGCCTCCCTGGCCCGGGTGACCCCGGCGGGCGTCGCCGTGCGCCCGCTCCCCCACGACGACGACGTGGTCTCGGCGTTGGCCGGCTTCACCGCTCCCCCCGACTGGCGGGCGATCGGGCTGATATCCGAGGGCTGGGCCCGGCCGCTGACGGGCATGGCCACCTCTGCCGGGGCAACCGGCGGCGGCGACTGCAGCGGCGTCCACGACGAGGGTGCCGTGCCCGGGCCTGGAGGGGGACGACCCCGTCCCGGCCCTCATCGGGTCGAGCACCGGAGCCGGGCCCGCACGGTGATGCTGGTGCAGCGCGACGGCACCACCGCCGTCGTGGTGCGGACGTTCGGCGGCCGGCCCCAGGTCATGCCCCGATGGGCTGCGGGCGTGTCGGGCGGGCGTCTCCACGATTTTTGCCTGCGGGCCCTGGGCCTGGCCACGGCGCCGCCGCCCCGCTCCACGCTCGAGTTGTGGGCGGTGGCGTGGCTCGACGACGTGCTGGCTGTCGCCGCCCGACGCCCGGCCGAGCTCGACCGGTTCGCCGCCGTTGCGGCGCTGTTCCCGGCGGCCACGATGCTCAGCGCGCCACCGTTCGCCGGCGCGGTCGGGCCGGCGGAGATGTCGCCTCCGCAGCTGGTCGAGGTGGGCCAACGGCTCGGTGACGCATGCTCCTGGTCGCTGATGCGTTCGGCATGCGCCGAGCGCTGCACCGCGCTCGACGGGCGGCCGTCGGCGTTGGCGGCGTGGTTCGATGCCGGGTCGTTCGCCCGCTGGGCCCTGGCCGAGCTGCCTTCGGTGGCCGATCTCGCTCTGGCCGTGCTGGCCCTGGTGGCGCCGCCAGCAGCCGACGGGGTCGCCGCCACCCTCGCTGGCTGGGGCTTCGTCCCGCTCGGGGAAGCCTGAATGATGGGCGGAGCGGCGCCGATGGCGATAGCGATGGCGATGGCGATGGCGATGGCCGCCGGGGTGTTGTCGAGGTCAGGGGGGCGTGGGCAGGGCCGCTCCGGGCCCGTCGTCGAAGGCGGCGGCCAACGCATCGCGCCCGGTGTCCCCGAGGGTGGCCCAGTCGTACACCGACCCACCGATCGAGGCCGTGTCGGTCAACGACTGCACGAAGCGGCCCAGGTCCTCCGCGCCGGTCTCGTCCCCGATGCCGCCGATCCCGTGCACCGGCGCGTCGGGACGGCCCAGGTTGGCCCGGAGCCGGCGGGTGCTCTCCTCGTTGTAGGCGTAGCCGTCCTTGTAGCCCGACGAAGCCAGGCGGAACGACCAGTAGCTCATCGGCAGCCAGACGTCGTAGAGCGGCGCAATCTCCGGCCAGGGGAACTCGGGCCAGAAGCTCGGGTTCACCACCTCGGTGAGCACCGGCGGCAGCACGATGGCCCCGACGACATCGTCGCCGGCGCGCTGGCGCCAGCGCTGCGACAGGTCCACCAGCCGTTGGTTGCGCAGTGCGAGGTCGGGCTCGGTGTCGGTGGCCTCGATGTCCAGCGCGACGCCGTCGAAACGATGGCCCAGCACCGAGAAGTCGGACATCTGCTGCAGCCGGGCGAGGTCGGCCTCGACGTCGACGAAGTACGGCAGGAACCACGCCACCACCTTGATCCCCTTCCGATGGGCCCGCAGGAGCAACTCGGCGACGAGCGTGCGGTCGACGATCCCATCCGGGGACCGGGGGTCGTCTCGCCAGGCCTGGAGGTAGAGGGTCTCCACGCCGGCGGCCGCCAGGTCGTCGATGACCTTGGGGCCGAGCGGGGGGGCAACGCCGTTCGGCTGATAGGCGGGACCGAAGTCGAAACCGTCGATCCACGTGCCGAGGCCGGCGTAGGGACCGAGGTCCCGGGGCCGGGGCGAGGCGGCGGCGAGACGGGGCACCAGCGCCCCCAGCGCGGCGCCGGTCCCCGGTGGGGTCGACGACGCCCGCGACACCAACGTGAGCACACCGGCCACCAACGCGACAGCGGCGGCAACCGCCACCATGGCGCCGACGCGACGGTTCATCAGCCAGCCCCGGCCGATGCCGACGACGGCTCGCTCGCGCCGTCACCATCGCGGGGGCCGGCGGCCCCGATCACCGCCACCTCGTGGCCGGAGGCGGCGACGACGGGCGCGGTCTGGCTCACGGGGCGGTCACGGTACCGGCTTGGCCGCGTCCCCTTCTGGCGGCCGTCCCAGGCCGGTCACGGCCGGGGACGGCGGAGCGAGGCGATGCCGGCTCTGCGCCGGTGGTACCGCCGGGACCACGGCGAGCGCGGCGGCCGCCTCGGTGCGGCAGGCCGGGCGCGCCATCGTTCGTCGCCGCGCCCGCCGGCGGTAGCGTCGGCAACCGTGGCGCTGGTAATGGGGGTGGACTCGTCGACCCGGTCGACGAAGGTCGAGGTCCGCGACGCCGACGACGGGCGGCTGGTGGCGTCCGCCGTCGCCGAGCACCCGCCGACGTCGCCACCCCGCAGCGAGCAGAACCCCGCGGCATGGTGGGACGCGTTGAAGGCAGCCGCGTCGGCGACGGCGATCCGCGACATCGCCGCCCTGTCGGTGGCGGCCCAGCAGCAGGGGCTGGTGGCGCTCGACGCCGCCGGCGCGGTGCTCCGCCCAGCCAAGCTGTGGAACGACACCGAGTCGGCGCCCGAGGCCGAGGCCATGGTCAAGAAGGTCGGCGGCGAGCGCTGGGCGGCCACTTGTGGCTCGGTACCGGTGGCGGCGTTCCCGATCACCAAGCTGGCCTGGCTCGCCGACCACGAGCCCGCCACCTTCGCTCGTCTGGGCACGCTCCTGCAGCCCCACGACTACCTCATCTACCGGCTCACCGGCCGGCTGGTCACCGACCGCGGCGACGCCTCCGGCACCGGCTACTGGTCCCCGGCCGAGGAGCGATGGCTCCCCGACGTGCTCGACCGGGTGATCGGCTCGCCCCCCGGAGGAGCCGAGTCTTGGCTGCAACGCCTGCCCGAGGTGCTCGGGCCGGAAGAGCCCTCCGACTACACCGTCGCCTCCGCCCACGACTTCCTCGGCCTGCGAGGCCGGCCTCTCTGCGGGCCGGGGACGGGCGACACCATGGCGGCGGCCCTCGGGAGCGGTATGCAGCCCGGCGACGTCGCCGTCTCGGTCGGCTCGTCGGGCGCGGTGATGGCCGTGACCGACGAACCGACCAAAGACGGCTCGGGAGCGGTCGCCGGGTTCGCCGACGCCACCGGGCGGTTCCTGCCCCTCGTCTCCACGCTCAACGCGGCCGGGGTCAACGAGACCTTCGCCCGCCTGCTGGGTGTCGACCTCAAGGGGCTCGAGCGGCTCGCACTGCGCTGCGACCCGGGCTCGGGGGGAGTGGTGCTCGTGCCCCACCTCGCCGGCGAACGGACCCCCAACCGGCCCGATGCCACCGGCACGATCTCTGGCCTGCGTCCCGACTCGACCCGCGAGCAGCTGGCCCGGGCGGCGTTCGAAGGGGTCATCTGCTCGTTGCTCGAAGGGCTCGACGCCCTGCGGGCGGCCGGCGTCGATTGCGACTCCGGCCGTCTTCTGCTCATCGGGGGTGGCGCCCGTTCGTCCGCTTTCCGGCGGATCCTGGCCGACCTCAGCGGACGGGCCGTGACGGTGGCCCACGCCGAGGAGCTGACCGCCGCCGGCGCCTGTGTACAGGCTGCCGCCGTGCTCCACGAACGGCCCCCGGCCGAGGTGGCCCAGGCCTGGGGCCTGGCCACCGGTCCGGCGGTGGAACCGCAGCCTGCTGCCGTCGACTCGGCCGGCGCAGTGCGAGCGCAGTTCCGAGAAGCGCTGAATATAGGCGTTGAGAACTTGAATAGCATGAAAGTGGTTGACAAGTAGTAACTGGAAGCCGGAGACTGGGGCCAACACCCACCGCGGGTGCACGCACGGGGACGGTCTGCTCCGTCCCGGCCGAGGCTCCCTCACCTCGGTCGGACCGCACTCCGCCCGCACACCGGGGCGATCGTCCCCGTGCTCCGCGGCCCCGGACCACGGGCTCAGGTCCCCTGTCTCCGCGGGCCGGCGCCGGTGCCACGGCCCCTCGTCAGGGTGACTCGGCCTGGTGTTGCCGCCTGCTCTGAAGTGCGAGCGGAGCGAGTGCTTCAGGCCGACGGCGCGAGCGCCAGCTCACCCGGCGGCGATGGGTGTGGGGCGCAGCCCCACCGGAGGCACAGAACCCTCGCCGACCCCGGTCCCGGCCGACGCCGCCAGTACAGTCACCCGTTCGTGGGCGCCCCACCCCCCTCCGGCCCACGGTCGCCCGATCGGCGGAAGGTGCTGGTCGCGCTCGGGTTCGGCGCCGCCAACGCCGTCGTCCTCCGAGCCGTCAGCCGTACCCCGCGCGGCACCGGGCCGACCGCGGCCCCCTTCGCCGGTACCGCCGGCCCCACCGCCTCCGCGGCGGGCACCGGGCCCGAGGAGGCCGGCGCCCTGGCCGATGCGCCCCCCGAACCGGCTGAGGACCACGTCTTCGACGTGGTGGTGACCGACGGCCGGGTCGTCGACCCCGAGACCGGTTTCGACCGGGTTGCCAACATCGGTGTCGACGGGCCCAGCATCACCGCCATCACGGCCCGTTCGCTGCGCGGCCGGCGCACGATCGACGCCTCCGGCAAGGTCGTCTCGCCCGGGTTCATCGACATGGTCAGCTACGCCCCCAACGACTACGGCATCTGGTTCAAGGTCGCCGACGGCGTCACCACCAACCTGGGCATGCACGGGATGCTGGTACAGGCGCAGACCTTCTTCGCCGGCGTGGCCGAGCAGGGCTCGCCATGCCACTACGGCGGCGCCTACGACAGCCAGTTCCAGCGGGGGGAGGGCGGCGAGAACATCGACTCCGGCCGGGCGGCGTCGGCCCAGCAACTGGACCGGCTGGTGGCCGGCATCGACGAACAGCTCCACCAGGGCTGGCTGGGCGCCTGCTTCTCACCGGAGTACACGCCGGGGATGACCTCCGAGGAGATCGTCCGGCAGGCCACGGTGGCCGGGACCTACGGGGTGCCGTGCTTCTTCCACGGGCGCTATTCGACCGACGTGCCCCCCGACGACAATGCCCGGACGCTGGCCGAGGTCCTCGACGTGGCGCGCCAGGCCGCGGTCGGCGTGCACGTCATGCACATCACCTCGACCGGGGGCACCTTCCAGATGCCCCAGGCCCTCTCCACGTTGCAGGCTGCGGTCGAGGAAGGCATCGACGCCACCTGCTGCATGTACCCCTACACCTTCTGGGCCACGTACCTGGCCTCTGCCCGTTTCAGCGAGGGCTGGCAGGAGCGGTTCCACATCGACTACGACGACCTGGTCATCCCCGGCACCGGCGAGCGGCTCGACGCCGCCTCCTTCGCCCGCTACCGGGCGCAGAACAAGCTGGCGGCCGCGTTCGCCATACCCGACGCCGACGTCGTCACCGGCCTGAGGTCGGAGCAGACGATGATCGCCAGCGACGCCATTCTCGAGCCCGGCGACAACAACCACCCCCGTTCGACCGGCTGCTTCACCCGGGCCCTCGGTCACTACGTGCGCGACCAGCAGGTCCTGAGCCTGCCGGCGGCCCTGGCCAAGATGACGATCATGCCGGCGCGGCGTCTGTCGGCCAAGGCCCCGGCCATGGCCAGGAAGGGCCGCCTCCAACGGGGGGCAGACGCCGATGTCACGATCTTCGACCCCGCCACGGTCGGCGACCGCTCCACGGTCGAGAACCCCGCCCAGCAGGCGGCCGGCGTCGAATGGGTCCTGGTGCTCGGCCAGGTGGTGAAGTCGCCCGACGGCCTGCACAAGGACGTGAGGCCGGGCCAGCCCATCAAGTCCGTCCTGGCGTGACTAGCCGGTCTGCTCCGGGCGTCGCTTCGCTCCTGCCTCCGCAGACTGTCGCCGGCGGCCTGGCGGCCACGTCGGCGACGCTGGCTGGCCGGTCTGCTCCGGGCCGGTCTTCCGTAGGGCCCGAAGGGGAAGAAGGGCGACGTGAGCCCGCACAACCGCATCCTCCCGCCGGAGCCCGTCGCCACCCTGCGCCGCTACATCGAGGACGGCGGCCGGGAAGGCCTCGACCACGCCCGCGCCCTCGCCTCTGCCGGCGTGATCGAGGCGATCGCAGCCGCGGGGCTCCGGGGCCGGGGCGGTGCCGGTTTCCCCACCGGCGTCAAGTGGCAGACGGTGGCCGACAACCGCTCCGACGTCGTCGCCACGACGGTCGTGGTGAACGGGGCCGAGGGTGAGCCGGGCACGTTCAAGGACCGGACGATCCTGCGCTCGAACCCCTATCTCGTGCTCGAAGGCGCGCTCATCGCAGCCCACGCCCTCGGGGCCGACACGATCGTGGTCGCCCTGAAGCGGTCCTTCACCACCGAGATCGAGCGGGTACGAGGGGCGCTCGCCGAGATCGACGCCGACGGCTGGTGCGAAGGGATCGGGGTGTCGGTGTTCGAGGGGCCAGCCGAGTACCTCTACGGCGAGGAGACCGCCCTGCTCGAGGCGCTCGCCGGCCGGCGCCCGCTCCCCCGGGTGGCGCCGCCGTTTCGCCGCGGCGTCGACGAGGTGGTCGGCACCGGCGCCGGCGTGGCCGACGGCCACGGAGGCTCGGCCGCCCAGATCGAACTGGCCGGCCCCGACGGCCTTGCTCCGCCCACCCTGGTCAACAACGTCGAGACCCTGGCCAACGTCCCCGGCATCCTGCGCCACGGGCCGGACTGGTTCCGTTCCGTCGGCACCTCGGCGGCGCCGGGCACGGTGGTGTGCACCGTCACCGGCGCCACCCGACGGCACGGCGTCGGCGAGTTCGCCCTCGGCACACCGCTGTCGGAAGTGATCGACTCCATCGGGGGCGGGCCCCGGGACGGGCATCGCATCGTCGCGGTGCTTCCCGGCGCCTCGGCCGGAGCGCTCCCGTCGACCCGGCTCGACGTACCCCTCACCTACGAGGACCTGGCCGCCGCCGGCTCCGGGCTCGGCTCCGCCGGGTTCATCGTGCTCGACGACGCCACCGACCTGGTGGCAGTGGCCGCCGGCATCAGCCGGTTCCTCGCCATCGAGTCCTGTGGCCAGTGCACGCCGTGCAAGCAGGACGGCCTGGCCATCGCCGCGACCCTCGTCGACATCTCCCTGAACGAGATCAAGGGCCGCGACGTCGACGACCTCGACCGGCGTCTGGGGACGGTGGCCGACGGTGCTCGGTGCAACCTCGCTCGCCAGCAGGAGGAGGTCCTGACCAGCCTTCTCGAGCTGTTCCCCGAGGCCCTGGCGCACCATCTCGACGGGTCCGCCGACCCGGCCGAGCCCGAGCTGGCGGCCGAGATCATCGACATCGTCGACGGCGTCGCCGTGCTCGACGAGGACCATCGCCGCAAGCAGCCGGACTGGACCTACGGCGGCTCCGACTCCGGCCAGTCGCCGGCTGACCGTTAGCGGCGGGAGGGCAGGCCCTCCCCCCGGGACCCATACCCTCAGATCGTTCGGCGGCGCCACCGGTCCGGTCGGGCCAGTGCGGCTGCCGCGCTCAAGGCCAGGGCCGGCCACAGCGGCCACGAACGGCCGGTGGCGGGGATGGCCGTCGGTTGCACCGCCGCGGCACTACCGGCACCCGTACCGGTCGAGCCCGCCGGTCCCGAGGTCGGTCCCGTGGCGGCGGGAGTCGGAGCCGCCGCCGCGTCGGTCGCCGAGAGGCTCTCGGCCGGGCCGGCGCGGACCGCGGCCTCGACCACCTTGGCCGCATTGGCCAGGCCCAGTTCGTTGGGATGGACCGGCGCCGAGGGCGGGACCACCACGATGCCGTTCACCCAGGCGGTGCCCGGGAGCTGGCAGGCGTCGTGGCCGACACTGGACGGGTAGATGTCGACGTAGGTGGCGTCGTTGGCCCGGGCCACCTCGGCCAGCATGGCGTTGAGCTCTTTCGACTTGGCCCTCAGGTAGGGCACGTCGTCGGGGAGGACCGGGAAGTAGGGATAGCACCCGGTGCCCTCATCGGGCAGCACCGCCGGGTACCCGACGAGGTACACGTCGGCACCGGGCGAGCGCTGGTGCGCCGCCTGCACGACGGCGGCGACGTCGGGCGCCGCCGAGCGGATGTTGTCCGTGACCTGGTCGGTGCCACCGGCGGTCAGGGGCAGCGAGCACGGCGACCCGATCGGGGCCGGCGGTTGGAGACAGGCCGCCACCAGGTCGGCGAAGCCGATGTCGTTGCCCCCGATCCCTATCGTCACCAGGTCGGTGCCGGGTTGCAGGGCATCGAGCTGGGGTGGGTTCACCCCGCCGAAGAGCCCGGTCTGGGGCGCCAACAGGTGACGGGTGGCGGCGGAGGCACAGCTCGCGTCCCGGAAATCGGTGATGCCGAGCGCGGCCGCCACCAGGGTGGGGTAGTTGTGGTCCGAGCGGCCGCAGTCGATCGGTTGGCCGACGGGGAGCGGGACCAACGGGCCGGCCGTGTACGAGTCACCCAGGGCGACGTAGGAGCGGGGTAGCTCCTGGTGAGGCGAGGCCCCGGCGGTCGACGGGAGGGCGGCGAAGGCGGCCACCGCAGCCAGCACCACCGCCCGGGGCCGTCCGAGGGAGGACGGCCTGCCCGGGCCGCGGCCCGACCTCACCGAGGTCCGGGCGGATCGTCGTCGTCAGCGGAGCGCCTGTCGTCACCGCCGAGCTTGTCGACGAGTCCCTTGGCCGCGTCGGCCCCCTTGTCGATCTTGTCGGTGTGCTTGTGCCTGGTCTTGTCATCGACGAGGTCGGCGACCTTCTCGATGGCGTCGTCGATCTTGTCGGCGTGTTCTTCCGCCAGTTCCTTGGCCCTGTCGAAGAGACCCATGCTCGCGTCGGAGGTGCCGGCGCCCGTGCCCGGGCGGCTACCCCCTCCTCCTTCCACCGTGACGGCGAAGCCGGCCCCAGGCCGGCGAATGTGACGGCGAACGCTACCGCCCCGGTCAACCGGGCCGCGTCCCTCGCCGAGCCCGGCACGAGCCCCAGCGCCCGGCGACAAGGTGCCTCGGGGTGACAGGAGCGGACAAGATGGGCGGATGACGAGGGAAATGTTCCGGGCCCGAGGGCAAGCGCCCTCGAAGGCCGACGTCGACTCGTTCGAGGCCGTGATCGACTGCGTGCTGCCGGAGGACTATCGGGCGTTCCTGCTCGAGGGCGACGGCGCCGTGTTCTCGCAGCCGAACTTCCTCGACCGGATGTACCGGGGCTCGCTCTACGAGGTCTTCTGCCTGACCGACCTCGGCATCACCCGCCGCTCCCTCTGGGACGCATTGGACCTCTACCGCAACAAGGTCCCCAACACCTTCCTCGCCGTCGGCGACGATCGGGAGGGGAACCTCGTGTGCCTCGGGATCCGCGGAGAGCACCGGGAGCAGGTCTATCTGTGGGACTACGAGAACGCCGCCCGGGGTGACGAGGAAGTCGGCATGGCCAACATGGAGCACCTGGCCGACTCGTTCGCAGACTTCCTCGACCGCGTCAAGACGTGACCTGCCGGTCGGCTACGGGCCTCGATGGGCTCGGCGTGGCGACCGCGACGGCAACCTCCCGAGCGATGTAGAAGCGTCTTCGACAGCCGCCGGAGGGACAGTAGAGGACGACAGCCGGGCCCCTTGCACAATTTGCGCTATGGCATAGACTGGCTTACGTGACTACAAAGTACCGCCCGACCGGCACCCGAGCAACCGAGATCGCCGCCGGGGTCGAGGCGGCCATGCGCGACGGGGCCCTGGCCCCGGGCGACGTGCTCCTGCCGTTGCGGGCCGCGGCCACGGCCTGCGGGGTGTCGCCGGCCACCGTCGCCTCGGCCTATCGGATCCTGCGGGCCCGGGGGCTGGTGGCCGGCGCCCGCCGGAGGGGCACCCGCGTGCTCCCCCAACCCTCCTTCGCCGCCGGCGGAGCGCTCCAGACGCCTCCCGGGGTCACCGACCTGGCCGTGGGCAACCCCGACCCGGCCCTGCTCCCGTCGCTGGCCGACGGCTTCCGCCGGGCACCGGACGCGTCGGCCAACGCCTACGCCATCGGCGGGACCGGCGGCGACGGGTTCCGCGCCCAGATGCGGACGATGCTGGCCAAGACCGGCTTGCCGGTCGACACCATGCTGGTGGTGCACGGCGCCATGGACGGCGTCGAACGGGTCCTGTCGGCCCATCTGCGCCCTGGCGATCGCGTGGTGGTCGAAGACCCGTGCTATCCCGCGGTGCTCGACGTCCTACGGGCCGGGAGGCTGATCCCCGTGCCCATGGCCGTCGACGACGATGGCCCCGATCCCAGCGCCCTCGACGAAGCTCTCCAGGACCGAGCGGTCCGAGCGGTCATCGTCACCCCTCGCGCCCAGAACCCCTTCGGCGCCGCCATAGGCGCCGTCCGGGCGGGCGAGCTCCGCGACGTCATGGCCCGCCGGGGTGACGTCGTCGTCATCGAGGACGACTTCGCCGGCCCCGTCGCCGGTGTGCCCCACCACCCGATCGTCGATCCCGGACGGGGCCCGTGGGCAGTGGCGTGCTCGACGAGCAAGTGGCTCGGGCCCGACCTGCGGGTGGCCACCCTGGTGGGTGACCCGACGACCACGGCGCGAGTGGCGGCCCGGTTCCGGGCCGGGCCGGGTTGGGTCAGCCAGCTCAGCCAGCACCTGGCCGACGAGGCGTGGAGGACAGCCCGCAGCACCAAGCTCATCAGGCAGGCCACCGACACTTACAAGCGCCGGCGCAAGGCGCTGATCGACGAGTTGGCCCGCCGGGGCATCCCCGCCCACGGTCGGACCGGGCTCAACGTGTGGGTACCGGTCCCCTCCGAGCAGGCCGTGGCCTCGGGCCTCTTGACCCGGGGGTGGCTGGTCTCGGCCGGTGAGCCCTACCGGCTGACGTGTGGGCCCGGCATCCGGGTCACGATCAGCCGTCTCCTCGAGGACGACGCCGCCCGCCTGGCCGAGGACTTCGCCGACGTGCTCTCCGACCGCCACGTACGACGCATGGGGTAGATCTGCTCGGTCCTGAGAATGCTTGACTTCGTGACAAGTTCCGGGACCGAGCAGATGCCGACCGAGCGACCGCCAGGGAGCCGGGCGGCGATGGGGGCCGGGGGGGCGTAGCCCCCCAGCTAGAGGCGACGACAACCAGCACGGGCCTCCGAGGCCGGTGACAGTCGCCACAGACGGCGGACCACGCCGCGACGCCGTGTAGAACGGTCCCATGCCCGAACCCGTGATCGTCTCCTACACCCGCACACCGATCGGGCGGGCCATGAAGGGCTCGCTGGTCGACTGTCGGCCCGACGACCTTTCGGCGCGGGTGGTGCAGTCCGCCCTGGGCAAGGTGCCCGCCCTCGACCCCCAGGACGTCGAAGACCTCATCTGGGGCTGCGGGCAGCCTGCCGGCGAGGCCGGCTACAACGTCGCCCGGGTCACGGCGGTGCTGGCCGGGATGCCCGACGTCCCGGGCGTCACCGTGAACCGCTACTGCTCGTCGTCGCTGCAGGCCATCCGCATGGCGGCCCACGCCATCAAGGCGGGCGAGGGCGACGCCTTCGTCTGCGGCGGCGTCGAGACCGTGAGCCGGTTCATGAACGGGGCGTCCGACATCGGCCCCCACAACGCCCGCTTCGCCGAAGCCGAGGAGCACACCACCGAGCGCTCGGGTGGGGCCGACAGCTGGGAGCCTCCCGCCGGCCTGCCCGATATCTACATCGCCATGGGGCAGACCGCCGAGAACGTCCGCCTGCTGGAGAACGTGAGCCGGACCGAGATGGACGAGTTCGCCACCAGGTCCCAGGAACGGGCCGTCGCCTCGGGCCAGAACGGGTTCTTCGAACGCGAGATCACCCCGGTGACGTTGGCCGACGGGACCGTCGTGTCCCGTGACGACGGCCCTCGGCCCGGGACCACGGTCGAGAAGCTGGCCGCGCTCAAGCCGGTCTTCCGGCCCGATGGCGAGATCACCGCCGGCAACGCATGCCCGCTCAACGACGGCGCCGCGGCCGTCGTGGTCCTCTCCGACGAACGGGCCCGCGCCCTGGGCATCGAACCGTTGGCCCGGATCGTTTCGTCGGGCCTGTCGGCGCTCAACCCCGAGATCATGGGCCTCGGCCCGGTCGACGCCTGCCGCCAGGCGCTGGCCCGGGCCGGCATGACCGTCGGCGACATCGACCTGGTCGAGATCAACGAGGCCTTCGCAGCCCAGGTGATCCCCTCCGCCCGCCACCTCGGCATTCCCTGGGACAAGCTCAACGTCAACGGTGGTTCGATCGCCCTCGGCCATCCCTTCGGGATGACCGGCGCCCGCATCATGTGCACGCTGCTCAACGGCCTCGAGGACGCCGGCAAGACCTGGGGCCTCGAGTCGATGTGCGTCGGCGGCGGTCAGGGTATGGCCATGATCGTCGAACGGCTGAACTGACCGCCGGCCTCGCGTCGCCCGATAGCCGCCGCCGGCGAGCCAGGACAGATCGACGATGGCGGCGACGGCCGGGCCGGTAGGGCCGGTGGTGCTGCACGACGCCGAGGACCCCCGGCTCGTCGACTACGTGCACCTGCGCGACGGCCGCGACCGCCGAACCGTCATCGTCGAGGGGCCGACGGCTCTGGCCGAGCTGGTGCGGTCGCCCTTCAGGGTCCGCTCGGTGCTGGTGCTGGCGTCGCGCCTCGACCGGGTGCAGGCGCTGCTGCCGGCCGGCACCGTCGTCTACGTGGCCGACTCCGCCGTGCTGCGGGCCACGGTCGGCTTCGACCTTCACCGTGGGGTGGTGGCGTCGGCGGACCGGGCACCCCTGCGCGCCGTCGAGGCGGTCCTGGCCGGCACCGACCGCCTGGCAGTGCTGGAACGGCTCAACGACCACGAGAACCTCGGCGCCCTGTTCCGCAATGCCGCTGCCTTCGGGATCGGGGGGTTCGTGCTCGACCCCGAGACGGCCGACCCGCTCTACCGCCGGTCGATCCGGGTGTCGATGGGCCATGTGCTTCACGTGCCCTTCGCCCGGGCCCAGGCCTGGCCGGCAGCCATCGAACAGGCCCGGGAGCACGGCTTCACCGTTGTTGCCCTGACGCCGGGCCCGGGCACCTCGACCATCGACGAGCTGGCCGCCGACCCACCCGCCCGCATCGCCTTGCTGCTCGGGGCCGAGGGCCCGGGCCTCACCGATGCCGCCCTGGCCGCCGCCGACCGGCGGGTCCGCATCCCCCTAGCCGCCGGCGTCGATTCCCTCAACGTGGCCACCGCCGCCGCCATCGCCTTCCACCGCCTCGCCCCCGCCTGATATCGGGGGCCGCCGCCTCACCCGCCGCTGGTGACCCGTTCGGCGTCCTGCCCGGGCGGGGTGGGGTCGTCCAGGTTGTCGAGCCACCCCGCGGGGAGCACCACGGGACGGGGGCCGTCGCTCTTGCCCCGGCCCCGGGGGGCGCGGCCATCGGGCAGCACGACGGTGGGGTCGAACGACCTCAGCAACCGGTCGAGCTCGGCCAGGGACGAGGCCAGTCCGACCCGGCGCCGGTTCTCGCCCCCGACGGGGTAACCGAGCAGGTACCAGCCGGCGTGCTTACGGAAGTCGCGCACGCCGGCGGTCTCGTCCTCGTGCCACTCGACCAGCAGGCGGGCGTGTTCGCGCATCACCGTCACCACCTCGCCCAGGGCCGGGGGCGGGGCGACGGGGCCGCCGGCGAAGGCGGCGGCCAGATCCCCGAACAGCCACGGTCGGCCCAGGCAGCCCCGGCCGACCACGACACCGTCGCATCCGGTGGCCGCCATCATCGCCAGCGCGTCGACCGCCTCCCAGATATCGCCGTTCCCGAGCACCGGTATGGAGGAGACGGCGGCTTTCAGGGCACCGATGGCGTCCCAGTCGGCGGCGCCGCCGTAGCGCTGCTCCGCGGTCCGGGCGTGGAGCGCGACGGCGGCGGCCCCCTCGGCTTCGGCGATGCGCCCGGTCTCGAGATAGGTGAGGTGCTCGAGGTCGACGCCAAGACGGAACTTCACCGTCACCGGGACACCCGACGGGGCGGCGGCACCGACGGCCGCGGCGATGATCCGGCCCAGCAAGACCCGGTGCAGGGGCAGCGCCGCCCCTCCGCCCTTGCGGGTGATCTTGGGCACCGGGCAGCCGAAGTTGAGGTCGACGTGCTGGGCGCCGTACTCGCCGACCAGGGCCCGCACCGCTTCGGACACGACGCCCGGGTCGACCCCGTAGAGCTGGGCGCTGCGGGGCTCTTCCCCCGGCCCGAAGCTGGCCAGGCGGCGGGTACGGCGGTTGCCCTCCACCAGCGCCCGGGCCGTCAGCATCTCGCTCACGTAGAGCCCCCCGCCGTAGCGCCGGCAGAGCCCCCGGAACGGCGCGTTGGTCACCCCCGCCATGGGGGCGAGCAACACCGGCGGGTCGACGGCGTAAGGCCCGATGCTGAGTCGTCGGTCGAGCGATGCGCCCCGGTCCGCCAGCCGAGAACGCTCCGGCATACGTCCCGCGCCCTTACCGGGGAGCCCAGAGCTCGGTGACGCCGACGCCGAGTTCCCCGAGCAGTCGGCGCAGGAGCGGCAGCGACAGCCCGATCACGTTGCTGGGATCGCCGTCGATGCCGTCGATGAAGGGCGCGCTCCGACCGTCGAGGGTGAATGCCCCCGCCACCTGCAGGGCCTCGGGGCCGGCCAGATAGGCGTCGATCTCGGCGTCCGAGGGCGAGCCGAACCGGACTTCGGTGGCGGCCACCGCCGCCGCCCGCCGCCCGCTGCGGCAGTCGATGATGCAATGGCCGGTGACCAGAATGGCGCTGCGGCCCCGCAACCGGAGCAGCCGCTGCCGGGCCTGTTCGGTCGACGTCGGCTTGCCCTCGGCGCGGCCGTCGACGTCGAGCAGCGAATCGCACCCCACCACCACGGCCGCCTCGCCCTGCAGGGTCGCCGCCACCACCTCCGCCTTACGGGCGGCGAGGCCGGCGACGATGTCCGACGGCGGGGCGTCCGGGCCGTCCTCGTCCACGCCGGAGACGACGACATCGGGATCGAAGCCGGCGTCGCGCAAGAGCCGCAGCCGGGCCGGCGACCCCGATGCCAGCACCAGGCGAGGAGATACGGACGTCGCGATCAGCGGTCGGCGACCGCGGCCACGGCGTGGCAGAACAGCGCAGTGCTCGCGGCCAGGCCGACCACGATGTGACGGTCGGGCCCGGCCTCGTCGCCGGCCAGCATGGTGGCGGCGGCGTCCACCGCGTCGCACACGCCCCCGGCCCGCAACCACCACCGGACGGGCATGCCGCTGCGGACGGCCAGGATGGTGCCGGCGCCGATGGCGGCGTCGCGGATGCCCAAGGCCCGCAACGCCACCTGGCCCCCGCCCTGGCGCGCCGACAGCCCGATCCATCCCCGGCCCAACAGCGCCGGTGCCACCACCATCGACCCCCCGATGAGGATCCTGCCCAGGCCGATGGCGGCAGCCACGTTGCGGGCCGCCTTCGTCAGAGCACCGCTCATGAGCCCCCTCCACATGGCCGTGGCGAAGGGATCGGCGACGCACCGCAGGGCAGACGGGGGGCGGGAGCCCTAAAGACCGTGTTCACGGTACCGACGCTACCCAGTCCAGCCGAAGGCATCCGGTCGTCCTACACCATCCCCGACGCCGTGACCCGGTCGACGACGGTGCGCACCACGAGGCCGTTGGCGGCGACTTCCCGGTGGGGGAAGGGCTTGCCGACGTACTTGTGCGCCAGCCGGTCCATGACCTCGAGCCAACCCTCGGGGCCCCGGTCCTCGATCTCGACCAGGCCCGATATCACCGCGAACGGGGCAAGGAACTCACCCGGGTCGCCTTCGATCGACCACAGTGCCCGCGGGACCTCGCGCAGGTTGTTGAGGGGCATGCCGCTGGTGGTGGTCTCGATCGTCCCGAACACGATGTCGCTGCCCTCGAGGTCGATCCAATGACAGGTCACCAGGGCCGATGCGTCACGGCGGCGGGTCACCAGGTGGCCCATCCGCTTCCCGGTGGAGAGGGCGGCACGAACAGGGTTCGGGTACGAGGCGGTGAACGTGCCGCCGGCGGCGTTGCGGAAAGAAGCCATACCCCCGGAGGCTAGATCTGCTCGGTCCCGAGAAGGCTTGACGTTGCGGCAGTTCCGGGACCGAGCAGATGCCGACCGAACGACCGCCAGGGAGCCAGGCGTCGATGGGGGCCGGGGGGGCGCAGCCCCCCAGCTAGAAGAGCAGGTTGGCCTGCAAGGCGGCGACGGTGTCGTGGCCGGCGCCGGCCTCCTCGGCGTAGGCCTCGAGCGAGCCGTGGCGGCACCGCAGTTCGGTCAGGAACAGGTGCATGGCCTCGGCCGGCGAGTCGAGGAACGTCGTGGGCTGGGCCTCGAGGTCGGCGACCCGTTCCGGGTACTCGATCTTGAGCCATTCGAACAGCAGCTCGGTGGCAGCTCGGCTGAGAGCGTAGTCGGCGGCGACGACGTCGTCGGGCACGCCGACCAGGCAGAGGGTCAGGGCGGCCAGCACGCCGGTGCGGTCCTTGCCGGCGGCGCAGTGGAACACCAGCGGCACTGCGTCGGGGTCCGCGAGCATCCGCAGCGCGGCCCCGATGGCCGCCTTCCCCTCCTCGGTCATGTCGAGATAGCGGTCGGCCAGGAACCGCTCGGACGACCGTCCCTCCCGCAGGGCCAGGTCGGACTCCCAGGTCTCCTGCAGGATCGGAAGGTGGAAGTACCCCATCACGTCGTCGCCGACGAAATGGCCCTTGGCCGTCTCCCGGGGGGTGCGCAGGTCGACGACGGTGCGGATGCCGAGGGGGGCCAGATCGGAGCGGTCGAGGCGGTGGATGCCGTCGGCGCGGAACATCGTGCGCCACCGGGTGACGCGGCCTCCGGGAGCGGGGTAGCCGCCGAGGTCGCGGAAGTTGAACACCTTGGGAAAGGGAACGTGGCGGACATCGCCGGCGCCGCCACGTTCGGCCGTCGACGATCCCGGCGGGACCGGGGCCCGAGGTACCGCCCCGGACGGAGGCGCTGGTGCTCGACCACGGTCGCGGCCGTCCCGATCGCCCATGGGAGGGCGAGGCTACTGCCCCGCCGGGGTGCTGGCGGCAGCGACCGCCTCGGCCAGCACCGGCACCGCCTCACGCCAGTCGCCCACGATCCCGACGTCGACGTGGTCCCACAGCGGTGCTTCGCGGTCGGGGTTCACGGCCAGGACGGTGCCCGCCCCCCGGACCCCGACCATGTGGTTGAACTTCCCCGACAGGCCGAGGCCGATGTACAGCTCGGGCGCGATGCTGCGCCCGGTGATACCGACCTGGCGTGCCCGGGGCAGCCAGCCGTTGTCGGTGACCTTGCGGGTGGCCCCGATCTCGGCGCCCAGCGCCGACACCAGGACACCGACCTCGCCGTAGTGCTGGGGTGACACCCCAGCGCCGACGCAGACGACCCGGCGGGCCCGGACGAGCGCGCCGACGTCGTCGTCCCGGCGGCGGGCGGTGACCGTCACCCGCCCCCGGGGGGCAACCCGGATGGTCCTAGACGGGAGGGGCCAGGCCGGCGCCGGCCGGGGCGGCGGTGCCGACAGCACCCCGGGGCGGACCGTGACCATCTGCACCGGGGTCGAGGCGTACACGGCCGCCACCAGTCCCCCACCGAAGGCCGGCTTCCACGCCTGCAGGCGGGCCTCCCCGGTCATGAGCGCGACGTCGACCTCGAGGTCGACGGCATCCCCGGTGAGGCCGGCGCCGAGGGCGGCAGCAGACCGGCCGGCCACTTCTCGGCCCCACATCGTCCCCGGGGCCAGCACCGCCCAGGGCGGCTTGGGCCCGGCCCAGGCGACGACGGCGGCGGCGACGTCCTCTTCGACCTCGGCCCCTTCGATGACCACGAGCTCATCGGCACCCCACTCGCTCAGCGGTCCGACGACGGCGCCGTGCTGCAGCACCGCCACCACCCGGCCCCTGATGGCGGCGGCCAACGCCGCCGCCGCGCCCAAGAGTTCGCGGGCCAGGCCCGAGCGCTCGGGCTCGATCAGCACCGCCACCGACCGAGCCACTGCCGGCGCCGGCATCGGCACCGGCCGAGCCACGACCGCCTCGGGAGCGCTCGCCGCGGGTACGCCGAGCGAGCCCCGTTCGACCAGCAGCCTGACGGCCTCGCCGACCTGCACGCCGATCGGGCCGTCGAGCACCTTCCCGTCCCGGTGGGTTGTCAGCACCCGCACCTCGCCGACGTAGGTGCCGCTCCCCTCCTGGCCCCAGGGCCCGGGGCCGAGGTCGTCGGGCCCCAGCACCCGCAGTCGGCTGGCGGGCACCGCGGCGCGGCCGGCGGCGTCGATCTTGGCCGGCTCGGTCAGCCGCTCGGCGGTGGACAACAGCGCCGGCAGCGAGATCGTGCGTTCGCTGTAGCCGTCGTCCTCCTCCGAGGTGACGTCGAGTACGGGCACCAGGCCCGAGCGCAGCTCGAGGCGCTTGACCCCGGCGACGAAGGGCAGGCCCAACAGCTCGGCGACCTCGGGGCCGACCTGACCGGTGTCGGCGTCGACCGAGTTCCGCCCGACGAGGACCAGGTCGAAGGGCCCGAGCCGGCCCACGGCGGCGGCCAGTGCCCGCGCCGTGGCCAGCGTGTCGGAACCAGCGAAGGCCGGCCCCGAAACGAGCACCCCGTCGTCGACCCCCCACGCCAGCGCTTCCCGCAGGGTGTCCTCGGCGGCCGGCGGGCCCAGCGTGAAGACCGTGCTGGTGCCCGCGGTGGCCCGGGCCAGTTCCACGCCCTTGCTCACTGCCCGCCGGCAGTAGGGGTTCATCTCCAGCGTCAGACCCTCACGCACGAGACGGCCGTCGGGCCCGATCTCCATCGCCTCGAACGCTGGTACCTGCTTCACCAAGACCGCGATCCTCACGCCCGGGCACAGTACCCAGGCTTGCCGGTGCCCCGGCCCCGACGGCGCCACCGATGACGCTGGGACCCGAGCCCGATTACCTATCGCCAGGAGGCGGGACCGCCATCGGAAAGGCCGATACCATCCGGCCGTGCCCCGACGCCGAGCGGCCCTCGCGGCTGTTGTGACCGCCTTTGCCGGCGCGGCCGCCGGCTATCTGGCGGTGAAGCGCAGCGCTCAGGACAAGGACGCCACCACCCTTGCCGGGGGTATGCCCAGCGCGGTCGAGGCCGGCACCCGCTACCAGCGCAATCTCGAGATCGCCAAGCTCGGCTCCAGGGCCGGCGGCTCCTACGCCCTCCATCGGGCCCGCAAGGTGTTCGCCGGCGCCGAGCGCCGCCAGGCGCTCGACATGCAGTTCTCGCTCAACACCGCGGAGCAGGTCGTCGCCACCCTCGGGCACATGAAGGGCGCCCTCATGAAGCTGGGCCAGATGGCCAGCTATCTCGATCAGGGCCTGCCCGAGCACGTGCGTACCGCGCTGGCCCAGCTGTTGACCGACGCGCCGCCGATGTCGGCCGAACTGGCGGCCAGCGTGGTGGAGCGCGAGCTGGGGGCGCCTCCCGAACGGGTCTTCCTCGAATGGGACCCGATGCCGATCGCGTCCGCGTCGATCGGCCAGGTCCACCGCGCCATCACCAAGGACGAGCGAGCGGTGGCGGTCAAGGTGCAGTACCCAGGGGTGGCCGACGCCATCAGGTCCGACCTCAGCAACGCCGACCTCCTGTTCAACGCCATGAAGATGCTGTACTCGGGGCTCGAGCCGGGGCCGCTCGTCGAAGAGCTGCGCGCCCGCCTGTTCGAAGAGCTCGACTACCGCCTCGAAGCCGAGAACCAGCAGCTGTTCGCCGACTACTACGCCGACCACCCTTTCATCTCGGTACCGGCGGTCGTCCACGAGCTCTCCAGCGGAGAGGTGCTGACCAGCGAGCTGGCCACCGGTGCCCCCTTCGACGAGCTGCGGACGTGGCCCGACGAGGAGAAGCAGATGGCGTCGGAGACGATCTTCCGCTTCGTGTTCCGCAGCCTGTACCGGTTGCACGCGTTCAACGGAGACCCCCACCCGGGCAACTACCTGTTCGAGCCGGGGGGCCGGGTGACGTTCCTCGACTTCGGCCTGGTCAAACGGTTCACGCCCGACGAGGTGCAGGTCTTCGAGGAGATGGTGCGGGCCATGGTCATCGACCACGACATGCCCCTGTACCGCCAGATCATCGAACGGATCGGGCTCATCCCGAAAGGGGCGCCCTTCACCGACGACCAGATCGCCGACTACTTCGGGCACTTCTACGAGATGATCCTCGAGGACCGCACCTACGAGATCACCCCGGCGTGGTCGCGGGAGTCGATGAAGCGTTTCTTCGATCCCACCGGGCCCTATGGCCCCATCCAGCGATCGGCCAATCTGCCGCCCGAGTTCGTCATCCTCCAGCGCATCAACCTCGGCCTCTTCGCCATTCTCGGCGATCTGCACGCCACCGCCAACTGGCGCCGCATCGCCGATGAGGTCTGGCCTTTCGGCGCCGACGCCTCGCCGTCGACGCCGATCGGCCGCAGGGAAGCAGCCTGGTTGGCCCAGCGCGAATGACGATCGGCGCCGTCGACCACCTCGACGCCCTGGCCGGGGAGACCGAGGCGTTCTACGAGGCAGCCGCCCGGTGCGATCACGCCGCCGCGGTGCCCGCGTGCCTGGGCTGGGACGTCGCCGACCTGGTCTTCCACGTCGGGGCGGTGCACCGGTTCTGGGCCGAGGTCGTCGAACGGCCTGGTGCCGGCCCAGGCGAGATCGGCGCCGCGGCACGCCCTTCCGACAGCGCGTTGGCCAGTTGGGCACGCGCCGCCAGCGACCGGCTGGAGCGGGCGCTGAGGACGGCCACCCCCTCCACCACCATCTGGACGTGGGCGGCCCAGAAGGACGTTGCCTTCGTTCGGCGAAGGATGGCGCACGAGACGGCCATTCATTGCTGGGACCTACGTGGGGCTGCCGGCGCTGGTGCCTCGCGTCCCGTCGAGGCCAGCTTGGCCGCCGACGGGATCGACGAGTTCGTCTCGTTCTTCCTCCAGCCCCCAGCGGCCGCCGTTGCCCCTGGGGGTGGATCGGTGCACCTCCATTGCACCGATGTCGAAGGCGAATGGCTGGTCGCCGCCGACGGCACCGTGAGCCTCGGCCACGCCAAGGGCGATGCCGCTATCCGGGGACCGGCGTCGGATATGCTGCTCGCACTCTGGCGGCGGTTGCCGCTCGGGAACCTCGAAGTGATCGGGGCAGAGGATGTGGCCGAACGGTTCGTCGGAGCCTCCCGCACAGAGTCCTTCGCTTGGGCCTCCCGCTTCGTTCCGTAATCGAAGTCACGAAGTCGTCGCTTGACCGCCGGCTCCCTTATACCTAGAGTTACTAGGTATGCAACGGGAGCAGCTCAAGGGCCATCTGGACCTCTTGCTCCTGGCCGTGCTCGACGGCTCTCCCCGCCACGGCTACGCCGTCATCTCGCTCCTCCGTGAGCGCAGCGGCGGTGCCTTCGATCTTCCGGAAGGAACGATCTACCCCGCCCTGCACCGCCTGGAGAACGCGGGGTACGTGCGCAGTCGCTGGTCGGAGGTCGACGGCCGCCGACGCCGGGTCTACTCGCTGGCGGCCGCCGGCGCGACCGCCCTCGGCGAACGCCGCCGCCAGTGGGCCACGTTCTCGGGCGGCGTCGAAGCGGTCCTCTCGGCCTGAGGCAAGCCGCGGCCCGCTCCGAGGACCGCCGCGCTCCGGCCGTGACGCGCCTCAGCTCGACGTCGTCGGGCCGTCGTCGTCGGCAAGTTCCTCCCGCAGGTCCTGTACCGCAGCCAGCTCGCCGCCCCCCCGGGCCCGCTGCCACAGCAGGTAGCCGGCAACCAGGGCGACGGTGAGGTAGGTCAGCGTGTCGGCGTAGCGCTCGTTGAACTCGACCACCGGGTCGAGCCACGGTTCGAGCACGGAGGCGAACGCCCGCAGGGCGAGCACCGCGGCCACCGTGCCGGCAAGGTTCCAGACCAGGAACGTGCGGGGGCGCATGCGGGTCACGCCGGCGAGGAGGCACACCAGCAGGCCGGGGAACAGGAACACCAGCGGGCGGGAGAAGCGGGGGAAGACCGCTTCGAGCCGCCCGATGGCCCGCGCCCCCCGAGGCCCGGCCCGGCCCCGCACCCAGCGGGTGGCGGCATCCCCGTAGAGGTAGCCGACGGCGAAGTAGACCGGGTCGCTGGCGATCCGACGGAACGTGGCGAAGGCCACGAAGGGCACGGGGTCGACCTTGCCCGCGGCCAGGAGCAGGAACCGGTTGCGGGGCTCGAGCGCCACCAGCAGCAACGGGTGGTCGCGCAGCAACCTCGGCGCCAGCCCGTTGGCAACGGCTCCCAGCGACCAGAAGGCGACGATGAGACCGACCAGCAGCGGCAGCGCCCACCGGGGCGGCGCGGCTCGGGCTTCGCCTTGCTCACTCACCGCAAGCACGAGCCCAGCGACGCCGACCGCAGACCGCCAGCTGAGCCTGTCACGTCAAGAGGGGGCCGATCGCCTCGATGGCGGCGAGCGCGTCGGCGCTCTTGACGTAGCACACAGCCCGGTCGACCACACCGGAGGCCTGGGCCTGCTGGAGCGGACGGGGCGAGAACGGCACCGAAGCGGTGACGACGAAGTGGGCCGGGTCGCGACCGGCATCGACATGGGCGGCGCGGGCCACCTCGACCAGTCCCAACGCCGACGCCGGCACGTTGATGCCGTCACCGACCCGGCCGGCAAGGGCGGCCATTTTGGGCCCGAACCCGCCGATGATCACCGGGGGCGCCGGGTTGGGGACGAGGAAGCCGGAGGCGCCGCCGTGCGAGCCCGACCACACCGACTGCAGGGTGGTGACCACGTCCTCGACCCGGCGCCGGCGGGCGGCGTCGGCCGCCACCGGCTGGCCCATGGCCCGGAGCTCGGCGGCGTAGGGCGTGCCCGGCCCGCCGCCGGCGCCGATCCCCAGCAGCAAGCGCCCGCCCGACACGTCCTGGAACGTGGCCGCCATGGCCGCCAACACCACCGGGTCCCGGGTGGCGGCGTTGAGCACCATCGGCCCGAGCATGAGGCGTTCGGTGACCGCGGCCAGGGCCGACAGGACCGTCCAGCTCTCGACCACGCCGGCGGAACGGTGTACCGACCCAGCCACGTGGTCCCACAGCCACAGACCGCCGACGCCGGCCGCCTCGGCAGCCACCGCCGCTTCCCGGAGCTCGTGCCACCGAGCACCGAACGGGTCGAGCAGCAGGTCGAATTCCATTCAGGTGTGCTCCCCTGTCACGGCGGCCCGTACCGCCAGCCGCTAGACCGGCATCGGCTCCATTGTGGCAACGGTGCCGGCTCAGGTCCCCATGGAGCTGCGGACAACGGCCGAGCGCGAATCGCGAAGCCGACGGCCGAGGATGAGGACGAGGGGGTGACGCCGATGGCCGAGGATGAGGGGGTGACGATGATGTCCGGACGATTGCTGGTGGCTACACCGCTGCTCGGCGACCCCAACTTCGATCGTACGGTCGTGCTGGTGCTCGAGCACGGCGAGGACGGCACCCTCGGGGTGGTCCTCAACCGCCCGAGCGGGCTCGGGTTGGCCGAGCCCCTCCCGGAATGGGCGTTCCTGGCCTGCGAGCCGCCGGTGGTCTTCGTCGGGGGCCCCGTCGGCCAGGGCACGGTCATCGGCCTGGTACGGCGCACGGGCGACCTGCCCGAGGGCCGGTGGGCCCCCGTGACGGGCGACACCGGCGTGGTCGACCTCGGTCTCGACCCCGCCGACACCTACGGGGCGGTCGACGCCCTCCGGGTGTTCACCGGCTATGCCGGCTGGGGGCCGGCCCAGCTCGACGAAGAGATCCGCCAGGGCTCCTGGTTCGTGGTGGACGCCGACCCGAGCGATACCACCACCGCGGAGCCGGCCCGACTGTGGCAGACCGTCCTCGGCCGCCAGCCGCCTCCACTGCGCCGCTACGCGCTCTTCCCGCCCGACCCCTCGGTCAATTGAGTTTCCTGCCCGGCGGCACGCCGATCAGGAGACTCCCACAACGCCGTCTCGGCAAACTTGTCCGCAGCTCCTGAGCGTCGACCGCACTCGAGTGATCCAGGCACCGTCGCCGCCCGTGGTGCCGGCATCTCCGAGCCGACAGCGCGGCGGGGAGGGCGGGACCTGCCGGTAGTGTCCCGGACGTGGGTACGCAGCCGACGGCGACCGGCCGCAGCGAGCCGTCGCAGCTCGGACCGAGCCTGGTACATCGCCGCCGTCAGCTCGGGCGGCGTCACCTCGCGGCCGCCGCGCTGGTGCTGTTGGTGGGCTTCGGGACGATGCCGGCGGCCACCGGGGGCCCGGCGCAGGTCGACGCCAGCATCTCGATCAGCGCCAGCCGACTCACCCCGGCCAGCGTCACGGTCAGCGCCGGCGGGTCGGTCACCTTCCGCAATCAGGACGTGACCCCGCACGCCATCGTCGCCAACGGGACCACCATCCTCGGTCTCGGCCCGCTGCAGACGTCGACGCTCGGGCCGATCAGCGCCAGCCTCGACTTCGCCCTCGACAACCCTCCCAGCGACTTCGGCTCGATCATCGTCGAGGGTGCCACCACCACGACCGAGGCTCCCACGACCACGGCGGCACCGACCACGACCGAACCGCCTCTGACGACGACGGCTCCTACCGGTTCGACCTCGTCCTCGACGTCCACGTCCAGCACCACCAGCACCTCGTCGACGGTCCCGGGCCCGTCGACGTCACGACGCCCGGCGACCACCACCCAGGTCACCGTCACCGACAGCGGAGGGGGCGGCGGCGGGTCGGGGATCCTGGTCCCGCTGCTGGTCGTCGGTTGTTTCCTGGTGGCTGGCCTGGCGGCCGGCGCCTACTACCTCTGGCGCAGCAGTGGGGGCGCGCCGCCCGGCACCGGGTGACGGTGGGCGACGCCCCTCGCCCGGACGACCGCGGGCACCATGACGAGCCGCCGGGGCCGGCCCGGCCCCGGTCCGCCCGCTGGCTCATGCTGCTGGTGGTGCCACTGGGAGTGCTGCCGGCGTGGTGGGCCGGAGTCGGCCGAGCCGGCCCGCACCCGCCGAGCGACCCGCCGGCGACCGGTTCCCCGGCCGGTGAGGCGACCGGTACCGGTACCGGTACGCCGATGGCGCCGCTGGCAACCGACGCCGGCCCGGTGCCGACAGAACCGCGCCGGAGCGACCCATTCCCGGTACCGGCGGTCGACGGTCCGGGGCCGGTGCTGGTCGTGGGCGACTCGTTGACGGTCGGGGCCGAGAGCGACGGGCGGCTGTCGGCCCGCTTGTCACAGGGGGGATGGTCTCCCGAGCTGGTGGCGGTCTCCGGGCAGTCGACCCGGTGGGGTGTCGAACAGGTGCGGCTCCGGGCACAGGTCCCCGAGGTGGTCGTCGTCGAACTGGGCACGAACCCGTGGTCGACCGTGGGTACCTTCCCCGCCGACGTGGAGGCCATGCTCGACGCCCTCGAGGCCCGAGGCGCCCGGGCGGTGGTGTGGGTGACCCCGGTCGCCGGCGACGGCACGGGCCGCTACGACGACAAGGCCGAGGTGCTCTACGACGCCGCCGCCGAGCACCCGAGCCTCGTCGTGGCCGACTGGCGCCCCGTCGCCGGCAGTCACCCCGAGTGGTTCCGCTCCGACGGGCTCCACTACACCGACGAGGGCAACGCCGGCCTGGCCCGGTTCATGACCGACGCCGTGGGCTCGCTTGTCAGCTGACGCGCCGACGGTGCGGCCCGACCCGAGGGACCACCGGCGACGGACCGTGGCGCTGTCGGTGGTGGCGGCGGTAGTGGCCGTCGCCGTGGGGGTGTATGTCGCCGTGGCCGACGACAGCGCCGAGGTCGATGCCGTGCCGGCGTCCATGGCCGCCCTGGGTGACTCGATCACGGTCGCCTACAACGCCTGTGGTCTGTTGCAGCCATGCGAACGGGTGTCGTGGGCCACTGGCACCGACCCTGGGATCGACAGCCACTACCAACGCCTCCTGGCCCGGGACCCGGCCATCCGCGACCGGGCCAGCAACCTGGCCGTGCCGGGGGCCAAGATCGCCGACCTCGACGAACAGGCCGCCGCCGCGGTGGCGCTCGGCGCCGACTACGTCACCGTGCTCATGGGGGCGAACGATGCGTGCACCGGCTCCGAGGAGTCGATGACGTCGGTCGCCGACTACCGGTCGCGGCTCGGCACCGCCTTGGAGGTGCTGCGCAACGGGCTGCCCGACGCCCAGCTGCTGTTGGTCAGCATCCCCGACGTGTACCGGTTGTGGGAGCTCGACAACGACGACCTCGTGGCCCGGGCGGTGTGGAACCTCGCCGGCATCTGCCAGTCGATGCTGGCCGACCCCACCTCGGACGACCCCGACGACGACGCCCGCCGACGGCGGGTACGGGAGCGGGTGGTCGAGTTCAACCGACAGTTGGCGGAGGCGTGCACGGCCTACGGCGACCGCTGCCGCCACGACGGCGGCGCCGTCTTCGACGAGGACTTCGAGTCCGAGGACCTCAGCGCCATCGACCACTTCCACCCCAGCCGCCAAGGCCAGGTCACGCTGGCGGCGGTGGCCGACGCCGCCGGCTACCAGTGGTGAGCCGACCGGCGAGCGGCGCGGTCGCACCGTCGCGATCGCGCTAG
>JBQTIQ010000020.1:0-12014 GCA_052387955.1 Acidimicrobiia bacterium | reverse complement strand
CGAGCGATGACGTCGTAGGGCCCGGTCACGTCGTCGGCGGTGACCACGCCGTCGATGTTGCCGACCTCCTCGGCCACGAACGCCGCCGTGCCCACTTCGGTCTGGATCAGGATGTACGCGCTCACGTCCACTCGAGTTCCTCCTAGCCCGAAGACGGCGGGCCGCCGGCCGGCGTCCTGTACGGCGCAGCCGCAGGGGGTGCGGGGGGCACCCCCGCATATCCGCCGTAGGGCGGCTTCGCCGCCCGGAGGCATCGGGCCCGCCGCAGGCAGGCGCAATCGAACTCGCCAGAACGGAGCGAGCGAAGCGAGCGCAGTGAAGGCGAAACTCACTAGCCGCAGCCGAAGCCGGCAGCGCGACAGCGGGACTTGGCGGCCTCGAACTCGCCGGCGCTGTCGGTGAAGAGGTGCACGTTGCCGTTCGGGTCGACGTCGGGGTCGAGCACGTAGAACGTCCAGTCCCCGTCGGCTGGGTCGAGGGCGGCCTCGAGCGAGGCCCGGCTCACGTTGCTGATCGGGGTCGGGATGAGACCGGCCCGTGTGCGGGTGTTGTAGGGGCCGTCGGTGTCGAGCTCGCTCTGGGTCAGCGAGCACGGGACCGGCTCGAGGTAGCAGAGGGTGGCGTCGACCCCGAGGGGGATGCCCGAATCGAGGCGGTTGTAGATGACCCGGGCGACCTTGGAGCGGTCGTCGTCGACCTTGGCCTCTCGTTCGACGAGCGAGGCCACGATCAGCACCTCGTAGGGCGAGTACCCGACCTGGGCCTCGGCGTCGCCGAGACCGACCTCGGCGGCGACCTTGTCGAACTGGGCCACCATCGCCTGCAGGGCGGCTTCCTCCCCGGCGCCCTGGGCGATCTCGTAGGTGTCGGGCATGAGGAACCCCTCGAGATCGGCGTCCGGGGGCTGGAACTGGGACCGCACCTGGTTCGCCGTAACCAGGCCGGAGAAGGCGTCGACGGAGAAGGCGCCGACTTCGGCCACCACCTGGTTGGGGATCTGCACGAGCTTGAGGCCGGGGGTCACGGTGAAGCGCCGGCTCGGCGGCGGTGCCGGCCCGGCCTTGAGAGCGCCGACGACGTCGCCCATGTCGGAGTTGGTCCGCAGGTTGTAGCTGCCCGCCTGCACCGAGCCGAGGCCCTTGCGCTTGGCGTACCAGCGGAACACGTCGGCCCGGGTGACGACGTCGCGGTCTTCGAGCAGGGCGGCCACCCCGCTCACGGTGGTGCCCGACGCGACGTCCAGGACGACCTCGGAGCCGGCGGCGCCGCCGGGGTGGATCTGCTGGTTGACCCAGAAGGCGAAGCCGCCGCCGATGAGCACGATGACGACAAGGACACCGATCACCACCACACCGGCCTTGCCTCCGCCCGACATGGGGGCCCGTAGCACCTCGTAGTCTTCGTCGCGCCGAGGGGGCTGGGGAGCGGCACCCGGCGATGGGGTGCTCGGTGACGAGGGGCGGAGGTCGGGGGCGGGCGGTTCCATCAAGCGGGCGTACCAGCATCGCCGCTGGGGCGGCGACCGTCCAACCACGACTGCAGGAACACCGCGGCCGCCGACCGGTCGACGAGCCGTCGCCGGTCCCGGCCGGCGACGCCGGCCGCCTGCAGCCGTTCGTGGGCGGTCACGGTGCTGAGCCGCTCGTCGTGGGTCACGACGTCGACGGCCACCGCCCGCGCCAGTTCGTCCACCTCGTCCAGTACCGCCCGGGCCGCGGGGCCGACGGTGCCGTCGAGCGACAGGGGCAGGCCGACGACGACGATCTCGGCTTCCCATTCGGCCACCAGTTCGGCCAGCACCCGGTGGACGCCAGCCAGGTCGCGGCCCTTGCGCTCGACGGTGGCGAGCGGCGTCGCCACCCGGCCACCGCCGTCGCTGACGGCGATACCGATGCGGCGCGACCCGAGATCGACGCCCAGTGCCCTCAAGCAATCCCGGCCGCGACGCGGGCGCGAGCCAGGGCCTCGTCGATGCCATCGGGGTCCTTGCCGCCGGCGACGGTCAGGTCGGGGTTGGCCTTGCCGCCCCCGGCGATCAGCTTGAAGCCGTCCCTGACCAGGGCGCCGGCGTCGAGGCCCGACCCGGGGCCGGAGGCAGCCACCAGCGCCGCGCCTCCGCCTTCCGGGGCGGCGCCGAGCACGACGGCCCGGATCCCGGGCTGGTCGCGTACCGACAGGGCCAGCTGGCGCAGGCCGTCGCGGTCGATGCCGTCCACCCGGGCGACGACCACCCCGTCGACGGCGTCGCCGGCCAGCGACGATGCCCGCCCGAGGGCGGCCTGGCGCCGTAGGCCCTTGACCTCGTCCCGCAGGGACCGGACCTCGTCGAGGCGTTTGCGGGCACCGTCCACGACATCGGGCACCGGCACGTTGAGGATCTCGGCGACTTCGGTGAGAAGGGCTTCCTCCCGGCGCAGCCGGTCGATCGGGCCGGTGCCGGTAACGGCCTCGATGCGGCGCACGTTGGAGCCGATCGAGCCTTCGCTCACGATCTTCACCGGCCCGATGTCGCCCAGGGCGCGGACGTGGGTGCCTCCGCACAGCTCGATCGAGCGCTTCCCGGCCTCGAGCACCCTGACCACCTCGCCGTACTTCTCGCCGAAGAAGGCGATGGCGCCCAGACGCTCGGCCTCGGCCTTGGTCGTCTCGAAGTGGTGGACCGGGTCGTTGGCCAGGATCTCGGCGTTGGCCATGTCCTCGATGGCGACGATCTGTGCCGGCGTGAGCGCCTCGTGGTGGCTGAAGTCGAAGCGCAGGCGCTCGGGGGCGACCAGCGAGCCCTGCTGTTTGACGTGTTCGCCCAGCACCTCGCGCAACGCCCAGTGCAGGACGTGGGTGCCGGTGTGGTTGCGACGGATGGCGTCGCGGCGAGCGACGTCGATGGCGGCCAGCACCTCCTGGCCCGGCTCGACGACACCCTCGACGACGCGCACCTGGTGGCGGTGCAGGCCGGGGAGGGCGAAGCGGGTGTCGAGCACCTCGGCCCGGCCGGTGTCGCTGGTGACCCAACCGGTGTCGCCGACCTGCCCGCCGGACTCGGCGTAGAACGGCGAGCGGTCGAGGAAGAGGTCGTCGCCCACCGCCGCCACCACCGTGGCCTTGGCCTCGAACTCGTCGCGGCCCACGAAGTCGGTCGGCCCGAAACGCTCGAGCACCGACTGGTAGTCGTCGAGGTGTTCGTACAGGTCGGCCTGGCTGGCTTTGGCGCCCGAGATCTGCTGGGCGCGCTGGAGGGCGGCCTCGTAGCCGGCGAGATCGACGTCGATCGAGCGCTCGGCGGTGATCTCACGGGTGACCTCGAGCGGGAAGCCGTGGGTCTCGTAGAGGTCGAAGGCGACGTCGCCGGGCAACGTGGCGCCGTCGGCGAGGTCGGCCAGCCGGTTGTCGAGCAACGTCGCGCCCCGTTTGAGGGTCTGGCGGAACTTGTCCTCCTCGCGGCCGATGACGTCGGCGATCTGGTCGTGGTTGACGGCCAGCGCGGGGTAGGCGGCCCCCATCGATTCGACCACCTGGGCCACCAGGGGGCGGGTGACGTCGCGTTCGGCGCCGAGGACGTAGGCGAAGCGGACCGCCCGGCGGATGATCCGCCGCAGCACGTAGCCCCGGTCCTCGTTGGAGGGGACGACGCCGTCGCCGACCAGGAACGTCATCGTGCGGGCGTGGTCGGCGAGGAGTCGCAGGGCGACGTCGGACCGGTCGTCACCGGCGCCGAGGCGTACGCCGGTGACCGACTCGGCCGTGGCCACCAGCGCCGACAGCACGTCGGTGTCGTACACGGTGTGGGTGCCGTTGATGGCCGTGAGCATCCGTTCGAGGCCGGCGCCGGTGTCCACGTTGGTACGGGGGAGGTTGTCGAGGCCGCCGTCGGGGCGGCGGAAGTACTGGGTGAAGACCAGGTTCCAGATCTCGACGAAGCGGTTCTCGGCCTCGGGGTTGGCGGGGCCCCCGTCGGGGCCGTGCTCGGCGCCGTAGTCCCAGAAGATCTCCGACGACGGGCCGCACGGGCCCACGTCGCCCATCTCCCAGAAGTTGTCCTTGTCGAAGCGCTGGATCCGCGAGCGGGGCACGCCCACCGAGTCGGCCCAGATCTCCTCGGCCTGGTCGTCGTCGACGTGGACGGTGAACCACAGGCGGTCGCCGTCGAGGCCGAGGTCACCGACGAGCAGGTCCCAGGCGAAGCCGATGGCCTCTTCCTTGAAGTAGTCGCCGAAGCTGAAGTTGCCCAGCATCTCGAAGAACGACATGTGCCGGGGACTGCGCCCGATGGCGTCGAGGTCGTTGTGCTTCCCCCCCGCCCGCACGCACTTCTGGGTGCTAGCGGCCCGGGGTGGGTCGAACGGGACCGGCTCCTCCCCGAGGAAATAAGGGACGAACTGCATCATCCCCGAGTTGGTGAACATCGGCGCCGTCGGATGATGGGGGATCAGCCCGGCCGAGGGCACGATCACATGCCGTCGCTCCTCGAAGAACCGGTCCCAGGCCCGTCGCAGTCCGTCGCTGTCCATAGTCGTCGACAGTGTACGGACGCGTCATCTCCGACGTCCCCCGACCACGCAGGCGGCGCGTGGCCGCGCCCAGACCGGCGACGGGCGCAGTGAGGACCAAACGCTCAGTTCAGGTGGGCGCTCCGGAGCTGGGCTTCCTTCTCCCGCATCGCCTCCCGGCCTTCGGCCACCGCGGCTCGCAGGTCGGTCCCGAAGGCCCGGACCGCGCCGGCGGCGCCCGATGACACCCGTTCGGGCGAGTAACGCTTGATCGTCTGACGGATCGAGCGCATCGCCCAGAAGGACATCCCGAACCCGAAGCCGGCGCCGACGACGAGGTAGAAGAGGCGTTTGAACACGTCCGGCCGGCCGGCCCTACCGGGCTTGGCGGCGTCGGCGCAGCCGCCGGGCCGCACGCCCGCTACCGGAGGCAAAGGCGAAGGCCTTGATGACCGGGTTGGCGAAGGCGTTGTAGGCGAGCCGGGAGGCGCCCTCGACGGTGGCGGTGACGGATTCGGCCGCGCCGATCAGGGTGTCGACCCGTTCGAGCTCGGCGTTGGCGTGGCCCACGGTCGCCCGCAGGTCGGCCACCACCGGCAGCGTCTCGCGCTGGAGCTGCTCGACCGACTCCCGCAACACCTTCACCGCGCTCGTCAGCGAAGCCGCCGCCCAGACCATGACGGCCAAAGCAACGACGCTGGCGCAGGCGACCACCGCCGCCGCGGTGTCAGCCGCGTCCATCCGCCTCCGACCTGCGTGCGCTCCTCAACTGCCGGGACATTACTCGCCGCCGGTATCGGCCCTGTCAGCCCCACCACCACCGTCGTGGGGCCGTTCGGTCCCGCTGTCGGCGGTGGCCGGTCCCCGGGCGGTGCGGAGCCGGGCCGCGACCTCGGACTCGAACCCGAGGCCGGTGGGCCGGTAGTAGCGCCGGCCGGCGGCCCCCGCGGGGCGGTACTCCTGGGCCACCCATCCCGAGGGGTCGTCATGGGGGTACCGGTAGCCGGCCCCGTGGCCGAGCGTTGCCGCCGATCGGTAGTGGCTGTCGCGCAGGTGCGCCGGCACCTCACCGGCCGCTCCCCCGGCGACGTCGGCCCGGGCCTCCCAGATGCCGACCGCGGCCCGGTTCGACTTGGGCGCGGTAGCCAGGTGCACGACCGCCTGGGCCAGGTTGAGCTGGGCTTCGGGGAGGCCGACGAACTCGAGGGCGTGGGCGGCGGCGGTGGCCACCACCAGGCTCATCGGGTCGGCCATGCCGACGTCCTCGGAGGCCAGGATCACGAGCCGCCGGGCGATGAAACGGGCGTCCTCGCCCGCCTCCAGCATGCGGGCCAGCCAGTACAGGCCGGCGTCGGGGTCCGACCCCCGCACGCTCTTGATGAAGGCGCTGATCACGTCGTAGTGCTCGTCGCGGCCGTAGCGCAGGGCCTGGGTGCCGATGGCGGCCTCGGCGTCGGCAAGGGTGATGAGGACCGCGCCATCCCCGGCGCCGGCCCGGCCGCCGGCCAGCGCGGCGGCGACCTCGACGGTGGTCAGCGCCTTGCGCCCGTCGCCCACGGTGAGGCGCACGAGGTGCTCGAGGGCGTCGTCTTCGATGGTGGCGCCCTCGGCCTCGACCCCCCGTCGGGCCAGCGTGGCGGTCGCCGCCTCGTCCAGCGGCTCGAGCCGGAACAGCGTCGAACGGCTCAGCAGCGGCGGGTTGACCTCGAAGTACGGGTTCTCGGTGGTGGCACCGATGAGCACGAGGAGCCCGCTCTCGACCGAGGGCAGCAACGCGTCCTGCTGGGCCTTGTTGAAGCGGTGCACCTCGTCGAGGAAGAGCACGGTCTGGCGGCCGTACTCGGCCCGGGACCGCTCGGCCCTGTCAATGACCTCGCGTACGTCCTTGACTCCGGCGGTGACGGCCGAGAGCCGGTGGAAGTCGTGCTCGGTGGTGCGGGCGATGACCTCGGCCAGCGTGGTCTTACCCGTGCCCGGCGGCCCCCACAACACCACCGAGGAGAGCCGGTCCGACTCGATCAGCGTGCGCAGCGGCCGGCCCGGGCCGACGAGGTGGTCCTGGCCGACGATCTGGTCGAGCGTCGTGGGCCGCAGGCGGGCGGCGAGGGGTGCCCGCCGGGCCAGGTCGTCCTCCAGTCGCGCCGCGAACAGGTCGCGCTCGCCAGGCTTCGCCATCAGCCTCCAAGGCTACGGCGCTAGCCGGGCGTGGCTTTGCGCAGGGCCTCCCGCCACGGCTCGTGGATGGCGGCGATCTCCGGCGGGCGCAGGGTGAGGAAGAGGAGCTCGTACCACTCGTTGCCGGTCTCGTCGATGCAGCGGTCGAGCGTCTTGAGGGCGCCGGCCCGCAGCTCCTCGTCGACGTCGAAGGGCGCGGTCGCCAGCCAGTCGGTCACCGGCGCGTGCCCGGGGTCGGGACCGCCGGCCTTCATGGCCACCAGCACCGCGCCGGCGATGGCCGAGCACATCTGGTCCTCGCGGACCGAGGCGCTCATGATCGCGTCCCACGAGTCGAGCAGCCGGTCCTTGATGGCGGTCGGCGTGCCTTCCTCCAGGTCACCCACGAAGTTGAGCGCGAAGTCGTTCTCGAACGGCCCGTGTCCCCACTCAGCCATGACATCTACCTTTCGATCGTCCGGTGAGGCTGCGCCCCACGCTCGTCGCCGCCCGGCGAGCTGACGCCCGCTCGGTCGGCCTGAAGATGCCGGCTCCTCATCGTTTGATGACTCGGATGCCGAGTTCGCCCAGCTGGCGGTCGTCGACCGGGGTCGGTGAGCCGGTCATCGGATCGGCTCCCGACTGGGTCTTCGGGAAAGCGATCACCTCGCGGATGTTCTCCTCGCCGGCGAGGATCGCGACCAGCCGGTCGATGCCGAAGGCGAAGCCGCCATGGGGCGGCGCGCCGTAGGAGAACGGTGTCAGGAAGAACCCGAACCGCCGGTGGGCTTCCTCCTCGTCGATCCCGAGCAGGTCGAAGATCCTCTGCTGCAACGCCGGCTGGTGGACCCGGATCGAGCCCGAACCCAGCTCCCACCCGTTGAGCACGAGGTCGTAGGCGAGGGAGCGCACCCCCATGGGGTCGGTTTCGAGGCGGTCGAGGTCGTCGGGATGGGGCCGGGTGAAGGGATGGTGTGCCGGCTTGGGCCGGCCCTCGGGGGACAGCCCCACGAACATGGGGAAGTCGACGACCCACACGTAACGGTATGGCCCCTCGTGGACCGGGGGACGGCCGAGATCGTTGCGGAGCTGGCCCAGCACCTCACAGGTCGTCATCCACTCGTCGGCCACGATCAGCACCAGGTCGCCCGGGGCGGCGCCGGTCCGGTCGACGACGGCGGCCTGCTCCTCGGGCGAGAGGAACTTGGCCACCGGCGAGTCGAGGCTGCCGTCGGCCGCGACCCGGATCCATACCAGCCCTTTGGCCCCGAGCGCCTTGGCCCGGTCGGTGAGGGCGTCGAGACGGTTGCGGCCGAACTCGGCGGCCACGCCCGGCACCCGGATCGCCTTGACCGCGGCAGCTGCCGCGAACGCCTTGAACCCGGTGCCGGCGAAGGCGGCGGTGAGCTCGACCAGCTCGAGCCCGAAGCGCAGGTCGGGCTTGTCGACGCCGAAGCGGTCCATGGCGTCGTGCCACGTGATTCGCTCGATCGGCGGCGGCCTCTCGCCCACCGCGGACTCGGCGGCATCGAGCACCGCTTCGGAGATGAACCCCAGCACGTCGTCGACGTCGACGAAGCTGGCCTCGGCGTCGAGCTGCATGAACTCGTACTGGCGGTCGGCCCGCAGGTCCTCGTCCCGCAGGCAGCGGGCGATCTGGTAGTAGCGGTCGGTGCCCGCCACCATCAGCAGTTGCTTGAACAGCTGGGGGCTCTGGGGCAGGGCGTAGAACGACCCCGGGGACTGTCGGCTCGGGACCAGGAACTCGCGGGCCCCCTCGGGGGTCGAGGGCATGAGCATCGGCGTCTCGACCTCGACGAAGCCCTGGCGCTCCATGGCCCCCCGGATCGCCGAGTTGACTGCGGCACGCACCCTGAGGTTGCGCTGCATCCGTTCGCGACGCAGGTCGAGGTACCGGTAGCGCAGGCGTACGTTCTCGTCGACGTCGTCGGCCCTCGAGTCGAGGGGGAACGGCGGAGGTTCAGCGGCGTTGAGCACCTCGACCGAGCAGTCGCCGACCTCGACGTCACCGGTGGCCAGCCCGGGGTTGGCGGTGCCCTCGGGGCGGCGCCGCACGGTCCCGGTGACCTTGACCACGTACTCGTTGCGAAGGTCGTGGGCGCCGTCGATGACGCACTGCACGACCCCGCTGCGGTCGCGCACGTCGACGAACGCGAGCCGTTCGCCGTGCTCACGCCGGCGGGCCACCCATCCGCACACGCTGACCTCGCTCCCGATGTGCTCCGGGCGCAGCTCGCCGGCCAGGTGGGTGCGCATCATGGCCGCATCATCGCGTCCGCCGGCCGTCGGGCAGGAATCAGATCGCGGGCGCGGGCCACGACGTCGGCCCGGCCGACCGTTTCCTGCTCGCTGGCCTGCAGGTCGCGCACCACGACGGTGCCGTCCTCGAGTTCCTGGGGGCCGACGATGAGGGCCACCGCGGCGCCCGAGCGACCGGCCTGCTTCATCTGCGCCTTCATCGACCGCGACCCGAAGGCACGGTCGGCGCCGAGCCCGGCCCGGCGCAGCTCGTCGCACAGCACCAGGGCCTCGGAGCCGTCGACCACGTCGATGACGAAGACGTCCACCGCGGGGCCCGGGGCCCCGAAGACGCCCTCGGCGTCACACGCCAGCACCGTGCGATCGACGCCGATGGCGAAGCCGATGCCGGAAACGGCCGGGCCGCCGAGGGCCTCGGACAGCCCGTCGTAGCGGCCGCCGCCGCCGAGGGCGTCCTGAGCCGCGTCGAGGTTGCCGGCGCTGTACTCGAAGGTCGTGCGGGTGTAGTAGTCGAGCCCCCGCACCAGGCGGGGGGTGAGCTCATAGGGCACGTTCAGGCGTCGGAGGCCGCTGAGGACCCGGTCGAAGTGGGCCGCGGCCTCGTCGGAGAGATGGTCGAGGATGCTGGGCGCCGCCGCTGCCACCTCGGTGTCCTCGGCCCGCTTGGAGTCGAGGACCCGCAGGGGGTTGTGGCCCAGGGTGGCCCGGCTCTGTTCGCTCAGGGCGCCGGCGTTGGCCTCGAAGTAGGCCCGCAACACCTCGACGTAACGGGCACGGTCGGCGCTCAGGCCGAGCGAGTTGACCTTGAGCCGGACACCGCATAGCCCGAGCGCCTGGTAGAGCTGCCAGCCGAGGGCGACCACCTCGACATCGGCGTCGGGATCGTCGGTGCCGAGCACTTCGACGCCGACCTGGTCGAACTGGCGGTAGCGGCCGGCTTGGGGCGCTTCGTAACGGAAGTTGGGGCCGGCGTACCACGCCTTCCACGGCGGCGTCGGCCGGTGCTGGGCGAAGGCCCGCACCACCGACGCCGTCTGCTCGGGGCGCAGGGCGAGACGGTCGCCGCCCTTGGTCTCGAAGCAGTACATCTCCTTCGTGACCACATCGGTGGACTCACCCAGGCGGAGGAACACGCTCTCGTCCTCGAACATGGGCGGCACGACGAGGCCGTAGCCGGACCGTTCGGCCAGGTCCGCGAACACCGCAACCAGGGCGCGGGCGCGCCCGGACTCGGGGGGCAACAGGTCGCGGGTGCCCTTGGGCGAACGGAAGGCGGGTGCGGGCATGAAGGCCCGACGTTACCCGTGGGCCGGTTGCGCGGCGATGGGCGCGGGACGCGGCCCCGGAGGCGTGCTACTGCTTGCGGACGCCGATGAGGTCGACGACGAAAACGAGGGTCTCGTCGGGCCCGATGGCCCGGCCGGCGCCGCGCTTGCCGTAGGCCAGGCTGGGTGGGATCACCAGCCGGCGCCGGCCGCCGACCTTCATGCCCATCACGCCCTGGTCCCACCCCTGGATCACCTTGCCGTGACCGAGGGGGAACGAGAAGGCCGAGCCCCGGTCCCAGGATGCGTCGAACTGCTTGCGGGTGCGCCAGGAGACGCCGACGTAGTGGACGTCGACCCAGTTGCCGGGGCCGGCTTCGTCGCCGTCACCCGGCTCGATGTCCTCGATCGTCAGCTTGGCCGGGGGGGCTTCCCCGGCCGGCACGTATACGTGGGGCTTCTCGGCGTCCGGCATCGGGCCCAGACCCTACTTTGCTAGCCGCGTTCCCCGGCCACGCAGGCCGCTCTTGACCGCACCTGCGCTGGCGCTCCGGCCCTCGCATCAAGGTGTCGTCGCCCATCGCCATCGAAATGAGCGCCGGCATGGCGACGGGGGCAGCAGCGGGAGTCAACTCCCCAACAGCTGAACCTCACCTCACCTGCCAGGTCGATACCGCCTCACGGAGCCGCGTGTTGTACCCGGGCTGGCCCGGCAGAACGGTGCCCGAGGTGAGAATTGGCGTGGCCGACCCCAGCGGGCCTCGTCGTCGAAGCACAGCACGACCTGCAGCACCGACATGGTGACCAGCTCAGCGTCGCTCAGCTTCGGTTGCAGACCGATCCGGGGCCGAGGTGGGGTGAGCTCTGGGCGGTCCTCAAGAAGTCATCCACCCGCACGTACAGTGCGATTGCGAGGGTGTCCAGGTCGGTGTCCGTCGATCCTCCACGATCGCTTGGGTTAGCAACACCGATCGTGGACGCTCTCGCCGCGTCAACCGCGGACCTTCACCCCTTGGAATAGGTCATCTAGGAGGCGCCAGGGGCGGTCGGCCATCGGCAGGCGGCACTGACACCTCCGGCATGTCAGATGCCTTCGAAGTGCGCCATGGCGCGGGCTCCCTGAGCTTCTCCGTAACGGTCTCGAGAATGCGATTCGAAGGCTCTGTCCTTCCGGCGAGTTCACCTGGCATAGCCTTGAACGTCGCGGCGTGAGCCGCTTCGTCGACGAGGGCGTAACCAGCCAACTCGAAGTCGGCACGGGAGTCCCTGCTGTCAACCATGAATAGCAGAAGGGAGTCGCCCCGAGCGAAGGCTTGATCGACGGTAGGGAACTCCCGAGCGAGCTGCTCGTAGTTCATGATCGTGCCCGTACTCTCGTCCCCCCGTTCTCGCAGAGTCTCTTCGGTCTCCAGCAAAGCTATGCCGACGGTAACGCGCTCGCCCTCGGACGGCCTCAACGATGCGTCCGGTCGAATCGCAACTATTCCGGTCAATTCGACATCGCCGATCACCAACGCCATCAAGTCATCTCCGCTATGTTCGTAAGCTATGGGAGGATCAACCGAAGTGGCAAAGACGACATACTCACTCGAGTCGGCCAGCTGGCCGACACTCCTGAAATTGACATGTGAATAATCCACGACTACGCCGCTTCCACCTCGTGAGCACCCCGCCATCACTGCGAGCATGGCTACGCTCGCTACTACTAAGGGTCCACGCCAGGTTAAATCGCGCGTGGTATCTTGGCGGTGTGGAGGTCACGCCGGAGGGGCTCGCGCGATTCTTCACGGTGGTGCTGCCGCACATGAACGAGGTGCAGCGGCGGGTGGTA
>JBQTIQ010000019.1:0-3431 GCA_052387955.1 Acidimicrobiia bacterium | reverse complement strand
GTGCTCGAGCCTGTGGTGTTGCTCCCCCAGGTCGGCCTGGGCGCCCTGGCCGTCGAGTGCCGCGCCGACGACGACACCACCGCCGCCCGGCTGGCCCCCCTCGAGGACCGCGACAGCCGGCGCTGTGTCGACGCCGAGCGGGCCTTCCTGGTCGAGCTGGGTGGCGACTGCGACCTTCCTGCCGGCGCCCTGGCCCGGCCCCTCCCGCCTCCTGACGGGCGCGACGGCCTGGAGCTGCGGGGCCTGCTTGCCTCCCTCGACGGCCACGTCGTCCTCCGCCACGAGGCCCAGGGCACCGACCCGGCGGCGCTGGGACAGGCCGTGGCCCGGCACCTCCTCGACCGCGCCGGCGGCCGCTCCCTCCTGCTTCGTTGACTTCCGGGTCTCCCGCGTCTGCTGGCGGCACGGCGCCCATCCCGGGTGCCCGTCGCCATGGGACCGACGCCTCGGCGTGCCCGGCCGATGCGAGCACCGGAGCGTCAGCGGAGTAGCGGTCCGGCTCGGCCGGCGTGGCCGGTGTAGGCCCGCCGATGCGAGCACCGGAGCGCCAGCGGAGGTGCGGTCCGGAGGGTCTGTGTACGTCCGCCGATGCGAGCACCGGAGCGCCAGCGGAGGTGCGGTCAGGAGCGGCCTGCGTGGCCGGGGAACGCAGCCAGCAACGCAGCCAGCAAAGTACGGTTCCGCCGGTGACCGTGTACCTGGTGGGTGCCGGGCCCGGTGACCCGGGCCTGCTCACCGTCCGGGGGGCTGGGGTGCTGGCCCGGGCCGATGTCGTCGTCTACGACCGGCTGTCGGTGGCGTCGCTCCTCGATCTGGCCCCGGTCGACGCCGAGCGTGTCTCGGCCGCCAAGGCGCCGGGCCGGGTCGAGCTGTCCCAGGCCGAGATCAACGCCTTCCTGGTGGAGCGGGGCCGAGCGGGCCAGACGGTGGTGCGGCTCAAGGGCGGCGACCCGTTCGTGTTCGCCCGTGGTGGTGAGGAGGCGGCCGCTCTCGCCGCCGCCGGTGTGCCCTTCGAGGTGGTGCCGGGCATCAGTGCCGCCATCGCCGTGCCCGCCTACGCCGGCATCCCCGTCACCCGGCGGCACTCGTCCACCTCGTTCACGGTCGTCACCGGTCACGAGGACCCGGCCGCCGGCGAGGGCTCGGTCGACTGGGATGCGGTGGCCAAGGTGGGCGGCACGATCGTGGTCCTGATGGGAGTGGCCCGCATCGGCCTCATCGCCGAGAAGCTGATCGGCGGCGGCCGGCCCCCGTCGACACCGGTGGCCTCGATCACGTGGGGGACCAGGCCCGAACAGCACACCGTGCGGGCCACGCTCGGCACCATCGGGGCGACCGAGATCGTCGCCCCCGCCACGATCGTCATCGGCGATGTGGCCCGCGAATCGCTGTCCTGGTTCGAGGACAAGGCCTTGTTCGGCCGGCGGGTGGTCGTGACCCGGGCCCGGGAACAGTCATCGGAATTGGCCGACCGCCTTCGCGACCTCGGCGCCGCTGTCGTCGAGGTACCCGCCATCGCCATCGAGGGCCCGGCCGACGGCGGCGCGGCCATGGCCGAAGCGGCGACCGCGGTGGCGGCGGGCCGGTATCGATGGGTCGTGGTGACGTCGCCCAACGGCGCCCGCCGCTTCCTGGCCTGCCTGCGTGACGCCCGAGACCTGGGCGGTGTACAGGTGGCCGCCATGGGACCGGGCACGGCTGCGGCGCTCCTTGCCGGCGGGATCAGGGCCGACCTCGTGCCCGTCCGCTTCGTCGGCGAAGCGCTGCTCGAGGCGTTCCCTGACCCGCCCCCCGGTGGCGGGCGGGTGCTGCTGGCGCGGGCGGCGGTGGCCCGCGACGTCGTCCCGGACGGGTTGCGGGGGCAAGGTTGGGACGTCGACGTCGTCGAGGCCTATCGCACCGTCGCCGGACGGCCGACGGCGGCTCAGCTCGAGGGGGTCGAGCGCTCCGATGCCGTGACGTTCACGTCCTCGTCCACCGTGGAGCGGTTTCTCGACGTGCTCGGCGACGGGCCGGTCCCGCCGCTGGTGGCCTGCATCGGTCCGGTCACCGCCGCCACCGCCCGCCGCCACGGTCTCGACGTCGACGTGGTGGCCGAAGAACACACCATCGCCGGCCTCGCCGCCGCCCTGGTGGCCGGGCTGGGGCCTCGCCGCTCACGCCCATGAGCCGGAGGTGGGGCCACCCGTGGCCGACGATCGCGGTCGGCGCCGTCCTGGCCGCCGCCTGCACGTCGGCGCCGGCGGCCGGGCCGGTCCCGGGGGCGCCGCCGGAGGCGTCGGTGACGACGCTGGCCCTCGGCGAACAGCGCCTGCTCACCCGGGTTCCGGGGGTGCTGACCATCGCGGTCGAGCGGCCGGCACCGCCGTTCTACGTGGCCGGCGCCGACGGCGGCACCACCGGCGGCTTCGAGTACGACCTGGCCCGGGCGATCGCCACCCGTCTCGGCGTCAGGACCGTGCGGGTGGTGGAAGCCCCGGTCCTGGCCCTCACCAGCGGCCAGGACTGCCGGTGCGACCTGATGCTGAGCCAGGTCGCGATCACCGCCGCGCTCGCTCAGAGGGTCGACTTCACCGTGCCCTACCTGAAGGCCGACCACGGGGTATTGGTACGGGCCGGGACCAGGGTGCGCACCGCAGAGGCCGCCCGGCGCCTGCGGTGGGCCTTCGTGCTCGACGACGACGTCGCCCGCGCCGCGGTGGGCAGCTTCGAGGTCCCGCTGACACCCACGCCGTTCCTCACCGTTCCGGCGGCGGTGGCGGCCCTGGCCGCCGGCGACGTCGACGTGGTACTGGTCGAGACCCCGCTGGCGATGGCGGCAGCCGACGCCGGCCCGGGCCTGCGGGTCGTGGGCCGGGTGCCGACCGGCGTCCGCTACGCCGCCATCCTGCCCCTCGGTTCACCCGACACCGCGGTGCTCAACGACGCCATCGCCGCCCTCGAGGCCGAGGGCACCATCGGTGAACTGGCCCGGGAGTACTTCATGGTCGAGCCCACGGCCTTGATGGTCCTCCCCTGGCTGAGCTGACCAAGCGATACGAGCTCTGTTGGAGGGACGCTTACCCCGGCGGTGCTCGCCGCCACTGGGTGGGCGCGGTAGTGGCGGTGGCAGTCGGCTCAGGCCTCGTCTGGGCGCGTCACCTGGGTTCATGCGTCCGCCTCTTCGTCGCCGAGCTGGCGGCGACCGTCGCGAGCTTCTGGTGGGTTTCGATGTGGCATAGCCGCGTCCGTATGGGCGCACGAGCAGCGACGCCGTTACATGGGCCGGGCTGGGAGGTGCCGTATACGGCGCGTCATGGCGGCGGGCGGCTGGTGGTGTGGTGGCCGTCGGGCCGGGTGACTTCGAGGGTGTTGTCGGGCAGCAACTTGAGGTGCCAGCCGGGTTGTCGGTGGATCCGGTGGTGGTGCCGTCGGCAGAGCAAGACGAGGTT
>JBQTIQ010000018.1:0-75659 GCA_052387955.1 Acidimicrobiia bacterium | reverse complement strand
ATCGGGCGCCGGTCGTGGCGGCTGGGGTGCCGTATGGGTCGTAGGTGGTGGTTCCGACGACGGCGCCGGCGGCGGTCGTGAGCATCCGGGTCGAGCCGATCTGGTAGTGGTGGAAGTACCAGTCGCTGGTGTCGGGGTTGACCTGTTCGATGGGCAGGTCGCCGGGGCCGTAGAGGTAGCGGGTGGTCAGGCCGTTCGTGGTCTCGGCCAGCAGCAAAGGCAGGCTCGACGCCCGGTCCCACAGGTAGGTCGTGGTCCCTGCCGTGGTGGTCTTGGTGTTGCGGAGCCCGTCTGCGGTGTAGGTGTAGGCGGTGCTCTCGCTGGCGGGGGGTGCGCCGGTGGTGTTCGACCAGCCGAGGATATCGACGGTGATGTTGGCAGCACCGGTGCCGGCAAGGCGGGCGATGGTGACTTTGCCGTCGGGGCTGAGTTCGAGGGTCTCAGTTGACGTTGTCCGGGTTCCCGATGCGCTACGGGCGTAGTTCTGGGGGCTGCCCGCATAGGTGAGGGTGTCGGCGGGGTAGCCGGCGATCGCTGGGACCGTCCCGGTAGTGCCGTCTCGGATGGAGGTGATGTTGGCCACGACACTGCTCACCGCGACGAGTACGGGGCCCTGGCCGGCGATGGTGACGCTCAGGGTCGGGTTCGCGGTGTTCAGGGCGGCACAGCTGGGGGTGCAGGTCCCGGTACCGGCCTGGGTGTCGGCGATGCGGGCGGGGCTGGCGGCGGCCGTGTAGATCTGGCCGTCACCAGTGGAGGTGTGGTAGAAGCCCTGGACATCGACGGTGAAGTTGACCGCAGCGCGAGCGGTGCTGTTGATCGTTACCCGCCCGTTGGTGTCTAGGCCGGTCACGATGGTGGTGGCCGCGCTGGCGGCCCCGAAGTTCAATGCGGGCCGGGCCGGGGAGCCGGCACCGCGCACCGTGAACGCACCGGCCACGGCCGGGTTGTTGGCGGTGACGTTGAGGACAACTGCTCCGGCGCCGGTGGCGGATGTGGCCATCCAGCCATTCGAACGTGAACGATCGTCCCCATTCGTCCGATACGGCGTCCAGGAGCCCGAGCGGGCCATAGGAGAGCGTGGTCTCGTTGTCGTTGAGGTCGGCAACTGCGGTGAGCCGACCCTGGGGATCGAACCGGAACGTGTCCCTCCCTCGGCGCACGAAGCGCCAGGAGCCATCCGGTTCTCGTACCAGCGTCGCCGCGAACCGCGGCGGGGCTGACCAGCCCGGTCCGTCGGCGGTGAACACCACCGTCGAGCCATTCTCCTGTACCACCGTGACCACGGTGGGGGTCGCGACCAGGCGCATACCGTAGGTCGTCGACCAACCGAACCCCAGGGGCCCGTCGGTACCGGCGGCGAGCGAGTTGTAGGTCCGGCCCCAGACCAGACCCGGCCCGCGGCCGTTGATGGCCAGATCGGTGGCCGCCTCGTAGAAGTTGCCGGTGGCGCAGTTCACCGGGTCGGCACACTCGCTCGGAGGAGACTGGGGCGACGCGGGATTGCCGCCGCCTACCAATTCCAACGGGGACCGGCAGGACGACGACCCGGTCCCGATGCCGGAGACGGTGAAGGCATAGGTGATCGGCGCCGAGCCCGAAGAGTTCCCGACCCTGATGGTCATCGTGCCGGTCGCCCCGTAGGGGCCTTGAGTCCCACTGTAGGAGTTGGTTCCCCCCCTTGAAGTCGAGGAACCAGTTTCCGGTCCCGGGCATCGAGGTACCGCTGGTGTCCATTCTGTACACCGCCAAGTTCCCGTTCAGGCCCCCTAAACCGACGACGACGACCGCCGACCACGTCAGCGAGCTCCCCGCCGTCACCGGGTACGTGTAGGTGGCTTGAGCGTTGGCGCCGAGCGAGCCGGAGCAGACGGCTCCGCTGCACACGGGAACCGGCTCGGCCGAGGCGCGCCCGATCAGCGGCCTCGCTACCGGCACCACCAGCCCGCCCAACACAACTGCGGTAGTCAGGAAGAGGGCCCCACGCCGACGATTCCGCCGCCGAGCACCGAGTAGGTCTCCACCCCGCACACCTTCCTCACGGCCGCCGAAGGCCAGCCTCGCCCCGTCCGGTCGAGCCCAGGGCCACAGCACCGAGCGCGGGCTCGATCTGTCAAGGGCCGGAAGTCGAGCCGGCGTCGGGACCCGTGGTCGTGGGGGCGCCGCCCGGGACTGCCCGGAATCGTGGGCAGGACCGGGACGGTGGGGGCCTCGGCTATTACGGGATGGAGGGGGTTGGGCCGTTGCCGGCGCCGGCCCGGAAGGAGCGCAGTTGGACGAGGGCGAGCCACGCCGCCTCGATGACGGTGTCCCAGACCCGGGACGCCACCGCCACCGCAGCGGCGTCGCCGAGGCCGTAGCGGGCACTGAGGATGGTGGCGAGCGCACCCTCGCGCACGCCGAGGCCGGCGGGGGTGATCCCCACCTGGCCGAGGGCGTTGGCACCGCTGAAGGCGCCGACCAGGAGCCAGATGTCGCCCCGCCCGACCGGCAACAGGGCGGCCGCGAACAGCACGAAAGCGGCGCTCTTGGCCACGTTGTTGGCCGCGAACCAGCCCTCGGCCCGGTACACGCCGGCGGTCTGCCAGCCGCCGGCGCCGTGGGGATCGAGTGCCTTCACCCGCCGGCTGAGCGTCCGTAGCAGCAGCGGCGCCACCGCCAGGGTCACGACCGCGCCGGCGACGATGACCGCCCGCAGCGGTGCCGCCAGGACCGACGACGGCAGCGCCGCCGCCGCCAGGCCGGCGCCGGTGGTGATGAGCAGGACCAGTTCGACCGCCGCGGTGGCCACCGTGACCGTGGCCGGGACCCCTTCCCGGGCCGCCAGCGCCGCCCGGGAGGCGAAGGCGATCAGGCCGGTGGGCAGGTACCGGCCGGTCTGGCCCAGGTACCAGATGCGCACGGCCCGCCGTAGTGCCAGCGGGTGCCCTGTGGCTTGCACCACCTGCCGCCACGCCAGCGGCAGCAACGGTCCCGCCGCCACCGCGACGGGTGCGGCCAGCACGAGCCAGCCGGCCCTCAGCTGCAGGCGGACGTCGTCCAGTTCGCCGGCGTTGCGCACCACGACGTTGACGAACGCCACCGCCACCGCCACCACGAACACGACCTGCGCGGCCCGCACCCACGGGGACCGGCGCCAGTCCTTCCCGCCGGCGTCGTCACCGTCCATCTTCGTCGGCGCCCACGCGAGATCTCACCCGCAGCTCGTTGGCGCCGTGGGGCTGCGGCCCCACCCATCGCCGCCGGGCGAGCTGGCGCTGGCGCCGTCAGCCTGAAGCGCTCGTCCCGCTCTCATCTCAGTCCTCGACGACGTTGGCGCGGAACGACCGGCGGGCGCGGTCCCAGCGGGCGCGGTCGACGGTGCCGTCGGGGAGTAGGGCGCCGGCTGCCTCCCCGCCCATGGCCAACGCGTGATGGGTGTTGTCGGGGGCGAAGAGCCCCTGGCGCCCGAACGTCACCAGCCGGGCATGGCCGGCCGCCCACTGCTCGACGGTGTCGAGGTCGGCGGCGTAGCGGCCGGTGTAGACCGGGTAGCACCGCGGGATGTGGCGGGCTTCGGCCGCCTGTAGCGCCGGGAAGACGAAACCGAACGGCTCCAGCGTCGCCATGACCCGCTCGGCCAGCTCAGCGGGGGTTGCGGTCCACGTGTCGTCTCCCTCCCAGCACGGCAGCTCGGCGCACACCACGGTGACGCCGGAGGCATCTTCGCCGCCGGCCCGGAAGTTCTTGGGCTCCGACAGCCGGCTCACCGGGGTGGCCAGCTCGGGGAAGTAGTGGGCGTCGAACGGCGTGAGCTGGTCGGTGGCGAACACCAGGTAGGCCAACACCATGGCTCGGTGCCGGAGCCGCCCGGCAGCCTCCAGCACCGGCTCCGGCGCGCCCGCCAGCCGGGCCAGGAGCGGCACCGGGATGCTGGACAGCACCGACCCGGCGGTCAGCGTGCCGCCCTCCTGGGTGAGGACCTCGCACCGGTCGCGGTGGAGGCGGGCGCCGGTCACGGTGGCACCGAGGCGGATGTCGGCGCCGGCGCCGACGGCGGCGTCAGCGACGGCATCGCTGATCTGGCCGAACCCCCGTCGGGGGTACAGGTACTGGGCGCCGCCCTCGCCTTTGCGGGTAGCCAGCGCCTTGCGGACCACCGATGCCCCGCTACGGGCCGACACGCGCCGGTCGGCCAGCTCGGTGGACAGCTCTTCGGGAGGGGTGTCCCACAGCTTGGTCAGGTACGGGGTGTAGAAGGTCTTGGCCACCGTCGGGCCGAGGCGGGCGGCGATGACCGAACCGGCATCGTCGCCCCCGGGCTTGCGCAGCGGGCCGAGGGCGGTGTCGAAGGCGATCCGGGCCAGCAATGGCCGGGGCAGGTGCCGGGCCAGGTCGCCGATGCGCAGCGGGAACGCCAGCCAGCGCCCGGCCAGCGCGATCCTCCCCTTGCGGGCGCGCCGTTGGAGGTCGTTGCCCAGCAGCGCCATCAGGTCGGCTTCAAGCCACGGTTCCAGCACCCGGTGCAGGCGGTGGCTGCCGAAATCGACCCGTACGCCGGCCACGTCGAAGGACCCGGCCATCCCCCCGACGGCGCCGGCCCGCTCGAGGACCACGACCGAGCGGCCGCTGACGGCGAGGCGGCGGGCGGCCATGAGGCCGGCGGGCCCGGCGCCGAGCACGGCGACGTCATAGGAGGAGCTCACCGGTCCGTCTCGACCGGATGGGGAACGGTGGTGCCGTAGGCGGCGGCGTGGGCGGCGACGACCGCTTCGGCCCGGTGCCGTCCGGCCGCCGCCCCGGTGGGCGCCACCAGCCGCAGGCCGGCGAGGGCGCGAGCCAGCGCCAGCGGGTCGTCGGCGGGGACGAGGACGCCGTCGACGCCGTCCTCTACGACCTCGGGCAGGCCGCCCACCGAGCTGGCCACCACCGGGCGGCCCAACGCCAGCGCCTCCAACGCCATCATGCCCAGGCCTTCGGACCGGCTGGGGACGACCACCGCCGAGTGCGCCCGGACCATGTCGTGGAGCGCGGCCCGGGGCACCAGCGGCTCGAACCGGAGCCGGTCGCCCAGGCCGAGGCTCGCCGCCTGCTTCTCCAGCGCCGGCCGTTCAGGGCCTTCGGTGACGAGGGTGGCCGACCACGCCGACGCCTCCGGCAGTGCCAGTGCAGCCACCAGGACGTCGAAGCCCTTCTCGGTCGAGGCCCGTCCCGCCGCCAACAGCCGGAGCGGGCCCGCCGGCAGCGGCGCCGGCACCAGCCCGGCGGGCAGGGGGAGCCGGGCAACGCCCACCGCGCCGGTGCTCAGGCCGAGGATGTCCTCGGCCTGGCGGGCCAGGGGCGCGCTCACGGCCAGGACGGCGTCGGCCCGGCCGGCCACCGTGCGGGCCAGAGGCCGGGCCCGGCCGGCGGCAAGGGCCACGTCGGTCCCGTGCAGGGTGACCACCACCCGGGGCCGACCGCTCCTGCGCAACAGAGCGGCGGCCAGTCCGCCGGGGAGCAGGAAGTGGGCGTGGACGACGTCGGGCCGCCACCGGCGCACCTCGCTGGCGACGGCGGCCGCCAACGCCGCCGCCAACCCCGGCAACAACAACGCGTGGGCTGGCGACCGGAGCCGCCCATGACCGCCGCCCCGGTAGGCGAGGACCTCGGCTCGGGCCGGACCGTAACGGACGCGGCGCACGGGCACGCCGGCGACCTCGTGGCGCAGGGGGAGGCCGGCGTCGTGGACGGCGACCACTGCCGCGTCCCAACCGGCAGCCCGCTGACCGGCCACGAGGTCCAACAGGAAGGGCGCTACGGCGTCGTCGGGGCGGCGGGGGAACGACGCCGATACGTGCAGGACTCGGAACACCACGGCCGGCGACACTAACGGTCACCGCTGGCGGTGCCGCGAACCCTGCCGGCCCGACCCGACGGCGTCGCCGGGAGCCACCCCGGCGGGCGCTCCAGGCCCCACGGCATCGACTGCCGAACGGCGGAGCGGCGGCGGGGGGCGGGCGCCGCGAACCCAGCCGGCCCAACCGACGGCCTCGCGGGCGCCACTCGGCGGGCGCGCCGGGCCGCACCGCATCGACTGCCGAACGACCGGGGTGGGGGCCGGGCCGGGCGCCTCGGCCCGGGCCGGTAGCATCGGCGGCCCGTGGCCCAGCCCCCCCAGGTCAGCGCGGCAACCGACGACGCCGTGGACGTGTCGGTGATCCTGCCCGTGTACAACGAGGCGGGGCACGTGCTCACCGAGATCGAGCGCATCGGCGCCGCGCTCGACGCCTCGCCCTATACGTACGAAATCGTGGTGGTCGACGATGGGTCGACCGACGGGTCCACCGAGCAGCTCCGCCACGTCGAGGGCATCCGGCTCATGCGCTTCGCCCGCAACCGGGGATCGGGCTCGGCCCGCAAAGCCGGCACCCGCGCCGCACGGGGCCGGGTCATCGTGTGGACCGACGCCGACCTGACCTATCCCAACGAGCGCATCCCCGAACTGGTGAAGGAGCTCGAGGGCTACGACCAGGTGGTCGGCGCCCGCACCTCCGAGCAGGGCACGGTCAAGGTGCTACGGGTGCCGGCCAAGTTCCTCATCCGCAAGCTGGCCAGCTTCCTCGTCGAACAGCCAATCCCCGACCTCAACTCGGGGCTGCGGGCGTTCCGGGCCGACGTGGGGCGCCAGTACCTGCACCTGCTGCCGACGGGGTTCTCGTGCGTCACCACCCTGACCATGAGCTTCCTGGCCAACGGCTACTCGCTCAAGTACGTCCCCATCGACTACGCCCCCCGGGCCGGTACCTCGAAGTTCCATTGGTGGACCGACACCAAGCGCTACCTGACCCAGGTCGTACGGATGGTGCTCTCGTACCACCCGCTGCGGGTCTTCCTCCCGGTAGCCAACTTCCTGTTGCTGGTCGGCGGGGTGAAGCTGATCTACGACTTCGCCACCAAGGGGTTCCGTCCCGGCCTCAACACCCTGCTGCTCTTCTTCGCCGCCTTCCAGTTGCTGGTGATCGGCCTGCTCGCCGACCTCATCGTCCGCCTCAGCAAGCCCCGCAACGAGGTCGACCCCGCCGAATACGACTAAGTCTTCGCGCTCGCTGTGTTCAGGCGAGTTCCGATGGTGCCCGCCGGCGAGAGGGTCAGGAGGGGTCTTCGGGGCGGCTGGAGCGGCGGACCTTTTCGGTGGCGGCCCGAAGGGGGTGGCGGATGAGACGGAAGACGTTGTCGACCGCGGCTCGCACGTCGGCGACCCGCACACCGAGGTCGGACACCAGGCCGGCGACGTCGACGAGGGAGCGTTGGGTGACGGTGTGCTGGGCGGCGTTGGCGGTGGCTGCCGCGTCCTGGCTGGCGATCACCGCGTTGAGGCCGTCGGCCAGGCCCTGGGCGAAGTGCTCGAGCGCGGCCTGGCGCTCGGAGAGGGCGGACAACAGGGTGGCGATGTCCTGACGGGTGGCTTCGGCCACCGTCGCCGACAGCCAGGCCCCGATGAGGGGTACGGCGTCGGCGGGGCTGGCGTCGAGGGCGGGGGGCTGGGCCCCGAACCCGGGGGCGCCGCGGCGCCGGCCGACCACGACGTGGCGGTAGAACGGCCCGACCTCGTTGCGCCCTGACAGGGCGAGGTTGTAGGCGACGTCGTAGCCGGGGTCGAGGGGGCTGATGGCGGGGCGGGCCGCGATCTGGTGCTTGAGCAGCATCAGCAGCAGCCAGTCGTGGAGGTTGCCGTTGCCTCGTACCCGTACCGACAGCCCCGCTCGTTCGATGGCGCCGACGGTGTCGTCGACCCGGGGCAGGCCTCGTTCGTGGTGCTCCTCGAGCTGGTCCTGGGGCTCGCCGGTGGCGATGGTGACGAACCGCCGGGCCAGAGCTTCGGCCCCCTCCACGCCGGCGGTGGCGAACGGTGCGGCGACCACCACCAGGTCGGTGGTCACCCGGCACAGTTCGGCCAGGAAGGCGGCCCGCAGACCGGCAGGGACGTGCTCGAGGGCATCGCTGCTGACGACGGCATCGAAAGAGCCCCCCGGGAAGGGAAGGAAGGCGCCGTCGGCGTTGACCCGCACGTTCCCCGGCAACGGCTCGTCGGCGATGACCAGGTCGGCGCACACCGGCTCGAGGCCGGGATCGAAGATGGCCAGGTACCCGGAGCTGTCGCCGACGTCGAGCACCCGGTGGCGGCCCGGGCCGAGGTTGGCCCGCACCGCCCGGGCGATAGCGGCGTAGCGGGAGTAGCGGTCGAACGACGTCCACGCCGCCGCCGGGAACTCCGCTCCGACGGGCAGGCGCTCGACCGGCGGCGCCGCCTCGACGGCGGCCAGTGCGGGCTCGCTCCCGCCGCCGTCGCCCTCCGCGGCGGCGGACGCGTCGGCAGGCAGCGGGGACGGCTCGGGCACATCGGCGAGCCTAGGCGGCGTCCCCGGCGTGGCCGCCCACCGGAGGGTGCATCGGCCGGAGGCCGACGAGTCCGGCGCGGTACCTTCGTCGGGATCGATGACGGTGATGATCAACCAGGTCAGAGTCCACTACGAGGACCGTGGGTCGGGCACGCCTGTCGTTGCGCTCCACGGCGCCTACTCGGCCCACGAGGAGATCGCCGGGTTCCTCGCGGGCGTCGGCATGAGCCGCCTTCTCGGGCCGAACGGGGCTCGCACGCTGCCGATCGATTGCGATGGCGTGGCGGTCGGGAGTCCGTCATCATCGTCTGTCCACCTCCCAGGCGATCTCGATGCTCCTCACCATCTCGACAACTCACGAACCGGCGACGGATCTGGGCTTCCTGCTGCACAAGAACCCGGAGCGCGTACACGCTGCTGAGCTGTCCTTCGGCACGGCTCGAGTCGTCTATCCGGAAGCGACGGCAGCGCGGTGCACGGCGGCCTTGCTGGTCGAGATCGACCCCATTGGTCTGGTCCGGGACCGCGAAGGCCCGAAGGGCAACGAGCTCTCCCTCGCCCAGTACGTGAACGACCGCCCGTACGCGGCTTCGTCGTTCCTGTCGGCGGCGATGAACAAGCTCTTCGGCACCGCTATGTCGGGACGCAGCAAGGAGCGGCCGGACCTCGCCGAGACGCCCATCCCGCTCGAGGCCCACCTGCCCGTTGTCCCGTGCCGAGGCGGTGAGCCGATCCTGCGTCGACTGTTCGAGCCGCTCGGTTACGAGCTGCATGCCAACGCCCTACCTCTCGATCCCACGTTCCCGGCGTGGGGCGACAGGCGCTACTTCGATCTCGAGCTGAGGGGCACGGCGCGTCTTCGCGATCTGCTCGAGCACCTCTTCGTGCTGCTGCCGGTTCTCGATGACGACAAGCACTACTGGGTCGGCGCCGACGAGATCGACGAGCTCCTCCGCCGCGGCGGTGGGTGGCTGGCCGCCCACCCTGACCGCGAGCTGATCGCTCGCCGCTACCTCCGGCACGACCGGCGCCTCACCACCGACGCTCTGGAACGGCTGCTGGCCGACGAGCCGGACGATGCCGAGGACACCGCGAGCGAGCGGGACGAAGAAGAGGCGCAGGTCGAGAAGCCACTCAGCCTCAGCGATCAGCGGCTCGCCGCGGTCATGGGTGCCATCACGTCACTCGGCGGCGCACGAGTCGTCGACCTCGGCTGCGGTGAGGGCCGACTGCTGCAGCGCATCCTGCGCGACACTAAGGCGGAGAAGGTGCTCGGCATCGACGTCTCGTACCGCAGCCTCGAGCGCGCCGCCCGCCGTCTGCACCTCGACACGATGGCACCCTGCCAGCGTGAGCGAGTCGAGCTCGCACAGGGCGCGCTCACCTACCGCGACCGCCGCCTCCAGGGCTACGACATCGCCACCGTCATCGAGGTCGTCGAGCACCTCGACCCGCCTCGACTCGGGGCATTCGAGCGTGCCCTGTTCGCGTTCGCCCACCCGAAGGCCGTCATCGTCACGACGCCCAACATCGAGTACAACCCGCGGTTCGAGACCATGCCCGCCGGCGTCCTTCGTCACCGCGACCACCGCTTCGAGTGGGCTCGGGCCGAGTTCGCCAACTGGACCAGCGCCGTGGCCGGACGCCACGGCTACACCGTCGAGCTCTCCGGCATCGGCCCCGACGACCCAGAGGTCGGCAGTCCCACCCAGATGGCGGTGTTCCACCGATGAAGATCGCCATCCCCGAGGTCTCCCTCATCGCCCTCGTCGGTCTCTCCGGATCCGGCAAGTCCACCTTCGCGGCACGCCACTTCCTCCCGACCGAAGTCATCTCCTCGGACTTCTGCCGCGGCCTGGTATCCGATGACGAGAACGACCAGGCTGCGACCAACGCCGCGTTCGAGGTACTGCACTTCATCGCCGCCAGACGCCTCGAGGCCGGGAAGCTCACCGTCATCGACGCCACCAACGTGCAGCCCGAAGCGCGCAAGGCGCTCGTCGCGCTGGCCAAGGAGCCACCACACCCTCGCTGTCGCGATCGTTCTCCACGTGGCCCGAGGAGGTCTGCGCCGAGCGCAACGCGACGCGGCCCGACCGCAACTTCGGCAAGCACGTCCTGCGCAACCAGCGGGGCCAGCTCCGCCGTTCGATGAAGGGACTCCGGCGCGAGGGCTTCCACCGGGTGTGGAACCTCGAGGGCGTCGATGGGATCGACGCCGCGACGCTCGAGCGCCAGCCGCTGTGGAACGACCGCCGCAACGACCACGGCCCGTTCGACATCATCGGCGACGTTCACGGCTGTTTCGACGAGCTCGTCTCTCTGCTGACCACGCTCGGCTACGAGGTCGACACCGCCGGTACGAGCGCGCACCATCCCGATGGCCGTCGGGCGTTCTTCGTCGGTGACCTCGTCGACCGAGGACCGGCCACGCCTGCCGTACTGCGCCTTGCCATGGGCATGGTCGCCGGGGCGATGCGCTGTGCATCCCAGGCAACCACGAGAGCAAGCTTCAGCGCGCCCTGCAGGGCCGCAATGTCACCGTAAGCCACGGTCTCGCCGAGTCGCTCGAGCAGCTCGCGGCCGAACCACCCGAGTTCACCGCGCAGGTCATCGAGTTCATCGACGGCCTCGTCAGTCACCTCGTCCTCGACGACGGCAAGCTCGTTGTTGCCCACGCCGGGCTTCGTGCTGACATGCACGGCCGCGCTTTTGGTGCCGTGCGCTCGTTCGCCCTGTACGGCGACACCACCGGTGAGGTCGACGAGTACGGCCTCCCGGTCCGCTACCCGTGGGCCGAGGACTACCGGGGCGAGGCCATGGTCGTCTATGGCCACACCCCGGTGCCCGAGGCCACCTGGCTGAACCGGACGATCTGCATCGATACTGGCTGCGTGTTCGGCGGCTCGCTCACCGCGCTCCGCTACCCCGAGCGCGACCTGGTCTCGGTGCCGGCCGCCCGCATGTACTGGGAACCCGCTCGTCCGCTCGAGAACCCCGTCATCGAGGACGTCACCCGGGAACCGACCGATCTCGACCTCGACGACGTCATGGGCAAGCGGATCATCGACACGCGGTTCAACCAGACCGTCACCATCGGCGAGGAGAACGCCATCGCCGCGCTCGAAGTGATGAGCCGCTTCGCCGCCGACCCCCGCTGGCTCGTCTACCTGCCCCCGACGATGGCACCCACCGCGACAACGACCGAACCGGGGCTGCTCGAGCATCCCGCCGATGCGTTCGCCTCGTACCGGCGCGATGGAGTCGAGCGCGTCGTGTGCGAGGAGAAGCACATGGGTTCGCGCGCCGTCGTGCTCGTCTGCCGCGATCCGTCCGTGGCCGAGAAGCGGTTCGGCGTTCCCGGGAGCGACGCTGCCGGGACGATCCTCACCCGCACCGGTCGTCCGTTCCTCACCGACGCGCACCAGGAAGTCGAGCTGCTTGCGAAGGTCCGAGATGGGACAACCGCGATCGATCTCTGGGACACCCTGGAGACCGACTGGCTGGTGTTCGACGCCGAGCTGCTCCCGTGGTCAGCCAAGGCCGAAGAGCTGCTCCGCCGCCAGTACGCGTCGGTCGGAGCGGCCGCGACTGCGAGTCTCGACGCCGAGGTGGCCGTTCTCGAAGCGGCGCTCCGACATGGTGCAGACGTTGACGACCTCCTGACCAACACCGGGACGCGCCGCGACATGGCCCGCCAGTTCGTCGGCGCCTACCGGCGCTACTGCTGGCCCGTCGAATCAGTGGCTGACCTCCGCCTCGCCCCGTTCCAGATCCTCGCCGGCGAAGGCAAGGTGCACGCGCTGACCGATCACCTGTGGCATCTCGACACCCTGACCCGACTGGCCGACATCGACCCCTCCACCTTCCGCGCCACCGCCTCGATCGCCGTCGACCTCCACGACGCCGACAGCGAGGCAGCAGCAACTGAGCCTGGTGGCACGACCTCACGGGGCGAGGCGGGGAGGGCATGGTCATCAAGCCCGTCGACGTCATCCACCGCGGCCCGAAGGGGCTGGCCCAGCCCGGCATCAAGTGCCGCGGCCCCGAGTACCTCCGGATCATCTACGGGCCGGAGTACACCGCCGAGCAGAACCTCGCGCGCCTTCGCTCGCGCCGCCTCGGTCACAAGCGGTCGCTCGCCCTCCGCGAGTTCGCGCTCGGCATCGAGGGTCTCGAACGCTTCGTCGCCGGCGAGCCGCTCTACCGCGTTCACGAGTGCGCCTTCGGCGTACTGGCGCTGGAGAGCGAACCGGTCGACCCCCGACTCTGATCGGACCGAGAGCTAATGGGGCTTGCGGGCCAGGCAGACCAGGTTGGCGCCGAGGCGCGACGCCAGCGCCGCCGGCAGCCTGCGGGCCAGGCGGCCGTCGAGGGCGACGGCTCTGGCGTCGCTCATCAGCGGGCGGCGGGCCACCGCCAACGGGCCGAGGCCGTGGCCCACGACCTCGACGACACCGAGGCCGGCGGCGGCGACGGTGCGGGCCAGCTTGCCGTGGGTGAAGTAGCGCCGGCGGTACCCACCTCGGGGCGGGGCCTTCAGCACCCGGACCACCCCGACAGGGTCGGCCAGATAGGCCAGCCGTAGCGGGTTGGGGGCGGTCACCACGAGATGGCCCCGAGGAGCGAGCACACGAGCCATCTCGGCCAGCGCCCGCGTCGCGGTGGGGAGGTACTCGATGACCCCGAGGGCGGTCACCCAGGCGAACCGCCCGTCCTCGTAGGGCAGCGACTCGACCTCGGCCACCCGCACGTCCCCGGTGACGCCGGCGCCGGCCATCCGGTCCTGGGACTCGGCCACCATCTCTTCGGCCAGGTCGCAACCGTGCACCTCGAGGCCCCGCTGGGCCAGCTCGACCAGGGCCTGGCCGGCACCGCAGCCGACGTCGAGCACCGGCCCGCTCGCCCCGATGGCGTCGACGTGGGCCAGGGCCCGGGCCAGCCGCTGGCGGATGGTGTGGTCGAGGAACGTCCCACCGTCGTAGAGGACTCGCCATTCCTCGGTCCGGCTGTTCCAGTCCCGCCGGACGGCCTCGAGGTGCTCGGCGTGCGGGGTTTCGGGGTTGGGCACGGCCGACGAGGTTACGAGCGGGCCGTGCCGACCCCCAAAAAGTGGGTGCCGGCACGGCCGGGGTCGTGGCCGTGGCGCGGCGCCAGATGGTGGGATGATGCACCAGGACAACAACGTCGCGACGGTGGACGAACGGGGCCCGTGGCTGCCGTGGCGGCGGCGACCAGGGAGCGAACGATGCGGTGTCGGCGGGTTGCGGCGACGACGACAGCCCGGGCCGTGCGGGCCCGGCCGGCCACAGCCCTGCTCATCGCCGCGGTCCTGGCCACAGCCATGCTCGCCGTGGCCGCGCCCAGCGCGGCGAACGCCGGTCCACCGGCCCCGCTCCTGGTCACGGGCGACGCCGCCGCCGGCCATCGTGACGGGCTGGCGGGTGCAGCCGATGCCAGGCCCCATCAGCTCGCGATGTGCGAACGGATCGGCTCGGAGGTCGCCGTCGCCGCCGCGAGACCGCCGGCGACAGCCTGTGGGGGCAGGAGCGCAGCGACGCCCACCGCGGGCAAGCACGCCCGGCTCAGCCCCCGCCTGGCCCGCCTGGCGGTGGCGGCCGGGGCCACCGGCCGACCGATGTCGGCGCCGGACGCCTCCGAGGCTGCCGGCCTGCCCGCCCGGGGCCCGGCCAGCCTGCTGCACGACGCCGCCGGCCGCCCCCTCGTCTACGCCCGGGTCACCGACGCCGGCCCGGCATTGCTCGACCGTCTCCGCCAGGCCGGCGCCGCGATCACCTACGTCGCCGACGGGGGCCGGCGGCTGACGCTGGGGGTGGCCGCCGGCGACCTCGGCCCGGTCGCGGCCGTCGAGGGTGTCATGGCGGTGAGCGAGGCCCTCGCTCCGGTGGTGGCCGGCGTCGGCCGACCGGTCGCCGGCACCGCACCGGCTGCCCCCTCGGCGGTCGTGTGCGGTTCCGCCATCAGCGAAGGCGACGCCCACCTCCGGGCCGACCTGGCCCGGGAGATGTTCGGTGTCGACGGCACCGGCGTCACCGTGGGCGTGCTGTCCGACAGCTACGACCGGGCCGTGGGCGCCACCGACGCCGCCCAGGACGTGGCCAGCGGTGACCTCCCGGGCCCGGGCAACCCGTGCGGGCGGGCGTTGCCGGTGCAGGTGCGGGCCGAGTTCCCGGGGCCGGCGGAGGACGTGGTGGACGAGGGACGGGCGATGCTCCAGATCGTCCACGACCTGGCCCCGGGGGCCACGTTGGCCTTCGCCACCGCGGCCCTCGGCAAGGACGCCTACGCCGGCGCCATCGCCGACCTGGTGGCGACCGGCGCCGACGTGCTCGTCGACGACGTCACCTACCTCGACGAGCCGTTCTTCCAGGATGGCGCGGTAGCCCAGGCCGTGACCGCAGCCCGCGACGCCGGCGCCGTGTACGTGTCGGCCGCCGGCAACCAGCACGCGCCCGGCAGCGGCTACGAGACGCCCTCGTTCCGAACGGCACCATGCCCAGTGACGTCACCGGCCTTGGGGCCCAACATCGGCTGTCACGACTTCGACGGTTCGGGGGGGACCGACACCACGTACCGGTTCACGGTCCCGGCCGGCCAATCGGTGGTCGTCGACCTCCAATGGGCCGAGCCGCTCGACGGGGTGGTCACCGATCTCGACGCCTACCTTCTGCGGGGCTCGACCGGGGTCACGGCATCGCTCGACGACAACGTGGCCAACGGCGCCCCGGTCGAGCTGCTCTCCTACGAGAACACCAGCGGGACCGACGAGGAGCTGCAGCTCGTGGTGGCCCGTTCGCCCGGCGGCGCCGAGCCCCGGTTCAAGATGGTCGTCTTTCACAGCGGTGCCCAGACGGCGGCGCCGGAGCACACGTCGGTGACCGGCGGTGACACCGTCGGCCACGAGATCTTCGGCCACGGCGGCACCGACGCCGCCATCACGGTGGCCGCGACCGCCTTCTTCGACGGCGCCCGGGTCGAGGAGTTCTCCTCCCGGGGCCCGGTGACCCTGCGCTTCGGCCCTGCCACCGGCGGGGCGCCGGCGCCCGCCCTTGCGGCCCCGCTGGTCCTGGCCAAGCCCGACCTGGTCGCCTCCGACGGCGTGCGGACGACGTTCCTGTCCGGCGCGCCGCCCCGGTTCTTCGGGACGTCGGCGGCGGCGCCCCACGTGGCCGCGGTGGCTGCCCTGTTGCGCCAGCGCGACCCGGTCGCCGGCCCGGCCGCGGTCCGCTCGGCTCTGGTGGCGACCGCCCGGCCGATGCTCGACGGCCCCGAGGCTGCCGGCGCCGGCCGGATCGACGCCGTCGACGCCCTGGCCGCCTTCGGGTCCCAACAGGTGCAGCGCCTCGGAGCCGACGACCGCGTCGCCACCGCGGTCGCCATCGCCCGGGACAGCTTCCCCGACGGCGGCGCCGAGGCGGTCGTGCTGGCCCGGTCCGACAGCTTCGCCGACGCCCTCGTCGGTACCCCGCTGGCGGTGGCCAGGCAAGGGCCGCTGCTGCTCACCGGTCCGGCCGAGCTCGACGGGCGGGCCCGAGCCGAGATCCTACGGGTCCTCGACAGCGGAGGGACCGTGTACCTGCTCGGCGGGCCGACGGCGCTGGCCCCGGCAGTCGCCGCCGAGTTGAGCGCGACGGGCTACCCGGTGCTCCGCCTGGGCGGCGACGACCGGTTCGCCACCGCGGTGGTGGTCGCCGACCAGGGACTGGACAACCCGGGCACGGTGCTCGAGGTGACGGGCAGGAATTTCCCGGACGCGGTGACCGCCGGCGCCGCCGCCGCCGCCGACGGCGACGCCGCCGTGCTCCTCACCGATGGCGCCGTCCAGGCCGCCGCCACCGCCTCGTACCTGGCCGCCCACCCCGGTGTCGCCCGCACTGCGGTGGGAGGGCCCGCCGCCCTCGCCGACCCTGGCGCGGCGCCCCTGGTCGGAGCCGACCGCTACCAGACCGCGGCGCTGGTGGCAGCCACCTTCTTCGCCTCCCCCGAGGTCGTCGGCGTCGCCACCGGCACCGAGTTCCCCGACGCCCTGGCCGGTGGCGCCCACATCGCCGCCAAGGGCGGCCCGCTCCTGCTCTCCGACCCCGCCGGGTTGCCGGAGCCGACGTCAGCCTACCTCGGCAGCCAACCCGGCGTCGGCCTGGCGTGGCTGTACGGCGGCGTGGCCGCCCTCCGGCCGGCGGTCGCCGACCAGGTTGCGGGGGCGATCGTGGCCGGCGCCGGCTGAGGCGGCCGCCGGCGGAACCTACCGCCAGATATCCAACAGGACCGAGATCGTCTCTAGCACTGACGTCGCGGTCAGCGCGGGCCGACGAGGCCGGGCGGTGGGTGGTCCCTCAGGTCGATCTCGTGCACGGGTTGGGGGTCGTCGGTGCGCGACAGGGCGACGCCGGCCAGCGTCAGCGCGGCGGCGACGAGGGCTGCGGCGACGGCCTTGGCGGCTCTGGTCGTTCGCATCGCCATGCTGGTCCCGGCTCCATGGTCTGGCCATGGTGCCGGGGCCGGCCAAGAGGATGCTGTGAGGGGGCTGAGACTTCTCTCAGGCCCTGTGCTGGTGCCTTGTTCCGCCGACGCCGCCGGGGCCCGATGTGCGCGGCACCGCCCACGCCGGGTTACCTGGGCGGGGTGAAGGTAGTGGTGGTGGAGGACGAGGTGCGGATCGCCGCTTTCCTCGAACAGGGGCTGCAGGCCCACGGCTTCAACGTGCTCGTCGCCCACGACGGCCGGCGCGGGCTCGGCCTGGCCCTCGGCGCCGGCGTCGACCTTGTGGTGCTCGACCTGATGCTCCCGGAGTTGGACGGCAGCGAGGTCCTGGCCCGGCTGCGGGAGCAGCGGCCCGACCTACCGGTGATCGTGCTCACGGCCAAGGACGCCGTCGCTGACCGGGTGGCCAGCCTCAACGCCGGCGCCGACGACTACCTGGTCAAGCCGTTCAGCTTCTCGGAGCTGTTGGCCCGTATCCACGCCCGGCTGCGTTCGCGGTCCCAGCCGGTCGCGACCGTGCTGCGCCACGGGCGCATCGCCCTGGACCTGCATGCCCATACCACCGAGGTCGACGGCCGCACCGTGGGCCTGAGCGCCCGCGAGTTCCGCCTGTTGGAGACCTTCCTGCGCCACCCCGGCCAAGCGCTGTCACAGGCTCAGCTCCTGGACCAGGTGTGGGGCTACGACTTCGACCCCGGCTCGAACGTGGCCGAGGTGTACGTGGGCTACCTGCGCCGCAAGCTGGGAGCCGACATGATCGAGACCGTCCGCGGGGTCGGCTACCGGTTCCAGGGCTAACCGATGCGTTCGCTGACCCTACGGGTGGCCCTGCTGGCCACGGCCGTGCTGATGGCCAGCCTCGCCCTGGCCACGTTCGTCGCCTTCGAGCTGTTGCTCATCGCCGGCCAGGACGACCTCGACGGCGCCTTGCGGCGCGAGCAGTCTCGTTTCGAGCGCACCGTGGACGAGGTGCTCGCCCAGCGAGGCGACGGCGACGAACGCCTGGCGTTGGCCGAGGCCGTCGACCGGTACCTGCGGGTAAACCCGGGGTCGGACACGTACTACAGCATCATCCGCCTCGACGGCGGCCCGCCCCGCACCTCGGCTGTCGGCCCCGGACCGTTGCTCCGCCTGGCTGAGCGGGGGCAGCTGCCGTCGGGTACGCCGGGCCAGCTCGAGACGGTCGGCACCGTCGAGGGCGAGGTACGGGTCCTGACCACGCCGGTCCGCCTGCGCGAGGGCCCCATCGGGGCCACCTTCGCCGTGGCCGGGTCGCTGGAGGAGATCCGGACCGAGTCCGTCTCCGCCCTCGGCCGTCTCGGGCTGGCCGCCGGCGCCAGCCTGGCGCTGGGAGCGCCGCTGTCGGCCTTCGTCCTGCGGGCCGCGCTGGCCCCGCTGCGCCAGGTGGCCGCCGCCGCTCGGGCGACCCAGGACCAGGACCTGTCGACCCGGGTCCCCCAGCCCGCCCGCAACGACGAGGTGGCCCTGCTGGCCCGGGAGTTCAACCGGATGCTCGACCGTCTCGAGGAGGCGGCCGAGAGCCGCCGCCGGTTCCTGGCCACCGTGTCCCACGAGCTGCGCACCCCCCTGACCATCGCCCGCGGCCACCTCGAGCTGCTCGACACCCCCGGTCCCGGCCGCCCCGGTGGCCCCAGCCCCGCCAGCCAGGTGGTGGCCGCTGAGCTACGACGCATGGGCCGGCTGGTCGACGACTTGATGGCCCTGGCCCGGTCCAGCGGCGAGGGCTTCCTCGTCGCCGCCGAGCTCCCCCTCGACCGCTTCTTCGCCGATCTCCGCTTCCGTCTCACCGGGCTCGACATCGACGGGGTGACGGTGCACGACCCGCCTGCTGGTGCCTGCGCGTGGGCGGACGGTGACCGGATCGCCCAGGCGGTGCTGAACCTGGTGACCAACGCCCACCATCACGGTCCCCCCGGCACCTGCGTCGATGTCAGCGCCGCCGTACCCGCCGGCGGCGAGGTCGTCATCACGGTGGCCGACGACGGTCCGGGCATCGACCCGAGCATTCGCGACCGGGTGCTCGAGCCGTTCGTGAGCGGACCGGGGCCACGACCGGGCACCGAAAGTCGCAGCGGGCTGGGCCTGGCCGTCGTGGCGGCCGTCGTCGAAGCCCATCGCGGCACGGTGGCCATCGCCACCGGCCCCGACGGCACCCGCGTCGCGCTCCACCTGCCTTCTGCCGACCCGGGCACGGCGCCGGCGTAGGGCCGGCAGGGGCTGGACGGCACCGGGCGGCCGGCGGCGTCCGGACGGCGCGCCCGGTTCGCGCCGACGCCGCTCGGCCTACCGAAGAAGAGTCTCAGCTCCCTCTTGGTGCGCTCTCAGTTGGGCCCCCGACACTCGACGAGGCCGGGCCGGGCACCCGTCCCGGCCACACCTCGGCCCCAAGGAGCCGGCGCCGACCATGACGTTCAGACGTTGCCTCGACAATGAGCTGCCCTCCGCTACCCGAGACGACCTCGGCCGCCCAGCCGCCGTCGGGCGTAGCGCCCATCCCTCGGCCCCCCGGTCCGAGCTGCCCTTCGACCTTCACGACGTCGAGGGCTGTGTCGTGTTCCGTCCGGACGGCGACCTCGACGTCGTCACCGTGGGCAACCTCCGGGCCGCGCTGACCGCCCTGTCGAGGACTCGTCGCCTCGTGATCGACCTCTCGGCGGCCACCTTCGTCGACTCCGCCGGCCTGGGCGCCCTCATCGCCGGGATCCGCCGGGTCCGGGAGCACGACGGCGATGTCACGGTCGCGTGCCGCCAAACCGCCGTGCGCCGGATGCTGGATACCGTCCATTTCGACCGCCTCGTGCCGGTCATGGACACGGTGCCGGCCGCCGTCCGGGCCCTCACGACCGGGCTCGGCCCGGTCGGGGCGCCTCGGGACGACGAACACACCCGCCGGTGACGCACCGCTCCGGGCCAGGGAAGGTGCCACACCAGGTGAGCGGTCAACGCCGCCGGCGGGCGAGCGGACCATGAACGCCGGCCGTCGGGCTCGCCGGCTGTCGTCCACCACGGCCCGGGACGGTCGCCGGGACCGTTGGCAGACGACGGCTGAGCGTTGAACGCGGTGCTGCCGGAGCTGGCCCTGGTCACGGTACTGGTGGTGCTCAACGCCGTCTTCGCCGGCACCGAGATCGCCCTGGTCTCGCTGCGCGAGGGCCAGCTGCGACGGCTGGAGGCCGAATCCGCCCGTGGCGCCTTGGTGGCCCGGCTGGCCCGCGACCCGAACCGGTTCCTGGCCACCATCCAGATCGGGATCACCCTCGCCGGGTTCCTGGCCTCGGCGGCGGCGGCGGTCTCGTTGGCCGAGCCGTTTCGGGAGCCGCTGGCGTTCCTCGGCGGGGCCGCCGAGCCGGTGGCCGTCGTCGTGGTCACCCTGGCTTTGGCCTACGCCACGCTGGTGCTCGGGGAGCTGGCCCCGAAGCGGGTGGCGATGCAGCGCGCCGAGGGATGGGCGCTCGCCGCCGCCCGTCCCCTGAGTGCCGTGGCCCGTCTCATGCGCCCGGTCGTGTGGATGCTGTCGCGGTCCGCCGACCTGGTGGTGCGGCTGCTGGGTGCCGACCCGACCCGCCAACGCGAGGCCGTCACCGACGAGGAGGTGCGCGACCTCGTCGCCGCCCAGACCGCCTTCACGGCCAAGCAGCGCCTCATCATCGAGGGAGCGTTCGAGGTTGCCGAACGCCGACTGGCCGAGGTGCTCCGGCCCCGCCCCGACGTGTTCGTCCTCGATGCCGACCGGCCGGCGAGGGACGGATTGGCGGCGCTGGCGGCGAGCGGGCACTCCCGGGCGCCGGTGGCCCCCGGCGCCAACCTCGACGACGTCGTCGGGGTGGTCCATCTGCGCGACCTGCTCGACGGCGGCGACCGGCCGACCGGGGAGCTGGCGTCGCCGGTACCGGCGCTGGCCGAGTCGGCCCTGGTGCTCGACGCCCTCCACGAGTTGCAGGCCCGGCGGGCGCAGCTGGCGGTGGTGGTCGACGAGCACGGGGCGGCCGACGGGATCGTGACCGTCGAGGACCTGGTGGAGGAGCTGGTCGGCGAGATCCAGGACGAGACCGACCGCGACGTCCTCGGCGTGGACCACGGCCCTGGTGGCTCGTTGATCCTTCCGGGCCGCTTCCCGGTCCACGACCTCGTCGACGTCGGCATCGTCGGAGTGCCCGACGGCCCCTACACCACGGTGGCCGGCTTCATCCTCGACCGTCTCGACCGCCTCCCCGACCGCCCCGGGGACCGCGCCGAGGTGAACGGCTGGGTGCTGCAGGTCCTCGCCGTCGACCACCACGCCATCACCAAGGTGCGGGCCACACCGTCGCCCGGGCCCGCTCCGGCCCGTCAGTTCGCCGGGGCAGGACGGGCCAGCTCGTCGGCCAGGGCCAGGTAGGTCTCCGCCGGCAGGGCGAGGAATGCCTCGGCGTAGCCCTCCCCCATCAGGCCGTGCAGCGACCGCCACCGGTTGAGCCCGATGCTGGCGCTGAGGTCGATGGCCAACCCGGCGGTGCGGTGCAGGGCCAGCGCCCGACGCTTGTCCTCGATGGTGGCGGTGACGTCGACGAGGCGGTTCGGCACCAACGCCGTCCAGGTCTCATAGCCCCACACCTCGGGCCGGGAGTCGCCGTCGTCCCCGGCCAGCGCGGTGGCCAGGGCCGCCGCCACTGCCCGGTGGTCGGGGTGCCCGTCGAGGAGCCAGGGGGCGAAGACGACCTCGGGCCGGAACTGGTGGAGCTGGCGGGCGAGGCCGTCGACCAGGTCCCCGGTCGATCCGGCGAGGGACCCGTCGGTGAGCCCCAGGAAGGCCACCTGTGCCCCCAGCAGCGCCGCCGCCGCCGTGACCTCGCCCCGCCGGAGCCGGGCCGTCTCCTCGCCGCTGGCCGCCGAACCCCTGGTCGCGTCGCCGTCGGTGGCCACCACCACCCGCATCACGGCCCCAGCCCGGGCCAGCCGGGCCATGGTGCCGGCGCAGCCCAGGCTCTCGTCGTCGGGATGGGGCGACACCACCAGCACCCGACCGAACGCCGGTAGCCCCATCGTCGGCCCGTCGCCGGCGAAGGACCGCACCGTGAGCAGGAACGGCCACAGCCCGGCGGGCACCATCGGCTTGAGCCGGGCAACAGCACGAGCCACGGTCCGGGGCACCCGCATCACCCGACTGTAGGCGCCGGTACCGCTGCCGCCGGCGTCCCTGGCGCCGGCCAGGCGTCCGGGCCCGAGGCTGGCCCCGGCCCCGGCATGAATCGGTCACACCAGCACCACCTCGAGCCCGGTATGGCGACCGAGAGCCTCGAAATCGGCGTCGGCGTGCAGGACCGGGACTCCGGACCGGATGGCGACCGCGGCGATGAGGCAGTCGATCATCCTGCGGACGGTCGCACCTCCGTGGCGGCAGCGGCGGTACAACGCGGCCGCCTCCTCGTAGTCCTCGGCCTCCGTGGAGAGCAGGGCCGCTCGCGCCAGCAGACGGCGGAGATCATTGAGGTGCCCTTCGCTGCGGGCGCCGGCGAGGACCTCCATCCGGACCGGGTGGCAGGTCGCCACGTCGGCCGAGAGGAGCTGGTCGACCCGGGCGCACACCGGGCTGGCTGTGTCACGCAGGAACTCGATCCAAGCCGACGTGTCGACGAGGATCATCCAGGCCGGCCTGCTCGCAGCTCTTCGAGGTCACCGTCCCATCCGCTCCCCCGCATCCTGCGGGCCTCGTCGAGGTCGAGAGGCTCTGCCGCCAAAGTGCGCAGGGCGAAGTTCACCGCGTCTCGCTTGGTGGAAAAGCGGAACCGGTCCATGACCGTGCGACAGGCGTCGTCGTCCAGGTCGATGTTCGTGCGTGACATACACCAACGATACACTTACCGCCCACGCTGACCGTCCTCCTCCCGTATCCGCTCGGTCGAATCGGCGGGCAGCCACCCGAGGGGGATGCTCTGACGACGCACGAGGCCAGTCCCGAGGCACGATCGTGGCCATGAGCACGGAGTCGCGGCGCAGCGTCAAGGACCGGTTCAGAGTTCGTGGACCGTGTCGAACAGCACCACGAGCGAGTGGTGGTCACCCGCAATGGCAGGCCGGCAGCGCTACGCCGCAAGCTCGACGGCATCCGTTCCGCCCGGCGGAGGACGTTCCGGGTCCTCTACCGGATCGACGAGGGGGCCGGGTTGTCACCGTCCTGCACGTCGGCCACGTGCTGATGTCTATCGGCAGCACTGATCAGCGACGTGGGCACGGCGCAGCTGGTGAAATGTCAGTACGGGAAGGTCTTGGTGGCGCCGCCGCCGACCTGGTCGCTCAGGTACCAGATGGAGCCCCGGGCCACGCCCAGCCCCCATCGTTGGGTGCGGCTGGCGAACAGGCCCAGCAGGCCCGGGTTGCTGTTGGTCGACACGACGTAGGGGACGGGGGTGTCATTGGGGTTGCCGAAGGCGACGGACCGGTCGGCCATGCCGCTGGTGAGCGAATTGCGCAGGAACCAGGTGCCGGCCCGGAAGATGCCGATGCCATCACGGCCGTCGCCGTCCCAGTCGCCCACCACCGGCGCGTCGCCGGCCGGGTTGCCGTAGGTGAAGGCCATCTCGGCCACCCCGGTCGTGTTCGAGTTCCTTAGGAAGAACGAGCCGGCCCGGTAGATGCCGATGGTGTCGGTGCGGTCGCCGTTCCAGTCGCCGGCGATGGGGATGTCGCCGGGGCTGCCGTAGCCGAAGACGGCGTCGGGCGGGCCGGTCGAGTTGTCGTTGCGCAGGTAGACGGAGCCGTCGAAGTAGACGCCGAGCGAGTCCTTGCCGTCGGCGTTCCAGTCGCCCACCACCGGGAGCGCCCCCGGCCCGCCGAACACGGCGGTCATCTGGGTCGGCCCTTCGGAGTTGGCGTTGCGCAGGATCCAGAACCCGTCCTTGTAGGCGCCGGGGGTGGCGAGGCCGTCGCCGTCCCAGTCGCCCATGAACCGGATGTCGCGGTGAAAGGCGATGTCGGCAGCTACGTCCTGGCGGAGCCGGGGCAGCAACCGGTAGAGGTTGGCGCCGGGGCAGCCGGTGGCGTTGACGTCGCGGTGGCCGCCCAGGCTGGGCACCACCACGGGGACGTTGGCGGCGAAGAGCGACGACGGGCTCGCAAAGGGGACCACGACCGTCGAGCCCAGCGGGTCGATGCCGTGCTGGCCGAGCTTGTAGGCCAGCACCGACCGAAGCGAGTTGTAGGCGGCGGCGGGCACGTCGGCGTTGGTGAAGTCGCCCATCACGGCCACGCCGGTGGAGAACGTGTTGAAGCCGCCCGAGTGGGCGCCGATGACCGACTTGTTGAGCCCGCCGGCCCGGCCCTCCCACGTGCCGCCGAAGCGGTCGACGAGGAAGTTGTAGCCGATGTCGCACCACCCGTTGACGTGGGTGTGGAAGTGGTAGATCGCCCGGATGATTGCCGGTACGTCGCCCGGGCCGTAGCCGTTGGACTCGGCGGTGTGGTGCACCACCCCGAAGGTCGTGCCGCCACTCGAGTAGTCGGGGTTGCCGTTGCAGCCCGGCGCCACCTTGCGCCACGACTCGTCGGCCGACCACGCCGCCCGGCCGGCGAGCGCGGGCAGGGGCGCGGCGGCCCCGGCCACCGGCAGGGCGCCCAGGGCGACGCCACCGTCGCCGGCGGGGGCTTCGCTGTCGACGGCGTGGGCGGTGAGGTCCTCGGGAGCACCCTCGGTCACCCGCACCTCGATCTGGCGCACGTCATGGCCCAGCCACACCGGGTCGCCGTGGTGCCCGCCCCGGTCCTCGAGCGCGCCCGGGTCGGGACCGTCCTCGGGCCCTTCGATGGCCATCGGCCGATCGGGTTGGTCGCCGTCGAGGGCACGGACCTCTACCCCGGCGTGCGGCCCCGCCCAGGTGAAGCCGACCATCTCGGCACCGATCCCGAGGTCGACGGTGAAGACCGTCCCCGCCGGCGCCGGGCCGGCGGCGAGCGCCTGCGATTTCATGGCCACCTGCGGACCAGGCGCCTCCGCCGGCGGGAACGCCACCCCGGTGGCGACGGCGGTCGTCACCAGCGTCAGCACGACGGCGGCACCGAGATGCCCCACCGGCGCAACCCGCCGCGCACGACCCATGTTCCCAGCACCCCCGTACATCGAACGTCCCAGCCGGCGTCGACTGTAGAACACGTCCCGCTCTGGCCGTCGTTGCGGCCGACGCCAGCACCACGAAAGGAGAGGGCCCCGGCCGTGTGGCCGGGGCCCTCTCGGTTCAGCTAATGCTCATAGTACTGAGCGGTACAACAGGTCAGGCCGCGGGGCCGCCACCTTCGGTGGCCAGCGGGTTGCCGTTGAACTGGTTGTCGATGACACCGGCCTGACCGAAGCCAGGACGGAAGGGCAGGATGCCCCCACCGACCGCGGCTTCGACATCGCCGGCGTTGTTGAACTGGACGACGACCTCGTTCTCGTTGACGCTCACGAGCACGTCACCGAAGGTCGGCGTACCGGCCAGATCGAAGACGAAGAAGTCGCCGGGGAGAACGAAGATGCCGGGGAAGTCGTCGACGATCTCCTCGTCGAAGACGTAGGTCACGGCGCCGAGAGCTTCATTGAACTCGACGTCGGTGAGGTCCGGGCCATCGCTGTTACCGGGGCCGGCGTCGGAAGTGCCGACGGGGGAGGTCCCGATGGTGTTGAAGTCGGCCGCGGCGTCGGTCGCGGTGACCGCGAAGACGTCGGCCGTGGCCAGGACGATCTCGTCGGGGAAGTCGATGGGGCTACCCAGGAAGTCCTGGAACGTCACCCGCACCGTCTGTGCGTTCGGCCGCGAGAAGGTCGCGCCCTGGTAGAACCCGACGAAGCCACCGGTCGGCGTCGTGCCCTCGGGGTAGAGGAAGAAGCCGGTCGGGTCGACGTTGGTGACATCCTCGTCGAAGAGGAAGTCGTACTGCGACTCCGAACCCGGGACCGCGGTAGCGCTGACGAGGTCGGGGTCGGTGGTGGTACCCCCGGTGAAGCCCTCGATGTTGCAGTCCTGGAAGGGCGGGTTGTAGCCCACCGGCGCGGCCGGCTTGGCCTCTTCGTCGATGGAGCAGAAGTCCACGCCGTACCGGACGGCCTCTTCAACCTGGTCGCCCGCGACGGCGGTGAACTGCACCGTCACCTCGTTGTCGTCGATGTCCACGATGGCGTCACCGCGGTGGATGTCGCCGTTGGACTCGTGGTACAGGAACCCGTTGAAGTTCGCGAAAGCGATGGTCTCGTCGAGGTCCTCGTCGAAGATGTAGGTGACCTGGTTGAGGGTGTTGTTCTTGGTCGTCGAGGTCAGGTCGGGGGCGCTGGTGCGACCGGCGATCGCGGTCACGGTGCTGCCATCGAGCGGCTGCGACGACTGGATGTTCGGGTTGAGGGCCTGGTCGGTGACGGCGCCGAAATCGACCGCACCGATGGTGTAGTCCTCGACATCGGCATCGAACAGCGCGGCCGAGAAGGTGGCCAGGACGCACCTGTTGTCGTCGACGTCGATCTGGGCGGACTCGGCGGCGACAACGTCGTCACTTTCGTAGCCCTGGATCAGGAAGTCGATGAACACGACGTTCTGGACGATCTCGTCGAAGCAGTAGAGCACGGTGTCGACCGGGCCCGACGAGACGATCTCAGCGGTGAGCAGGTCGGGGGCATTGGTGGTGAAGGGGCCGCCGAGCTGGCCGCCACCGCCACCGCCGCCGCCACCGCCGCCACCGACACCGTCGCCGCCGGCGCACTCTTCGGCTTCGAAGAGCACGGCGCCGGAGATGGCATCGCTACCGCCGAAGGCGTGCTGGGCACCGGTGAGGGTGGGCTCGCGGGCGGTGAGGAAGGCACAGGTCTCGGTACCGAGAACGGTGGGGCTCTCGGTCAGGACGATGGTGGTCGGGTCCTCTTCGCCACCATGGGGGCCACCGGCCAGAGCGTCGGGGAAGTTGTCGCCCCGGGCCAGGTTGGTGTGGGTGTTCTTGAAGCCGAGGTCGTCGATGGCGAAATCGGCGATGGCGACGGCGGTGGCCCGCCGGTTGGCACCGGCGAGGCGCTCGGTGGTCACACCGTTGCCCTCGATGGCGTCCTCGACCTCTTGCTCGATGGCAGTGACGCCGCCGGTGATGAAGGCGTGCTCGATGTCGAGCTCACCCATCGTCTGGCTGGCGTCCGTAGTGAGCGTGTCGGTCTCGGTGAGCAGGATCGGCCAGTCCTGGGCGTAGGCCAGGGGGCCGGCGGCCAGGGCGTCGGGGAAGTTCTCGCCCGTCGCCACGATGGCGGTGGTGAGGCCCTCGTGCTCGCCCAGCGTGCTACCGGCCAGAGCGACCTCGCGGGCCGTCTCGTAGCGGTCGGCGCCCGCCACCCGGTTCACGGTGTAACCGGCGGTCGTCAGCTCGGTCTCGACGGCCGCGGCCACAGCCACGGTGCCGCCCAGGATGTGGACGGTGTTGGCGTCGAGGGTCTCGAGGCAATCGGCGGTGACGTCGGTCAGGGCCGCGGTCTCGGTCAACAGGATCGGCGCCTGCAGCTGGCCTGACAGGTAGCTGCCGGCCAGGGCGTCGGGGAAGAGGTCACCGCGGGCGAGCAGCACGTCGGTAGCCGTGCCGAAGGATTCGACCGCGATGTCGCAGGCGGTGGCGTAGCGAGTCGGCCCTTCGAGCCGCTCGAACGAGACCGTCTCGTCGGCCTGGGCGGTGGGGGCGATGACAGCCATGCCGAGCATGGCGGTTGTACCCGCCAGCAGGCCTACTGCCCCCCTTCGAATTCGGTTACTCAATTCAGCCTCCTGGGCTATTGGGTTCGGGGCATCGGTGACCCGCCGGCCGCCTACCTCGGTTGGGCGCCGCCCGCGCTGAGCGTTCGGGACCTTACCCGGGGTACATCCGACGGCCAGCAACGTTGCTGACCACCGGGGTTCCCCTGGGCTCGGCCCCTGCCGGCACAACCGCGGGTGAAGCCCCCGCCCCCCGCCGAGGCGGCGGATGACGGTGCCGGCGCCCACCCGCCCCGTTAGACAAACCGGAGTGAGCGGAAGACCGAGCACCCGTTACAACCCCTGACGGCTCACTTTCGTGACATCGTCGGGCTCGTCCCGCCGGCACCCCGATGCCACAGGGCTTGGGCTCGGCTGGGTACGAACTACGCCCTGGCCCAGAGGGTGACCGCCAAGAGGACGCTACGCCTCCGGGTAGAGGGTGACCGCGAGCAGGACGAGGCCGGGCTCGCCGCCGTCCTCGAGGACCACGACGGCCGTGCCGGCGTCGCCGATGGCGGCATCGTCGCTCTGCTCGACCGTGTAGCCGCCGGTCAGGGTGGCCGGGATCTCGCCGGCGGCCCCGTCGGGGTCGATGGTGACGGCGATGACGGTCCCGTCCTCGAAGAGGAGGCGGCAACCGCCGGCGCCGGACACCGACGAGTAAGCGCACTGGGCCTCGACGGCCTGGGCCCGCTCTCCGTCGACGTACACCGCCACCATGCCGTTCAGGCTGGTCCAGCCGTCGTTGAGCTCGGTGGCCCGGACCTCGCCCCGCACCGTGGCGCCGTCGGCCCAGTCGGCTGCCGGGGCCCCGCCGGGGGCCACCGGGTCTGCGCCGGAGCCGTCGTCGGGGCCGGTCGTACCCGTGCCACCGGAGCTCACGGGGCCGGCGGGGCCCTCGTCGCCGGCCGTCGCGCTGCCGTCGGCTGGGCCGGTGACATCGGGGCCGGCCGTGGCGTCCTCGGCGTCGAAGCCGTCGGGCGACGACGACGCATCGAGCGGCGAGCCGGTCGGGACGGTGGTGCCGGAGCTCGGGCCCGACGGGTCACCGGTGGCCCCGGTCCGCCCGGGGACCAGCGTCAGATCGAGCGTCGAGGGCGCGTCCACGGACCGAGCCTTGTCGGCATCGGTGCCGGACGGGATCGCGCCGGCGGTCAAGGCACCGACGGCACCGGGGGCGGCGGCGGTATCGGCGCTCGGCGCCAGCGACGCTGCCGCGGCGAACTCGGACGGGGACGCGACCACGACCTCGACCGCGGGCGGCGCCGGGGGGGGCATCACCGCCGCTGGTACCCCGGCGGCCAGGGGCATGCTGCCCACCAGGGCGGCGGCCATCTTGGTGAGGGCCGGGACCTTGTCGGCGGTCACCGCCGCGGCCTCGATGAAGGTGACCGTGGGTAGCGCCGCCGGTGTGGAGGAGATCGGGACGAGCGTGGCCGGCAGCGAGCCCGGCAGGGCGGTGACCGGTGCGCTGGAGGCAACCGGCGCCAACCCGGCGCTGGCCGCCGGCGCCGGCGCCGGCGCGGTTCCCGACACCACTGCGCCCGTGCGGCTGCGGGGGAACCGCACCCGCAGGACCAGCGCGTAGAGGGCGAGCGAGCCGCTCTTCAGGTCGAGCAGGTGGCGCAGCGCCCGCCGGCCGCGGTGGAACCGGGCACGGGCGTTGGTCTCGGAGGTGCCGGTGAGCTCGGCGACGTCGCGGAACGACAGGTCTTCGACCGCACGCAGCACGACCGTGTCGCGGTGTTCCACCGGCAGCGTGGCCAGTGCGGCGCGCACGTCGTCGCTCAGGTCGAGGTCCGGGAACAGGGCCACGACCTGGCCGGGCTCGGACCCGAGGCGCTCGACCACGGCGTCGTCGCGGCGGCGCCGGTTGCCGATGTCGGTGCAGACGTTGTCGCAGATGCGGTGCAGCCAGGCCCCCAGCCGCATCTCGCCGCCGAGGCGGTCGATGCTGCGATAGGCCCTCAGGAACGTCTCCTGCAGGGCGTCGCCAGCCAGGTCCGAGTCGCGCAGGCGCCGGCGGGCATGGGCGTAGAGGCCGTCGGTGTAGGACTGGACGATCTCGGTGAACGCGGAGTCGTCGCCTCGCCGGTGCGCCAGGACGAGGGCCTGCTCATCGTTCGTGGCTAGGGCCATGAAGGGTCTCCCTCGCACCTTTCCGTCGCACCCGGCGGAGGGGCATGGTACCGAAGCACGGACGCCGGGTCGATGATCCGCGGGGCAATCACGAGACAATCCCGAGACATGTCGTCACATCACCGCCATGTGCACCTTACCGGTCATCGGTGTCTTGACGCCGCGCAGCCGCCGGAAGTTCCCACTTGCCGCCGAGGGTCACGAACCCGTACTGCTCGGTGACCGAACCGGGCTGCACGTGGAGGGCACATCCATCGTCGACGTGGTCGTAGAGGTGCGTCGTGCTCCAGTCGGCGACCGCGGCCGAGATCCGATAGGTACCCGGCAGCAGGGGCAGAGCGTCGAAGGCGTAGTCGACCGACCGCTCGCCGGTCGCGAGGCCAAGTCGGATGCCGCCGTGGCGGGTGTTCGGGCCGGCCAGGTGGGCGCCGCCCTCATGGAAGAACCCCAGGCCGACGACCGGCTCGTCGAGGGGCACGATCGCCCGGAAGCGCACCCGGATGACCAGGGCCTCGCCCGATCGGGCGGTGGTGGTCGCCTCCCCGTAGCGGTCGAAGAGCTCGACGCCCAGGATCACGGCCTCGCGAGCGACGGCCGCCGTCGTCCCCTCCCCCGCCGTCGGCTCGGTGGCCGTCCCGGCGGCGTCGGCGGACTCTTCGAGCCGGACCTTCTCGGCCGCGTTCACCCTGCTCATGTACTTCTGGACGACGTCGGCGCCGGCGCCTTCGAGCTGCAGCACACCGTGGTCGAGCCAGGCGCCGTGGTCGCACATGCGCTCGATGAGCCCGAGGCTGTGGGTGACCAGCACCACCGTGGTCCCCGCCCGTCGCAGCTTGTAGAGGTGGTCGAAGCAGCGGCGCTGGAAATCCTCGTCGCCGACGGCGATGACCTCGTCGATCAGGAGCAGCTCGGGGTCGACGTGCACGGCCACCGAGAAGCCCAACCGTACGTACATGCCGCTGGAATAGATCTTGACCGGCGAGTCGGCGAACTCCTCCAGGCCGGCGAACTCGATGATCTCGTCGATCTTGGTGCGCAGGTCACGGCGCGACAGCCCCAGGATCGAACCGTTCAGATAGACGTTCTCCCGGCCCGTCAGCTCGGGGTGGAAGCCCGCGCCGAGCTCGAGCAGGGCGGAGATCCGGCCCCGGGCGGTGACCGAGCCGGTGGTGGGCCGATGGATGCCGGCCATGAGCCGCAGGAGGGTCGACTTGCCCGAGCCGTTGTGGCCTATCAGGCCGAACGAGCTGCCCCGGGGCACCGTGAGGGAGACGTCGCGCAGCGCCCAGAAGTCCTCGTGGGAGGACTGGCGGCGCTTGGTGAAGCGTTCCTTGAGCGACGTGGGCCGGTCCCGGTAGAGGCGGAACCGTTTGGAGACGTCGACCACCTCGATGGCGGCCTCGGCGGCGCTCACAACTCCTCGCTCACGTCACGGGCGCCCCGGTGGAACACGGTCCAGCCGACCCCCAGGGAGACGACGCCGGCGGCCAGCAGACCGGCCCAGCGGCCGAGGGAGGGGACCTGCTGGCGGTAGAAGACGTCGCGGGACGCCTCCACGAACTGGGTCATGGGGCTGATCGTGCACGCCTGGACGATCCATCCCGGTGCCCGCTCCTGGACGAAGGAGAACGGGTAGATGATCGGGGTGGCGTAGAAGAGGAGCTGCAGCCCGATGGCCGTGAGGTGGTTGACGTCGCGGTAGTAGACGTTGGCCAGGCTGAGCAGGAGCCCGATCCCGACCGAGAAGGCGGCCAGAAGCGCCAGCACCGGCAGGACCGCCACGGCGGTCAGTCCGAGGTTGCCCACCACGGCCAGGGCCACGACCAGGATCATGATCTCCAGGCCAGCCTGGAACAGGGCCGCCAGCGTGTTGGCCAGCGGGGGGCACTCGGGGGGGAAGTACACCTTCTTGAGCAGCGGGCCGGCCGCGATCAGGGCGCCCATGGCGCCGGTCACGACGGCGCTGAACAGGTTCCACATGACCAGGGCGGCGAACAGGAACAGGGCGAACGACTTGAGCTCGCCGTTGCCCGCCACCGGCGGCACCACCTTGAGCAGGGCGCCGAAGACCAGCGTGTAGATGGCCAGGCTGACGGCCGGGTTCAACAGCGACCAGAACCAGCCCAGGGCGCTCTTCTTGTACTTCCCCTTCAGCTCGCGCGACGTCAGGTTGACGATGAGGCTGCGGTAGGTCCACAGCTCCGAGACGGAGGCCATAGCGGGGCGGGAAGCTAACGCGCGGGGTCGCCGGCCGCGGCCCCGGGCCGCTCGGCCGGGGCGCTGAAGGCGGGCCCGGGCCGTTCGGCGGTGGCGTCGGGCTCGGCGACACCCCGGAGGAACGCGATCTCCTCAGCCAGGACCTCTACTTGACGGTGAAGGCGCGACACGTGCAGGGACAGGCTCATGCACACGAACAGCAGGAACACGATCCCGAGGGCCAGGAAGAGTGTGGCGCCGTAGGCGACGCCCACGGCCCGGGCCAGGCGGTCGAGCTGGGAGCGGGCCAGCACCGCCACCAGGCCCAGCGCGCTGACCAGCACCCAGAGCAGGGCAAAGCCCTCCTGCAGCTTGCGGCGGCGCACGAACTCGACCACGGCCACCAGGTTGAACAGCCCCCCGGCCAGAAGGAACGCCTCGAGCCGGCTCACGTCAGGGCCGCTCGGGACGGGCGTACGGCGAAGGCCCGCGGCCGTCGAGGGGCCGGCGGACCCGGTGGAGGGGGATGATCAGGCCGAGGCGCAGGAGGTGGAACATGCTGCTCATCCGGCCTGACGAGGGTTGCCCGCCCTGGCGGGAGCGCATGCGGACGGGGACCTCGGCCACCACCAGGCCCGCCTCGGCCGCCAGCAGGAGGGCTTCGACGGTGTCGGAGAGGTACTCGCTGGGGTAGGAGAGCGCATAGCGGTCGAGGGCTCGGGGGCCGAAGGCCCGAAATCCGCTGGTGGCGTCCGTGATCGGGGTCCCGAGGCGGCGCCGGACCGAGCGTGCCAGCCACCGCATGACCACCCGGCGGCACCGGCCCGCGTCGTAGCCGGCGGCGAAGCGGCTGCCCACCACCACGTCGGCGGCCTCCGGCCCGGTCCTCCCCAGTCGTTCGACGAGGTGCACCGCTTCGGCCGGGTCGTGCTGGCCGTCGGCGTCGAGCTGCACGACGGCGTGGTAGCCCCGTTCGACGGCGAAGCGGATCCCGCTGCGCACGGCGGCACCGACGCCCAGGTTGAACGGGTGGGTAAGCACATGGGCGCCGGCGGCCCGCGCCGCCCGGCCGGTGGCGTCGGCCGAGCCGTCGTCCACCACCAGCACGTCGCAGCCCAGTAGCTCGATCGCGCCCCGCACCACGCCGGCCACCGTGGACTCCTCGTTCAGTGCAGGCACGACGGCGAGCAGGTCGGACAGGGCGGCGCCTCCCACGGTGCGGGACGAGACTACCGCCGGCCCGGAGGCGCCGACGGTGACCCCCGGGCCGGTCGATGGAGCAATGTAGGGCGCCATGAGCGGCGCCCGGCCCCGAGTGAGCGCCATCGTGGTCGCCTTCGGGGCCGAGGAGTGGCTCCAAGCGGCGGTCGAGCGGTGCCTGGCGTCGGAGGGCGCCGACGTCGAGGTGGTGGTCGTCGACAACGGCTGCACCGACGGGGGGGTGGACCGGGTGGCGGGCGCCACCAGCGCGGTGATCGTGCGGCCGGGGGCCAACCTCGGCTTCGCCGGTGGCTGCAACGCCGGGGTCGCGGCCTCGAACGGGGACGTCGTCGCCCTGATCAACCCTGATGCTCTGGTCGACGCTCAGGCCTTGGCCGCGTTGGCCGAGGTCGCGTCACGGCCCGGGGTCGGGATCGCCACCGCCAGCGTCCGGCTGGCGGACCGGCCCGAGCTGTTGAACTCGGCCGGCAACGAGGTCCACCCCTCGGGCATCTCGTGGTCGGGCTCGTTCGGCCAGCCGGCCGCCAGCCGCGACCGCGAACGGGACGTGTTCGCCGCCAGCGGGGCCGCCTGCGCCCTGAGGCGGCAGGTGTGGGACGACCTGGGCGGCTTCGAGGACCGCTTCTTCGCCTACTACGAGGATGCCGAGCTCTCCATGAGGTGCTGGCAGCGGGGACTGCGGGTCGTGTTCACCCCCGGGGCTGTCGTCCGGCACCGCTACGAGTTCACCCGCCGGCCCGAGAAGTTCTTCCTGCTCGAGCGCAACCGGCTGATGATGGTGCTGACCTGCTATTCCGCCAGGACGTTGGTGGTGCTGGCACCGATGCTGGCGGTGGTCGAAGCCGGCGTGACGGCGATGGCCGTGGCCCAGGGCTGGGGCCGCCAGAAGGCGGCCGGATGGCGCTGGCTGGTGTCGCACCGCCGAGAGGTGGCCGGCCGGCGCCGGCAGGTCCAGGCTGACCGGGCCCGCTCCGAGCGGGACTTCGCCGACCTCTTCTCGGTCGACCTCCTGCCCGGCAACCTGCCCCCGCCGGCGTGGTTCGGGCCGGTCAACGCCGGGTTGAGGGCCTACTGGCGGGTGGCCCGTCGCTGGCTGTGAGCGGGACGACGTCAGCGGCGACCGCGGTCCCGTCGGCCGTCCCGCCAGAACGCCGGCGCCAGGCGAGCCCAGCCGGCCAGGGCACGTAGGCGGCGGGAGACGACGGCGGTGTCGACCGGGCGGTGTTCGACGGCGGCGGCCACGACGTCGCGACGCAGGTAGGACAAGGTGACCAGCACGTAGCGCACCACCTGGTGGGCCAGGCGCCGGCCCGAGCCGTGGCGGGTGAGCACCAGCAGCCGGTTGCGCTCCTTCAGCCGCTCGGCGGTGCCGGCCACCTTGGCGGCGCTGGCGCCGTGGTCGTGGTCGACGATGCTGGCCGGCACGAACCGGTAGCTCCATCCCCGAGCTGCCCCCCGGAGGGAGAGATCGAGGTCCTCGTAGTAGAGGAACAACCGCTCGTCGAAGAGGCCGCAGGCCCGTAGGTAGTCGGCCCGCAGCAGCACCGCTCCCCCGCACCAGGCACCGATGTCCTCTTCGAGGTCGAACCGGCCGTCGTCGCGCTGGTACAAGCCCCGGTCGACGCCGTAGCCGTCGGGCCGGCGTTCGTTGCCGGCGTTGTTGACCACCCGTTCCCGGGGACCGACGACGTCGGCCTCCACCCACACCGGTCCGGGCCCGACCTCGACGACCACGGGCACGCCGCCGGCATGCACGGTGACCGGGGTGGCCCGGTCGGCGCCCAGCCGCAGGCGGCAGCGGGTCACCGGCCCGGCGCCGGCGCCGACCTGCAGCAGCGCCCGGGTGCCGGTCCACTCGAAGGCCCCGTGGCGGTCGCGCTCGGGGCCGAAGAATCCCGTCACCCGATGCGCCCTGCCCCCGGGCACGTCCACCTCGTAGAGCCGCACACCGACGAGGCGGCGGTCCACCCGCCCCCGCCGATCGGCCGGTGCTCGCAGCTCGAGGCGTCGGTAGGCGCCCGGGAACATGATCTTGGGGCACGCCGCCCCCCGGGCCGGGCCCTCGTCGAGGGCCGTCACCAACGGAGCCAACCAGCCCGCAGGGACCACGGCGTCGTTGTTGACCAAGGCGACGGCATCGCAGGCCTCCAGGCCCCCGAACGCCTCGATGCCCAGGTTGCAGCCGCCACCGAAGCCGGCGTTGACCGGCGACCGGACCAGCCGCACGACGGGCAGTTCGGCCTGCACCAGCTCGGTGCACGGGTGCGGTGAAGCGTTGTCGACCAGGACGATCTCGAGTTCACCGTCCCACTCGGTGGCGGCCAGGGACCGCAGGCAGCGGCGGGTCATGTCCCCGCCGTCGTAGTCGACGACCACCACCCGCACCCGCTGGACCCTGGCCCGTCCCCCCTTGGCGGCGGCCTCGGCCTGGGCCGGGCCCTCCCCCGGCGCCGGCATGCGGGTCTCGCCGGCCGGCATCAGCCCGTCAGCCTGCGCACCAGGCGTTCGAGGGGTTCGTGGTAGTCGCCCAGCAGCGGCTGGCCCGACAGCCGCAGGGCGGCGTTGTCGAGCACGGAGTTGGCCGGCCGGGGAGCCGGCCGGGGCGGGTCGAGCTCGGCGGTCGAGATCGGGGTGACCCGGTCGGGATCGTGACCGGCGGCGGCGAAGACGGCCTGAACGAAGCCGTGCCACGAGACCGCCCCCTGGTTGGTGACATGGAACAGGCCCGGGCGGCGTTCGACGGCGAAGCGGCGCAGCACCGGCGCAAGGTCGGCGGCGAAGGTGGGCTGGCCCCGCTGGTCGTCGACGAAGCGGGGGTCGACGCCGCCCTCGGCCAGGCGCAGCGCCGTCTTCACCATGTTGGCGCCGTGCTCGCCGCACACCCACGAGATGCGGACGATGGTGGCGCCCGGGCCGGCCAACGCCGTCACCTCCTGCTCGCCGGCCCACTTGCTGCGGCCGTACACCGACGCGGGCCGGGCCACGTCCCACTCGTCGTAGGGCTCGGCCTGGGTGCCGTCGAAGACGTAGTCGGTCGACAGGGCGACCAGGTGGGCGCCGGCCCGTACCGCCGCTTCGGCCACGTTGCGGGAGCCCACGGCGTTGACCCGCAGGGCGCGGGCGGGGTCGCCCTCGCAGGCGTCGACTGCGGTCCACGCCGCCGCGTGCACCACGGCGTCGGGCCGGCACAGCCCGACCGCGGCCATCACCGCGTCCCGGTCGCCGACGTCGAGGGCGAGGTGGTCGCAGGCGATGACCTCGTCGCCGGCCGCCCGGCAGGCGGCGGTGACGTCGTGGCCGACCTGGCCGCCGGCCCCGGTGACCAGGACCCTCAAGCGTGCTCCCGCAACGGCCCCCACCACCATTCGCTGGCCCGGTACCAGTCGACCGTCGCCGCCAGGGCCTCGTCGAGCGTGCGCTGCCGGCGCCAGCCCAGGGCCGTGACCTTGGTGATGTCGACCGAGTAGCGGCGGTCATGCCCGAGGCGGTCGGGCACATAGTCGACCATCTCCTCGCCCACGCCGAACAGCGCCAACAGCTTGTCGACCAGTACCCGGTTGGGCGTCTCGTTGCCGGCGCCGATGTTGTAGATCTCGCCCGGGGCGCCGGCGCGCAGCACGAGGTCGACGCCGGCGCAGTGGTCGTCGACGTAGAGCCAGTCGCGCTCGTTGAGCCCGTCGCCGTAGAGCGGCACGGGCCGGCCGCCGATCAGGTTGGTGGTGAAGAGCGGGATCGCCTTCTCGGGGTACTGGTACGGCCCGAAGTTGTTGGTGCAGCGGGTCACGATGACGGGCAGGCCGTAGGTCTGGAAGTACGAGAGGGCGATCAGGTCGGAGCCGGCCTTGGACGCCGAGTACGGCGAGCGGGGCTCGAGCGGGTCGGTCTCCTTCGACGAACCGGTCTCGACCGACCCGTAGACCTCGTCGGTCCCGATGTGCACCACCCGCTCGGTCTCCAGCCGGCGGGCCGTGTCCATCACCACGTTGGTCCCGAAGCAGTTCGTGTGCACGAAGTCGTCGGGGCCACTGATGGAGCGGTCGACGTGGCTCTCGGCCGCGAAGTGGACCACCGCGTCGCAGCCCTTCATGGCCGCTTCGAGGGCGGCGCCGTCGCAGATGTTGCCCTCGACGAACCGGTACCGGGGGTCGCCGTCGACGTCGGCCAGGGTGGTCAGGTTGCCGGCGTAGGTCAGGGCGTCGAAGACGGTGACCTCGTCGTCGGTGTGGGCCAGCAGGTAGCGGACGTAGTTGGAGCCGATGAAGCCGGCCCCGCCGGTGACGAGCTGCCTCATCGCCGCCTCAGGTCCGCAGCGCGGCGTGGGGCATCCACTGGGCCTCGATGGCGGCCCGGCGGGGGTTGTGCTGGTCGCGCTCGGACAGCACCGGCTCGCTCAGGCCCCAGTCGGCCGCCACCTGGGGGTCGTCCCAGGCCACCCCCAGCTCGTCGGCCGGGTTGTAGTAGCCGTCGACCAGGTAGGTGATGGTCATATCGGTGATGGCGGCGAAGCCGTGGGCGACGCCGGGCGGGATGAACACGCCCCGATGGCTCCGGGTGCCGTCGGGGTCGCGGCCGAGGTCGAGCATCAGCGTGGCCCCGTCGGTCGTCGATCCCTGGCGCAGGTCGTGCAGCACCACCCGGGCCCGGCCCTCGGGCACGTACCAGTAGTCGGCCTGGTGCAGGTGGTAGTGCAAGCCGACGACGGCACCGGCCTTGCGGTCGCCCCGGTTGCCCTGCACCATCTCCCGCCCGTTCGGGAACCACTGGCGGCGGTAGGTCTCGACGAAGTACCCGCGTTCGTCGCCGTGCACGGTGGGCTCGACGATGTGGACGCCGACGATGACGTCGGAGGCGGTGATGGTGGCCATGGGGATGCTCGCTATTCGAGGTCGATGGAACAGTGGTCGCCGACCATCAGCCGGCTGGCCCGGGGCCGCTGGCCCGAGCGCAGCACCTCGACGTAGCGGCCCAGCAGGGAGTCGGTCAGGCGGGCGACGCCCACGATGCGGCTGTGGTCGAGAACGACCGAGTGCTCGACCTCGCTGTCGATGACCTCGCAGTCCTCGCCGACGGCAGTGAACGGGCCGATGTAGCTGTTGACCAGCCGGGTGCGGGCCCCGATGATCGCCGGCCCCCGCACGTGGGAGCAGATGAGCTCGGCGCCCTCCTCGACCACCACCCGCCCGTCGACCTGGCTGGCGTCGTCGACCGTGCCGTCGATGCGGGCGTCGAGCGTCTCGAGCACCCTGCGGTTGCTCTCCAGCAGCGGGTCCTTCTTGCCGGTGTCGAGCCACCACCCCCGCAGCACCTCGTGGCGCACCCGGTGGCCATGGTCGATGAGCCACTGGATGGCGTCGGTGATCTCGAGCTCGCCCCGCTCGGAGGGGACGATGGCGGCCACCGCCTCGTGGATGGTGGACGTGAACAGGTAGACGCCCACCAGCGCCAGGTCGGAGGGGGGGTCGACGGGCTTTTCGACGAGCCGGGTCACCCGGCCGTCGGGGTCGACCTCGGCCACGCCGAAGCGGTGGGGGTCGGGGACGTGGCACAGCAGGATCTGGGCCGCCGGGCCCTGGTGGTCACCGCCGAGCGTCGGCTCGTCGGCCCGCCGGCGCTCGGCTTCGAAGCGGTCGATGAACTCGACCAGGCCCTGTTCGAGCATGTTGTCGCCCAGGTACATGATGAAGTCCTCGTCGCCGAGGAAGTCGGCGGCCACGAGCACGCAGTGGGCCAGGCCGAGGGGGGCGTCCTGGGGCAGGTAGGTGACGTCGACCCCGAACCGGGAGCCGTCGCCGACGGCGGCGATGATCTCGGCCCGGGTGTCGCCGACGATGATGCCGATGTCGGTGATGCCGGCGGCGGCCATGCCCTCGATCCCGTAGAAGAGGATCGGCTTGTTGGCCACCGGCACCAGTTGCTTGGCGCTGGTGTGGGTGATGGGCCGCAGGCGGGTGCCGGCCCCGCCGGAGAGGATCAGTCCCTTCATCGCGGCCGCAAGTGTGGCATGCGCCGCGCCGTCGCCCCGAAGCGCTCGCTGCACTCGCGCTTCGTGTTCCGGTGGGGCTGCGCCCCACACCCATCGACGCCGGGCGGGCTGGCGCCCGCGCCGCCGCCCCGAAGCGCTCGCTGCACTCGCGCTCCCGTAGGCCGTACGGCCCGTTCTTGGCCTCGGCACGACGACAGCGGCCCCTCTGTCCGCTTTGGGCACCCCTCGGCCGGCAGCGGCGCTCAAGCCGCGGGCGGACGCGCACGATCCCACCACCGCTATGGACGAGATCCTCACGCTCCCCTCCCCCCGCCGCCGGCCCGTTGCCCGCCGGGTGGTGGTCGCCCTCGCCGTCGGCCTGCTGTCGGCGGTGCTCATGCCGCGCGGCGGCGTCGCTCAGGCCAGCGCCGCCGCCGACGAGGCCGCCTTCCTGGCCGCCACCAACTCGGCTCGCGCCGCCGCCGGGCTACGCCCGATGGCCTGGGACCCCGCCGCCGCCCTGGTGGCCAAAGCGTGGACCGTGGTCATGGCGACGACCGCCAACCTGGCCCACAACCCGCTCCTGAAGGACCAGATCTCCCTCAACGTCACCTCGCAGTGGACCCGGGTCGGCGAGAACGTGGGCTACGGGGGCACCATGCAGGACGTCCAGGACGCGTTCATGGACTCGTCCCCCCACCGGGCCAACATCCTCGGCGACTACAACCGGGTCGGCATCGGTGTCGCCCGCGACGGCCACGGGACCGTCTGGGTCACCCTCGACTTCCTGAAGGGCCCCGCCCTGGTGGGTACCGCTCCCCCGGTCGCCCCACCCCCGCCCCCGCCCCCGGCCCCGCCGGCCCGGGTGCCGGCGCTGTGGTACCTGCGGGCGACGCTGACCGCGGGGCCGGCCGACGCCGCCTTCTCGTGGGGGCTCGGCGGCGACCAGGCGCTGGCCTGTGACTGGAACGGCGACGGCTACGACACCCCGGGCGTATTCCGCAACGGCATGTTCTTCCTCAGCGACCTCAACGTCACCCCCAACGCCAACGTCATCTTCGCCTTCGGCAACCCCGGGGACCGGGCCGTGTGCGGCGACTGGAACGGCGACGGCCGTGACACCATCGGCCTCTTCCGCAACGGGACCTGGTTCCTGCGCAACTTCAACAGCACCGGCGCCCCCGATGCGACCTACAGCTTCGGAAAGGCCGGTGACTGGCCGGTGGTGGGCGACTGGAACGCCAACCGGGTCGACACGATCGGCGTCTACCGCAGCGGGCAGTTCTTCCTTCGGGACCGTGTCGGAGGCGGGCCCTCGGACTACATCTTCGCCTACGGCGACCCCGGCGACCGGCCCCTGGTCGGCGACTGGGACGGCAACGGCACCACCTCGGCCGGCGTCTGGCGCAACGGCGCGCTGTACCTGCGCAACTTCAACAACTCCGGCTACGCCAACCACGTCTTCAGCTACGGCAGCGCCGGCGACGCTCCCCTGGCCGGCGACTGGACCCGCACCCGCCGCGACGTCCTCGGCGTCGTCCGAGGCATGTCGTGAGCCCCTCCGGCCGGCGGTCGGCTGGGCTACGCCCCCGGCCGGCCGAAGGCCGGGCACCTCGCCGTCAAACTCGCTAGACCTCCGACGGCAGAGCGGCGCGCGGCACTCTTATCTCGCCCCTGGCGCAGCCAGGGGCTGGGGCAGGCAGAGGCCGTCGAGCTCGGCGACGACGATGCGGTCTCGGTTCTCCCACGTGATCTCGTTGGCAGGGTCCTTGCGGATCTTGAACTCGCGGAAGCTCTGCTCGAGCGAGTCGTAGGAGAGCAGCCGGCCGATGAGGGGGTCGCCGATCCCGAGGACCGCCTTGATGGCCTCGACCGCCTGCAGCGACCCGATGATGCCGGGCAGCACGCCCAGCACGCCGGCCTCGGCGCACGACGGGGCCAGCTCGGCCGGCGGGGGCTCGGGCACCATGTCGCGGTAGGTCGGGCCCTGCTTGGGGTCGAAGACCGTGACCATGCCCTCGAAGCGGAAGATCGACCCGTGCACGACGGGGATCCCGAGCTTCACCGACGCATCGTTGACGAGGTACCGGGTGGGGAAGTTGTCGGTACCGTCGACGACGAGGTCGTAGCCGCCGAGGACGTCCATGACGTTGTCGGCGCCGAGGCGCAGGTCGTGGGCGACGACGTCGACGTCGGGGTTCATGGCCGTGATCGTCTTCTTGGCCGAGTCGACCTTGCGGTCGCCGATCCGCTCGAGGTTGTGCAGGATCTGGCGCTGCAGGTTGGAGGCGTCGACGACGTCCATGTCCACGATGACGATCGTTCCCACGCCGGCGGCGGCCAGGTAGAGCGCGGCCGGGGAACCCAGGCCGCCGGCGCCGAGCAGCAGCACCCGGGCTTCGAGCAGCTTCAGCTGCCCGGCGATGTCGACCTCGGGGAGCAGCAGGTGGCGCTGGTAGCGGTTGCGCTGGTCGGCGGTCAGGGACTGGGGGACCCGCCAGTCGCGGCCCTCGTCCTTCCACTTGTTGAACCCGCCGGCCACCGAGACGACGTCGGTGTAGCCGAGCTCGGTCAGGCTCTTGGCCGCGAACGCCGAGCGCACACCGCCGGCGCAGTGCACGATCAGGGGGGTGTCGTGGTCGGTGACCCGGGACTCGATGCTGGACTCGAGCATGCCCCGAGGGATGTGGAGGGCATCGGGGATCGCGCCCTGCTCGTACTCGTCGGGCTCACGCACGTCGAGCACCACGGTCCCGGGCCTGCTCCGCAGCTCGTCGGCGACGGCGGTGTCGACCTCGCGGATCTCCTGCTTGGTCTGGTTGAGCAGGTCACGGAAGCTGGGCATGGTCACGTCCCTCGTCATGGTCGGCTGCAGGCGCCGGCCGAAATGCTACTTCCCTGCTCAACAATCGGACGGGGCCTCAGCTTCCCGGCCGGCAGAGGCCCCCCTCCCGGTGGGGACGATCGTGCCTCGGCCGGCGCCCGGCAACGACCGGTGCACCTCAGTGGCCGCAGGCAGGTCGAGTGTGCATACCTTGTCTTCCAGCAACGACCGACGCACGACGGTGCCCACGGTGGGTCGAGTGTGCATCGCGCGTCTTCCTGCAACGACCGGTGCACGACAGCGGCCACGGGCCGGCCCCAGTGCATCGAACGTCTTCCGGCAACGACCTATGCACGACGGTGCCCACGGTGGGTCGAGTGTGCATCGCGCGTCGACTGGCAGCGACCGGTGCACGTCAGTGGCGACGGGCTGGCCCACAGTGCATCGAGCGTCGACCGGCGACGACCGGTGCACGATGGTCGATGAGGTCACGAGCAGATCGAAGGGAGGGTCTCGCCGATCGGGCCCCGGACCACGACGTCGGCGAGGTCGTCCATCGCGGTCGGGCACCCGTTGAGGATGACGACGGATGCGCCCGCCGACGCCGCCACCGGGACCAGGCCGCCACCGGGTAGACGGCGAGCGTCGATCCCACCTCCAGCAACACGTCACAGGCCCGGGCGGCGGCGTCGGCCCGGGCCAGGTCGGCCACCACCAGGGACTGGCCGAAAGAGATCGTCGCCGACTTGAGGATGCCGCCGCAGTTGCGGCAAGGCGGGTCGTCCTCGCCGGCCCGGACCCGGTCGAGCGCCCGCTGCATCGGCGCCGTGTCGCCGCACCCGAGGCAGGTCACCTGGCGCATGGTCCCGTGGACCTCGACCACGAGCTCGGGGGCGCTGCCGGCGGCCTGGTGGAGGCCGTCGGTGTTCTGGGTCACGAGGGCGACGAGCTTGCCCCGCCGCTCGAGGTCGACCAGGGCGCGGTGACCGGCGTTGGGGACTGCGCCCCAGACCGGAGAGTCGAGACGGCTCTGCCACGCTCGGCGGCGGACGCCGGCGTCGGCCACGTAGTGCTGGAGGGTCGCCATCTTCTCGGCGGTCGGGTCCTTGGTCCACAGTCCCTGCGGGCCCCGGAAATCGGGGATGCCGCTCTCGGTCGAGATGCCGGCGCCGGTGAGGACCGTGACCCGCTCAGCGCCGGCGACGAGTCCCCGGGCCCTGTCGATCGTGTCGCGGTCGCCGCTCTCCATGGCCTGGCCACGCTACCGAGCGGAGCTTGCTGGTCTGCTGCGGGCGTCGTTTCGCTCCTGCCTCCGCAGACAGTCGCCGGCGGCCTGGCGGCCGCGACGGCGACGTCCCTGGTCGACCAATCCAAGACGTCCAGCCAAGCTGTTGACAGGCATGTCCGTGAGGATTGAAACTGCATGAAATTATCTACTTCCCCCTCTGTAGCCGGACCCGATACGTCCGCCCGGAGGACCGTCCATGCTCGTGACCGCACCCGACCCGTCGCCCACCACGCTCGCCGTCCGTCCCTGGCCCGACCCGGTCCTCGACGACCTCGGTCACGACCCCCGCTCGGCCTACGTCGAGCGGTTCTGGCTCGGGCTGCTGGGCCCCAGCTCGGTGCTGCTGCTGCGCCGCCTCGCCGGCGAACTGGAGGCGGCGCCGGCCGGCTTCGTCCTCGACGTCGAGCACACCGCCCGTCGCCTCGGCCTCGGCACCAAGGGCGGCCGCAACTCACCGATGGCCCGCACGCTGTTGCGGTGCTGCCAGTTCCACATGCTCCACCTCGACGGCACCGCCGGCGAGCTGTTGGCCCGGCGCAAGCTGCCGCCGCTGACCAGGCCCCAGCTGGCCCGCCTGTCCGAGGACATGCAGCGCGAGCACGCCGACTGGGACGCCTGCCGCGACCGCGCCCACGATCTCGACCACGTGCGCCTGCGGGCGCGGCGCCTGGCCCTGAGCCTGCTCGAGCTGGGCGAGGGCGTGGAGGAGGCCGAGCGCCAACTGCACCAATGGCATTTCCATCCCGCTGTCGCCCGCGACGCCACGAGCTGGGCGTCGGCCGAGCACCTCGCCCGCAACCCGGCGCCGCGATGAGGCCCACACCTGCGGGGACCAGAGAGCCCGCGGTGGCGGCCGTCACCGATCACGGCCCGCGGGCCGGGACCGCCAAGGGTCACCGGTGCACCATTACCTGCAAGAGACTCACCGGTGACCGGTCGACCGTGCGAGCGCCAGCGGGCCGGGCGACGGATGGGGCCCGGGGGGCTGCCCCCGAGCAGGAACGGTCAAGGGCCGTCGACGCCGGCTCCGAGCAAGGACAACCAGGCGGCCAGGGTGCGGACGCCGAAGCCGGTGCCGTTGACACACCACTCGCCGTCCTCCTCGTCGAGCCACGCCGGCCCGGCGATGTCGAGATGAGCCCAGGGGATCCCGTCGCCCACGAACTCGCGCAGGAAGAGGGTGGCGGTGATGGCGCCGCCGATGCGGCCGGCGCCGACGTTCTTGAGGTCGGCCACCTTCGAGTCGAGCTCCTTGCGGTACCCGTCGACGACGGGGAGCCGCCACAGCGGTTCGCCGGCCCGCTCGCCGGCGGCGGCGAGGGCCGACGCCAGCACGTCGTCGGGTGAGAACAGGCCCGCCACCCGCCGGCCCAGCGCCACCATGCAGGCGCCGGTGAGGGTGGCCAGGTCGACGATGGCGTCGGGCGACTCCTCGCTGGCCAGCACCAACGCATCGGCCAGGATCAGCCGGCCCTCGGCGTCGGTGTTGAGCACCTCGACGGTCCGCCCGTTGCGGTAGCGCACGACGTCACCAACCCGGGTGGCGTCGCCGCCGGTCATGTTGTCGGTGATGGGGATGAACGCCCGCACCCGAGCGGTCACGCCCAGGTCGCGCAGCACCGACATGGCGCCGAGCACGGCGGCGGCGCCACCCATGTCGCCCTGCATGCCGATCATCCCCTCGGCCGTCTTCAGGGACAGCCCGCCGGAATCGAACGTGACGCCCTTGCCCACCAGGGCCACCGAACCGGTCGCCTCGCCCTCGGGTTCGTAGGTGAGGATGACGAAGCGCGGGGGATGCACCGAGCCCCGGTTGACGGCCAGCGTCCCGTTCAGGTTGGCGGCGGCCATGGCGTGCTCGTCGAGCACCTCGCAGCCGAGGCCGGCGCTCCCGGCCATCTCGACCGCCCGGTCGGCCAGGGCAGAGGGCGTGAGCAGGCCGCCGGGCTCGTTGGCGAGGTCTCGGGCCAGCGCGGTGGCGGCGGCCAGGCGCCCTCCCCGGTCGAGTGCGGCCTGGGCGTCGGGGTCGCCCGCGCCGACCACGGCCACCTCGGCGATTCGGTTCGGCTTGGGGTCGGAACGGTACGCCGTGAACCGGTAGGCGCCGAGGGCCATGCCCTCGGCCAGGGGCTGGTAGCTGTCGCCGTTGGCGAACGGTGGCGCCAGCACCGCCACCCGCTGGGCCCGTGCCGCGGCCCGGGAGGCGGCGCCCGCGGCCCGGCGGACGACGGCCGGGGTGACCCCGCCAGCCGGGCCGAGGCCCACCAGCAGCCGGCCCGGCAGAAGCATCGTCTGGCCCGTCTTGGCTTCGAAGCCGGCCAGGGTGGCGGCATCGCCGCCGCTGGGTTCGTCGGAGGTCACGCCCTCGATCACCAGCTCGACGTCGTCGGGCACGACCGGTACCGCTTCGAAGCGCATCATCGTTCCTCCTGGGCCCGGGTGAGCAGGGAGCTGCCTTCGCGCCATCGGGCCATGGTCCAGAGCAGGTCGGAGAGCCGGTTGAGGTAGGGCACGACCAGCGAGCCGGGCGCCGCCGCCCGCAACGACGTCCGCTCGGCGCGCCGGGTGACGGCGCGGGCGACGTCGAGCAGCGACGCCACCCGCTCCTCCCCGGGCACGACGAACTCGGTGGGCATGGCGAAGCGCCCGGCCAGGTCGTCGATGCGGGCCTCGAGGGCGTCGATCATCGCCTGGGTGACGAGGCTCTGGCCGGCCGTCAGCTTGTGCCGGTTCTCGGGCCCGGTGGCCAGTTCGGCCATGAGCACCCACAGGTCGCGCTCGAGGCTCACCAGCAGGCCGCCCAGTTCGTCGTCGCCCTGGCACTCCGCCCGGGCCACGCCCATCATGGCCTGGGCCTCGTCGACGTCCCCGTAGGCCGTCGGCGCCGGATCGTCCTTGGCCACTCGGCCGCCGTAGAGCAGCCCGGTCGTGCCGTCGTCGCCCTTGCGCGTGTAGACCTTCACGAGCAGGAGACTACGAGCCGGCGAGACCTGGCACGGCCGGCGTGCAGAGGGAGGGGGAGGACTTGTCCTGGGATACGGGTGCGCTGCTCTTCTGGTTCTTCGCCCTGCTCGGCGGCCTGCACCTGCTGCGCAAAGCGGCCAAGGGCAGCCGCACCCGGGAGCGCCAGATGCCGGCCGGCCTGGCAGCCACCCATGTGGGCTTCGGGGTGGTCGGCTTCCTGCTCTGGTTCGTGTGGGTGACGTCGGACAACCCCGAGATGGGCTCGGCCCGTTGGCTGGCCCTGGTCTTCCTGGCCGTGACCGCGGCCGCCGGCGTCTACCAGTACAAGGCCTACGTGCGAGCCCGGGCCGACGATATCTACGGCGACCGCAACGTCGAGACCAAGATCCACCCGTTCTTCGTCAAGGGCCACATGTTCTGGGGCGTCCTGGCCGTGGCCTACGTCGCCGTCGCCGCCTTCGTCGGGTAGGGCTCACGCCCCATCGACAGCTCGCCCCGAGGGGGCGGGCCGGTCCCGATAGCCTGCCAGGATGCCGGCCGGCACGTTCCTCGACCTGGTCAACGACCGTGTCGTCATCTATGACGGCGCCACCGGCACGTGGCTGCAGGAGCGCCACCTCAGTATCGAGGACTTCGGTGGCCCCGACCTCGAGGGGTGCAACGAGTACCTGGGGATCACCCGGCCCGACGTCGTAGCCGATCTCCACACCGCCTATTTCGAGGCCGGCGCCGACGTGGTGGAGACCAACACCTTCGGGGCATTCGCCGTACCCCTGGCCGAGTACGGGCTGAGCGGGAGGTCCTACGAGATCGCCCGGGCCAACGCCGCCATCGCCCGCGACGTGGCCGACGGCTACGGCCGGTTCGTCGCCGGCTCGCTGGGGCCGGGCACGAAGTCGCCGTCGCTGGGCCAGATCACGTTCCTCGAGCTCCGCGACGCCTACGCCGAAGCGGCCCGGGGCCTGCTCGACGGCGGCGTCGACCTGTTCATCATCGAGACCCAGTTCGACCTGTTGGCGGTCAAGGCGGCGATGATCGGCACCCGTCAGGCCATGGCCGCGGCCGGCCGTCACGTACCCCTGCAGGTGCAGGTGACGATGGAGCTCACCGGGCGCATGCTCCTCGGCACCGAGATCGGCGCCGCCCTCAACGCCCTCGACGCCATGCACCCCGACATCATCGGGCTCAACTGCGCCACCGGGCCGACCGAGATGGCCGAACACCTGCGCCACCTTTCGCACCACGCCCGTATGCCGATCGCCTGCCTTCCCAACGCCGGGCTGCCCTCGGTCGTGGACGGCCACATGCACTACGACCTCAGCCCGGCCGAGCTGGTCGAGCACCACACCCGGTTCATCACCGAGTACGGCGTGGGCGTGGTGGGCGGGTGCTGTGGCACCACCCCCGACTTCATCCGCCAACTGGTCGAGCACTGCCGCGACCTGACCCCGGCCCGCCGGCACCCTGACCACGAGCCGGGGGCGGCGTCGATCTATTCGTTCACCCCCTTCGACCAGGACGTCACCTACCTGACGATCGGCGAGCGCACCAACGCCAACGGGTCGAGGAAGTTCCGCGACGCCATGCTCGCCGGCGACTGGGACACCTGCCTCCAGATGGGCCGCGAGCAGGAACGGGAGGGAGCCCACGTGCTCGACGTGTGCGTCGACTACGTCGGCCGCGACGGCCGGGCCGACATGGACGAACTGGTGGGCCGGCTGGCCACCCAGGCCACCGTCCCGCTGGTACTCGACTCGACCGAACCGCCGGTGCTCGAAGCCGGCCTGGGCCACATCGGTGGCCGAGCCATCCTCAACTCGGCCAACCTCGAGGACGGCGACGCCCCCGGGTCGCGCTTCGACCGGGTGTGCAGCCTGGCCCGGGAGTACGGGGCCGCCGTCATCTGCCTGCTGATCGACGAAGACGGCCAGGCTCGCGACGTGGACTGGAAGCTGCGGGTGGCCCATCGCATCTGCGGCCTCGCCGTCGAGCGCTACGGCCTGGAGCCGTCCGACCTGATCTTCGACGCACTCACCTTCCCGCTGTCCACCGGCGACGAGGACCTACGGGGCGACGCCATGGCCACCATCGAGGCCATCCGCCGCATCAAGGCCGAACTGCCCGGCGCCCACACCGTGCTCGGCCTCTCCAACGTGTCCTTCGGCCTCAAGCCTGCGGCCCGGCACGTCCTCAACTCGGTCTTCCTCGACGAGTGCCGAGCGGCCGGCCTCGACGCCGCCATCGTCCACGCCGCCCGCATCATGCCGTTGGCCCGTATCCCGGCCGAGCACGTCGAGGTGTGCCGCGACCTGATCCACGACCGGCGCGACGCCGAGCGCGGCTACGACCCGTTGAGCCGGCTGCTCGAGCTGTTCGAGGACGTCGAGTCGGCCGGGCTCGAGAAGGAGGACCGCTCGGACTGGCCGCTCGAGCGGCGCTTGTCCCAGCGCATCGTCGACGGCGACCGCGACGGGCTGGAAGCCGACCTCGACGAGGCCATGGCGTCCGGGCTGGCGCCGTTGGCCATCATCAACGACACGTTGCTGGCGGGCATGAAGGTGGTCGGCGAGCTCTTCGGGTCGGGCCAGATGCAGCTGCCGTTCGTGCTCCAGTCGGCGGAGACCATGAAGACGGCGGTCGCCTACCTCGAGCCCCACATGGACAAGGCCGAGGGCGCCGGCCGGGGCCGGATCGTCATCGCCACCGTTAAGGGCGACGTCCACGACATCGGCAAGAACCTGGTCGACATCATCCTCACCAACAACGGCTACGACGTGGTCAACCTCGGCATCAAGGTGCCGGTGGCGGACATGATCGACAAGGCGCTCGAGGTGGGGGCCACCGCCATCGGCATGAGCGGGCTGTTGGTCAAGTCCACGCTGATCATGCGGGACAACCTCGAAGAGCTCAACGACCGGGGCCTGGCCCGCATCCCGGTGCTGCTGGGCGGGGCCGCCCTGACCCGTTCCTACGTCGAACGCGACCTGCGCGACGTCTACGCCGGGCGCCTGTTCTACGGGCGCGACGCCTTCGAGGGCCTCCACGTCATGGACCGTCTCGGCGCCATCGCCCGCGGCGACGAGCCCGACGACCCCGCCTGGGGCACGGAGCCTTCCGAGTCGAGGGTCCCGGCCCCGGCCTACACGATCGCTCGGGCCAACGCCGGCGACGGCGACCTGCCGCCGGTCGAGGTACCCGACCGTTCACCGGAGGTGGCCACCGACAACGAGGTCTTCGTCCCCCCGTTCCTCGGCAGCCGGGTGGTCAAGGGCCTGTCCCTCGACGACATCGTCGGCTACGTCAACGAGACGGCGTTGTTCCGTAACCAGTGGCAGTACAAGCCGCTCCCGGGCAAGGGCGAGGACGACGAGACCTTCAAGGCCCGCATCCGGCCCATCCTGCGCGACGAGCTGGCGCAGGCCCGGGCTGCCGACCTGTTGCAGCCGGCGGTCGTGTACGGCTATTTCCCGGCATCGGCCGACGGCGACGACGTGGTGCTGTGGACCGACGAGTTGCGCTCGGAGGAGCTGGAGCGGTTCCCGTTCCCCCGCCAGCGCAAGGCCCCGTTCCTCTGCATCGCCGACTTCTTCCGGCCCGTGGACGCGCCCGAGGTCGACTACGCCGCCTTCCACATCGTCACCATGGGCCCGGCGGTGTCCGAGGCGGCGGCCAAGCTCTTCGCCGACGACCGCTACCAGGACTACCTGCACCTGCACGGGCTGGGGGTCGAGACGGCGGAGGCCCTGGCCGAGTACTGGCACCGGCGCATCCGCGAGGAGTGGGGGTTCGCGGCCCAGGACGGGCCCAACCTCGCCGGGCTCTTCCGCCAGCAGTACCGGGGCGGGCGCTACTCGTGGGGCTACCCGGCGTGCCCCGACCTGGAGGACAACGAGAAGGTGCTGCGCCTCCTCGACGGTTCCCGCATCGGCCTCGACTGTTCCGAGGAGACCGGCTACCAGTACCAGCCCGAGCAGACCACGTCAGCTCTCATCTGCCACCACCCCCAGGCCAAGTACTTCGTCGCCCGCTGACGGGCGAGCCACTGCGCTGCTGCGGAGGCTGTGGCCCACAGCCCGGCGGGTTCAGTTGGAGTCGACGGAGTCGACGGCGTCGCGGGCGTCGCTGCCGAGGTCCTGGCCGACCGAGTTGAGGTCTGAGAGGCCCTCGACGGTGTCCTCGCCCACGTTGCTGGCCGTGTTGCCGATGCTGTCCCGGGTCTCTTCGGAGCAGGCGGGAGCGAGCACCAGGAGAAGGCCGACGATGATCCCGGCGGCGGACCGGCGGGCGGTGAGCGTACGCATGCCGACCAGGTACCCCGCCCGACCTAGCGGCGAGACCTCGGGGCGGCCCCGCCGGCGGCGGGGATCTCCTGGACCAGGGTGGCCGCCTCGGCGAAGAGGTCCCCGAGACGCTCGACCCGGGCGACGACGTCGTCGGCCTCGAAGGACAACGGGCCCTTCTCCGACGCCGCCTCCTCCACCTCGTCCCAGGTCAGTGGGGTCGACACCGTGGGCCGGGGGCGGGCGCGGAGGGTGTAGACGCAGGCCGTGGTCTTGTGGCGGGTGTTCTGGCTCCAGTCGATGAAGACCTTCCCCGTGCGGAGCTCCTTGCGCATCCTCGACAGGACCCGGTCGCCGTGGTGCCGTTCCAGGGCCTGGGCGACGGCGAGGGCGAACGAGGACGCCGCCTCGTGGGTGAGCCCCGGCGCGTTGACCGGCAGGTACAGCTGCATCCCCTTCGAACCCGAGGTCTTGGGCAGGCAGCGGAGGCCGAGCCCGTCCAGCACGTCGCGGACCCACAGGGCGACCTCGGCGCAGTCCGAGATCCCCGCCGGCGCTCCCGGGTCGAGGTCGAACACGACCATGGTCGGCGTCTCGATGTCGTCGGCCCGGGCCATCGGCGCATGCAGCTCGAGGGCGGCGAGGTTGGCGGCCCACACTAGCGCGGCCCGGCTGTCGAGCCGGCAGTAGTCGATTGCTCCACCGCGGTCTCCTGGCCCGGGCGCCACCTTCACCCAGTCGGGCCGGTGCGAGGGACAGCGCTTCTCGAAGAACGAGCTGGCGTCGACCCCGTTGGGGAAGCGCCGCATCGTTATGCCCCGGTCACCGAGGTGGGCCAGCATCATCGGGGCGATGCGGGAGTAGTAGTCGATGACCTCGCCCTTGGTGAACCCCGTCTCGGGGTACAGCACCTTGTCCAGGTTCGACAGCTTCAGCTGGTGGCCGTCGATGTCAACGGTGGTCATGGCCCTGCTTTCGCTAGACGCGAGCGAAGCGACGCCCGCACCAGACCAACCCGTCAGGCGCTCCTGCGCCGGCGGGGAGCCGCCTTGGGGGCCGCGCCCTCGTCCTCGGCCTGGCCGTCGGCTTCGTCGGAGCCGGCATCGCGGGCGGTGGGATGGCGGCGGCGCGATTCCTTGGCCGCGGCCACGCTGGCCTCGAGCGCGGCCATGAGGTCGACCACCTTGTCGGCGGTCGGTTCCGGCGACGACTCGATCACCTCGGTGGCGCCCGACGCCTTGCGCTCGATGAGCTCCATCACCTGGTTGCGGTGGGTGTCCTGGAACCGCTCGGGCTCGAAGGCGGCCGCCAACGACTCGACCAGCTGCTCGGCCATGGCGACCTCACGGTCGCTCACCTCGACGTTGTCGAGGTCGGCCAGCTCGGGGATGTCGGCCGGCGAGTTGACCTCGTCGGCGTAGACCATCGTCGACAGCAGCAGCCTGCCGTCCTTGGGCCGCACCGCCGACAGGTACTGCTTCGAGCGCATCACGAATCGGGCGATGCCGACCTTGCCGGTGCGTTCCATGGCCTCGGCCAGGAGGGCGTAGGGCTTGGCCGTGGCCTTGTCGGGCGCCAGGAAATAGGCCGAGTCGTAGTAGAGAGGATCGATCTCGTCGAGGTTCACGAACTCTTCGATGTCGATCGTGCGAGCGGCGACGGGGTCGAGGCCGGCCAGCTCTTCCTCGTCGATCAACACGTACTCGCCCGAGGAGAGCTCGTACCCCTTGACGATGTCGTCGTTGGGCACCTCGTGGTCGTCGGCCGCCGACACCTTCTTATACTTGATGCGGGCACCCGTCTGGCGATCGATCTGGTTGAACGACACCGACTTGCGAGAGACGGCGTTGTAGAGCTTGACCGGGATGTTGACCAGCCCGAAGCTGATCGACCCGCTCCATATGGCCCGGGGCATGCCAAGAGTCTGCCGCAGTCGACCACTTCTTGCACACCACCCCCACCGGGAAACACGATCGCCGTCCCCTGTACCCAGCCGGGGCTGGCGCCGGCAAGGTCGAAGAGGGACGCACAGATACAGCCGGCGGGCGATCTCTTGTACGGATGGCCGCGGGCAGGAGCCGCAGCACCTCGTCCTCGCAGGTGCTCAACCGGTCGAGGTCGGGGCCGCCGGCGGGCACAGCCACGGGGAGGTCCTCCGCCGAGAACGCGTCGAGAACGAACCCGGCCAGCCGAGGTGAGAACGCGGCGCCGCCGCCGTAGACGCGAGGAGATTACTCGTGGCACGAACGTGTTTGATTTCGAGAAGCTATCGAGCGTTGCTGAGTAATGTGGCGTCGCGGAAGAGCGTGATGCTCGTGTAAGGGCTCACGCCAGGTCTGATTGAGCGTTGATGGTGTAGTTCCATTCGCCGTGCCAGTCGTGTGGGTCGTGGGGGACGGCGGCGAGTTCGGCGTCGGTGATCTTGACGCCGGTCGGGTACCAGTTCGGGTCGTAGGCGGCTTGGATGGTGAGCCCTGTCGTTGTCGCCGTGGCGGAGATGAGTTCGATGATGGTGCGCAGGCTGGTGAGGGGCCGGCCTCGCCAGTTCATGGTGATGAAGCTGAACATGCGGTGCTCGATGCGGTTCCACTTTGAGGTGCCCGGCGGGTAGTGGCACACGGTGATGCGCAGACCGGTCTCGGCGGCGAGACGAGCGAGCTCGACCTTCCAGGCTCGCAGCCGGTACCCGTTGGAGCCACCGGCGTCAGCGGTGATCAACAGCCGGTCGGCGTCGGGGAACCGGGCTCGGCCCATCTGGTTCCACCACCGCCGGATCGACTCGACCGCGAACTCGGCGGTGTCGGCGACATCGCCGACGCTGACCCAGCCTTCGTCGTTGGCGATGTCGTAGATGCCGTACGGAATCGCCTTGGCGAACTCGCCCAAGGCCCGGTCAGCGAAGTCGTGGACCTGCACCCGTTCCGGCTCGCCGGTGGGAGCCCATTCGGTGCCGCCGTTGGCGTAGTCGCCGATCAGCTCCTTCTTCTTGGTGTCCACGCTGATCACCGGTTGCCCGTCGTCGATGAACGCTTGGGCCATATCGTTGAGATACCGGAACTGCCCGTCACGGTCGGGATGCTGGCGGCCTTCGGTCACCTTGGCGTTGGCCTGCAACGAGTAGCCGAGCCGGTGCAGCAGCCGCAGCACCGTGCGCGACGACACCTCGAACCCCTGCCGCACCAAGTCCTCGGCCAGGTGGGTCGAGGACTTTGATGTCCACCGCAGCAACGACATCGGGTTGCCCCGGGTCTCAGGATGAACGAGCTCGTCGAGGGCTTCGAGCACACCCGGCTGCTTGTCGATCAACGGTTTGTCGCCGCCGCCTGGCGCTCGCAGCCGCGTCGCCGGCTCCATCCCGGCCGCCACTTCGGTCTCGGCTTTGATCACCGTGTTGCGGCTCATTCCCGACGCCGCCGCCACCGCGGTCTTGCCTCCCCGACCCAACATCTGCGCTGTTGCCCCGGCTACCACCCGCCGCTGCACCTCGTTCATGTGCGGCAGCACCACCGTGAAGAATCGCGCGAGCCCCTCCGGCGTGACCTCCACACCGCCAAGATACCACGCGCGATTTAACCTGGCGTGGACCCTAACGATGTTCTCCCTCGACTTCCCGAGCTCCGACACAACAACAGCAGACACTTGCCAGCCCTTCGGGCAGGCTCCCGGCGGCGTCCCGGTCAGAGTCCCGCAGGCGGTCCCGATCCGGTGATGACCGTCACCAAGCTCCGCGGTGCTGAATACCTGCTGCGCTCGGTCGCCGACGGCGTGGAGGACTACTTCATGGGCGCCGGGGAGGCGCCCGGGGTGTGGCACGGTCGGTGGGTAGAGCGCCTCGGCCTGGTCGGCACGGTCGATGCAGACGCCCTTCGGGCGCTGGTCGAGGGCCGGCACCCGGGCCTCGGGTTCGACCTGCTGTCCGGGCACCGGGAGCGGGTCGTGAAGGCGCTCGATCTGACGTTGTCGGCTCCGAAGTCGGTATCGCTGCTGTGGGCCTTCGGCGATCCGGCGACCAGCGCCGAGGTGTCCATTTGTGTTTCGGCGGCGGCGACGACGGCTGTCGACTTCCTCGAGGTCCGCGCCGCGGTGACCCGCCGGCAGGTCGACGGCGTCCGGCGCAGGGTCGGGACCCATGGGTTCGCGGCGGCGATGTTCACCCACCGCACCAGCCGGGCCGGTGACCCGCAGCTGCACGTGCACTGCCTCGTCCCCAATCTCGTCGAGCGCGAAGACGGCGTGCATGTGGCCGTCGATGCCGGCCCGATCCACGAGTGGTTGAAGGCGTCGGGAACGGTGTTCCAGGCCGAGCTGCAACGCCAGCTCACCAGCCGCCTCGGCGTGACCTGGGGACCGGAGCGCAACGGTTGTCGGGAGCTGGTCGGCTTCGACCGAGCCCAGCTGCGGGCCTTCTCGAAGCGCACGGTCGCGATCGAGACCGCCCTGGAGGCGGGACCCGAGGCGGTGACGGCGAAGGAGCGCATGCGCGCCGACGATCGGGCATCGCTGAGGACCAGGGACCGCAAGGACCATTCCCTCACGCCGGATGTCTTGCGGAGCCGGTGGGAGGACGAGGCGGCACGGGCCGGCATCGCCCGTGGCGCCCGCCTGCTGCGGACGTTGCGACACGCGCCGACACGACACGACACGCTCGACCAGGACCGCCTGCACGCCGCGCTCATCGATCCCGACACGGGACTGTGCGCCACCCGGGCCCGGTTCGGGCACGCCCACGTCGTCGAACGCGTCGCCGCCCTGTCGGCCGGGCGCTGGACGACGAGCGAGATCGAGGCGCTCGCCGCCGAGTTCCTCGCCACTGATCACGTCGTGCGGCTCACCAGCCGGGACCGACGCCGCCCACCGCAGTGGTCCACCGTCGAGCACCGCCAGCTCGAGGACCGGGTCCTCGTCGACCTCGACCGCCTCCAGGCCCGCACCGTCCCGGGCGCCACACGGACACCGTCACAAGGCGACGCAAGGCTGGGCGCCGACCAGCAGGCCGCGGTCGAGGCCTGTGCGCGCCGGGCCCGGCGCTGCGCGTGGTGCTCGCCCCGGCGGGGCATGGCAAGACCGCGCTCACCGCCGCCGCCGCCGACGCCGTACGCAGCGAGGGGCGAAACGTGGTGGCGTTGGCGTCGACCAACAAGGCCGTCGCCGAGCTCCGCGCCGCAGGCCTCGACGCCTCCACGATCGCCCGCTGGCAGCCCGGCGCCGGCACCCTCGAGCCCGGGTCGGTGATCGTGCTCGACGAGGTGTCCCAAGTCTCCACCCGCGACGCCGCTGTCGTCCTCGCCGCCGTCGCCGCGACACCGGGCGCGTCGCTGTAGTGCCTGGGGGATGACCGGCAGGGCCGCCCAGTCGCGCCCGGCGGGCTTGCCGATGAACTCGACCGCCTCGCCGACCGCGGCCAGGTCCGGACCGCGACCCTCACGGTCAACCGCCGCCAACGTGACGCCGACGAACGCGCTGCGCTGGTCGCCTACCGGGCCGGTGACCTCCCCGCCAGCCAGACCACCCGGGCCACGCGCGGCTGGGAGCACGCGTTCCCCACGCCCGAGGAGACCCGGGAGCGGCTCGCCGCCGCCGCCGTGGTCGACATCTGCGACCACGGCCCGAGCAACGTCGCCGTCCTCGCCGTGTCGCACGCCGACTGCGAGGACCTCGCCGACCGCATCCGACGCCAGCTCCACGCCCTCGGGCGCATTCATGGGCCCGAGGTCACCGGACCCGCGTGGGGCACCGACGACCGCCGCTACGCAGCCGGCGACCGCATCCTCGTGCATGTCAACCTGCGCCTCGGCGACCAGCGGGTCCACAACGGCACCGCCGCCGAAGTCACGGCCGTCGACAGCCTCGGGCTGCGGGTCGTGCTCGACGGCGGCCGCCCTGCGCTGCTGTCACGCGAGCTGGTCGCCGGCGCCCGGCCCGACGGCACCCCGAACGTGTCCCACGCCTGGGCCCGGACCATCGACGGCGCCCAGGGCGGCACCTGGGACCACGTCCACCTCCTCGCCACCCCGAACCTCGACCGCAACACCCTCTACGTCGGGCAATCCCGCGGCCGGTATCCGACCCACACCTGGAACACGGTCTCGACCCCGAGCGCCGAGGCGCACGGCAACGTCGTCGTCGACCCCCGCACCCCCGACCAGATCGTGCTGGCTGCCGCCGGCCGCGTCCCTGACACGACCTTCGCCGCCTGGGACGACCCGAACGTCCTCGACCGGCGCCTGCGAGCCGAACGGGCCGAACACGAAGCGGCGCTCGCCGCTGCACCGCCCGACCGCCGTGACGACCACCGGCGACTCGCCGGCGTCGTGGATCGTCTCGAGGGCGACGCCCGGGGCAACGCCGATGCGCTCCGGCGCGCCGAGGCGCACCTGCGCGCGACGCGCGGACCACACCTGCGCCGCGCCACCCGCGAGCGCCACCTCACTGCCATCACCGCCCGCGATCGAGCCGACGTGCGCCTGACCGACATCCAGGAGGACCTCTGCCACGCCCGTGCCCAGCTTCGCGATGCGGCGGCCGGCGACGAGCGGCGGCGCCGATGGGAGCGAACGAACCAGTGGCGCCACGACGAGATCGCCCGCATCGACGGCGAGCTCGGCAGGCACTGGACCCGAGCCGTGCTTCTGGCCATCGACCAAGACGACCCGCTCGCCCACGGACTTCACCGCCTCCGCTCCGCCCGGCTCCATCTCGCACGCGAGGCCGGCCCCCATCGGAACCCCCCGCTGGAGGCCATCGACGCCGCCCTCGCCGCCGCTCGCGTCGAACGACTCCGAGCCATAGCGGCCGGACGAGCACCTGCCCCGCACCTCGTCGCCGGCCTCGGAACCGTGCCGTCACACCCGGCCGCCCGCGATGCGTGGCTCGGCCTCGCCTGGGACATCGAGACGCGTCTGGACCGTGGCGACGCCCGAGCCCCCCACCCTCCGACTGTCGCAGAGCGCCTCGACCGCCTGGCCCGCCCGGCGCCGGTCGACTCCCGAGCGGTCGTCGCCGCTGCTCTCCAACTCGGCGGTGCTGACGGGCCCGACGGCCCGGACCGGTGGCTCAGTACGGCCGAGCAGGCAGCCGAGGTTCATCGAAGCATCGAGCGACGCCGTCTTCGCGAGCTCGATCACGGGATGGAGCTCTCCCTGTAGAGGTGGGACGAGGCCCCGGCCCGACCGCGGGCTTCACGACGACGCGGTCACCCGCGATCGCGCCCGATCCCGTGTCACGACGGCCGCGGCGAGGCCGGTCGTGATCGGCACCGACGCGACCAGCCCGATGGATCCGACGAGGGCGCGGACGACCTCGACGGCGATCGCCTCGGTCGTGACGACGTGACCGAGTTGCCGGCCGGAGGTGACGAACAGCAGCAGGAGCGGCAGCGAGGCACCGGCATAGGCGAGGACGAGGGTGTTGACGGTGGAGGCGATGTGGTCGCGCCCGATCCTGACCCCGGCGCGGTACAGGTCGGCGGCGCGGGCGCGGGGCCTCGCATCGGCCAGCTCCCACACCGCGGCGACCTGCGTGACGGTGACGTCGTCGAGCACACCCAGCGCGCCGATCACCATGCCGGCGAGCAGCAGGCCTTCGAAGTCGAGGTCGCCGCCGAAGGCCTGGAGGAAGCCGACCTCGTCGCTGACGAGGCCCGTGAGGTGGGTGGCCTCGACGAAGACGACGCCGAGCAGGCAGGTGAGCAGCAGGCTCGACACCGTGCCGATGACGGCGACGGATGTGCGCTCGGAGGCGCCATGGGCGAGGTAGAGGGCCGGTAGGGCGACAGCGGACGCGCCGACGAGGGCGACGAGCAGCGGTGAGGAGCCTTCCAGGAGGGCGGGAAGGACGAAGGCGATGAGCACGACGAGGCTGACGCCGACGCCGATGATGGCGAAGAGCCCTCGCCAGCGCCCGAAGGCGACGACCACGACGGCGAAGGCCGCGGCGAGCACGAGCATCGGCGTCGACCGCTGGAAGTCGCTGAACTGGAACTGCGCGCCCGGCGGGGCGTCGAACGCGTAGCTGAGGATGAGCTCGTCGCCGTCCTGGATGCGGGCGCCGCCGGCACCGAGGGGGAACTCGAGGTCGCCCCGTTCGCCGTCGGGGGTGCCGTTGGTGACGACGAACTCGATGAGGTCGCACAGGAACTCGCCCGGCGTCGGGGAGAACGAGCAGTCCTCCGTGGTGACCTGCTCGACGGTGGCTTCGACCCGTTCACCGAAGAAGCTCTCGCCTTCCAGCGTGGTGACCGGCTCGACGTTGCCCGGCCAGAGCAGCAGCAGGCCGAGCCCGGTGAGCAGCGCGATGGTGAGCACCATCCCCAGCAACACCTTCCGTGCCGCCAGCGCCCGGAGGCGCTCGACGAGCGAGCGCTCGTCGGTCGTGGCGTGCCCGTGGTGGTCGTGACCCACCCGATCCAGTGTCGTGGGCGCAACCGCGGCACCGGGCGATGGTGTCACTGCGGCAGCGCTCCGGAGACGAGACGGACGGTCGGCCGGTCTGTATCGTCCCCCACGTGTGCACAGCGTGCGTCGCGCAGGGCTCCGCCTACGTCGGGGCGGCGGTCGTCGGCCTGCGGTTCATGGCGGCGCGCTCCGCTTCGCGCCGGGGAAACGTCGGGCGTGGGTCCGATCTTCCAGGCGCGCCCGTGACGGAGGTGCCGGGTGCTGCACCACGACCGTTGACGTCCAGTCCGGTGAACACAGCCCGGGACCGATCTGAGGTCAGGAGCTGCCGCTGACCCGCGGGAGGGACGCGGCGGCGACGAAGATGGCGGCGGCGCTCGGCACGATCGTCCCGGCCCCGACGGTGCGCATCCTCGACGCCGTCGTGCTCCGCACGCCCCGACTTCCGGCGTAGCGTCAGGACTCGCGGCGCCAGCCGGTACCGCTGCGCTTCGGCTGTGCGAGTCTCCTCGGAGGCGCTCGCTGCGCTCACCCAGGTATGGAGCACGAGGACCACCTCACCGATCGCCTCCGCCGGCTCGGCACCGCGCCCATCGAGCCCAGCACCGCCGCCCGGCACGTCGCCGAGCTCGCCGCGGTCGCGCCGGCCCGGCGGACCCGTTGGACCCCGGCCGTCGCCGTCGCCGCCGCGCTGCTGGCGGTGGCCGTTCCGGCCGCAGCGGTGGCCTTCGGCGACGACTCGCAGCCGACCGACGTCGGACCCGCCCAGACGCCCGAGGACCCGGGTCCCGGCGGCGGCGAGCTGTCGTGCACCGGACCGCCTCCCTTCGCGGGCACGGAGCCGGAGGGCGACACCGAGGAGGAGCAGGAGGCCAACCGGGCGGCCGAGGCCGAGGCCTTCGAGGTGTGGCGGGCCGAGAACTGCCCTGCCGATGAGGAGCGCGACGATGCCGAGGAAGGCGACGCAGACGACGAGGGTCCGCCCGAGGGCATCCCGCCGGGCGTGGCCGAGGGTTGCGCCGGTCCGCCGCCCTTCGCCGAGTTGCCCGCCGAGGAGGCCGATCCGGGGGCCGGTGTGATCCCCTCGCCCCGGGCCGACGAAGCCCGCCAGCTCGCCGAGCAGCGGGCGGCCTGCGGCGGTGAGGACGGCGAAGGGGACGTCGGTGGCACCGAGGCGCAGGCCGAGACCGGTCCGCCGGAGGGCACGCCGACCGGCCCGCCCGAGGGCACGCCGACCGGCCCGCCCGAGGGCACGCCTGCCGGTGCGCCCGAGGGCACGCCGACGGGTCCGCCGGACGGCACGCCGACGGGTCCGCCGGACGGTGTCCCCGGAGGGTGAGCGGGCTGGCTGCGTCGACCACGGCCAGGCTCGTCATCGACGACCCCGCAGAGCTGCACGACCTGCCCGGCGCCGGCGCCGTGTACCGCAGCCTGGCGCCGGCGGTCCTCGGCTACCTGCGAGCCCAACGCGCTCCCGAGCCCGAGGACCTGCTCGGCGAGGTCTTCGTCCAGGTCGCGCGCGACCTGCACCGCTTCCAGGGTGACGACCGGGCCCTGCGGCGCTGGGTGTTCACCGTGGCCCACCACCGCCTCGTCGACGACGGCCGCCGGCGCCGGGTCCGGCCACAGCCGGCCGACGGCGAGCTTCCCGAGCCGGCCGCCCACGACCGGACCGACACCCTCGATCCTGCGCTGGTCGCAGCCCTCCACGAGCTGAGCCCGCTCCAGCGGCAGGTCGTCGTGCTCCGCTTCGTCGCCGACCTGTCCACCGCCGAGGTCGCCCGCATCGTCCACCGCCCAGCGACGGCCGTGAAGGCGGCCCAGAAGCGGGCGCTCAGCCGTCTCGCCGACCGGCTCGGACCCGGACCGTGACGTCTCGTGCCTGCCAGCAGCCGGCACGCGCGCGCGACACCGCAACCTTGGGCGCACGGCGTCACGACGCCGTCGGGCGGGCCTCGACCCGGGCGACCTCGAGCAGCGTGGCGTCGCCGGGCGCCGCCGCAGCCGCACCTCGGGCAGGGCGTGGGCGATCGTCGCCGTCAGCCGCGGTTCACGGGACGGGGACCGGCGTGGACGGGTCGCCGTCGACGGCGGCGGCGAGCATCGGGACGAGCCGCTCGATGGCGTAGGGCAGGCTGAGCACGCTGGCCCAGTACAGGGCGCCCTCGATGGGCTCGACGCCCGGGACGACCCGGCCCTGCGCAACGACGTCGAGGGCCTGGTACAGGGGGTTCGCCTGGAGCTCACCGGCGCCCTCGAAGTCGCCGACCAGCACGACGTCGACCCCGTCGAGGAGCTCGAGCTGCTCGAGGCTGAGCTCGGCCAGCACGGTGTCCGAGGGGATGAGGGCCTCGATGTCGGCGGGGTAGTCGAAGCCGAGCTCGGCGAGCACCTTGCCGTGGGGCTCCTCGGGCCCGCGGGCGTAGATGACGCCGCCGGCGTAGTCGACGAGCAGCGCCGTGCGTCCCGAGAACTCGGGATGCGCGGCGCGGGCCTCGGCGAAGCGCTCCTTCACCCCGGCGACGAGCTCGTCGGCCCGGGCGGACCGGTGCAGGGCGCGGCCGATGCGCTCGGTGGTCACGTCCCACGGCGCCTGGTAGTCCTCGAAGTCCGGTGCCTGCGCGACGACGGCGGCGATCTCCGAGAGCGTGTCGTACTCCCGCTCGGTCATCGCCGAGTACTGGGCCACGACGAGGTCGGGACGGAGGGCGGCGATCGCCTCGATGTCGAGGACGTCGTCTTCCGGCCGGGGGAGCACGGCGATGTCGCCGGCGCCGAGCCCGTGCGCCCACGGCCACAGGCCGTCGCGGATGTCGGCCTTGGGGTAGTCGCCGTACCAGTCGATGAACCCCACCGGCTGCGCGCCGAGCGCGAGGACGGGGTCGACGTCGGTGTAGCCGGCGGCGAACACCCGTTGCGGCGGCGCCTCGATCGTCGTCGAGCCGTACCGGTGCTCGACGGTCACCGGGGCGTCGTCGGTGCCGGACGCGGCCACCGGCGACGAAGCCGACGCCGCGCCGTCATCGCGCCCGCCGCCGCAGCCGGCGGCGGCGAGGAGGGCGGCCGAGCCGCCGAGGAGGAACGCGCGTCGGGGGATGGGAGGCATGGTGGTCCGTTCTTCTGGGCGGTCAGGCGGGGACATGGCCGCCCGCGCACGGGGCGGCCGGGAGCGGGAACCGCGCCGGGGTCCAGGACGGTGCGCCGCAGCGGCGGCAACGCCATGCCCCCGGCCCGAGCAGCGCCTCGCTTCCGACGGCGACGTCGAAGTCGCAGGTCTCGCAACCGGCGCACCGCCGGACCCAGAGGCCGGGCGTCGATCGGTCCCGCACGACTGTAAGGCTTAACAACTTATCTACGTTAGGTCAACTTGACAGACTCGACCCGCGTGCAGCCGCACGGTCCGATCGCACCGCGCCGCGGTCGCCGGGCGGTGGGCGACGACGAGGACGGTGCGCCCGACGGTGAGTTGGTCGAGGGCGTCGGCGATAAGCGCCTCGGTCGCCGGGTCGACGTCGGCGGTGGCCTCGTCGAGGACGAGCACGGCGGGGTCGGCGAGGGCGGCCCGTGCGAGGGCGACGAGCTGGCGCTCGCCGGCGGAGAGGTTGGCGCCGCGGTCGGCGAGCCGTGTGCCGAGCCCGTGGGGCAGCCGGTCGGCCCACCGGCGCAGCCCGGCGCGGTCGACGGCGGCGTCGAGCTCGGCGTCGGTGTGCTCGCCGGGCACCAGGCGGAGGTTGTCGGCGAGCGTGCCGGCCACGACGTGGCCCTCCTGGGGCAGGAGCGCGACGGCCCGGCGCAGGTCGGCCACCGGCCAGTCCCCGAGCGGTCGCCCGCCGATGCGCACGTCGCCGGCGTCGGGCGCCAGCAGCCCGGCGACGACCTTGGCGAGGGTCGACTTGCCGGAGCCGGTCTCGCCGACGAGGGCGACCCGTTCGCCGGCGGCGATCCGCAGGTCGACGCCGTCGAGGGCTGCCGGGCCGTCGTCGTAGCGGTAGCGGACGCCGACGGCGTCGATCGCCGGGCCCGCCAGCAGCGCGCCGTGGAGCTCGGCGGGGGCGGGCAGCTCGGGTCCGTCGAGGAGCTCGAGGACGCGGGCGAGGTTGGCGCGTGCCTCCTGGGCGTCGCCGTAGAGCCACGACAGCGACTCGAGCGGGGCGAAGAGCTGGCGCACGGCCAGGGCGAAGGTGGCGACGACGCCGACGCTGACGGTGCCGCGGTCGACGAGGGCGCCGCCGGCGAGCACGAGCAGCGCCAGGGTGACCTGCTGGCAGAGCCCGAGGACCGAGAGGCGGTTGTCGGCGCGGAGGGCGTCGTCGTTGGCGGCGAGCAGGCCGCGGTCGACCGCCGCGACCCGCCCCGCCCACGGCGAGGTGGCAGCGACGCCTTGGAGCAGGGGGCGGGCGGCGAGCGTCTCGCCGATCGCCGCCCCGCTGGCCGACCTCGCCTGCGCGAGGGAGGCGTAGGCCGGGCCCGACGCCCGGCGGAAGCGCGCCACGGCCACCGCCGAGGGCGGCAGGTACAGGAGGCTCACGAGCGCGAGCTGCCACGACGTCGCGAACAGCACGGCGGCGGTCACGCCGAGCAGCAGCACGGCGTCGACGAGCCCGGGGAGGCCGTTGCGTACGAACCGCGACAGGGCCTCGACGTCGCTCGTCGAGCGGGCGACGAGCTCGCCGGTGGCGTGCCGGTCGAAGAAGGCCAGCGGACGGGCCAGGAGTCGTTCGCCGACGTTCGCCCGCACGTCGGCGAGGAATGCCTCGCCGGCGGCGGCAGCCGAACGTCGGCGCGCTCGTTGCAGCACGAGCAGTCCCAGGCTCACGACCGCGTACGCGATCGCGACGCGACCGAGCTGCGACCGGTCGCCGGCGACGGCCGGGTCGACGGCGACCCCGTCGAGCACCGGGCCAGCGAGCTCGGCCATGGTCGCGCCGAGCGATGCCCCGCACGCGGCGAGGAGGAGCCACCGGTGCGGGGCCAGCAGGGGCCATGTCCGCCGCAGCGTGCCGCGTCGGTCCGGCTCGGCGGACAGGGCGTCGACGGTCACGGACGACCGCCCCCGGCCGGGTCGAGGACGGCGGCGACGCTGGCGGCGTCGTCGGCGACGACGCCGCCGTCGGCCAGCACGACGACCCGGTCGCACGCGGCCGCGGTGGCGGCTCGGTGCGTCGCGACGACGGCGGTGGTCGTCGGGAGCAGGTCGCGCAGCGCGGCCAGGACGCGGTGCTCGGTTGCCGGGTCCAGGGCCGAGGTCGTGTCGTCGAGCAGGAGCACCGGCGGGCGCCGGAGGACGGCGACGGCGAGGGCGAGGCGCTGGCGCTGCCCGCCGGACAGGGACAGGCTCCGGTCGCCGATGCGCCCGTCGAGACCGCCGAGCTCGGCGAGCACGTCGGCGGCGGCGACGGCGTCGAGGGCGGCGAGGAGCTCAGCGTCGGTCGCCGTCGGGGCGCCGAGGCGCAGCACGTCGCCGAGGGCGCCGCTCACGAGGGCGGCGTTCTGCGGGACGAGGGTGGCCGCTCGCCGCCGGGCGGCCTCGTCGAGCGAGGCCAGGTCGGCGCCCCCGATCCGCACCCGGCCGAGGGCTGGCTCGTCGAGGCCGGCGAGGACCCGCAGCAGCGTCGTCTTGCCAGAGCCCGTGGCGCCCACGACGGCGAGCCACTCGCCGGCGCGGACGTCGAGCTCGACGCCGCGGAGGACGACGGCGGCACCACGCCGGGCGGCGAGCCCGTCGACCGCGACGTCGTTGCCGACCGTCGCGACCGCGGGCGCGGTCGGCTGCCGCGGTAGCGGGGCGTCGAGCAGCTCGGCGAGGCGGCCGGCGGCGGCCAGGGCGGCGCCGCGGTCGACGAGACGCGCGGCGAACGTGGCGGTGGCGTCGACGAGCAGGCCCATCCAGCCGGCGAAGGCGACGAGCGCACCGACGCTGACGACGCCATCGATGGCGCGCGTGCCGCCGGTCCACAGCCCGACGGCGAGGCCGGCGGCCGGGACGGCCGCGGCGACGGCGAGCCAGCCCGCCTCGACCCGGGCCAGCGCCAGGGCCCGGGCTCGGAGCCGGTCGCTGGCGTCGCCGGCCCGGGCCAGCGCCACCTGCTCGGCCCCGAGGCCCATGATCGTCCGGATCCCGGCGATGGCGGACTCCACGGCGCCGGCGTAGCGTCCGGCGCCGTCGGCCACCGCCGCCGAGGCCCGCCCGTGGGCGCCGACCCGGGCGGCGGAGACGACCGCGGCCAGCGGGACGGTGGCGAGGCCGACGAGGGCGAGCGCGGGGTCGAGGGTCGCCAGGAGCACGAGCACGGCGACGAGCGTGAACGCCGCGGTGGCGAACGTGGCGACGCCGCTCACCCAGTTCCACACCGACCGGGTGTCCTGGACCGCCCGTGCCGTCAGGTCGCCGTGGTCGAAGGACGCCAGGTCGTCGTCGGCCATCGCCAGCAACCGGTCGACGAGGCGGCGGCGCAGGCCGTCGGCGACGCGGGCACCCGCCCGTTCGACCCACCAGTGGCGGGCGGCGTCGCCGACCCAGCGGACGAGCCCGAGCCCGGCGAGCACCGCCGACCACGCCCACAACGCCTCGCGGTCGCCCCCGACGACGCCGTCGTCGACCGCCTTCTCCAGCACGAACGGGACGGCGACCGCCACCGACTGCCATGCCAGCCCGGAGGCGACGCAGAGCACGACCTCGCGCCGGCCGGCACGGAGCGAGCTCCGCAGCAGCCGGCGCGCGTCGCTCAACGCCTCGCCATGACGGCCTCGGTGTCGAGCGGGTGGGGCGTCGCCCGGGCGCGGGGCACGACGAGGGGCGTGCCGGTTTCGGGGTCGGCCACGACCCGGACGGCGAGACCGAACACCGATTCGACCATCGCCTCGGTGACCACCGCGCCGGGCTCGCCTTCGGCCACGATGGCGCCACCGCGCATGGCGATGAGGTGGTGGGCGTAGCGGCAGGCGAGGTTCAGGTCGTGCAGGACGAGCACGACGGTGCGGCCCTCGCGCTCGTTGAGCTCGGCAAGGAGGTCGAGGACCTCGACCTGGTGGGCGAGGTCGAGGAACGTCGTCGGCTCGTCGAGGAGCATCAAGGGGGTGCCCTGGGCGAGCGCCATGGCGATCCAGGCCCGCTGGCGTTGGCCGCCCGAGAGGTCGTCGACCGGGCGGGACGCGATCGCCAGCGTCCCGGTCGCCTCGAGAGCGCCGACGACTGCCGCCTCGTCGGCGTCGGACCACTGCGTGAACCACCGCTGGTGCGGCGCCCGGCCTCGGGCGACGAGGTCGGCGACGGTCAACCCTTCGGGGGCGATGGGTTGCTGGGGGAGGATGCCGAGGCGCCGGGCGACCTCCTTGGTGGGGAGGCGGTGGATGTCGGTGCCGTCGAGGTGCACGACGCCCCCCTTCGGCTTCAGCAGCCGGGCCAGCGCCCGCAGCAGGGTCGACTTGCCGCAGGCGTTGGCGCCGACGATCACCGTGACCTTCCCGGCCGGGACGGTGACCGTGAGATCGGACACGACCTCGACGTCGTCGTAGGCGAGGCGCAGGTCGCGCCCAGACAGGCTCGGCGTCGGTCGTACGTTCACCCTCCCGATCCGATCCGGTTGGCCCGGGCCAGCAGCCAGAGCAGGTACGGCGCGCCGACGACGCCGGTGACGACGCCGACGGGCAGCTCGGTCGGGGCGAACGCCCGGCGGGCGAGCAGGTCGGCGAGCACCACCAGCGCGGCGCCGGCCAGCGCCGAGACCACGAGATCCGGGCCCGACGAGCGGGTCAGGCGCCGGGCGATCTGCGGCGCGACCAGGGCGACGAAGGCGACCGGCCCGGCCGACGCCGTCGCCACGGCGGCGAGGCCGACACCGGCGACGACGAGGGCGGCACGGGACCGCTCGACCCGGACACCGAGGCCCTTGGCGGTGTCGTCGCCGAGTTGGAGCAGGCGCAGCTGGCGGCCGAGGGCGAGGGCGACCGGCAGCAGCACGGCGATCGCCGTGCCGACGGGACGGACGTGCTCCCACCCACGGCCGTTGAGGCTGCCGGTCAGCCACACGGTGGCGCGCTGGGCGTCGTTGATCTCGGCCCGGGTCAGGACGTACGACGTCACGGCGGCGAGCACGGCGCCGACGCCGATGCCGACGAGCACCAGCCGGTAGCCGGCGACGCCGCGCGTATAGGCGAGCAGGTAGATCGCCGCCGCAGTGGCGAGGGCGCCGGCGAAGGCGGCCAGCGACACGGTCGTGGCGCCCCCGCTGACCCACACGATGGTGGCGACGGCAGCGGCGCTGGCGCCGGCGGTGATCCCGATCACGTCGGGGCTGGCGAGCGGGTTGCGGGCGAGGGACTGGAAGACCGCGCCCGAGAGGCCGAAGGCGGCCCCGACGAGGATGCCGGTCAGGGCCCGCGGCAGCCGCAGCGTGCGCACGATGAAGTCGCTGTCGGGGTTGCCGAAGCCGAGGATCGACGACACCACGTCGCCGATCGGGATCGGGAAGTCGCCGACGCTGACGCTGACGGCGGCGGCGACGGCGATGACCGCGGCGAGCGCCAGCGACACCGACACCGCCCGGGGGTCGACCAGGGCGGTGACGCCGAGGCGACGGCTCCGGAGGACGATGCCCGCGACAGGCGTCGCCGCGGTCGAGGCGATCACGCCAGGACGTCCCGGTCGGCGCCCACCAGCACCGGCCCGAGCTCGTCGAGCACGAGCTGGAAGCGGTGGTACGTGGTGCCGTACCAGCTCGAGTCGTAGGGGTGGACCTGATCGGCCTGCACCGCAGCGAGCGCCTGCCACAGCGGGTTGTCGGTGTGGTCACCGCCGAACTCGCCGACGCCCATGTCGAGCAGGATCAGGTCGGCGTCGACCTCGGGGATGCGCTCGAGGGAGAGCGAGAGGAACCCGCCCTCGGCGTCGGCCTCCTCGGTGATCGCCGGCCGTTCGATGCCGAGCGAGTCGAGGATCACCGACGGCACGAGCGTCTGGTCACCGTGGACGGTGAGCTGGTCGGGCGCGAACTGCACGATCGAGACGCTGAGGCCGGCGGGGTCGCCGAGCTCCTCGCGCACGGCATCGAGATCGTCGTCGTACGCGGTTCGCTGTTCCTCGTACTCGGCCTCTGCGTCGGGGCCGACCAGCTCGGCAAAGTCGGCGATCACCTCGTCCACCGGCCGGAAGGTGTCGATGTACACGACGGGCGCCAGCTCGAGCAGCCGCTCATGGACGCCGGCGTCCATGAACTGGTCCATCCCTGCGCCGTCGTAGCCTTCACCCACGATGAGGTCGGGTTCGAGGGCGGCGATCGCCTCGATGTTGGGCTCGTAGACCTCGCCCACGTCGGCGACGCCGTCGAGGTCGTAGACGTCGGTGATCTCCTCGACGAACTCGCCGCCGCGGGACGGGAACCCGATGAGCTCGGCACCGAGGGACAGCAGCTGCTCGCCGCCGTTGCTGTCGTGGATGGCGACGATGCGCTGCGCGTCGCCGGGCACCTCGATCTCCTCGCCGTACACGTCGACGAAGCTCCGGGTGCCGCCGTCAGACGGGGCCGACGCCGAGGCGGCGTCGCCGTCGTCGTCGCCGCACCCAGCGGCGAGGAGCACGGCCACGAGGAGGCCGGACAGCGGTCGGAGGACGGTCATCGAGAATCCCTTCCTGGGTCGTGGTCAGAGCTGGGCGAGCTTCCGGCGCCGCACGAGGGCGACGAAGAACGGCGCGCCGACGAGGGCGGTGACGATGCCGACCTGGAGCTCGCCGGGGCGGGCGACGACGCGGCCGACGACATCGGCACCGAGCAGCAGGATCGGTGCCAGCACCGCGGAGTACGGCAGGATCCAGCGGTAGTCGGGCCCGCAGATGGCCCGGGCGACGTGGGGCACGGTGAGCCCGACGAAGCCGATGGGGCCGGCGGCGGCGGTGGCGGCGCCGCAGAGCAGCACCACCGACAGGGCAGACACCCCCCGGGCGACGCCGACGCGCAGGCCGAGCGAGCGGGCGACGTCGTCGCCGAGGCTCATGCTGTTGAGCGAGCGGGCCGAGCCCAGCGCGAGCACGGCGCCCGCGATCAGGAACGGCGCCACCTGGGCCGCCACCTCGGCGTCGCGGCCGGCGATCGAGCCGACGACCCAGAACCGGTACTGGTCGAGGGTGGCGATGTCGATCAGCAGGATGGCGGTGGTGAGCGAGCCGAGCAGCGCGGCGACCGCGGCGCCGGCGAGGGCCAACTTCACCGGCGTCGCGCCGTCGCGCCCGAGGGCGCCGAGGCCGTACACCACGAGGCTGGCGACGGCGGCGCCGGCGAAGGCGAACCACACGTAGCCCGTGAGCGAGCCGATCCCGAGGCTGTAGATGGCGATCACCACGAATAGCGACGCGCCGGCGTTCACGCCGAGGATGCCGGGGTCGGCCAGCGGGTTGCGGGTCACGCCCTGCATCACCGCGCCGGCCAGGCCGAGGGCGGCGCCGACGCCGAGACCGATCACCGTGCGGGGCACGCGCAGCGACCGGACGATGAGGTGGTCGTTCGACCCGTCGAAGGCGAGGAAGGCGTCGAAGACCTCGCCGACGGGGATCGGCTTCGAGCCGTAGGCGACGCTGGCGACCGCCACCGCGAACAGCGCTCCCGAGGCGACGACCAGGCCGACGGCGCGCAGGGCGCGGTTGCGGACCAGCGCTCGGCGGCCCTCGTCGACCCCGACGGGCCCGATGCGAGGGCGGGCGACGGGGACGCTCGGGGCGTCGGGCGCGGTTGCGACCGCGGTCACCCGGCGGCCGCCTCCTCCTCGAGCCACGCCGTCAGGCGCGACCGGCGCGAGCCGTCGTCGCGCAACGGGCACGACGAGCAGTAGGCGTCGTCGCCGTACTCGGCCGCCTTCTCGCACACGTACCAGAGGCAGCACGTGCCCTTGACCTGGAACAGGGCCTCGCCGCCCGACCACCGGACCGGGAAGGGTTGCGGCCGGACCCGAAGCTCCGGCACGCGGGCGGCGACGTGGTCGAGGACGTCCTGCGCCTCGTCCCATGCTGCCCGCTGGTCGGTGCCGGCGTGGCGGGCGGTCCCCAGCGCGGTGGCGCACACGGCGTCGGCGAGCTGGCCCCACATCCCCCGGCGCCCGAACGGGGCCCGGGCCCGCACCGCCGCGAACCACGGACCGACGGCATCGACGAGCTGGGCCGCGAACCGCTCGTGCAGGTCGGCGACGGTGCCGACGACGGCGACATCGGAATAGCCGGCCTCGGGATCGCCGGGCAGGGCGAAGCATCCCGGGGTGAGGAGCGCGACGCGGTCGAACCACGCCTCGTCCTCGTGCCGGCGCACGGCGACGTTCACCGGCCGGACGTCGGGCAGCCGGCGGTCGAGCAGCAGCGCCGGCCACCCGGCGGTGACGAGGGCGTCGGCGAGACCGGCGGCGACGGCCGCGCCGGCGTAGTCGCGGCGGCCGCCCGCATCGGCTTCGACGTCGGCGAAGAGGGTGTCGAGTCCGCCGGCGAGGACGGCGTCGAGGCGCAGCCAGCGAGACCCGCCGTCGATGCCGAGGCACAGCCGTGCGTCCTCGCCGTACACGGCGCCGACGCGGGCGACGGTGCCGGCGAGCGGCCCGGCGTCAGGCATCGACGAACAGGCGCTCGAGGTCGGTGAGCAGGGCACCGGCCCACAGGAACCCGAGGCCCGGCCACAGCTCGCCGTCCACCTGCTCGACGCGTCCGGCCTGCACCGCCGGGATCGCCTGCCACAGCGGGTTCTGCTCGATCTCGGCGAACACCTCCGGCGGCATGCCGCCGCCGACGGGCACGACGATCAGGTCGGCCTCGATCTCCGGCAGCCGCTCCAGGCTCTCCTCGTTGACCGACGTCTCCGGCCCCACGACGGTCAGCCCGATGCGCCGCATCAGCTCGGCGGTGTCCTCGTCCTGGCCGCGGTACGAGAAGGTCCCGGTCTCGTAGAACTCGACCCGGGCGACGCGCAGCGGCGGCTGGCCGGCCCGACGGGCGGCCACCTCGTCGACGCGGGCCTCGAAGTCGGCCACGAGGCGCTCGCCCTCCTCTCGGCGGCCGACGGCGTCGGCGACGCTCAGGAACAAGGTGTCCCACGAGAGGTACCGACCGGCGTCGAACCCGTCGCCGACGGTGGCCTCGCTCTCGCCGAGCCCGACGTAGGGGGCGATCTGCACGATCTCGTCGTAGACCGGCTCCTCGGTCACCCAGCTCCACCCGACGATCAGGTCCGGGCGGACCCTGGCCAGCTCCTCGGCCGTGGGCGGGATGTTCTCGGTGACGACCACGTCGTCGTCGAGCTCGACCCACGGCCCGGCGAAGCTCGTCGTGAGCACCGGCATGACGCCGACGGCGACCATGTCGGTCTCGAAGGACCCGATAGCGGCGACGACCCGCTGCGGGGCGGACGGGACCTCCAACGGGCCGGCGTCGGTGACGACCTCACGGGTCGCGCTCGCTGGCGACCCGGTCGGCGACGCCGGACCGGGTGCGGATGCGACATCCGCGTCCTGGCTGTCGTCGCCGCACGCAGCCAGCACACCGGCGGCGCCGAGCCCGAGCAGGAACTGGCGCCGTGTCGGGCCGGTGCGTCGTACGGGTCCATCCATAAGGCAACCCTAACAACGAGGCTCAGGCGGCCTCAAGAGAAAGAGGTTGGGCCGGCGAATCGACGCGGACGAACCATGTGGCTGTCCCGGCGGCGAGCACCGCGCTGCCGCTGGCGACGCTTGCGGTCGGCAACGCGACGGCGAGCAGCAGGCATCCGGCGACGCCGAGCCCGGCGAGCGGGCGGGGCCAGCGCCGCTGGTCGCCGGGCAGCGTCCAGGCTGCGGCGTTGGTTATCGCGTAGTAGGCGAGCACGGCGAAGGAGCTGAACCCGATGGCGCCGCGCAGGTCGGGCGAGCACCGAGCTCGACGACGACGGCGTCGACGAGCCCGAGGCGCCGCGCCGGGCGGCTCGGCTCGCCGGTTACGGCGACGCCTCGTCGCCCAGGCATTGTTTCCTGATTCCGTCGAAGGAATCAGGCAACAGAGTAGACTCCTACGCATGTCCACGGCCCGTTCGGAGCTCTGGGAGCACTTCCTTGGCGCTCTCGAAGCGTTGGGCCTCGATGCCGATCTCGCCGCGACCCAGAGCGATCGTTGGGATGCGACGGGGACGATCGAGGGCGTGCCAGTGGTCATCGAGGTGAAGGCGAACCCCGCCGTGGGCGACGTCCTCGCATTGGCCGAGCGTCCGAGCGGTGGCGCGCACAAGGTGCTGGTCGCGCGTCATCTCTGGTTCCCAGTTCGTAACGCACTCGAGGCCCACGACATCAGCTCCTTCGACGGGCGCGGCCACGTGCGGCTGTGGCGTCGGCCGTTGCTCATCGATGTGGACGTTCCTGGGATGAGCGGCGCGTCGGAGCCATCTCGGTGGCGCATCAACAGCCCGTCGGCGCTCGACGTCGCTCTCGCCGTGCTCGACGGAGCCGCGAGCAGCGGGGTCCGCGCTACCGCCGAGGTACTCGATCGATCGCCTGGGACGGTCTCGAAGCAACTCGCTGCACTCCGAGGCGCCTACCTCGTCGACGAAGCGGGACGGCCCATCATCCCAGCGCTGTTCGAGGCCGTGGTCGCGGTCTGGCACGCGATGCGGCTGCCACTCGCCGACCTCCCGCGTCCCGGTGCCGGACCGGTCAACGAGCGGCTCGCGCTCGGACTCGACGATCCCGACACCGCCGGATGGGTCGTCGCTGACGTGCGGGCCGCGGCAGCGTGGGGTGCGCCAGTCGTGCTCGCGGGCGACGCGCCGCCCGACTTCTACGTGCCCGACCCTGCGGTACTCGCCCGCGCCCGAGCGCTGCTCGGGGAGGCCGAGTACGGCCGCCACGCCTGCACCGTCGCGGTCGCCCCCTGCCCGTCCGTTTGCACGCGCCGCTTCGACCGCACCGCCGTCGACGAACCGTTCTGCGCGCCGAGCCCGATCGTCGCCGCCCTTGACCTCGCAGTCGACCCCGCGCGAGGCCGGGAGATCCTCGAGCAGTGGAGCCGCGACCTGCCGCCCGAGCTGCCCCGTGTCTGGTGACGGCGAGCCGATCCGGCTCGAAGCCGCCGCCGGCAGCGTCCTGGCGCGCGCGGTGGAGGCCCTCGGCCGCTTCCCCGCGGACCCGCCGTGGGTCCTCATCGGCGGCGTCGCCGTGTTCATACGTCTCGGGTCCGTCACCCGACCGACTGCCGACGCCGACACGGTCGCGCGGTCCCAGGCCGAACTCATCGAACGACTCGTCGCCGACCAGGCCGCCACCGTCGTGGCCGGGGGCGAGCTTCAAGTGCCGGCCGGCGACGGGACCATCGAGATCGACGTCGTGGACCTCGCGGACGACCCGCTGCCCCGTGACGCCGAGCGCCGCGCCTTCGCCCTCGCCCGCCGGTACGCGCTGGAGACGGCGGTGACCGAGCGAGTCGTCGTGTCCGACCGCGAGGCCGTCGTCGTCAACGCGGTCATCCCGGTCGCCTCGACAGCTGCGCTCGTAGCTCTCAAGACCGTGTCGATGGTCCGCCGGCCGCACGGCAACTCACCCCACAAGGTCGGCTCCGACATCCACGACCTCGTCCGGCTCGTCGCCGACAGCGGTGCGCGCGCCGTCGCCACCGAGCTCGTCTTCGACGCGGCGCTCGCCACCTGGGTTGCCGAGCAACTCCATCGGGCCTTCGGCGCCGACGTCCGTTACACGCTGATGCGCCTGCGCGCCAACGATCGGTCCGCCGGCGCACGAGCCCTCAGTGACGCCGAGGTGGAGGCGACAGGCATCCTCGCCGACGAGCTCACCGAACGGCTCAGCGCGACGTAGCTCGTGGTCACGGCGTGGTCACAAACGTCCCGGCACCAGGCCGCACGGGACAGCACGAGGCGAACGAACGGCGGAGCATTCGCCCTGCTCAGACCGGCTGCGGATCACGAGGCAGCACCCGCCGGCACCCGGAGCGCAAGAGTTCAAGTCCCCCCTCGCCCACTCAGTTGTCGCAGGTCACGGCATACGCGCCAACCGCGTTTCGGGGCGACTTCTACCGGACTTCTACCGAGCATCGGGCAAAACCCATCCGACGCGGGCGAGCCAGTTCTTCTCGTCACTGTTCAGGGCCCGCTCACCGTGCTTCCACGCGCCGTCGATGTTGAGGGCCGACCCGTCGCGGAAGTGGACCTGAGGCACCTCGCCGCCTGACCTGTTCTGAGCGTTGTCGATGCGCTGCACGGAGTTTGGCCGCCCGGTTCGTTCCTTCGCTGCCTTCGAAGCGGTCATCCAGTGGTGGCGTAGGTGCTCCTCCGTGGCGATGTGCCTGCAGGTCACGAGGTCGCCACCCCCGTCGGCCACCGCCTCGACTAGCGCGTCCCGCCAGAGGTCGCAGCCGCACGGCCAGCTGAGGACAAAGCCACCGAACGCGTTGGCGACAGTCATGCCACGCGCTGTGCCGCCTCCCCAACGGAGTTTGAGTTGCGCGTTGTCGTACACGCTCGGTCGGTTCACTGCCGAGTCGAGAAGAACCACGATCTTGTCGCGGTATCTGCCGGTTCGCTTCAGGTCGTCAAACCCAGCTGTGTTCTTCAGCTGCTCGACGAGTGGCGTTGATTCGTGTAGCCGCCACGCGCGGCCGAGGTCGAGCAGACCGGCGAGGAGCGCACAGCTCTGTTGAGTGCCGCAGCACGCGAGGGAGTGTTCGTTGAAAGCGAAGGCGTTCTCCAGGGTGTGCCATCTTGTTCGCGGCCGTAGTCCGTGAGCTCCAGAAGAGCATTCATGTACTCGTCGAAGAAGCCTTCTGGCCAGCTCTCGACCTGTCCGGTTGCGTCGATTCGAAGAGGCTCCACCGCCAGCGCACCCGACTCTGGGGTTCGGGAGAAGAATGTCAGCGCCGCCTCACGCGCAGGCAACGTCTTCGACGCGACAGCGAGCCGAACGCTATTGAGTACGTGGTCGCTATGGGTCTCGAGGATGACCTGTGCCCCCGACGCCGCTGCTCGTGCACACAGTTCGGCAACTACCGATTGTCCGCGAGGGTGAAGGTGAGCCTCCGGGTTCTCGATTAGCAGAAGGTCGCCCGGGCCGCTCGAAAGACAGGCGACGATGACAGGGAGCGCATAGCTGAGGCCGAATCCAACGTTCGTCGCCCTGTGGTGGCGACCGCTCGACAGGCCCGTCACGGGCCCGTCGGAGAAGCGGAGTACAGCGGCGCCTGTGCCCTCGAGATCGGCGGGATAGATCCGAGTCGCCACGGACAGCCGGTCGAGCCACGCCCCGCATTGCTGCTCCAACGTCGAGGGCACGTCAGGCAACCGCATTTGTGATCGGACATCCATCTGACCGTGTTCCATCAGGATGTGAACAGCGAACTGCCCTCGGGTGCCTACGGTCCGCTGCTGCACAACGGCCGCATGCGACTTCAAGTGGAAGATCGTGGGGCCGAGTCGATCGGCGCGGATGTAGGACAACCGATGCCATGGAAGATTTCCGGCGAGGGCATCGCACCCAAAGGTCAGCGGAACGAAATCCGAGCGAGAGGTGGCGGTCCCCTCGAATCTCTTCCACGGCCCGGACGTTCCGCGAACCGAGATGCCGATGGTCTCGTCGTTCGTGGTGTCGGTTTCGACTCGGTCGAACAGCACATCCTCGAAGTCGCCTAGTTCGACTAGTGTCCCGAGTTGGTAGTTCGCGTCATAAGTGTTCAGCTGTTCTTCTGGGCGGCGACGATGGCAGAGATGCGCTCGCTGTAGCGGGCGATCGAGGCGAGGATCTGGTCGGCGGTCTTGACCCACACGTAGGGGCGAGGGTCCTCGTTCCAGTGGGCGATCCATT